>JBFLWA010000003.1:0-170627 GCA_040758135.1 Bacillota bacterium | reverse complement strand
CACAGGAAAGATCCGGCTGATCTATTCTACCATTCCAGCGACTGACCGGGGGACATTTTCTCAGTCCCATTTCGGCACCAAAGGGGTGACATTTTCACAGTCCGTTGACAGCTTTACATCAAATTCTCTCGTAAAACCCCTCATCCTTCAACATTGGCACCAGATAATCATCGCAGATCGGCTGCATCCGGCGGGTGAACCATTCCTTCACCTTGGGATTCCGCAGATGGGTACTCATGAATAGCAGGATTGTCATCACGAAGAAGGCCTACGCTCCCCGCCGGCCCGGACGGTAGCGTACTGCTCCCGGGTGATGATCCCCAACTCGGTGCCATCCACCAGACTATCGATAACCCGGTTCAGCCTGGCGGCATCGTATCGGTGTCTCTGCAGATTGCTCCCCTCGTGCCACCTGGCGACGAAGCTGTGCATCTTGGCGACCATGATTCCGGTTAGGTCTAGTCTACCCACCGGGGATCCTTGTGGCTCATGGTCTGCCCCTCGATCCAGTTCAAGAGGGTGGCACAGACTGTCTGCCCCCTCCGACGGGCTGACCTGGGAGATCAGCGACCAGCCCGGTTCCTGACCGGGCGCTGGGTGCCCTGACCGAGGACCTCCATGAACTGAAGCTCGGCCTCCAATGCCTCATGCGAGTGCTGGGCGGTGGCGGCAAATCCCTCTATTGGCTGATGGACCCGCAGGACATACCGCTCACCGGTCTGACCGTCAGTGACACTGCAGGTGAGATTCTCGTTATGCCGAATGAACTCGACCTGTGGTTCGCTTATCTCGTATTCCTCCAAAGAAGACGGGACCCGAATCACAACTGGGTCTGGGTATTCCTGGCTTGCCTAGGGTTCCGATACAGGTTATAACTCTCTTAGGGCAGTGCCCCTTGTAGAAGAACTCCTGGGTAGCAAGGTGACAGATAAGTGAAGGTGAGAGTTGCGACCGTTGTTCAGACAGGAGGTCAGCAACTGGTACTGGATGCTCATCACCGGCAGGCCGGTAGCATCGGCTCGTTCCTGCAAGCTGGCCTAGTGGGCTTTGGGCCGTTGCTTATGGGGAGGTGAAATCCGGGAACCGATTGCCCATCGTCATACCCTCTTTCTGATGGACTTTCCTTTTCACAGAATCAGCTGTCTCTACCATAATTCGCCATGTATGGTTTATTTCCTGTCTAAAAATCCGGGAAAATGAAAAAGGGTCCCATAGGATTGGGCCCAATTGACTTCGTCAGTCTGCCTGTTGAACTGTGATCATTAATGCTGGCCTTATCACTCCCACTCAATGGTCGCCGGTGGCTTGGAAGTGATGTCATACACCACCCGGTTCACCCCGGCCACTTCGTTGACGATGCGGTTGCTCACCCGCCCCAGGAACTCGTAAGGCAACCGGGACCAGTCGGCCGTCATCGCATCTGAGCTCTCCACCGCCCGCAGGGCGATGGTCCAGCCGTAAGTCCGCTCATCGCCCATCACCCCGACGCTGCGGGTATCGGTCAGCACAGCGAAGGCCTGCCAAACCTGGTCGTAGAGCCCGGCCTGGCGCAGTTCGGAGATGAAGATGTGGTCAGCCGCCCGCAGGATCTCCAGCTTCTCGCCGGTGATTTCACCGATGACCCGGATGGCCAGCCCCGGCCCGGGGAAGGGATGGCGCCCCACCATCTCCTCGGGTAGGCCCAGCTGGCGCCCGACCGCCCGCACCTCGTCCTTGAACAGCTCGCGCAAGGGCTCGACCAGCTCCAGCACCATGTCCTCGGGGAGGCCGCCCACATTATGGTGGGTCTTGATGGTGGCCGCGGTGGCGGTGCCGCTCTCCACGACATCGGGGTAGATAGTCCCCTGGACCAGGAAGCGGGCGTCGCCCACCTTAGCCGCCTCTTCCTCGAAGACCCGGATGAACTCGTTGCCGATGATCTTGCGCTTTCTCTCCGGGTCGGCCACTCCGGCTAGCTGCCCTAGGAATCGCCGAGCGGCGTCGACGTGGACCAGGCGCACCCCCAGGTGGTGGCCGAAGGTCTCGACCACCTGCTCGACCTCGCCCTGGCGCAGCAGGCCGTGGTCCACGAAAATGCAGGTCAGGTTATCGCCGATGGCCCAGTGGACCAGGGCGGCGGCCACCGAGGAATCAACTCCGCCGGAGAGGCCGCAGATGGCCCGCCCCCCGCCCACCTGGGCCCGAATGCGGGCTACTGCTTCGTCAATGAAGGAGGCAATGGTCCAGTCGCCGCGGCAGCCGGCCACCCGGTAGAGGAAGTTGCGGATGATCTCGGTCCCGCGCCGGGTATGGGCCACCTCGGGGTGGAACTGGACGCCGTAGATCTGCTTCTCGAAGTGGGCCATGGCCGCCACCGGGGCGTTATCGGTCCGGCCGATGGACACAAAGCCCGGGGGCAGCTGGTGGACAGCATCACCGTGGCTCATCCAGACCTGCAGTTCCTGGCCGAACTGGTCGAAGAGGGGACAGGCCTCAGCCTGCATCTGGGCGAAGCCGTATTCCCGCCGCCCGGCGCGGGTGACTTGGCCCCCCAGAAGGTGGCTGGTCAGTTGCATGCCATAGCAGATACCCAGGATGGGGATGCCGGCCTCGAAGATGGCCGGGTCGATGCGGGGGGCGCCCTCGGCGTAGACGCTGGCCGGGCCGCCGGAGAGGATGATCGCCTTGGGCTGGCGGCCGATGATCTCCTCAGCCGAGGCGGTGTAGGGGACGATCTCGGAGTAGACGCTGCACTCCCGCACTCGTCTGGCGATAAGTTGGCTGTACTGAGCGCCGAAGTCAATAACTAAGGTGAGTTCGTGGTTCATCCTCTTCCCCCTTAGAAAATATCCGTACTATTATGGGGCAACTCCGTTATAATGTTCGGATAGTCTGCGGTCTATGGCCTAATCGTAACAGGCAGAAGGCGTTCTGGTCAACCTAAACCCGAACATTTTTTTGGAATTTGTGCAAAGCAAACCCCAGAAGCGGACCGCGCTCCTGGGGCAGCAAGAATCACTTACTGTGGACCTCAGGTTTGAGCACAAAGATGTACGGGATGTTCCGGTAGAGCTGCTGGTAGTCGAGGCCATAGCCGACCACGAACTCGTCGGGGACCTCATAGCCGATGTAATCCACCGGCACCTCCACCTTGCGCCGGCTGGGCTTGTCCAGGAAGGCGCAAATCTTGAGGCTGGCCGGGTTGCGCCCCTTGAGGGTCTCCCGGAGATAGTTCAGGGTCAGTCCGGTGTCGACGATATCCTCGACGATGATTACATGCTTGCCCTCAATGCTCTCGTCCAGGTCTTTGAGAATCCGCACCACCCCCGAGGACTTGGTGCTCGCCCCGTAGCTGGAGACGGCCATGAAATCCACCGACGTCGGGATGCTGATGTGGCGGGCCAGATCGGCCAGGAACATGAAGGCCCCTTTGAGGATGGAGATCAGATGGATCTCTTTCCCGGCGTACTCCCGGGAGATCTGCTCTCCGAGTTCCCGGCAGCGCTGCTGAATCTGCTCCTCTGTGATCAGTTCCCGATGGACGAAGTCCTCCACGCTTGCTCCCCCCGCTGTCTCTGTTTTCCCTATTGTATAGTCTGCCCAGAAGGAGCGTCAACTCGGCGGCCGGCAAAGGGCGACGCCGCCAACGAAAAAGGGCGGCACCTGGCCTCAGAAAGCTACTGCGCTAGCACCCTAACTTCGCCCGCAATCCCCGCCCGCGCCGCGCACCTTCTCCAGCGCGTGCGGCAGGACCGGTTCAATCACCGCCAGGCACTCCTGCACCGCCTTGACGCTGCCCGGCAGGTTGATGATAAGGCTGTTGCCCCGGATTCCGGCCACGCCCCGGGTCAGCATAGCCAGCGGGGTAATCTGCATACTGGCCGCCCGGATCGCCTCGGAGATCCCCGGTACCGGCCGCTGGATGACGGCCAGCGTGGCCTCGGGGGTCACATCCCGCGGCGACAGTCCGGTGCCGCCGGTGGTCAGCACCAAATCGGTCCCCCCCTCGTCGCAGGCCTCGATGAGCGCCTCCTCCAGATGGCGCCGCTCGTCCGGGACCACCTTCACCCCCAGCACCGCCAGCCCCAGCTCCTCCAGGCGCCGGGCCAGGGTTGGCCCACTGACATCCTCCCGCTGGCCGCGGGAGCCTTTGTCCGAGGCAGTGATCACCAGCGCGGTGAAGGCACCGGTCACCTCGAAGCTATCGCCCAGTGCCACTTCGCCGCCTTTGATGATCTTGATGAAGATCCCCTCTCTGGGCATCACGCAGTCGCCGGCCTGGTGGTAGATGGCGCAGCGGGTGTGGCACTCTTTACCGATCTGGGTCACTTCGCCCAGGGCGCCGCTGGCGAAGCGCAGCCGGGTGCCGATGGGGAGGTCGACCAAGGAAATCCCCTGGGTGGTCAGGTTCTCGGCGAAGTCACCGGGACCTACTTGGAGCCCGGCGGCGACCATCTTGTCGATGCTCTCCTGGGCCAACAGGCTGACCTGGCGGTGCCAGGGGCCGGCGTGGGCATCCCCCTCCAGGCCGTGGCGGGGGATCAGCCGCCCCCGGCCGATGTTCTTCTTGCGCTCCCCCTTGTTCTCGCTGCTGCAGACCGCCACAATCTTGCCCTTCATCTCTGCTCCTCCTCCCGCCGGAAGTGACCGCTCTTGCCGCCGCTCTTCTCCACCAGTCGGATGGCGTCAATGGTCATCTCCCGGTCGATGGCCTTGCACATATCGTAGATGGTCAAGGCAGCCACGCTCACCGCGGTCAGCGCCTCCATCTCGGCCCCGGTCTTGCCGGTGGTCCGGACTACCGCCTCGATCTCCACCAGCCCCCGCTCTGGATCGGTGCTGAAGGAGAGGTCAACTCCCTCCAGGAGCAGCGGGTGGCACATGGGGATCAGCTGGTGCGTCCCTTTGGCCGCCATGATTCCGGCGACCTGGGCCACAGCCAGCACATCACCCTTGGCGATGCCACCGTTTCGAATGCGCTCCACGGTCTCGAGGCGGGCTCTCACCAATCCCCGCGCAGTGGCGGTCCGGGCGGTGATCTCCTTGCCGGAGACATCAACCATCCGCGCCCTGCCCTCGGCATTGATATGCGTCAGTTCCATCTCCTAACCCCCTATCCGGTGCATGGGCCGGTCGACCCAGTGTTCATCCATCTCGTGGCAAGCCGGCTTGGCGGCAGTGGCCTCGGTCAGGGCAGCCTGTAGCCGCTCGTCATCGGCACCCGCTCTGACCAGCTGACCCAGGTCATAGGCAACCTCACTGGCCAAACACGGGTAGATCCGCCCTTCGGCGGTTAGCCGCACCCGATTGCAGGTCTCGCAGAAGCTGTGGCTCATCGGAGCGATGAACCCGATTCGCCCGCGGGCGTCGGGCAGCCGGTAGTAGGCGGCCGGCCCGGCCCCATCGCTGGTGGTTGGTGCCAGCGAGGCGCCGAGAGCGTCCCGCAGACGCTCCAGCATCTCATCAGAGGTGATCAGTCCGTCCTGGCCGTAGACCTGTCCCAGACCGATCGGCATTAGCTCGATGAACCGCACATCCAACGGGTACTGTCTGGTCAGTCCGGCCAGGTCGGCGATGTCATCATCGTTGACCCCCCGGATAATCACCGCGTTGAGCTTCACCGGCCGCAGGTCGGCGGCGAGCGCCGCCTCCACTCCGGTCCAGGCCGCGCTCCAGAGGTCGCACCCGGTCAGCTCGGCGTAGCGCTCCGGCTTCAGAGTGTCTAGGCTGATGTTGACTCGCTTCAGCCCGGCCTGTTTCAGCTCGTCAGCCAACGGTCCCAGGAGGACGCCATTGGTGGTCAGCGACAGATCCTCGATACCCGGCAGCCCGGCCAGGGCCCGGACGAAGCCGACCAATCCCGGTCTGACCAACGGCTCGCCGCCGGTGAGGCGGATTAGGCGGACTCCCAATCCCACCGCGGCGCCGGCAATGCGCAACAGCTCCTCGTAGCTGAGGATCTCCTCGTGCCGCTTCTTCTTGACCCCATCCGCCGGCATGCAGTAGCGGCAGCGCAGGTTGCAGAGGTCGGTCGCCGAGATCCTCAGGTAGTTGATCTCCCTGCCTCGCCCGTCACGCACCGATGATCCGCTCCTCTCCCGTGCGTTCCAGGCTATAGCCGCCCAGCTCCCGCACGCGGGCGGCGAAGGCCTCGCCGCTGATGATCTGGAGGAGCCTGAGCACCAGCGGGTGCTGGCGGTGACGGGCCGGAATGACCAGCTCATACTGCTCGGCGGCGAGGGGGATGAAGTCCAGCCCCAGGGCCCGGGCGGCCGAGCGGACGCCAAGCCCGGCATCGGCCGCGCCGCCGGCCACCGTGGCCGCCACCGCCAGGTGGGTGTACTGCTCCCGCTGGTACCCGGCGATGGCCGCTGGGTTAATGCCCCGCTGTCTCAGCTCATAGTCTAGCAGCACCCGGGTGCCAGAGCCCCGCTGGCGGTTGATGAAGGTGATTCCGGGCCGAATCAGGTCGGACAGGTCGGCAATCCCCCGTGGGTTACCGGGTTGAACCATCAGCCCCTGCTCCCGTCCGACCAGGTTAACAATGTGTACCCGCTCTCCGGGCAAGAGCCGGGCGACGAAGGCATCGTTGTACCGGCCGCTCCCCTCGTCCAGCAGGTGGCTGGTGGCCAGGTGACACTGGTTTTTGGCCAGGGCCATCAGCCCGCCCAGGCTGCCGACGTGGCTGGAGGTGAGGCGGCTGCCCGGCTCCAGGGGGCGCAACAGGTCATCCAGGAGATCGAGGACCACATCGTGGCTGCCGATGACGGCCAGGGTCCGCCCGAAGAGGGAGGTCGGCACCACTGTCTCGATCTCCACCCGGGCCCCGGCCGGGTACCCCTCGCTCTGGCGGTCGCTGACCAGCCAGCCATCGGCCCGCACCATGGAAGTGATGAGTCCGGCGCCCCGGGGAAGGGGAGTGGCCTGCAGCCGCCCGCCGACTTCGGCCAGGCGGACCCGGACGAACTCATCCACCCCCAGCGGCGAGGGCAGCGGGCGGGTCAGCTCCGCCGTGACCGTCGACGGCAGAGTGGCGTGACCCAGAAAATGTTCCAGCAAAGGTTTGAGCAGTAATCGGGCGGCGAGCAGGGCCGAGACCGGGTAACCCGGGATCCCCAGCACCGGCACGCCTCCGGCCACTCCGACCACCGTGGGCTTCCCCGGCTTGGTGGCCAGCCCGTGGACCAGGACCTCGCCGCGGGTGGCGATGGTGCGGGCGGTATAGTCGTCGCGCCCGGCCGATGATCCGGCATTAATCACCACCACATCGGCCCGGTCGAGCGCCGCATCCAGGGCGGCCAGCAGGCGCTCGGGCACATCGGGCACCGGGTCGAAGCGCAGGAACTCTCCGCCCCACTCCTCCACTTGGGCCCCCAGGGTGTAGGAGTTGTACTCGATGATCTGTCCGGCCGCGGGCTCGCAGTCGGCCGCGACCAGCTCATCGCCGGTGGGGATGATAGCCACCACCGGCCGCCGGACCACCCGAATCCGGGTGATCCCGGCGCCGAGCAGCGCGCCGATATCCTGGGGGGTGATAAGGTGGCCGGCCGGGAGCAGTAGCTCGCTGGCGACCATATCTTCGCCCATGGTCCGCACATGCTGCCAGGGGCGGGCCGGGGCGATGATCTCCCAGCTGCCATCGGGGCGCCGGTGGGTATCTTCGAGTATGATCACCGCGTCACAGCCCTCGGGGAGCGCATCGCCCGTATCCACCGGCACTACAGTCGGTCCCGGCGTCAAGACCAGCGGCGTAGGCTCGGTGGCGGCCAGCGTCTCGGAGCTGAGGACGGCGAGGCCATCCATGGCCGCGGCATGGTAGTGTGGCGAGGAGCGCCGGGCGAAGACCGCCTCGGCCAGGACGCGGCCGCGGGCGGCGGTGGTGGCGCTGGTCTCGGCCTCCCGCCCCCAGCCGCCCAGCCGCTCCAGCAGGCGCTGGCGCGCCTCGGGATAGGGCACTTTGTCGAGATAGACGTTGCGTCCGGTCATAGCAGGGTAACCTCCACTTCGCTGCCGGTCTCCAGTCCCTCACGGGAGGCGGGGATGCAGATCACTCCATCGGCCCAGGCCAGAGTGGTGATAATTCCGGACTTGCCGAGCACCGGGATGGCCAGCCAGTGGCCAGCGGCATCCCGCTCCAGGCGAACCCGGAAGTATTCATCGCGCCCGCCGCCCGAGGAAAGGCTGCGGGAGAGCCGCGCCCGGATGGTCGCGGTGGGACGGGGCGTCGCCCCCAGCAGGGCGTTGATGGCCCGCGTCACCAAGAGGTCGAAGACGACCAGGGCCGAGACAGGGTGTCCTGGTAGGCCAAAGAAGGGTACCTCGCCCACCAGCCCGACAATGGCCGGCTTCCCGGGCTTCAGCGCCAATCCGTGCACCAGCACGCCCGGCTGGCCCAGGCTTTCGATGATCTCCGGGGCCATATCCCGCTCCCCCACCGAGCTGCCGCCGGAGAGCACGACCAGGTCGGCCTCGCTCAGCCCGCGACGAGCCGCCTCCAGCAGCGACCGCCGGTCATCGGGCACCAGGCCGGTGAGCAGTGGTTCGCCGCCGCACTCCCGCACGCGGGCGGCCAGGGCATAGCTGTTGATATCCCGCACCTGTCCGGGGCCGGGCCGCTCTTGGGGGGCGACCACCTCATCACCGGTGGAGATGATGGCCACCCGGGGGCGGCCCACCACCGGCACGGTGGTGACCCCGATGCCGGCCAGGGCGCCAATGTCCGGGCCCCGCAGGGTGTGGCCGGCGGCGAACAGCCTGGTCCCGGCCGGGATATCCTCCCCCCGCCTGACCACATTCTCGGCGCTGGCCACCGGGCGGCTGACGCCCAGCAAGTCTCCGGGGAGGAGCTCGGTGTACTCCAGCATAACCACCGCGTCGGCTCCCGGCGGCAGCGCCCCACCGGTGGGGACGGCCAGGGTCTCGCCGGGACCGATGGCCCGGGGGGCCAGCTCGCCCATGCGGGTCTGGCCGACCAGGTTGAGATAGGCCGGCAGCCCCTCTGAGGCTCCGAAGATATCGGCCGCCCTGACCGCGTAGCCATCCACGGTGCTCCGGTCGAAGCCGGGGAGGTCGTCAACGGCGGTGATGTCATCGGCCAGGACGCGGCCGACCGCGTCGACCAGGGTCACTGTTTCCGTGGGCGGCCTCTTGGGACGCCAGTGGGTCAGCAGCTTCTCCCAAGCCTGGTTGGGTATAATCACGTTCAGCATTTGGGGACATCGCTCCTCAGTAGATCATCTCGCCACTCAGGAAGGCCCTGGTCCGGGCCTCGGCGGCCTCTTGCACCAGGCGGTGGGTGGGACCGGCCTCCACCACCCGGCCCTCGGCCAGGAAGACCAGCTGCTGCGAGCAGCGTCGGGCCTGAAAGATATTGTGGGTGACCCAGGCCACCGCAGCCCCCTGCTCCCGGCAGTAGCCGGTGACCAGCTCTTCGATGGCCTTGACATTGGGCGGGTCCAGGTTGGCGGTGGGCTCATCCAAGAAGATCACCTCCGGCCCGGTGATCAGGGTCCGGGCCAGGGCCACCCGCTGCTGTTCGCCGCCGGAGAGTGACCGGGCAACTTGAGCAGAGAACTCGCTGAGCCCGACCTGCTGGAGCAGCCGCTCCACCCGCTCCCGGATCTCCCCCTCGCCCAGGCCGCGCAGGCGTAGGCCGTAGGCCAGGTTCTCGTAGACGGTGCCGCTGAAGAGGCGCGGCATCTGGAAGACAAAGCCCAGGCGGCGGCGTGCCGCCAGATCCGCGGCATTGCTGGGCCGACCGAACCAGTATAGCTCCCCGCTGTCCGGGGTCTCCAGTCCGGCCGCCAGGCGGAGCAGGGTAGTCTTGCCGGCGCCGCTGGGGCCAACCAGGGCGGTGACCTGGCCGGCCGCCAGGCGGAACTCGTCGGCGGCCAGGACCAGCCGTCCGTTGTAGCTCTTGCGGAGGTCAACCGCGGCCACCGGGTGGTTCATCTGGCCTCACCTCCGGCCTCAACGATCATGTTCACCAGGAAACTGATGACGATCAAGACTAGGCCGAGCCCGATGGCCAGGCCGTACTGACCCTGCCGGGTCTCCAGGGCGATGGCGGTGGTCATCACTCGGGTGTATCCCCGGATGTTGCCGCCCACCAGCATCACCGCGCCCACCTCGGCGGCCACCCGGCCGTAGGCGGCGGCCACCGCGGTCACCAAACCCCGGCGCGCCTCGGCCAGCACTTTGTATTCGGCCTGCCGGGCCGTAGCCCCCAGCGTCAGGGCCGCCTCTCTGACCTGCTCATCAATGCCCTCCACCGTCCCGGCAGCCAGGGCAGCGACGATGGGCAGGGCCAGCAGGAACTGGGCGATGATCATCGCGGTCGGCGTGAACAAGAGGTCCAGCGGGCCCAGCGGCCCACTGCGCGAGAGTGTCAGGTAGACAATGAGGCCGACCACCACCGGCGGCAGACCCATGAAGGTCCGCAGCACCCGGCGGAGCAGAGTCCGTCCCCGGAACCGGCGCAGCCCCACCGCGGCGCCCAGTGGCACGCCAACGGCCGCGGCCAGAGCCACCGCGGTCAGGGAGACCAACAGGGAACGGGCGATGATGCCCCAGAGCTCGGCATCGCCGCCCCATAGCATTCCCAGAGCTTCTCGCAGTCCCTGCAGCAATCAGGACCTCCCCTTACCGGCCAGCGTTGGGAAAGAACAGCGGCTGGCCGAACTCTTCCACACCGAACTTGCCGATGAGCTCCTGGGCCTCATCGGAGATGAGCCACTCCACGAACATCCTGGCGCCCCGCTCATTGATCCCATCGTGCCTGGCGGGGTTCACCGGGATCACACCGTACTGGTTAAGGAGCAGTTCGTCGCCCTCGACCATGATCTCCAGGCTGATGCTGGCCTTCTGCGCCAGGTAGGTGGCCCGGTCGATGAGGAGATAGCCCTGCTTCTCGTCGGCGATGCCCAGCGTGGCACCCATCCCCTGCCCGACCTCGACATACCAATCCCCGGCCAGGACGGTCTCCATCGCGGCCCAGATGGCCTTCTCCTTCTTATGAGTCCCCGAATTGTCGCCGCGGGAGACGAAGGTCGCCTGCGCCGCGGCAATTAGCCGGAAGGCTTCCTTGACATCGGCGAGCCCCTTGATCCCGGCCGGATCGGCCGCCGGGCCGATAATGATGAAATCGTTGTACATAACATCGTGGCGCTCGGTGCCGTAGCCGTCAGCCACGAACTTGAGTTCATCGGGCTTGGCGTGGACCAGCAGGACATCGGCGTCGCCCTTGCGTCCCATCTCCAAGGCCTGGCCGGTGCCGACCGCCACCACCTTCACTTGGATCCCCGTCCTCTCAGTGAAGTAAGGCAGGAGATAGTCGAGCAGGCCGGAGTCCTCGGTGCTGGTGGTGGTGGCCAGGACAAGCTCTCGGCCCGGGCGCCCGCCCAGCCAGACGGTGCCGGCCAGGATAACCGGGACGAGAACCAGGGTAATAATGAGCGCAGTCCGCTTCACAGGTATCCTCCTTTCGCCAAAAGAAAAACCGACGCAAGAGCGCCGGTCAACAGAGACAGTCGAAAATAGGCTGTCACGCTGCCGCACTCCTTTCCAAACACGGGAGGCGGGCCGGTTTCCCGGCACACCCTTCGACCGCCTGGTGGCGGTCAGCGGCTGCGGGCCATAGGCTTGCGCCCTTAGGGACCTCAGCTCGGAGCACGCGTATGTTGTGTTTGTGAATTTCGCTGGTCGGATCGCCAATCCCTGCTCAATGCAAAAGAGCCTACTGGAACTTGGGGGCTCGCTTCTCGAGAAATGCCTGCATTCCCTCTTTTTGCTGCGGACCAAAAATGCGGCCGAAGATCCGGCTCTCCAGCTGGCAGCCCTGTTCCAACTCCAGCTCGAGCCCGCGCCGGATGGCCTCTTTGGCCGCCCGGACCGCCAGCGGCCCCTTGGCAGCGATTTTTCGGGCCGCCGCCCGGGTTTGCTCCAGCAGCTCCTCGGTGGGGAAGACCGCGTTGACCATGCCAATCTCCTTGGCCCGGTCGGCGCCGATCATCTCTCCGGTGTAGATCAGCTCCCGGGCCGGGCCGGCCCCGATGAGCCGGGGCAGGCGCTGGGTACCGCCGAAGCCGGGGATGATGCCCAGTCCGACCTCGGGCTGGCCGAAGCGGGCCTTCTCCGAAGCGTAGCGGAAATCGCAGGCCAGAGCCAGCTCGCAGCCACCGCCCAGCGCGTAGCCGTTGACCGCGGCGATGACCGGCACCGGCAGCTGCTCAACGGCGGTGAAGGTGCTGCTCCCCAGGCGGGAGAAGGCCTCGGCCTCCTCCTGGGTCATCTCCGCCATGGCGGCGATATCGGCGCCAGCCACGAAGGCCCTGCCGGCACCGGTGATGATCAGGCAGCGCAGGTCGGGATCATCGGCCAGCCCAGCCAGGGTGCTGGCCAGCTCTTCGAGAACCTGCTGGTTAAGGGCATTGAGTGCCTCGGGGCGGTCAATGGTCAGTTCAGCGATGCCATCATCATATCTCTCGATCCTGATATGGGCCATCTACCCGTCACCTCACTAGTACTGGTAGAAGCCGCGGCCGCTCTTGCGACCCAAATGGCCGGCCTTGACCATCCGCCTGAGCAGCGGGCAAGGTCGGTACTTGGGGTCACCCAGATCGTGGTGGAGGACCTCCATGATGGCCAAGCAGACATCGAGGCCGATCAGGTCGGCCAGGGCCAGGGGCCCCAGGGGATGGTTGGCACCCAGCTTCATCACCTGGTCGATGGCCTCGGCCTCGGCCACCCCCTCCATCAAGCAGTAAATGGCCTCATTGATCATGGGGATCAGGATGCGGTTGACCACGAAGCCCGGGGCATCATTGACCCGCACCGGGGTCTTGCCCATCTTCCGGGCCACCACTTCCACCGCGGCCATGGTCTCCTCGGAGGTGGCCAGCCCCCTGACCAGCTCCACCAGTTGCATCACGGGGACCGGATTCATGAAATGCATCCCGACCACCTTCTCCGGGCGCCCGGTGAACCCGCCCAGCTCAGTCAGGGAGATGGACGAGGTATTGCTGGCCAGGATGGTATTGGGCGGGCAGACCCGGTCTAGCTCGGACAGGATCTCCCGCTTCACTGCCGCGTTCTCGGTGGCCGCTTCGATCACCAGGGTGCAGTCGGCGGCCCCGGCCAGCTGCGTGGTGGTGGTGATGCGCCCGAGGATGGCCTCGCGGTCGGCCTCAGTCAGTTTGCCTTTTTCCACCAGGCGCCCCAGCCCCTTGGCTATACTCTGCTGCCCGCGCTGGGCCAACTCCTCAGAGATGTCCCGCAAGAGCACCTGGTACCCGGCGGCCGCCGCTACCTGGGCGATACCGGCGCCCATGGTCCCGGCGCCGATCACCATGATCTTCTCCATAATCTTTCCCTCCGTTCTCGTTCTTCTCCCATCTCACTTCTCTCTTCCAGCGGGGGTTCCTTCCGCCCGGTAGCCGTCGGCTGCCTTACTCATGGGCCCTTCGGGCAGGAGATGGGCGCCGGTGACCCCTGAGACTATCCTCGGCATTGCCTCGGTGAGCAAGTCTTTCACCGCCCTGGTCATATTGCCCCCAACGGTGAGTTAGGCTAACCAGAGACGATGGGAGGTGCCTGACTTGGCTGGAGAGCGTGAGGAGATGGAACGCATCCGCCGCTCGGTGCTGGTGGAAGTGGCCCGGCAGATGCTCGGCGGTAAACTGGGGGACCTGGAGGAAGCGATCCGGAAGGCGGTCAGCCAGTGCTTCCCCGAAGGCAAGGTCGACCGGAGAGGGGTGGAGGAGACCATTGTCCGCCACCTGCAGACCGCCCTGCGGCCGCGCTCCGGCCATTCGCCGGTGGCCACCGTCCTGAAAGAAGCCTGCCGGCGCTGTGCCGAGGAGGTCACCGACTGCGGGGCCAGCTGCCCGGTGGGCGCCCTCGGCAAGGATGCCGACGGGGCCAGCCGGATCGATGAGGAGGCCTGCATCGACTGTGGCCTCTGTATCAATGCCTGCTACGTGGGGGCCATCGTCGAGCGCTCCGAGTTTTTGCAGGTCCTGGGCTTCATCGCCGACCGCAGTCGACCGGCGCACGCCATTCTCGCCCCCTCCTTTGTGGGCCAGTTCGGCCCGGGTGCGACTCCGGAGCGCATCAAAGCGACCCTGCTCAGACTGGGGTTCTCTGAGGTCTATGAGGTGGCCCTGGCCGCTGATGTGATCACCGTGGCCGAGGGACGGGAGTTCCTGGAGCGGTGGGACGCGGGCGAATCGTTCATGATCACCTCCTGCTGCTGCCCGGCCTTTATCAAGCTGGTCGAAAAGCACCGTCCCCGGTTGGCCCACCTCATCTCACCATCGGTCTCCCCGATGATCGCCCTGGGGCGCCTGCTCAAGAGCAGGGCTGAGCCTGACCGGGAGCCCTATGTGGTCTTTATCGGGCCCTGCATCGCCAAGAAGAATGAGGCGCGGTTGGCTGACCTGGGCCACGCCGTTGACTGTGTGCTGACCTACCGTGAGGCTAACCTGCTGTTCGAAGCGGCCAATCTGGACCCGTCGGAGCCGGTGGTCACCGCGCCGTGGAGCGATGCCTCGCGCTCCGGGCGTAACTACGCCCATACCGGTGGGGTGACCCACGCGATCCTCGAGTACATTGGGGTCAGACGACCCGGCCTGGTGCTGGAGACAGTCAAGGGAAATGGTCTGAAGCAGTGTCAGGAGCTGCTCAGCGAGGCGGAGCGAGGCACCCTCCACGCCAACTTCATGGAGGGAATGGCCTGTCCGGGCGGGTGTGTGGGAGGGCCGGGAACGGTGATCCCGGCCGAAGAAGGGAAAGCGGCCGTGCTGGCCTTCGCTGAGCGCTCGCCTTTCCGGGGAGCCCGGGATAACCCCAAGGCCCAGCACTGGTCGATTCATCTGGCACCCCATACCGATCTCACCTCCGGCAAAGACCGGCCGGAGCACAGCGCGCCACTGGGGCGGGCGCCGGTGCAGTGGTAAAGGCTTAGCCCGGGGCATCGCGCCCCGGGCCGCTCCATTGGCCACTTACTTCTTGATCAAATCCGCCCGCCGTTCGATGGGCTCAGAAGTTACGCTATGGCCGAAGATCGATTCCTCTTTCTTCCCTTCCAGCAGTAGCTGGACTTTCTGGACATTGCTGCGCTCGGTCAGGGTATTGACGATGGAGTAGATGGTCATCAGCTCGCCCGAGCTGCCGCCCCAGTGCTTGGTCTGGAGCTCCCGGGAGAAGTTGACATAGGCCACGCCGTTCTCTACACTCACCGAGAGAAGCTTGGCTTCTGCCGGAATGGTTCGGGTTAGCTGGGCACTGGCCGGTCCCTTGATCAGCTCTCGGATGGCCAGGGCCTCCAGCGACTCATCCTTCCTGATTACCTTGCGGACCTCGGCCACCAGGTACTCGGCGTTCTTGTCCCCGAAGTAGAGCACCAGCTCGACTTCGGTGCCATCCGGGTTGGGGCTGATGTTAGGCTGGCCCGGCACCGCGGTTTCCGGCTTCTCGAAAAGGCCGAAACAGCCGGTGGTGGCAACGGCAAGAATAACCAAAGCAGCGATTAGCACAAATCTCTTCAAAACTAGCACCTCCTTGGTTGTTTACAACCTCAGTATAGTGCATGGACTTTTCCATAGTTTTACCCTTTATTACAGCCTCATTAAACCTTTTTACAGATTAATGCCCTTCGGCAGCAGAACGGTAAATACCGTGCCACGCCCGGGCTCACTCTCGACTTCAATGACTCCGCCGTGCTGCTTCACAATCTGCTGCACAATGGCCAGACCGAGTCCGGTACCGCCAGTGGCCCGACTGCGGGCCTTATCTACCCGATAGAAGCGCTCAAAGATCCGGGGCAGCGCTTCGGCGGGGATTCCCTGTCCGTTATCGCTGACCCGCAGACGGGCGCCTTCACCTACCGGCACCACCTCTACCTCCACCCGGCCGCCTACGCCGGTGTACTTGATGGCGTTATCGATGAGGTTGGTTAGTACTTCGGAGAGGCGCCGCCGGTCGCCGGTGATGCTTACACCCTCGGGCGAGCCGGTCCTCACCAGATTGATCTCCTGGCCCTGAGCCAGGGGCCGCAGCTCACCCACGATCTCATCGGCCAGGGCGGCTAGGTCCACCGGGGCGTAGTTCAGCGTCCGGTCAGGCCGCTCCAGCTCCGACAGGTGGAGCAGTTCACCGGTCAGGTCGGCCAGGCGGTCGATCTGCCGCTGGATATCCTCCAGGAAATCACGCCGGGTGGCTTCATCCACCCGGTGTTCGCCCACCAGAGGATCAATGAGCGCCTTGATGGAGCTGATGGGGGTCTTCAGTTCATGGGAGGCGTTGGCGATGAACCGTCGTCGGCTCTCCTCCAGCCGGTCCAGGGATTCGGCCATGGAGTTGAAATCCTGGGCCAGGGCGGCCAGTTCGTCCCGCCCCTCCACCTGGACCCGAACCCCGAAGTTGCCGGCGGCCATCTTCCGGGTGGCCTCCCGCAGGTTGCTGATGGGCTGGGTCAGACCCCGGGAGAGTATCAGACTGATGACAACAACCAGCGCCAGAGCCAGCAGACTGACTACCAGTTGGTCCAGGGCAATCTCCCGGAGGGTAGTGTAAACGTCGTCGAGCGTGGCCGAGAAGAACACCACCCCAACCACCTGCTTCTGGAGGACGATGGGCGTGGCCGCGTACATCACCGGTCCCTCTTCGGGCAGGAGGTGACGGTTGGCTACACTCTCTCCTTGCAGGGCCCGGATGACCTCCGGGTGGGTCAGTTTCGGCTTCCCCTGGAATTCTGGGGAGCCGAAGGCATCGGCCAGCACATGGCCGCCGGCATCCAGGATGAGCACCCGCACTTCGAAGCGCTTGGAGGATTCGCGGGCCAGAAATTCCAGGTTGATGGGGCTGTCAATAATGGTAGCCGCCCCGCCGCTGACGATATTGGCCTGGGTGAGCAGGGTCACCCGCCTCTCGCCCAGCAGGTAGTTCTCAAGAGACTGGGCGGCCAGGAGGTTGACCACCCCAAAGGCGATAATGATGACCAGGAGGTAGGTTACGGCCAGCTTGTTGGAGATGGAGTGGAACATGCCTAGCGCCCGGCGTCCGAGAAGTAGTAGCCCCGGCCCCAGCTGGTGAGGATCAGGCGGGGCTCGCCCGGATTCTCCTCCACCTTCTCGCGCAACCGCCTGATATGTACATCCACTGTCCGGTCATCGCCAAAATAGTCATAGCCCCAGACGGCCGACAGGAGCTCCTCGCGGGTGAAGACGCGGCCAGGGTGGCTGGCCAGGCGGGCCAGGAGATCAAACTCCTTGGCGGTCAGTTCTACCCGCTGGTCGCCGACGGTTACCCGGCGCCGCTCGCGGTCGATGGTAACCCCGTTGAAACTCAACACCTCATAGTGGTTCTGGGCCTGAGCCCGCCGGAGTACCGCTTTGATCCGGGCCAACAGCTCCCGGGTGTTGAAGGGCTTAGTCTGGTAGTCATCGGCTCCCAGCTCCAACCCGATGATTTTATCTACATCCTCGCCCTTGGCGGTTAGCATGATGATGGGAACTTGCGAGCTTTTGCGGATCTCGCGACAGACCGCGAGACCGTCCATCCCAGGCAACATCAGGTCGAGGATGATCAGATCTGCCCCTTTACTGCGCCAAAGTCCCAGAGCCTGTGGGCCATCGTGGGCCGCCTCCACGGCATAACCGGCCTGCTCCAGGCTGAGCTTGAGCCCTTTGACCAGGGAAACCTCGTCATCGACCACTAGAATGCGCTGGCTCATACTATCCCTCCCAATCCTTTCAATTAAGATTATGCCCGCCGGGCCGGACAAGCCAAGGAGGGCTGACGCGAAAAAGGGCCGCGCGCGGCAGCCCCTGCTTCATACCTGGGAGAGCTCGGTCTTTGCGGCTTATGGCGCACTGTCCTGGGCAGCTTCGGCAGCGATGGCCGCCGCGGTGGCCTTCAGCAACGCCAGGCACTCGGCCCGCCCGCCGCCTGGCGCGGTCTGGTCGCCAACATTGAGTGCAATAGCTGCCCTGACCTCGCCGTTGGGGTCTCCGATGGGAACAGCCAGCCGGCTCCAGCCCTCCTCATCGCCATCGGTGGCAAAGCCATTCTCGCGAATCTCGCTGAGCATCTGGCGGAGGCTGGTGGCATCGACCCCAGCCGAACCGTTGCGGCGGGAAAGCAGGTTCCTCAGGTAATACTCCCGGTATTCCATGGGCTGGTGGGCCAGGAGGACTCGGGGGCCAATGCCCCAGTGCAGCGGCTCCCGCTGGCCGATGATGCCGGTCCCGGGACGGCCCGGCTCCAGAGAGGCCACCACTACTGCCTCGTCGTCAGCCCTGATCAGGAGCTCCACGGCCTGACCGATCCGGTCGCGCAGAGCCATCAGGTGCGGCAGGGCTACCTCGCGCAGCTCGATCTGTCGGGCCACCAGGCTGGCCAGGAGCAGAAAGCGCAGTCCCAGACAGAGCTGACCCTGGCCATTGCGGCGCAAGAGCCCATGCCTCTCCATGCTGGTGGCCAACCGGAAGGCGGTGGCCTTGGGTATCCCAGCCGCCTGAGCCAGTTCGGTCAGGGTGTATGCCGGTTTATCGGCCGTAAAGTATTCGAGGAGCCGCAATCCCTTGTCCATGCTATTGTTGAAATTCCTGGACACATCATCACCCATTTCCCGCCAGAACAGCAAAGTCGTCAATCTAGTTTGACCTGTTAAGCTTCGACAGAAAGTGACAATATCCTTTCTCATTTCCTGAAACAAATCCTGCCGTGGCTGGCAAAAGAAAACCAACCTCCTATAGGAAGGCCGGCCACTGGTCCTGGGTTGGTCAAGCTCCTTTTTTCCGCATCTTCTCGCGGCGGGCTGCGTCATCACCGGCCGTGGTCATCAGACAGTAGACCACCGCCGGCAGCGCTCCGTTAACTAGGGTGAAAATAAGGGTGCCGGGCCACATCCTGAGCTCAAGGTAGCGCTGGCCGAAGCAGAGTGCCACCCCCCAGCCAAACAGAGGCAGCACCTCATTGAGCAGGTAGTCCTCCAGGTAGACCCAGTTCTTCTCCCGCCGGTCCAACCAGTAGCGGACCTGGTCGCTCACGAGTTTGACCACCAGCAGAACCAAGAGGTGCCTGATGAATGACTCTATGGTGGGAAAAACCAGGAGCCAGCGGTAGAATAGCTCGCCCACGGGCCAGGTGACTGCCCCCACCAACAGGTACTTGTTCCTCATACCTGCCTCCTCCCTTGCCTGCCTAAGACCGCGCTGTCACCGGGCCTCAAACAGCTCCACATTGGCCTCGGCTACCTCCACAGTGCGGCCATCGTCCAGCCGGACCCGGAGCACCGCCACCCGGGCGCCGGATTCCACTGCCACCGGCTGGGCGGGGATATCGATAACCTCGCCCCAGAGCCCGAAGTAAGGGGCGCGGAAGATGCGCACCCGTGATCCGATCTCCAGAATCCG
The DNA here is from genome assembly GCA_040758135.1 of Bacillota bacterium. Classification (GTDB taxonomy): domain Bacteria; phylum Bacillota; class Sulfobacillia; order JBFLWA01; family JBFLWA01; genus JBFLWA01. The sequence goes on along the minus strand of JBFLWA010000003.1, from coordinate 151,233 downwards.
GCCTTCCAGGGCCTCCTCCCGCTCTTGGCCGGTCTCAGCCTGGGCCACGGGGATGACCACCTCCGGGCGTAAGACGCCGGCCCGGATCTGGGTTGACCCGTTGACACAGGCCATCGCCCCGTCGTAGCGGGCCAGTAAGTTGAAGGTCTGGTCGGCCATGGCCATCCGGCCGAAGCCCTCGGTGAGTATGATGGTGATCTCGATCTCCTCATTACCGGTAACACCGACGCCCACCGGCTTGCCGGCCAGCCGGGCCAGCTCGCTGCTGCGGGCCGCCCCCACTACCAGCCCGCGCACTCCATACTCCTGAGCCAGCTGCAGGGCGGTCCAGCCCACATGGGAGCCGCCGACAATAATCTTGTTCCGGTCATCGGGAGACAGGTGTTCGGGGGTAAGCTCCTCCTCCGGAAAGCCTACTGCCACCCGCAAGGGCCCCCAGCCTTCGCCGCCGATGCCGTAGATCCCCTGGATGAGGGCGGCTGATGTCTCCACGGTCACACTCCGTCCGGGCTCGGTGTGACTGACCCGGCCGGGGATGGGTGAGGTGATAATCGCCGGCTGATAGGCCTTTTCGATGATAATAACTCCCTCGTGCCGGTCGATCTCGATAATGCGCCCGGTGGCCGGCGAGACAATGGTCGCCTCGGGTCGCCCCTCGACCTCGACCAGCGGCCAACCCTGCTTCACCTGGTCGCCCACTTCAAAGCGGAGGTAGAGGCCAACGAACATGGGAAGTACGCCCAGCTTGCCCGAGATGTTTACCCGGACCAGCCGGTCGACCGCCTCGGCCTCCTCTCTGATGAGCACCTGTCCGTAAGCCTCGGAGATATGCTCCACCAGGCCGTTGGCCGGTGAGCGGACGACTATGTCGCCGCCATCAACCACACTGCGTTTGAAGACAGCCACTGCCTCATCGCGAGCCACCTGGTCGCCCACGGCTACCCTGAGATAGGCGTGGATCTGAGAGGGTTTGATCTTGAACAGCTTTGCTACATCGAGAACGTGCGGTTCCCCGGGGAGCAGCTCGGTGCGGCCCAGCTCCTGTCCGGGCTCCACCCGGTCACCCACCGCCACTTTCAGCTTGCCCGGGAGGGGTAGGACCCGTTGGCGGCTGACCAGGCAGTTGTCACGGATCTTAAGCTCCGATACATAGGGCATTACTCGTCACCTCCCGCCGCTGCGTCGCTCCAGCCGCTGACCGGCTGCAGAGCCTGCTGCCACTCCTTTAGCTGCCGGAGGCGCTGAACACCGGGCGCGAACCGGATGGGGCGTCCCCTTCCGTCCAGCACCAGGCCGAACAAGCCCCCCTCTACCCAGCCCTCCACCGGCCTTCCCCGGCCGGCGCCGCAATCGAAGCGCTTGCCGGGAACCACCAAGACCCGAGCCAGCTCGCCCGGGCGCAGGCTCACGGTCTGGATGCCGCCCGCCATTACCCGGTGCTTCTCAGTCTCGCCGCTCTGCCGGTATACCGTTACCCGGGCCAGAGTCTCACCGGCCCGGCGGTACTCTCCGGCCGGGGCGATAGTGGTGGCCAGTAAGATCAACCCTTCCCGCTCGAAGAGGTCGGCCGCGGTCTCCGGGTTGATCGTGCTAAGCAGTCCGAGCTGAGGCGACATGAAGATACTGTCCACGAAGATCTCGGTGACTCCCTCGGGCGCCATAGCATCCATGAGCATCAGCAGTGCCTGCGACCGCTGGGGGGCGTGCGACAGTACCCCGCCGCTGCCGATGATGGCGTCTAGCTCAGGCAGGCGGAGCAGCTCCCTGGCCCCGGTCTGGTTCAGCAGGTCGGTCATATTGCGCTTGCGCTGTACCCCATGAAGTTCGGTAACATTCTGTCGGTGGTGCGAGACGGCCAGCCGGATCGCCTCCCGGGCCAGAGCCTGCTCGATGGCGAGGTCCTCCGGGGTCTGAGGCAGGCCGGTGGGCCGGATCATCTTGTTACAGGTCCAGTCTGACAGGTCCTCGGCGCTGAGCTCGAAGGGAATCCAGCGGAGGATGTTCTCGACCCCGGCTTCGTGCAAGACATTGGCCGCGCTGTAGCTCATGCCCAGGTTAGCGCTGACCGTCCGGTGGAAGACATTCTCAGAGGCCGAGAAGACATCGGTGGTGGCACCTCCGATATCTACTGCCACCACATTGATGCCGTACTTGGCGGCAAAGGCCTCTACCGCCCGGCCCACCGCCCCGGGTGTGGGCATCAGGGCATTATTAGCCCACTCCAGCAGCTGGTCATAACCGGGGGCCTGGGACATAACATGCTCCATGAAAAGCTTGTGGACCATCTCCCGGGCCGGCTCCAGGTTCTCGGTCTCCAGCACCGGGCGGATGTTCTCCACAATATGCAGCCTCTGCTTATCCGCCAGCAGCCTGGCTACATGAGGCCGAGCCCAGCTGTTGCCGGCAAAGATGACGGGAGTCAGATCAGCCCCCAGGCGCGGCCTTGGTTCGGCGATGCGGATCAGCTCGGCCAGGTTAACCTGGTGCGAAACATCGCCACCATCGATGCCGCCCGACATCAGGATGATGTCCGGCCGTAGCTCCCGCAGGCGCTTGACGCGGTCGATGACCAGCCGCCCATCATCGAGAGAGATGACATCGGTGACAATGGCCCCGGCCCCGGCGGCCGCCGCGTGGGCACTTTTGCCGCTGATGACGCCCATCACCCCGGCCACCACCATCTGCAGCCCGCCGCCGGCGCTACTGGTGGAGATGAATAGGTCGACACCGCACCCGTCGGCTGGCGGGCTGACCACCCGCCCGTCCCGCAGGATGCTGAGGCCGGTGGCCCGCTCCATCTTCTCGATCGCGTGCCGGAGGCCGATGGTTACATCCTCCCAGGGCGACTCGACGGTGGTTGGGGCCTCGGTCCGGGCCGCCAGGACAAACTGATGGCCCGAGCGGCGGAAGAGAACCGCTTTGGTGGTGGTGGAACCGACATCAGTAGCCAGTATAGTCTGGATCTCCTCCGACCAGAGCTCCGGCCGGGTCAGGTCGATCTGCTCAGCCTCAGGGATAACCGGCGGGGCTGGAGCCTCGCCCGGCCCGGCCTCTCGCTCTTGGTCACGGTGCAGCCCCTGGTCGTCGAGGCCGAAGTTGTCGACCCGCATCAGGTCGGTCAGGCGGCGTCTCCTGGCGGTTAACCGGCCTAGCAGCAACTGCTGGCGGATGGCCACCGCCGCCAGGATGACCACCAGGGCCACCAGCAGCGCCAGGATGGTGGGAGAGGTGAAGTCAATGACCGGCGGAGCCACCACATTGTTCTTCCACGACCGGTCCAGCAGCCAGCGCTCAGGGTCGAGGATCACCCGGCGGACAATGGAGTCAGTATTTAAGGTTACGGTGGTGGCCGTCCCGGCCAGGTCGACCCGCTGGTCGAAGCTGCCCTCCTCGGTCTCAACCCGGATATCCAGGTAGGGCATCCAAGCGTCGCCCCCATTAATGATGGTGAAAGTTGTCTGGAACTTCTGTCCGTAGATATGGTTCCTCAGGTCCTGCACCCGGTAGTCCAGGCTCTTGGTGCTGTCAAGCCACTGGTCGAAAAACCAGAGCAGGTCCTGTCCGGAAGTCTGCGACACTACCCGGGCGAAATCCCAAGGGGTCGCCGGGCGCCCCGCGTATTCCTGGTAAAACTGGCGCACCGCGGCCAGGAACTGCTCTTCGCCCAAGAGGTAGTGCAGCATGCGCAGGACATAGGCGCCCTTGTCGTAGACGATATTGGGGTGATACCGGTAGGACCACCGGTTGCCGGCGCCGATGATACTCTGCTCATTGCGGCCTACCGCCGCCCGGTACTGGCGGTAGTGGTCGGTCATGCGTTCCAGGAAAAGCTCCTGGCCCAGATGATCCCGGGCCCATAGTTCCGAAAGGTAACTGGCAAAGGCCTCGCTGACAAAGGGCGAGGTCTCGTGTTTAACCCCAGCCGCCCCAAACCACTGGTGGGCAATCTCGTGGGCGATGAGTACCGGCCAGGAGGTAGCGTGCGATACCTTCGGGGTCAGCTCCTGTACGGCGAAGATGCTGCCCGGGTAGGCTACGCCGCCGCCGTGGGGCTTGGGCAGATCGGCGATGACCAGGCGGTTGGTGTGATACGGGCCCAGTAGGCTCTCATAGTAGTCGACAATGCCGGCGACGAACCCGATGGGCTCCTCCCGCTGGCCCACATATCCGGGGAACATATACCAGGTATAGTCAATGCCTCCCGACTGGCTGGTCAGGGTCTGGTACCGGTTGACGGCGACCAGGCCACCCCGGGCATCCCGTTGGTCCTGGCGGAAATGGTAGATGGGTTTCTCTCCGTCGGTCGTACCCACCAGCTCTCCCCCGGCCGCCACCTGCCATCCGGCCGGCACCTCAACGTAGAGGTCAGTTTCTGCCGCCCGCATTATTTCGTAATAGGCGACATAGGCTCCGTTTTGGTTCAGGTCGTTCCAGACCCGAGGAGTGTAGCGGTCTCGGTAGCGCATGGGTCCGGCGTAGCGGACCCGCAGGGTGAACTCCTCTCCGCTGGCAAGAGGCTGGGAGAGATGCACATGGCCCCAGCTGTAGTCGGTATCCTGGGTGAAGGAGGTCGACCGCTGGCCACTGGCGCTGATCAGTTCAAGGTCGCTGATGGCCAGGGTGCTCCAGAGGCTGAACCTAATCCGCGTCAAGCCCGACACCAGCGCCCGCCCGCGGATCTCTACATCGCCCAGCATCTCCGGGCGCCGGGGATCTAACCGGAAAGAGAGACGGATAGTCGAGTGCAGGGCTTCAATAATTGGCTTCTCGCTGAAGCCCGAGACCCTCCACCCGGCGGCAGTCTGGTCCAAGCGCAGGTCGAACAGGCTCATTGCTTCGGGGAAGTAGAGGGAGTAGACCAGGCTATTCCCGTCGGCCGCGCGCTCGAGCTGCCTAACCTCAGACCATATACCCGGGCGCTGCCTTATTGCCTCCACCGTATCGCGGATGCGGCGGATGAAGTAGGGGTCATCGACTAGGTACTTCTGGCCGACCCGAAACCCTCCGGGCAGGGCAGCCGCTTCCAGGAAGCCGGCTACCACTTCTTCCGGGGTCAGGTTGGCCAGGTCATTGGCTGAGGCTGAGACCACGGAAGTTATCAGCAGAACGATGGCCAGGGGCAGTGCCACCAGATAGTGCCGGAGCCCATGCTTCACTTGGTGCCACCTCCCGAGGGCCAGTTGTAGCGGTCAATCAGGATAATCCGTTCACCACTGCCCAGGAAAAGCCTTACCTCCTCCTGGTGGAGAGCGAAGCGGGAGTTCAGCTGGTTGGTGAAGATAAGGTCAGGGTGAGCTTCCACCGGGATAACCCCATCGGCCGTTACCAGCCAGGCACCGGCCGCATCGGTAACCGCTACCCCGCGGGGGTCGCTCCAGAACATGAGTTCGCGGCCGTCGGAGGGGATCGGCTGGCTCCAGTCGGGCCCGCCCCGGTCGAAGGAGATAGGCATGATCTGGGTGGTTCCGCCAGCGGTGAGGGCCAGCATCACCCGTCGGCCGCCAGGTTCGCCCTGGATGGTGGCGATCCCGTCGCCGCTCCAGCGGACCCGGCCGTCGCTCCCCAGCAGGTCGACGCCGCCCGCCCTGACCACCAGGGCCTGTCGGGCATCGGGTGACATAAAGAGATCGCTGTAATTGCCGGCTGCCTGCCAGGCCACCTGTCCGGCACTGGTCAGTACCTCTAGACGGGAACCAGGCGCCTGGCCGCCCCAGAACAGGACCGCCAGGTGGCTGCCACTGGCATTGAAGGCAACCTCGCCGACCACCCCGTTTACCGGGCGTCTCCAGACTGTCTGACCCCCCTGGTCACAGTAAACCAGCTCCGGGTTGTCGCCGGTGGTCTCATAGAGAAAACCGGTGCCATAGGGGGAGCCCCAAACGCGCCCGACCGGCACCCCGACCTCCTCCAAGACCCGCTCGCCGCGGGCACTGACCACGATGACCAGACCACCCTGGCGGTTCTCGTGCCCCACCAGGAAGGTGCCATTGGCGGCCAGACGGAGCTGGAAGAAGGGCGATGACGGCCAGGCCTGTTCCATCAGGACCGTCCCATCGGCCGTTACCACCAGCACATGGTGGCTGCGCTTGGTCCGCCAGACCACCAGAGCCCGGTCGCCCCTGGCGTCTAGGACGAAGCTCTCTACGAAGAGACCGCGGGTCGGCCCGTGTCGCCAGAGCTCCCGGTCGGGCCCGGTGAGCACCAGTACATCGCCACCCGATGCCCGCTGGTTAATCAAGACAAACCTTCCGTCGGCACTGGCCCGGGCGCGGGCCTGACCCTTCCCCTCGGCTACCCAGACAACGCCATCGGCACCACCTGTGTACTGCACCACCAGGTAGGGGGACATAGCCACAGTCCCGGCCCGGGCGTGGACCAGGTAGTAGCCGCCAACCCCCACTACCATGATGAACATGGCCACGATAATGGCTATGGCCCAGTTGCGCCGCTTCTCAGCCTGGATATAGGCCCACTTCTCCTCCCAGGTCATGTTGAGCGGGTCCAGCGGTGGCCTTCGGCGACCGAACATCATACCCCTCCCTACTCCAAACCGTACTTCAGCCTGACCCGACGGCCAATCTGATGTACACGGGTCAGCTTGATCTCCTGGGCGTAGCGTACCACAAAGAAGATGATCACCGCCGGCAGGGCGGTCTGCCCCAGCCGGTAACCCAGCGTACCCGGTACCAGGTAGAGCAGGATAGCCGACTGGATAGCGGCCAGTGACAATGCATATATCGAATAGGTCAACCATTCGTTGGCCAGGTAGTCCGAGAGATAAGCCCACTCCGCCTGGTGGCCGGAGAAGAACCGCCAGGCCAGGTCGCCCACTAGTTTGGCCACCATGCAGAGGCCAACCAGGTAGACAATGGCCGGAACTAGGGTCTGCCCCCCGGTGATCTGGATGACCACCTCCAGGAGCGCCAGGAGCAGCAGGCAGATCACCATCAGGCGCCCGGTGTTCTTAGGCACTGTCATCACCTCTCGTCCAAGGGAATAATCACTTCCGGCCTGATGGCCCCGGCCCGGATCTGGGTGGTGCCATTGACCGAAACGGCCCGGCCGGCGTTCTGCGCCAACAGGTCGAAGGCCGGTCTGGCCATGGGCTGGCGGCCGAAACCCTCGGTCATGATGAGGGTCAGACCCAGCTCCTCCTGGCCGGTAATGCCAACACCGATCTCACGCCCCAACACTTGCACTAGATCGCCATTGTTGGCGCCTCCGACGATAATGGCGGCCACCTGCAGTTCGATGGCCCGCCTGAGGGCGGCCAGGGTCACCAGGGAACCGCCCACCAGGACACTGCCCCGGTCATGGGCGGTGATGGCCGCTGCGTCCAGCACTGCTTCGGGCGAATCCACCGCCACGCGCAGCCGCCCGTAGGCTTCGAATCCCAAGCCGAAGACGCCCTGAATGAAGCCACAGGTGGTGGCTATGCGGGCGCCAAACTCGGGGATCACCTCGACTACCCGGCCCGGGATGTAGGCATCCAGTAGCACGGGGCGGTAGGGGCGCCGGACATGGATCTCCCCGGTATGGCTGCAGATCTTCTCAACAACTCCGGCCACTGGCGAAAAAACGGCCGATGCGTAGACAGAGTACGGATCAGCGGCCAGCATCTGGCCTTGCTTTACCTCATCGCCTTCCTTGACCGCTGTGTGCCAGCGCAGGCGCCAGGCGGGAATATCGAGTTTCTGGGCGGCATTGACCACAAAGGGCGGTTGGGCTTCCTTCTGGCGCTCGCGGATCAGCATCCGACCGTAGGCGTTGGAGATGAACTCCACCACGCCTTCCACCGGTGAGCGCAGTTCGACCACACCACCACCGAAAACACCGTGGTCGACGCGGGCGATCACCTGATCCTCCAGGACCTTGTCACCCACAGCTACTCGAGACGCGCCCTCGGTATCGGCCGGGTCAATGCCCAGCTCCTTGGCCACCTCGATGACGCAGGGCGCCCCGGGCAGCAGTTCGGTTTTGGCGATGATGGAAGAGGCCTCCACCGTGTCGCCCTCCTGCACATTGACCTCGCCGGGCAGGATCAGGCGGCGGGTCTTCTCGATGGTGCGGACGGGGGTAATCTCCAGTTCGTGCAGGGCCACTGGGGCACACTCCCTTCTTGGCCGCCGCCTCCAGGGCGGCCAGCTGAGACTCACTGTAGGCACCCAGAGCGGCCAGTTGACGCCGGATGGCGGCCCGCCTCTGCTCGCTGCGGACTTCGTGCTGGATGGGACGGCCGCGTCCATCGATGATCAGGCCGGCCAGCCCACCGCGGGCAGTACCGTAGACCGGTTTGCCCGGCCCCTCGCCGGCATCGAAATTGCGGATCGGGATGACCTCCAGTGCCATCTCCTCACCGGCGGCCAGAGGCACGACCTTGATTTCACCGGCCACCACCCGTTCCACGCCGGCCCGGCCATCCGGGCGGCGGTACTTGACGGTGGCCACCACCTGTCCGGGTCGGGCCTTGCCCACCGGTGCCACACAGGTACCCATAGGAAGCAGGCACTCGTCTCTGAGCAGCTGCATGGCAGCTTTCGGGTTGACCCGGGAGATGATCCCCAGGTGGGGGAGCATGAAGACACTATCGATATAGAGCCGGGTAATGCCGGTCGGCTGCAGCCCGTCCAGGAGGATGGCCAGGGCCTGGCGCCGGTCAGAATGGGATAAGATCCCACCGCTGCCGATGATGATATCGACCTGGAACGGGTCGACCAGCGGGCGACCGGTGCGGGTCTGGTTGAGGATGTCCGCCACCTGGCGTCGCTGCTGGATCCCCTTGAGCCCCACCGCCACGGTGCGATGGTGTTCCATCGAGAGACGCAGCGCTTCCCGGGCGAACACCTGCTCCAGGAGAACCTGCAGTTGGTTCTGGGATACGGTGGTCGGCCGGATCATGCGATTGGCGGCCCAGTTACGGACTTCTCCCTCGGGCAGCTCCACCGGCAGCCAGTCCATAATCGCGCCGATGCCGGCCTGGGCCATGACATTGGTGATACTGTAGCTCATGCCCAGGTTGGCGCTGACACTCCGGTTGAACTTCCCGAACATGACGGAAAAGACATCGGTGGTGGCGCCGCCGATATCCACGGCCACCACATTGGCTTCTTCGCTCGCCGCCAGAGCCTGCAGGATATCACCGACCGCCGCCGGCGTGGGCAGGATGTTGCTCTGGCTCCACTGCACCAGCGTGGCATAACCCGGTGCCTCGGCCATGACATGCTCCAGGAAGAGACGGTGGATCTCATCGCGAGCCTGCTCGACGTGCTCCTCTTCGAGGGTGGGCCGGATGTTGGGTACCACTTCCACCCGCATGGTACCGCCCAGCATCTCGCGGACCTGCTCCCGCCCGTCAGCATTGGCCGCGTAAACTACCGGCAACCGGAAGCTGTTGCCGAACCTCAGCTTGGGCTTGGCCGCCCGGATGAACTCAGCCACCGCAATGACGTGGGAGAGCGCTCCCCCATCGGTGCCGCCCGCCAGGAGTATCATATCGGGACGTAACTCGCGAATGCGACCGACCTTTTCCAGTACTGTCTTATTGTCATCGAGGCAGATTATATCGAGGACCACTGCCCCGGCGCCCAGCGCGGCCCGCTCGGCGCTCTCGGCGGTTAGCTCGCGCATGACACCAGTGACCATCATCTGCAGACCGCCCCCGGCGCTGCTGGTACAGGCAAAAAGGTCGACTCCGTCCCCGGCGCGGGCGGGCGTGATGAGCTGGCCGCCCTCCAGGAGATGCCACCCGGTCTCATGCTCTAATCCCCGGATGGCGTTGTTTACTCCCACCATAACATCCTCATAGGGAGCCTCAACCGTGGTGGGGGCGTTGAAGCGGTGCGTCAGACGGTAGTGGTCGCCGTTCTTCTGGAAGAGCAAGGCCTTGGTGGTGGTACTGCCCACATCAATGGCCAGGATTCTGCCGCTCTCCATCGAGCATTCCTCCCCTCGTATCTGACTGTTGGTACGAAGACTGGCACGATTGGTTTCGTTGGGCAGAGCCTGCATGGCGTGATCCTGTATTCCTTCGTCATCTGGAAGGAAAATCCCTGCTAGGATAGCCGACGCTACCAACCCGGCCCCCTGGGCCAGAATCAGAAAGCGGAAAAGTAGGGCCGGAGCCCCGCCCATCCCCGGCAGCTACTTAACCGATCTGGACTCCAATATCTCCCGTGTGATATCAGTAACCACCCAGCGCCGCCCCTCGAACTCCAGGCTCCCGCATCGCCCTGTACGGACATAATCAGGGAACCACCGTCCACCGGACGCCGGCCGGTCTGCTGTTCCAGAGCGGAGATAGCATCCAGCGCTCCGATGGCCAGGTCGTTGACGGAGCCGTGATTGGTGGTAGGGCTGACCGCCTGAGCCGCCAGTTGCCACGGTTCTCCGTCGCCGGTGATGACTGGCCGGAGGTTATCCACCACGGCCAGCTCGGAAATGCCGCCCAGGATATCGCGGACATGCTGACGGGCCTCGCGGTTGCCGGCGAAGACCACCGGCAGGCGCCGGTTGTCCTGGCCGTAGCGGGATTTCGCCGCAGACAGGTACACCAGCTCTCCGAGGGAGACCACATGGGACTCCAGGAGCGCCCGGCCAGTCTCGGACTCCAGGAGCCGGACGGCTTGGCGAAGACCAAGGATAACATCATCGTAGGGGGCTTCCACTGTGGTGGGCGCGTTGGCCCATCCCGCCAGGGCGTAACGCCCCCGCTGCCGGGTTATGAGCACCGCCTTAGTGGTGGTGCTGCCGCAGTCCACCGCCAGAATACTCTTGGGCTCCAACGCTGCCACCTCCGTCCCATCTCTATTATAGGGCTGTGGATGAGGGCCCTTCTCTGGACTATCTTGCGCTGACCTGCAGAATCTTGTTGACCTGGGGGAAGATGCAGCAAAGAGGTGGTTGCCCCACCTCTTTTAGATAACTGCCCTTTCAGGCCGGTTCATTGGTGTCTGGCCCGTCGACCCCGGCCGGCTGTCCAGCCATAGCCACCCGGACCAGTCCGGCATCCAACAGACCCCGGCTGGAGGCACTGGGCCGCACCAGACCCCGGGAGCTGACCGTGAGGCCGGAGGTGATGAGATCGCTCAGGGCCTGCTGGAACTGGTCGTCATTGGCACCCCAGCCCGCACGCAGCTGGCCCAGGGGCACCTCCCGGCCGCGGAGGAGATGGGCCAGGAGTGCGTAGGCCAGGGGTGAGATGGTGAGTATCCGGGCGGGGCCCAGGAGAGCCGCCAGCACCCGGCTGACTACCTTATCCGGGAAAAAGTCGTAGCTGGCGGTAGCCAGGTCGGGGAAAGCCTTATCCTTAATCTCCTCCAGGGGACGGCCCCGGCCAATGAGCCCCGGGATGATCTCCCAGCGCACCGCGGAGGGGTTCCTCAGACGGGCCCCCAAAAGGGTGAAGAGCAGCCCCTGCCACCCCTGGATCACCAGGTTGGCGATGAGCAGGTCGTAATCAGGAAGATAGTACCCGGCTGCGGCCAGTTCCCGAAGATAGCTGCGATAGAGGTTAATGCCGCTAAGATCGCCGGTGCGGTCCAGGTAGATGCAGTAGGCCAGGAAATTAGCCAGGCCCCGGTCAAACCAGTCGGCTATACCTTCCTCATTCCCCAGGGTATCCCGTACCGCCTCGTGGAGGACGGCCAGCTCGGTATAGCCCGGGAAGAGATGGTCGCGCTTTAAGTAGTTGGCATCGCTGTTTCGCAACGAGGGGCTGTCACCGGTCTCACCAGGCTGGGCGTAACTGCGGACTATGGAGACCGGCCGGGTCTCGCCGGGGAGGCGGAGACGCTCCTTCAGGTACCGGCGGGCAACCTCCCGGTACTCATCCACTGACCGGTCAGGGCTGTACTCGAGGTCAAGGATGGTGACCAGCCCGCGGGCCACGGTCTCCACATCGGCTTTGAGGATGGCCCGGGCGGCCTCAGCGGCCCGGCGCACCTTCTCCAGCGAAGGGTAACTGTGGGTTAGCTCCAGCAGGTTGGCGCCGGTGCGAATGGAAACCGCGCAGGGGCGCAGGGCCGGCACCACGCTGGCCATGAGAATCCGTTTGGGGTAGATGATGGTCTGGTGGCCGGCAATGGCGTAACGCACTGCCGCTAGTTCGGTCATGGACACGAGTGGAATCCTCCTGGTCTGCCTTCGGGCTGATTCTACAGAGTTCGGCAGCTTCGGCACCAATTCCTCCCTTCAATCGGCCAGCTAGTTGACCTTACCGGTTGAGGGGGCTATAAGAGCCTGTTGCACAAACCTAGGGAGGAGCGGTGAAGGTCTTTGGGGAATAGGGAAAGCCATTCATGAGCTTTGCGGGGGTGCCAGCGTGGCCTACAACATCTACCCGGTTGACCGTGAGCAGGTATACCTGGTGCCGCCGAGCTTGCGGGACTGGCTGCCCGAAGACGACCTTGCCTGGTTCATCATCGACGCGGTGAAGCAGATGGATCTCTCCAGGTTTTACGCAAAGTACCGGCAGGAGTCCCCGACCACAGCACCATTGCCCGCTTCCGGCAGGACAACGAAAACGAGCTGGAGGGACTGTTTGTGCAGGTGCTCAAGCTATACGCGGAAGCCGGGCTACGGTCAGGTGCTGGTTTCCGAGTTGCAGGTCATAGTGGCTGCGGACCTCACTCAAGAGGAGAACGACTGCCGTCAGCTACATCAGAGCGGGGCGCTGGCAGCGGATGCGGGTTACTGGAGTGAGGCCAACTGCGCGAGGTCCGATCCCGGCGGGCCGGAGTTGTTCGTAGCGACCACGTTTGGGCAGGTGAAGGTGGTGCGCGGGTGCGATCGGTTCATGCGATGGGGTCATTCGGCCTGCCGGAGCGAGTGGCGGCTCATCTGGGCCACGCACAACTTGCTCAAGTTGTGGCGGCATTTTCTGGTGAGGCGGGGTAAGGCCAGGGGGCTACTTTGCCCTCACAGGGTGGGTCCGGCCTGGGCGGCCTGACAACGGGGTGAAGGGAGTAGGGAAATACCCTGTCAAGGGGTGAACGGACAGCGCTCTGAGCCGTGACCGTTCCCCCGTTCCCTATGTAACCGGCTGTTCCCCATCTTTGCGCGATAGGCTCATAAGTGTTCCGTAAAACCAAAGGTTTTACTATCGAATGTCAGGAGATATTCTATGGAAACCATCCGCAAGACAGGCAAGACCGCTGAGGCGGCCCGTCTTCCCGAATCTCCAGCCGCCGTCCGGGGTCGGGTCCTGGCTCTGGCTGGCCCGGCGCTGGCCGAGTTGTTCCTGATGACATTTGTCTCTATGGCCGATATGATCATGGTCAGCCGGTTGGGGCCAGCCGCTACTGTCTCCATTGGCCTCACCAACCAGCCAACTTTCCTCGCCCTGGCCGCCTTCATGGCCCTCAATGTCGGCTCAACCGCCCTGGTGGCCCGCTCCGTCGGTGCCGGGCAGCCGGAACGCGCCTCGGATGTAGCCCGTCAGACGCTGATGGTCACGGTTTTCCTGGCCATCCTGGTGGGGCTGGCCGGGTTCCTGGGCGCCCCCTATGTGCTACGTTTCATGGGTGCCGAGCCTGAGGTGCTGGCAACCGGGACCTCCTATTTCCGCATTACCTCCGTGGGCCTGATCTTTAACACAGTGGCCATGGCCCTCTCGGCCGTCCTCAGGGGCTCCGGTGATACCCAGACCCCTATGAAAGTGAATATCGCGGCCAACCTCATCAATATTGTCGGCAACTTCCTGCTGATCAATGGGATCTGGTTCTTCCCCCGCTGGGAGGTAAATGGCGCCGGAATTGCCACCGTCTTCGCCCGCTTTGTGGCCTGTGCGGGCTTCCTGTACGTGGTTTACAGCGGACGCTCCAACGTCCGGTTGAGCCTCAGTGACCGTTACCGCTTTGACTTTGATTTGCTGAAACGGATTTTCCGAATCGGCATTAACGCCATGCTAGAGCAATTCATGCTGCGCGGCGGCCAGGTGATGTTCGCCAGGGTGGTAGCTGGACTGGGGACCGTTACCTACGCTTCACACCAGATCGCCCTGAACATCCTGGCCCTCTCCTTCATGCCCGGCCAGGCTTTTGCCATCGCCGCTACCACCCTGGTCGGCCAGAGTCTGGGCGCCAAAAACTCACAGCGGGCCGAGCAGTGTGGCTACGAGGCACGCCTATTGGGGATGGGCGTGGCCACCACCGTGGCGCTCCTCTTTTTCTTCGGGGGTTCGTGGATTGCCCGCCTCTATACCAGCGACCCCCAGGTGGTCGCCGGTACCGCCCTGGCCCTGAAGATCATCGCCCTGGCCCAGCCCTCCCAATCGACCCAGTTCATCCTGGCCGGAGGCCTGCGGGGGGCCGGGGATACCAGGTGGCCCCTGTACTCCACCGCTTTCGGCATCTGGGGCGTGCGGGTGTTTCTGGCCTACCTGCTGATCCAGGTGTTCGGCCTGGGTCTGGTGGGAGCCTGGGTCGCTATGACGGTGGACCAGATTACCCGATCCTTCATCATCAGCTACCGGTTCAAGCAGGGTCACTGGAAAGCCCTCAAGGTCTAGAAGGTTCCGGCGATTGGGCAGAGAAAGAGGGCCCTGGTGGGCCCTCTGAGGAGAAATTGAGTGTAACCTTTAAGACCTCAAGAAGTCGAGAACCTTCATCTGCAGTTCGGCGATGCGTTCCAGGCGGAGAGAATAATAGATGTAGTTGCCTTCCCTTTCACTGCTGATGAGATCGGCTTCTTTGAGGATTTTGACATGTTTGGAGATAGTCGGCTCTGAGAGCTCCAGTTCCACTGCCAGATCGCGGGTGCAGTGCCGGCTCTCCAGGATCAGCTTGAGGATCTTCATCCTGGTCTCATCGCCCAGTGCCCTGAGGAGTCGGGAGAGGCTCTCCGGCGGGGTCAGTTTGTCCCGGTTACCTCGCCCGGGGTTGACCGGGTAGGTCATAGCCAGAATCCCCTCTTCGTCCACCAGGACGGCAGTGGGCGGCGCAAAGACCGAGGGAACCATAATAATCCGTCGGTAGTCTTCGTAGGCAAAGGGTTGATCCTCGTAGCCAACGATCGCAATGGTGCGGGTACCTACCTTGGCCTCGCCATTGAGGACCCGGGTCAGCACCTCGTAGACCGAGGCGCGCCCCAGGCGGCTGGCCTCTTCCTTGACGCTCCTGAGGAGCATCTGCTCTATCCAGAGGAATTCATCGCGGAAGACCCCATCCCAGTACTCGCCCAGGAACCCGATGAGGGTCTGCGGCCATTGGGCCGGATCTACCTCCCAGGGCTCGGGGCCCAGGATCTGGCGGCAGAACCCCTCGGGGGGTACCGTTGCCATCTCATCCAAGAAACTCCGCACGTCCTTGGCTTCGAAGGCCCGCTGTTCGGGGAGGACCAGAGCCAGATCAACCCAGCGCCTGAGCTGACCGCTGAGCTCTCTCAGGCGGGGACCGAAGCGGGGGTAGGCCTTCTCTTTCAGTCGGACTACCCACGGAAGCAGCACGCCAAACCTGGGCTCGGAGAGGACATCGAGACTGATGACCATCTCAATTATGGGGGAATAGCTGAAGAGGATCTTTTCCCTCAGCTCCGAGTCGCTCATCTGGCGCACCTCCGTTTAGCCAGTTAGCTTACAGGGTAAGCGTAACCTGTATTTCCTGATTTGTCAAGAGACTAATTCTTCTGCCAGGCCTGGATTCCCGGCCAGGCGGTGGACAGGCCAAAGCCGCCGGTCCCAGCGGACCCCCGTTGCCCAACGGGGCGTCCGCCGGGCCGGCGGCTATCGTTTGCCCTAGGTTGTCACTATACGCTGTAGTTAGGCGCCTCCTTGGTAATGGAGACATCGTGGGGGTGGCTCTCCCTGAGGCCCGCGTTGGTGATCCGGATGAAGCGGGTCTTGGACTTCAGCTCGGCAATGTCCCTGACCCCGCAGTAGCCCATGCCAGCCCTCAGCCCCCCCAGCAACTGGTACACGGTCTCGCTCAGCGGGCCCCGGTAGGCCACCCGGCCCTCGATCCCCTCTGGTACCAGTTTGGGGATGTTCTCCTGGAAGTACCGGTCGCTACTCCCCTCTTTCATCGCCCCCAGTGAGCCCATGCCCCGGTAGACCTTGTAGGTGCGGCCCTGGTAGATCTCGGTCTCGCCCGGGCTCTCCTCGGTTCCGGCGAAAAGGCTGCCGATCATCACCACATCAGCCCCGGCGGCGATAGCCTTGACAATATCGCCCGAGTAACGGATGCCGCCATCGGCGATAATGGGGATCCCGTGCTCGGCGGCAGCCCGGGCGGCATCGTAGATGGCGGTGATCTGGGGGACGCCAATCCCAGCCACCACCCGGGTGGTGCAGATGGAGCCGGGCCCCACCCCTACCTTAACACAGTCGGCACCGGCCGCGACCAGCGCCCGCACGCCATCGCCAGTAGCCACATTACCCGCCACCAGCTGGGACTGGGGATGCCGCTGGCGGATGTGGCTGATGGTCTTCAGGACGCCCCGGGAGTGGCCGTGGGCCGTGTCAACCGCGATGATATCGGCACCGGCCTCAATGAGGGCATCCACCCGGTCCATGGTGTCGGGCGAGACGCCGACCGCCGCTCCCACCAGCAACCGGCCCCGTTCATCCTTGGCCGAGTTGGGGTACTTGCGGGTCTTCTCGATATCCTTGATGGTGATCAGCCCCTTGAGGTGGAAGAACTCGTCCACCAGGGGCAGCTTCTCGATCTTGTGGGCGGCGAGGATGCGCTTGGCCTCCTCCAGAGTGGTTCCTACCGGGGCGGTGACCAGGTTCTCGCTGGTCATCACCTCGCGGATGGGCCGCTGGTAGTTCTCCTCGAAGCGCATGTCGCGGTTGGTGAGGATCCCCACCAGCCGCCCCCGTTCCACGATGGGGACACCGGAAATGTGGTACCTGGCCATCAGCGCCTCGGCGTCGGCCAGGGTATCGTTAGGGGAAAGGAAGATAGGGTCGGTGATGACACCGTGCTCGGAGCGCTTCACCCGGTCCACCTCGGCCGCCTGCCGCTCTACCGACATGTTCTTGTGGATGAAGCCAAGACCGCCTTCGCGAGCCATGGCAATGGCCATCCGTGACTCGGTGACCGTATCCATCATGGCACTGACCAGAGGCATATTTAGTAAGATCTTCCCGGTCAGGCGGGTGCGCAACTCCACCTCGCGCGGCAGCACACTGGACTCGGCCGGGACCAGGAGAACATCGTCGAAAGTGAGCCCCTCTTTACCGAACTTCTCCTCCAAATCCACTCCTCTGAACCCTCCCCAGACGCTTGAGGCTTGTCTTGCAAGCTGTTTGATATAGGATACCATGAGTGCTAGACGAGTTCAACCCGGTTCGCCCACTCTCCCAGCTCAAGATAGTGGCGCCCGGTCAAGTCGAGGCCTGACGGATCGAAGGCCAGTTCGGGCAGGATGAGTATCTCCCAGCCTGGTCCCAGCTGGTGGAGGACGGAAAGGAAATCGCTGGTCACCAACAGGCCGGCCGCCTGGATCGATCCGCCGAAATGCTGGGAGGGAACGGCCACCACCGGTGGTTCGGCAAGGCCCAGGGCGGTCAGGGCCAGGCGCAGCAGGGGGGCGCCGAACTGGCTGGCCAGGATGAGCACACCCCTTCCCCGGCTGTGGCGCCGGATAGCCGCGGCCAGGCGCCTGACCTGGTGGGGGTCGATATCCCGGTCAAAGACCAGGCCGGAAGGGTCGCCCGCGGGCTTCTCCAGCCTTAGCTCGAGGATCTCGTTCCCCCTCCTCACTTCCAGGGCGGGGTTGGCCGCGGCCCGGATCTGGTAATAGGCCTCAGTGCGGCAGAAGGGTGGGCGCCCTTCGACCGACTGGATGATATCGCCGCGACCGAGTCCGCCCCGCCGGGCCGGGCTATCGGCCCTGGTTCCCGTGACTCGGACTGTCAGGTCGCCAATGATGGGCGGCTCCAGGTTGATGGGGGTGACCGTCCCGGCGGCCAGGCGGTCTACCACCTGGGCTAGTTGGCTGTGGAGCGCCGGGTCGAACCGCAGACCAGGCGGGGCCAGCCGGGTGTAACCCGGGAGGAAGACCCGCACCGTCTCCGCGCCGCCTTCGGCCAGGAAGAGGATGGTCTCCTCCGTATCAGACCAGCCGGTCAGGTGCGGCACGGCCACCAGGCTACCGTGGAAGGCCAGGCCGGCCTCGGCCAGCCGCCCGACCAAGGTGGGCACCCAGTCGGGCCGGGTATCGCCTAGCAGCCGCTGGCGGACGGCCGGGTCGGCGCTGTTGAGCGAGAGGTTGATCTCCAGGGGGTGAAGCCCGGAGAGAAGATCCAGGTCGGCTTCAGTGACCAACAGGCCGTTGGTGGTAAGGACCAGGGGCTTCTCGGGGAAGCGCTGGCGCACCAGGCGGAGGATGGCCCGGATCTCAGGGTGGGCGAAGGGCTCACCCTCGTCAATGCGGGTGGCAGCCTCACCGATCACGATCTGGTCGCAGTGGACCATTCCCTCCAGGGCCGCCTCAATCTCGGCCACGGGGCGGTACCCCAGGCGGTAGGTGCGGGTGCCCGGCGGGTTCTGGTAGTTGCTGCAGAAGGCGCACCGGATATTACAGACCGAGGTCACCGGTAGTACTCCGGCCGCCTCTGCCCTAGCCAGGGCGCGCGCCAGTTCTGTATGGCCGGTCATTAGCCGCTGATGGAGTGCCGGCCGCTGGCCAGGCCCAGGTTCGGGTAGAACCGGGGCAGGACGGTGGCAACCAGGCCAATAAGGCTATAGCGGATGAAGTCAAAGACCAGACTCTCCGGGAAGGCCAGCTTTAAGCCGACCCTTAGGCCGAGGACCAGGCCCAGCCCGAGAATGACCCGCATCAGCTGCTTGGGCAGGGCAGCCGCCCGGGCTGGTTCCTGTTGGCCCACCAGCCGGTAGCCAATGGCCACGCCGAATAGGAAGCCGGCCGGGTTCAGGGCGTTCTTGGAGCCGTGCACCAGCACCATGGCTAAGGGGAGCAAAATCGATACCGCCACCACCGTCGTTGAGGCACCGCGTTCTAGGGTATCGGCGAAGCGGCTCAGGAGGATCACAAAGCCCAGGCCAAGGGCCCAGCCGAACAGCACATCAGTGTGGTAATGCACCCCGAGGTAGATGCGGGATAGGCCAACCAGGAGAACCAGCAGCCCGGCAGTTACCGTAAACCAGCAGCGACGCAACTGACTGGCCAGGTAGAGCCAGAAAGTGGCTGAGCCCTGGGCGTGGCCGCTGGGGAAAGACGGATCCCTCAGCGGCAATAAGCACCGCACCACCTCGGGCGAGGGTCGGGGGTTATTGACCCACTGCTTGAGAGTGGCGTTGAACCACATACTCACCAGAAAGCCGTAGGAGAGGCGGTAGGCCAGACGACGGTCCCAGCACCAGTAGAGAAGAGAGATGGCCAGAATGTAGAACATCTCATCGCCCAGCCAGGTGATGGCCAGAAACAGGCGGTCGAGCAGAGGATGGGAGAACCTCTGCAGCCAGAGGATGACTGATGGATCACTCACAGGAAACCCTCCCTTATCCTAAGACTCATCGGCCTAAGCCAGCGGCAGGCTGGCGGTGGCGTTAAGGTTTAGCGCATCAGTGCGCCCGGCCAGCCAATGCTGGTAGGCCGCGGCCCCAATCATGGCCGCATTATCGGTGCACCACCGGGGCGGCGGGATGAAGAGCCGGCACTCCAGCCGGTGAGCGAGGCCGGTCAGGCGGTCACGCAATCCCGAGTTGGCCGCTACCCCGCCCGCCACCAGCAACTTTCTGACCCCCAGCTGAACGATGGCTCGTTCCACCCGTTCGGCCAGGACATCAACGATGGCCGCCTGGAAGCTGGCCGCCAAATCGGGGAGGCGCAGCTCCTCACCCCGCTGCCGCAGGCGGTTGACCTCGTTGAGCACGGCTGTCTTTAGCCCGCTGAAGCTGGTGTCATAGGTGCCTTCCTCGAGATAGGCACGGGGGAGCTCATAACTTCGTGGGTCTCCCTGGTGGGCTAGCCGGTCGATAACCGGTCCCCCCGGGTAGCCGAGCCCGAGCGCCCTGGCTACCTTATCAAAAGCCTCGCCAGCGGCATCATCCCGGGTCTGTCCCAGACGGCGGTAGCGACCATGGCCTTCCATGAGGATCAGGTCGGTATGGCCGCCGGAGACTACCAGCGCCAGACAGGGGAACCCGGGCTGGTCCTCCCTGAGCCAGTTGGCGTAGATATGTCCCTCCAGGTGGTGGAGGCCGATGAGCGGCTTCCCCCAGGCCAGGGCCAGACCCTTGGCGGCCGCCACCCCCACCAACAGGGCGCCGACCAAGCCGGGACCCTTGGTCACCGCCACCGCGGCCAGGTCGCTTCCGGCGACTCCGGCTTCGTCCAGCGTCTGGTCTATGGCGGGGATAACCGATTCCACATGGCGCCGCGAGGCCAGCTCGGGTACGACCCCGCCGTATCTCTTATGCAGGTCGGCCTGGGAGGAGACCACTGAGGCCAGTACCTGGCGCCCGTCCCGGACCACGGCGGCGGAGGTTTCGTCACAGGAGGTCTCAATAGCCAGGATATCTATGGCCGGCATCAGCTGCCCACCCTCTCTCCGCCGGTCAAATCGTCTTTCCACATGATCAGGGCATCCTCTCCCGTATCGCTATAGTAGTTGCTGCGCCGGCCGCGGCAGACGAACCCCAGCTTCTCGTAGAGGGCCCGGGCAATCAGGTTGGAGGGCCGCACCTCCAGGGTCATACGCTCGACTCCGTTCTCCCGGGCCACCTCCATCAGGCGGCGCATCATGGCCTCACCGTAGCCGCGACCCCGGTACTCGGGGTGCACCGCCACATTGGTGACATGGGATTCGTCCAGGATCAGCCACATACCGCCGTAAGCTACGATCATCTCCCCGCTGACCGCCACCTGGTAGCGGGCGTAGATGTTCTGGGTTAACTCCCGCACAAAGGCCTGGGCCGACCAGGGGGTGGGAAAGGAGCAGCGCTCGATCTCGATGATCTGGTCAAGATCCTCGAGGGCCATAGGCCGGAAATACAGCTCAGCCACCGCGGCTCCCCCTTTTCTGCTCCCAGATGATTTCGGCCTGGGCCCGTCGCACATACAGGGGCGTAATCTCCCAGGGGCGGTCACACCCCAGCCCCTGCTCTAGAAGGCGGTGGCCGATGACGGCCGCAACCGCGGCCCGGGGCCAGTTGGCCCAGGAAGGAAGCTGGACAACGCCGGGGATCTGGGCCAGACCAGTGCGGTGCTCCTCGGCCCAGTCGCCCACTACGGTCACCGGGCCGCTCTCATCCCGGAGTTCGGCCAGGAACTCGTCGGGAGGCAGGGCCCGGTAGGGTGCGGTGGGTTTCAGGTCCGACCCGTAGGCGCCCAGGTAAACCTCGTCGCGCTTGGCGATGAGCACCGCCCGCACCGGGCGGCCGCCGCCCGCCGCATTCCAGGCCAGAAGGTCCAGGGTAGACACCGGGATCAGTGGCACCCGCCAGGCGTAGGCCAGGCTTTGGGCGGTTACCAGGCCGATGCGCAGGCCGGTGAAGGAGCCGGGACCGATGGAGATGGCGATAGCCTCGGGGCGGCCGCCGCGCTCTACCGCCTCCTGCACCATGGGGGCCAGGGTCTCCGAATGAGTTTTGCGGTCATTAGTGGCCAGCTCAAGAACGGTCCGACCGGCCCGGGCCAGGGCCACGCTGCAGGCCATGGTAGCAGTATCGATACCCAGGATTAGCATGGGCTAAGCACCCGCTCAACGGATTCCAACCGTCTCACCGCCCCGGCCCCGTAAGCCACGATGGTGAGCTGGCGTTGGTCGGGCCCGGTGGCGCAGAGGCGGAATTCGAGGTGGTCCGGGAGAGCCAGCCCGGGAAACCGGTCGGTCCACTCGATGATGACCACTCCCGGTTGCATCAGGTACTCGTCAAACCCGATCTGTTCTAGCTCGGCTGGGTGTTCCAGCCGGTAGAGGTCGAAATGGTAGGCGGGCAGGCGCCCATAGTACTCGTTGACCAGGGTAAAAGTGGGGCTGGTCACCTGGTCGGTGACACCGAGCCCGGCCAGCAGCCCACTGGCCAGCACCGTTTTTCCCGCGCCCAACTCGCCCACGAGGGCCAGGCAGTCGCCGGCCTCCAACAGGGCACCGATGCGCTCTCCCACGGTACGGGTCTCGTCCGGGCCTCTGGTTGTGATCTGCATAGCTCCCTCCATCTCTAGCCTACTGTAGTAGTATAGCCCGGTTGCTAGGGGGCTGTAGCCAAAGAGTTCGCTGCCCGAAGGAGATTACCCTTTTTTCGTGGAAGTGGGGGCAATGAAGGAGGTTGGCCCATGGATAAGCAGAAAGTCCTGGTCTATGGCGAGATTCGAGATTACCAGCTTGCGGAGTTGCGAAAGGCTGTCCCTGAGGTGGAATGGCTGCACGCCGCCGGCCCGGAGGAGACGCGGGCGCTGGCGCCGCAGGCTGATATCCTGCTGCCCATGTTCCGGCAAGACTTGGAGGAGATCCTGGCCCGAGCCACCAAGCTGCGTTGGGTCCACAGCTACGCCGCGGGCGTGGAAGGCCTTTTGCCATTGCTGGCTAACCGGCCCGATATCGTGCTCACCAATTCGGCGGGGGTTCACGCCCCGCCCATTGCCGAACATGTGATGGCCCTGGTTTACGCCTTTGCCCGCAATCTCCCCACCCTCCTGGCCCAGCAGGCCCGCCGCGAATGGCGCCGGCCAATCCACACCTTTGAGGTCCATGGCTTGACCATGGGCATTCTGGGACTGGGCGGGATCGGCGGGGCCATCGCCCACCTGGCCCGGGCTGCCGGGATGCGAGTAATCGGCACGCGCCGGCACCCCAGACCCATGGATGAGGCGGAGAAGGTCTATGGGCCCGACGACACCGGGCAGGTCATAAGAGAGTCGGATTTCGTGGTCATCGCCCTGCCACTGACCGAAGAGACCCGGCACAGTATCGGCGCCACCGAGCTGG
Source organism: Bacillota bacterium (assembly GCA_040758135.1). GTDB lineage: Bacteria > Bacillota > Sulfobacillia > JBFLWA01 > JBFLWA01 > JBFLWA01. The sequence continues at coordinate 128,339 of JBFLWA010000003.1, read as the reverse complement.
GTTGGATGAAGCCGGAGGCTTACCTGATCAACATTGCCCGGGGCGCTATCGTAGATGAGCCGGCGCTCGTTGCTGCCCTGCGCGAGGGCCGGTTGCGCGGTGCCGGGCTGGATGTCTTCGAGGAAGAGCCGCTGCCGGCCGAGAGTCCGCTCTGGGGGATGCCCAATGTGGTTATCTCGCCCCATGTGGCGGCCGGGACGCCCCGGTCGCGGGAGCGGGTCAGCCAGTTCTTCGTCTCCAACCTGCGCCGCTGGCTCAGCGGCGAGCCCCTGGAAAATGTGGTCTGCCAGAGGGCTGGGTACTGACCTCCTACGCCGTGCAGTACCAGTACCGGAGCCCGCCGCTGGCCGGCGGGCTCTTTTTGGGCTGGTGCTAACGGGCGAGTTGGTCGTAGCGGCGCCTGATCTCCCGGAAGTCGTCCCAGACGGGGCGCCATTTGCTCTTATCCCGGAGCAGGGCGGCCGGGTGATAGGTCGGCAGGTACCAGCGGCCATCCTTCTCGTACCACTGGCCCCGCCACTGGGTAATGCGGGCCTGACGGTGGATGAGGGCCTGGGCCGCCAAAGCGCCAAGGCAGACGATAATGGCCGGGTCGACCAGCTGGACCTGGCGCTCTAACCACGGCCGGCAGGCCTCAACCTCTTCCCACTGGGGCAGGCGGTTCTGGGGCGGACGGCACTTGACGACATTGGTGATGTAGACGGTGGGGCGGGGCAGGGCAGCCGCGTCCAGGATACGGTCCAGCAGCTGCCCGGCGGCGCCCACAAACGGCCGGCCCTGCTCGTCCTCGGTCCGCCCCGGCGCCTCGCCCACCAGCATCAGGCGGGCTGTCGGGATGCCATCAGCGACGACTACCCCCTGGCAACCGTCACGCAGCCGACAAGCCCGGCAAGATCTGGCCTCCTCCTCTAACTGCCGCCAGGCTAAACCCCAATGGCGGTCGGCCTTCCCCTCCACGGCTCCTCCCTCACTTCACGACAATGCCCCGGTGGCCCCGGGGCTTTGTCTATCTCTATCGCATAACCTAAGCCTGGTAGACGACTTCTCCGTTGATGACCGTGGCTACCACATTGCTCTCAAACTTAAGCGGATGGCCGCTCCAGATAACGATATCGGCATCCTTGCCCTTCTCCAGGCTGCCCACCCGGTCAGCGATACCGCAAATCTCGGCCGGGTTGATGGTCAGGGCCTTGAGGGCATGCTCCTCCGACAGGCCGTATTTCATGGCCACCATGGCGGCCAGCGGCAGCAGCTGGATGGGGATAACCGGATGGTCGGTCATGAGCGAGACATGGACACCCGCCGTGGCCAGGATGGCCGGGGTCTCCAGGCTGCGGTCACGCAGTTCCACCTTGGAGCGGGAGCTCAGGGTCGGCCCCACCACGACCTTGATGTTGCGCCGGGCCAGTTCGCCGGCGACCTTGTGGCCCTCGGTGCAGTGCTCAATGGTGAGGTCAATGTCAAACTCCTCGGCGATGCGCAGGGCAGTAATGATATCATCAGCGCGGTGGGCGTGGGTCCGCAGCGGGATCTCTTTCCTCAGCACCCGGGCGATGGCCTCCATCCGCAGGTCGCGGTCGGGCAGCTTATCCGGGTCATCCTGGGCCTTCTCCAGCTTCTTCAGGTAGGCCTGCCCTTTAAGGAGGGCCTCCCGCATCACCGCCGCCGTGCCCATGCGAGTGGACGGCATCTTCTTCTGGCCCGAGTAGACCCGCTTGGGGTTCTCGCCGAGGGCAGCCTTCAGCCCGGCCGGAGCTTTAATGATCATGGCATCCATGGTCTTGCCGGCGGTCTTCATAGCCACGCCTTCACCGCCGATAACATTGCCACTGCCCGGGGCGCTCCAGATGGCGGTGATGCCGCCCTCATAGGCATCCCGAAGCCCCTGGTCCTCCGGGTTAATGGCGTCGATGGTCCGGAGGTGGGGGGTCACTGGGTCGGTCATCTCGTTGACATCATTGCCCTCCCAGCCGAAGCCCTCTTCCCAGATACCAACATGGGCGTGGGCATCAATGATGCCGGGGGCAACCACCCGACCGGCGGCATCAATGACCCTGGTACCTTCCGGCACCTGCACATCGTTGCCGATCTCGAGGATTTTGCCATTCTCCACGAGGATGGTGCCCTTTTCGATGACTCCCTGGGTAATGGTGAGAATCTTGCCGTTGGTGATGGCTAGCACAGCTTCTCCTCCTTTGGATCATGGTAAAAAAGGCAGGTCAGGCTGGAGCCCCGACCTGCCCAAAGCTCATCCTTCGATAATCTCTACATTGGCCCGGGGGATGGTCACAACCCGGCCGTCGGCCAGTTTAGCCTTGAGGATGCGCACCTTAGCCTCGGTTTCAATGACCACCAGTTCGGGCGGGAGTTCGACTACCTCGGCCAGCATGCCGAAGTAGGGTTCCCGGATGATACGGATGGGGGTACCCGGGGTCATGCCTTCGGCCAGATCCTGAGTATCGGCCTTGTTCTTGGGCTGGTGACCGGGGACAATAATCTCGGGGCGCATAACGCCAGCGCGAATCTGAGTAGCGCCATTGATGGACGCTGTCTCACCATCCACCGCCTTGAGCAGGCTGAAGGTCTTGTCGGCCATCCGGATCCGGCCGAAACCCTCGGTAATAATCAGGGTAATCGGAATATCCTCATGGCCGGTGATGGCCACGCCGATGTCATAGCCAAGCAGTTCAATGAGGTCGGTATCGATGATGCCACCGGCCACTACGCCAGCCGCCCCTACCTCAGCTGCCTTCTTCAGGGCGGCGCCGGTAACCAGCGAGCCGCCGACTACGATCTTACCCTGGCAGTCCGGGCCGATGAGCTCGGGAGTCAGCACGGCATCAGCGCTATCGACCGCGATTTTAACCACGCCCTGGCGCTCGCCGCCCACTCCGAAGATCCCCTGGATGAAGGCACCCTTGGTCTCAATGACCACGCCTTCCTGGGGCAAGACTTCAGCGACCTTACCCTTGATGTAGGCGCTAATCTGTACCGGAATGGCCGGCTCCCTCAGGGTCACCTGGCCGGTGACCGGCGAAATGACCTCGACAACCCCGTCTATGGGCGACTTGGCATCCCGCTTCATTAGCCCGAAGAAGGCCGCGTACTTGGCAATAATCTGGCCCTTGGCTACCTTGTCGCCCGGCTTAACCACCATGCACTCGGGAAGATGCTCGGGCTCGATGCCAAGGATCTGGTGTACGGCAACGGTGTGCGGGTTGCCCGGCAGTTCGGTGCGCGCCACTACGGTTTCGGGAGTAACCTCTTCGCCCTCTTTGACCAACACCTCACCGAGGAGCGGCAGGCGGCGACGCTTCTTAAGAACGGCTTCTTGCGTTACTTTCAAGCCCGGTGTATATGCGTGTGCCATTGCTCTCCCTCCTACTTGACCAGTTTCTCGAAGACGTCTATCGGGTAGACGTCCAGGGACTTAATCCACTCAACCAGCTTGGCGATGCGGCCCGCCTTGTCCTCCGGCAGCCCAAAGGGCTGACGGCCGCGCGCATCCAGGATAATGCCGCCCACGCCGCCCTCGACCTGGGTTCTGAGGGCCGCACCACGCCCCCGGCCCACATCGAAGGAGCGGGTCACATGGATCTCGACTTCGGCCTTTTCGCCCTCGGCCAGCGGGATGCTCTTGATCTCGCCGTAGGCAGCCGACCCCTTCACCATGCGGCCATCGGGCATGGTCACATCCACTGTCAGGCAGGCCTCGCCGAAGCGGGCCTGGCCCACCGGGGCAATGGCGGTACCGAGCCGGATCAGGCAGTCTCTATCGAAGACCTCTGCCGAGGCCTTGGGATGGACCGTGGCCAAGACGCCCAGCTGCGGCATCATAAAGATAGAGTCAACGGCCAGGCGGGTGACACCCTCCGGCAGGAAAGCATCGAGCAGCATCATAACCGCCTGGATGCGCCGGGGAGCATGGGACAGTACACCGCCGCTGCCCACCAGGATACCCAGGTTCATCATATCGATGAGCGAGGCGCCGGAGCCGGTCTGGTTAACCAGGTCGGCCATAGAACGCTGGATCTGGACACCCTTGAGGCCGGTAGCCAGCGACTTGTGGTGCTCAAAAGCCAGCCGCAGTGCCTCGCGGGAAATGGCCTGTTCGATAATGAGCTCTTCCAAGGTCTGCGGGATGGTAGTCGGGCGGATCATCTTATTGCGGATCCGGTTGCGCAGGTCGCCCTCATCGATATCAAAAGGCACCCAGCGCATGATATTGGCTACACCGGCCTCCAGCAAAACATTGCAGATACTGTAACTCATACCCAGGTTGGCGCTGACGGTACGGTTAAAGACCCCGCCCACCGAGGAAAATACGTCGGTAGTGGCACCGCCGATGTCGACCCCGACGATGTCTAGACCATACTGCTCGCCGGTGTTTTGGATGCAGATACCCACGGCGCCGGGGGTCGGCATGATGGGGATCTCGGTCCACTGCATTAGCCTGTTGTAGCCAGGGGCCTGGGCCATAACGTGCTCCATGAAGAGGTTGTGGATCTCTTCGCGGGCCGGTCCGAGGACTTCCTTTTCGAGAACCGGGCGCAGGTTATCGACAATACGCAGGTCCACCTTCTCACCCAGGATATTCTTCATATGGGTACGGGCATCGATGTTACCAGCGTAGATAATGGGCAGCTTAAACCCGATCCCCAGACGCGGCTTGGGTTCCGCAGCAGCAATCAGCTCGGCCAGCTCGGCCACATGGCTGACGGTCCCACCGTCGATGCCTCCGGAGAGCAGGATCATATCGGGCCGCAGGTGACGGATGCGCTCGATCTTCTGGTGGGGCTTGCGGCCATCATCGATAGCAATGGTATCCATAACGATGGCGCCTGCGCCCAGAGCTGCCCGCTGCGCGCTCTCGGCGGTCATGCTCTTGACCACGCCGGCCACCATCATCTGCAGGCCGCCGCCGGCGCTGCTGGTCGACAGGTAGATATCGACCCCGGTCTTCTCATCACGCCGCGGGGTAATGACACCATCCTCCGAGAGAAGGCTCTTGCCCACTAGTTCCTCGATCTCCCGGATAGCGTTGCGGGCGCCCATCGTCACATCCTCGAAGGGCGCCTCCACCGTAGTGGGGGCCTCGCCGCGGACGATTAGCCGGTACACGCCGTCCATTTTCTCAATAAGAATTGCCTTAGTGGTCGTGCTGCCGCAGTCGGTGGCCAAAATGGAGTTGATCTCCCGGTCCAGCTTATACTTGGCCGTTGTCTCGGACAATTCACTTCTCCTCCCTCTGTGGTAAGCTAATCACGCAGACGCAACTATGGATTATTCTTCGTCGCGCGTTTAATCCCTGTGTTTTAAATTACACCAAAACTGGCCTTTTTCGGGAAGCGGAATTACTGTTTCCGGCGAGCTTCCCGCAGCCGTCGGGCCTCTTCCCGCCGCCGGGCCCGCTCTTCCCTGGCCCGCTGTTTAGCCTCGCGCTCTTCTTTCTCCTGCTGCTTGCCGCGCTCCTCCAGACAGTCTAGCAGCCGCTCAACATTGCGCCGGTCGCGCAGCACCTCGGCAATCTCGGCATTGAGCTGAGAATTGGTGGCAGTTCCAATGATCGGATCCAGGAAAGTCATGGCCGAGCTGGCCAGCAGTGAGACAGGCTTGCTCATCTCCAGGAAGAGGATGGCCGGAGTCACCATGCCCCGTTTGGCAATCTGGTCAGTAATCCAATTGATGACCTCATCCCGTCTCTGTTCTGTCATTTCCATGCGGTTCACCTCCAGCAGTTTCATTTAGTCTAATCTTGTATTCCCGAGCAGGAAAAATCCCCGGTTATCTCGAATAGTCTTAAAATATCAAATGTTCGGACCGGAAAGGGGGATTTCCTGCGATGCGAAAAACCGTTTGTCTTCTTCTCGTCTCGATCCTGCTGGTTTCCCTGTTGGCTGTGGCTGGCTGCAGTAGCAATGCCACCGGGGTCGCCAAAACCTTCATGACTCTGGTCAAAGACGGCAAATACGATGAAGCCTACACCATGTTGACCACAGCCAAGCGGCAACAGGTCTCACTCGAGCAGTTTAAGGCCGATCTCCAGGCTCGTGATGCCGAGAAGGGACCCATCACTGCCTTCAAGATCAACGTCAAGAAGAGCATCCTCTCGGGAAGCGTCACGGCAATGGTGCTGGTTGAGGTGACCCGGGCCAAGGATGGTCAGTCAGTTACCGAGAACCTGAGCCTCGGCTTAAACACCGAGGACGGAAAGTGGGCTCTGGGCTCCTATTAGACCCTACTGGACCGTATGCAAAACGGGCGACCGGCAGAAGCCGGTCGCCCCCCTTTTGCCTCACCAAACCTCGACGTTCTGGCGGGGCACCATGGTGGTGCGGCCATCGGCGAGTCTGACCTCGACCACGGGCACCTTGGCTTCCGACTCAACCTTCATCGGCTCTCTGGGTACCGAGATGACCTCGCCCATCAGACCGAAGTAAGGATCATTAATGCATCTGACCCGGTCGCCAACCTTCAGCTCCTCGTCAATGACTCTCGGGGTAGCCAGTTCGCCCGGGTAGGCCGGGAATGGTACGATCACCTCGGGCCTGATGGCACCCGCCCGGATCTGGGTGGCACCATTTATGGAGGCTTCCCGTCCGTCCAGCGACTTCAGAACCTTGAAGGCGTGTTCCCGCATGCTGAGGTGACCGAAGCCCTCCATCAGGATGACCGTGGTGCCGATATCCTCCTGACCGGTAATGCCGACGCCCAGCTGTACACCGAGGGAGTTAACGATATTCAGGTAGCTAGCCGTACCGCAGACTACGCCCTTGCAGCCGACCTCCACTGCCCGCTTCAGCGCCTCGTTAGTGGCATACGAACCACCAACAATGATCTTACCCGCGCAGTCCTCAGTGATCAGTTCGGGGGTCAGCTCCTGGTCGGGCGAATCCACCAGTACCTTGATCTCACCGTGGGTCTCCCGGCCCATACCGAAGATCCCATTAACCGTAACCGCCGGAACAGCCACCACTACGCCCCGCTCGGGGATGATCTCTTCGACCAAACCCCGGAGGTAGGCCTTGACCACCACTTCCTTGAAGGGGCGGGCGATGGTCACAAAACCGGTCCTGTCGTCCACCTCGTCGATGACACCTGAGATGGGGGCCCGGGCAGTCTTGGTGAAGAAAGCCGCGGTTTCACCCTTCTTGGCGAAGATCTGGTCCTTCTTGACCTCATCACCGATTTGGCGCAGGAGGTACTGCCGTACTTCATGCGGCTTGCACTGGAGTTCGAAGGCCACATCCACCTTGACAGGCGGCTCTTCCTTGCCGAACTCCTCCCGGATGGTCACCCGGCCCGAGCGGTTAGAGATATCCTCGATGACACCATCGGTCGGTGACTCGAATTCTTTCCGACCATATAGGCCCTTTTCGGCCCGGGCGATGACCTCTTTCATCTTGACCCGGTCGCCAACCTTCTTGAACATACAGGCTTCGGTATCCGAGGCCTCAATACCCAGGAGGCGGGCCACCGGAACCACCCACGGAATGCCGGGGCGGAGGCTAATCTTAGCTACTACTGTATCGGGCTCGACGCGATCACCCTTCTTGACCAGGACCTCGCCTGGGAGGGGCAGTCGGCGCGTCTTCCTTACCATAGTGATCTCATGATTATCGACGGAAGAGAGAGAAGATCCCGCCACGCTTCTTACCCCCCTTGTCATCGCCCTTATCCCTGCTCTTGATCGGGCTTTCTTCCTGGTACTTGCGGATCATCTCGATCGGGTATACATTCAACGTCTCGATCCATTCGGCCAATTTGGCCACGCGCTCCCGATCATCGGCCGGGAACTCGATGGGACGGCCGCGGGTATCAATAATGATGCCCACCAGCCCGCCTTCGACCTCAGCGTTGACCGGCTTACCCTTCCCCTCGCCCAAGTCAAAAGCGCCAATCGGGTGCAGTTCGACCTTGGCCTTTTCGCCGACACCCAGCGGGTAGCGACGCATCGCACCGCAGTTCAGTTCGTCCTTAATAACCTCTCCGTTCGGCATGTGGATGGTGTAAGTCAGGCACTTGCGGCCCATCCGCCCCTTCCCGGCCGGGGCAATACAGGTACCCAGCCGCACCAAGCAGTCCTTATCGAATACCTCAGCGGCAATCTCCGGATACGCGCTCCCCAGAACGCCCAGGTGCGGCATCATGAAGATGGAGTCCACTGCCAGCTGGGTAATGCCCTCGGGCTGGAAGGAGTCGATGATCATCAGTGCCGCCTGCTCCCGACGGGGGGCGTGGGAGAGTACCCCGCCGCTGCCGACCACCATATTGAGCTTCATCATCTCAATGATTTCGGTACCGCCGGCCCGGTGCCATTTGGTCTGGGTGGACCAGCCTTCAACCTGTTCGGCCTCAACCTTCTTGGCCAGGCTCTTGTGGTGTTCCCAGGAGAGGCGCAGTGCCTCCCGGGCCAGGGCTTGCTCAATGATGAGGCGTTCCATGGTCTGAGGAATAGTGGTCGGCCGCACCATCTTATTGCTGACCCAGTCGCACAGCCCTTCCTCATCCAGCTCGAACGGGATCCAGCGCCGCACATTCTCAAAACCGGCCTCTTCGTACACGTTGGTGATACTGTAGCTCATTCCGAGGTTGGCCGAGACGGTGCGGGTGAAGGTCCCCTCAACGCTGGAGAAGACGTCGGTGGTCGCCCCACCGATATCCACGCCGACAATGTTGGCGTGGTATTTTTCTGCCATCAGCATAATTAGGCTGCCCACGGCGCCGGGAGTGGGCATGATGGTAACATCAACCCATTCCATCAGCTGCCCATAGCCGGGCGCCTGAGCCATAACGTGGTTCATAAAGAGATCGTGGATTGCCTCCCGGGCCGGACCCAGGTTCTCCAGGTCGTGCCGGGGCCGCAGGTTGTCCACCAGATGGACATCAAGTTCGTTAGCGGCAATGGACTGGATCAGATCCTGAGCGTCTACATTGCCGGCATAAACCAGGGGCAGCTTGTAGGTGGCCCCGAAGCGGGGTTGTGGGTTGGCCTGGACCACCGTTTCGGCAATGGCCGCAATATAGGTGGTGGAGCCGCCGTCTACGCCACCGGACATGAGGATGATGTCCGGACGGAGTTCGGTAATGCGGGTAATCTGTTCAGAAGTGGAACGACCGTCGTCAATGGCGATGACATCCAGAACGACGGCGCCGGCGCCCAACGCGGCGCGGTGGGCACTGGCCGCGCTGATGTCCTTGACCAGACCGGCGACCATCATCTGCAGGCCGCCCCCGGCACTACTGGTCGAAACGTAGAAATCTACGCCCCGATTGTCCTGCTTCGGACGAATAAGCATACCATCGTCGTCCAACAATGGACGCTGCTCAAGTTCGGCCACGCGCCGGATGGCCTTCCTAACACCTACCATAACATTCTCCCACGGTGCTTCTACCGTGGTCGGCATCTCACCGCGGGTGATCAGGCGATACTCGTCACCGCGCTTCTCGATGAGGATGGCTTTGGTGGTAGTACTGCCGACGTCGGTCGCCAGAATGGATGTGATTTCTCTAGCGCCTTGTGCCATCTATCCCCCTCCTCATTTCAATTGAGCCGAGCCGGCCCCCATGGATGCCGTAGCTCGGGACACATACATAAAAATTATACCTTTGTAAAGAACATGCAGTCAAGGACTGGGCCAAAAACCGCCCGAAAGGGCGAAAGCCAAATCCGACAAAACTAGAGAGAAGCCCACCCTCACGAGTGGGCTCCTCCCGCAAGGCTACCACTATTCGCTGTAGCCCTATTTCTTCATGATCCCCAACCAGTCGCCGAGCAGGAAGTTGAGACGCCCGACGAAAAGGGAGGTACGAGCCATGACGGTGTTACCGAATGCAGCGCCCATGGCGATCATGATCGCCCAGCGGCCGATGGAAGCACCGGTAGCGATGACCGGGTTATCCCTCTTAATGGTGAAGAAGAAGTACATCATCGTGCCAACCAGGAACAGGAAGAAGACCACATTATTAATGGTCTTTCCGGCCCAGAAGGCGCCGTCCGGGTTGGTGGCCACGAACTTGACGAAGCTGGCCCTGATCTGAGTCAGGAACGGCTTGGGGGTGTACGCCAGAACGTAACCAGTACCGTAACCGACCCAGATAGACAGCGGGATACGGGCGACCCAGGCTACCTTCGGCAGGTAACGGGTGTACATCAACAGACCGACCACGATGGGCAGAATCAGAATGTACTGCCCGGCCGGGATCTGCTCCATCACCACGCCACGCAGGTAGTTATGCCAGCTGGTGACCACGATGTGGGCCGAAGACATACCGACAAAGATATGCTCGGCCAGGCGGAACACCGCGTTTTCCTTGAACAGGTAGCTCAGGAGAGCGAGGGAGAAGATCGCGCCTACCCAATGGCCAATATTGGTGGACAATTATTTCACCTCCTCTGATCTCGTATCAGATCGTACGAAGCCGGGAAGTAGCTTCTACCCCCGCCGATTGACGATGTAGCCGATGTTGCCCAGGATGATGAACAGGATGATTAGGGCATGAGCGAACGACTGAGCACCGAGAGATGCAGAAGCTTTATCCGGATGCCCGGAGAGCTTCTCCAACTCGGCAGCGCCGGCCATACCGTTGAGCAGGCCCTTGAACTGCCCGGACAGGAAGTAGGGCATATCGCCAGCCGCCGAAACGGCGGTGCAGGCCACGACCATCTCAATCCCCTTTTGCTCAACAACATAGGTCAGGTACGTAGCGCTACCCGGGCTACCGGTGCTGAGCTCGACAATACCATCAACATATTCGGGACTAAGCGCCAGGACTTCCTGCATCAGCGGCAGGTCGGCCAAAGGAGTGCCGTAGAAGTCGGTTCCGGCCGCCTCGATGATGTTGGAGGTCATGTGACGCAGAATAGCGGTAGCGTTCGGCTTGTAACCGATGTCAACCCAGTCAACACCGTACTGCTTGTTGTACTCAGCGGCGACGCCGGTCAGCCAGGCGTTCATGATGTTCGCGCCAGTGTTCCACATGGTGAAGTGGATAACGCGCATGTTCTTCTCAAACGCCATCCGGACAAACGCCTTACCGGCCGGGGTCAGTTCCGGGATCGAGCTGGCCGAGTAGTCGCCGCCAACCCAGAGAACGCCGCCATCCGGCAGGCTCTTCATCCACTCATAAGCGGCCCGGGTCGGGGGCGCGATGGCCATTGGCAGCGGAACCGGATTTACGAGCGGGAAAGCAATCGCGAAGAACAGGAGAACATAGAGGATTCTCTTGTCAATCGATTGCAGGCGATCGAAGATATTCACCTAGTTGCACCTCCTCTCGATAAAAGTCTAATTAGTTGCCGCCGCCCAGGTGCGCCCGCTCGATACCGAGCAAGATACGCAGAGCAACAGCGAAGGCACCGATATAGGCGCCGAGCAGGATGCCACGCATGGGAGCAGCGTTACCGACCTCCATGATCCAGTTACGGACGAGGGGGATCTGGTTCCACAGGAGATTGCCCAGCGGGACATTGCCCAGCATCACGATGATACCGGCGACCAGCAGGACAGTGGCCTCCTTGCTGCGCACACGGAAGGCCCGGTAGGCCGCCGAGGCGATGTAGAAGGCTAGGATCGAGAACATACTGGAGTCGCAGTTAACCCAGACGTTCTGGAAGAGCCAGTCATACTGCGCGCCCTTGAGGCCCTGGATCAAGCCGAGGATCATGTAGCCATACAGCACGATCAGGAGGATCAAGCTGTTGTACCAACCCTCTTTGCGGCGGATCACATTGGTCGCCTGTACCCGAGTCAGGTTGATGGTACCGATCAAGACAGCAGCCGTCATCGAGATGGTAACCCACTTATCGGTGGTCCCGAGGATATCCAGCTTGTTCAGATGAAAGCTGTAGTAAGAGAAGATTACTAGCAGCGCCATCAGGACCGTTAGCAGGAGAGGTAGCTCTTTACGCACTGTTACACCCCCTTACGCCAGAATTGGCCGTACAGAATTTACGCTTACTTGGAGAGGATGTCCTTGAGCCAGTTGCCCTGCGCCTGGACGTTGGCGAGAATGGTGCCAACGATGATGAAGGCGAACACGGCGATCTTGCCCCAGTCCTGACCGATGACGGAGCCGACGAGAACCGGATCCTTCGAGATATACGCGCTGGCGGCGTAGATCTCCTCACCGATAAGGACGTAGTCGCAAGCAGCGATGAAGAACGGCAGCTGGAAGGTGGAAGTGGTACCGGCGATCTGGATGGCGCCAGCCTGATAACCACCTTCGGCGAAGATCAGGGACTCGGCGTAGAAGTAGCCGATCATGATGTTCGCAGCGACCTTCTCACGCTGGAAGATACCGAGAACCGCAGTAGCATACGCGAACTGCCAGCCCGAGATGTACCGGACATCATCCGGGTTGAAGGCGTCCGGACGGCCGGCCTCCAGGTAGGCCTGCTTGATGATCTCCTCATTGATCGCGTAGATGTACTCGTCCCGGTTGGTCTGGATCAGGCGGGTGTCGTACTTCGCACACAGCTTCGCCACGTGACCGAGGATACCCCAGAAAGCAAAGGTCTCGGACGAAGAGATGTCACCCAGACCAGGGGTGGCGTGTACCGGACGACCCATTTCAGTGGCACGACCAATGGCCTCGTCGATAGCCTCGAGACCGTTGATCTTACGGATCGGCGGAACCTTCATGCCAGCCTTGGCCCTGCGGATCATGACATACACGATGGTGCAGAAGACCAGCATGATCCAGAACTGAGAGACACTAGCATCCTTGAAAATCTGCATGTTTTCACCTCCTCATGGATTTATGTCCAACCCGCCGTTCCGGCGGGGATTGGAACCGATTTGAGCATTTGGCTAATCGCCAAATTCGGTAAAATCCTATTCGCTTCCCCCGGAGAAAAATCCTCCTCTTTGACAGAACTTTTTTTCTACTCGTGGCATCTTCCGGTAGGTGTCTAACGCCTATTTTCTCTGCTTATCAGCACTTTTCCTGTCGGCTAGCCGTTCTTGGACCATGGCCAATACCTCATCCCGATTGTTCTCGAAGAAGAGGATGAACCCCTTGTTGACCCGGTTTCTGAGACTTCGCTGGGGGAAAAAGAGCTGCACCGCGTCGGGGTAAACCTGAAATTCGGAGAACTTGTCCCAGGTCCGAAACTCATTGGCCAGGAGGTTCTTAAACCGAACCCCCTGGTCGGAAAGGGTATAGGTAATGGGGAACAGGTAAGCGCCGATGGACAAGGTTAAAATCGCGAAGACTGAGAAAGTGAGCACCGGTTGGCCATAAACATAATGGGTAAACCCGGCTACAAACAAAATCCCCAGGATCACCATGGCCGAGATCTTCGGGCGCCGCTTCACTAGATGCGTACTCCACCGCAGCTTGACAATATCCTCGACTGCCGCTGGCTTGGCTGGCCTGGGCGGCGCTTGCTTTTCTCCACCGGGCCGCCCCTTTTGCTTTTTCTTCTTTGGCACAAAAGATCTGTGGCGGCTGAGTTCGCTCTTGAACCTGGATTTGCTGTCTTTGTTCTTGGGCAATGGCCATCACCTTTTCAGCTTTTCGTCGCCTTTTTCAGACTACTTCTTATTCGACATCTTACAACGAAGTCCTGCTTGTTTCAATTAGTGAAATACTTGAGGCCGAGGCAGCTATTGCCTCGGCCAACCAGCTGTTGGACAGTTTGCCATTATCTTTATTGGCCGGATCGACCGATCTCAGATAGCCCGCAGATTGCGGACCGCGATCACTCGCCGCTCCTGGCCGAACTGAATCTCCACGGCCTTCTCCTCGCAACCGTTGGCAAACCGGTGCACCCCGTCAAACAGCCTGGTTACGGTCCCGATCCGCCCAAACCAGGGCCCGCGGTCCACCCGCACCACTTGACCAGGTTCCAGGGCCTGGCCAGTTGGCGGCTGGACTACCTCCCGATAGCTCTCCTGGCTGTCGTCGGCGATGATCACTTCTGGTCGGATGGCTCCGGCCCTGATTTGAGTCAGGCCGCAGACCGAGGCGGTCTGGCCGGCACTACTGCTCAGCAGCTCCCACAGGCCATCGCGCATCGTGACCCGGCCAAATCCTTCGGTGATAACTACCGGCATGGCCACATCCTCGACTCCGGTCAGGCCGACCCGCAGCTCGCGCCCGAGAAAGCGCACCAACTCGGCCTCGGGGAGACTGCCGCAAACCACCCCCTGACAGCCCAGGGAAAGGGCTTTGATGAGCGCATCGCCGGAGACCCAGCCAGCCACCGCCAGAACGCTCCCGTTCACTCGCTCGTCGATGTCTTCCGGGGCAAGTCCCTCGATGCTTCTGGCTTCCAGCCGGCCCCAACCCTCACCGCCCACGCCGAAGACGCCCTCGAACCGTTGGCCGACGGCCTCAATCACCGCGCCCTCGCCGGGCAGCAGTCCAACTACCCGCCCTGATATAAAGGCCCGGACTTCAGCCACCAGGTTCTGGCGCCGGATGGTGACGGTACCACTGTGGCCGCAGATCTTCTCCACTTCACCGGTGACCGGTGATGAGACGAATTTGTAGTGAAACAGGGCACCGGTGTGGGCGGCCAGCGGTTGGCCGGCCCGCACCTGATCTCCCTCGCGGACCCGTGCATAGTGCCGCGTATCGTGGGCAGGAACGCCCAGTACCTCGGCAACAGGGATGACTACCAGTGGTTCGGCCTCTCGGGCATCCTCCCTGATAAAGACCAGAGCCTGTAGGCGGGAGATGTACTCGATATACCCGGTTGCCCGGGCCTTGGCTGTCTTCACTTCGCCGAAAAAACCCAGTTTTAGCCGGGCAATGATCTCCTGGCCGACGACCCGGTCGCCAGCCTTCTTGACCATTACTTCATCAACCTGCTCAGGGGTAAGCGGCTCCTTCACCCCGAGTTCCTGGTTCAGGGAGATGATGACCGGATCGCCCCGCAGGTACTCGGCACGGGCGATTACCGTATCGGGCCAAACTCTTTCATCCTCCTGGACCAACACGGTGCCGGGATAGGGCAGGCGACGTTCCTTCCTCAGTGACATCTAGCCCACCTCCTCGCAAGAAAGGTCGGAGACCGATTCGGGCAGTCCGGGGTACAGCTCAAGCTGGCGATAGAGGGCAGCCCGCTGGGCGGGGCACACCTCCCGGCCCAGATTGCGCAGGCGCCCGTCGAGGACCAGGCCGACCTCGCCGCCCATCACTGAGCCATGCAGGGGCCGACCCGGGCCATTGCCCAGATCGATGCCGCGCCTTGGGATAAGCTCAACCCGGCCCGTGGTCCCGGCCGGCAGGGGCAAGACCGCCATCTCCTCGGCCACCAGTTGGCACTCATGGTGCTGGCCGTCAATCTCTAGCTTGCCCGCGGCTATGACCTGACCGGGAATCCCCTTGCCCTGGGCGGCGATAACCGTGCCCAGGGGGATTAGGCAGTCCTGAAAGAGGATGCGCTCCGCCGCCTCAAAGTCGATCTCGCTGAGGGCCCCCAGCTGAGGGAGCATGAAGATGCTGTCTACATAGAGTCGGCTGATCCCCACCGGTTCGATGGCGTCCACCAATATCAGGGCGGCCTGCCGCCGGCTGGGAGCGTGGGAGAGTACTCCGCCACTGCCGATGATTACATCCAACTGGCTGCGCTGGACCACTGTCTGGCCGCTCGGCCGTTGGGTCAGGAGCTCATCGATGCTCCGGGTAATCTGAACCCCTTTCATCTCCCGGGCCAGTGACGAATGGTATTCCAGTGCTAGGCGAATGGCCTCGCGGGCCGCCGCCTGCTCCAAGATAAGGTCAGCAATGGTATCAGGCAGGCTGGTGGGAAAGAGCATTTTGCTGTAGGCCCAGTCGCGGATCTCTGCCGCCTCGGCCGGGAACGGCAGCCAGCGGGCGATTCCTTCCACTCCGGCCTCGACCAGCACATTCCCCAGGCTGTAGCTCATGCCCAGGTTGGCCGAGACTGAACGGTGGTACTGGCCGAAGAAGACGGTGAAAATATCGGTAGTGGCACCGCCAATATCGACACCCAGGATGTTGGCTTTCTGGCGGCGGGCAATCCCCTCCATCATCTTGCCCACGGCCATGGGGGTCGGTTGGATGCGCTGGTCGGTCCAGTCCAGCAGGCTCTGGTAACCAGGGGCCTGGGCCATTACATGCTCCAGGAAGAGCTGGTGGATCTTCTCCCGCGCCGGACCCAGGTTCTCCTTGGGCAGGGTCGGCCGCAGGTTGTCAACAACATGCAGATCCATGGTTTCGGCCAAGGTGTCACGGGTGACCCCGACCGCATCACAATTGCCCGCGTAGACCACCGGCAACCGGCACTGGCCCCAGCGGGGCCGCGGGTTGGCCGCCTGGAGGTATTCGGCCAGGCTGACGACTCCAGAGAGATTACCGTGGTCGGTACCACCGGTCAGCAGGAATATATCGGGCCGGATCTTCCGCAAACGGTCGATCTTCTCCGCCACCAGCCGGGCATCGTCCAGGGCGATGACATCCATGACAATAGCACCGGCACCCAGGGCCGCCCGTTCGGCGCTCTCGGCAGTCATACTGCGAACCAGGCCAGCCACCACCATCTGTAGCCCGCCCCCGGCTGAACTCGTGGCTGCCATCAGGTCGACTCCACGTTCCCCGGTGGCTGGTGTAACCAGCGACCCGCCCTCCAACAGGACCCGGCCGGTGACTTCCTCCAGGCACTGAATGGCCCGGATTACCCCAACCATGACGTCCTCAAAGGGGGCCTCAACCGTAGTCTCGGCCTCGCCCCGCCCGATGAGAGTAAAGTATCCGTCGGGTCCGCGCCCGAAGAGCAGAGCCTTACTGGTGGTGCTACCGACATCGACACCCAGGATCTTGCTGACCTCACTCAAGCATAGTCACCCCCTATAACCCCCGCTAGAAGCCGCCACAGCGCCCACACTGAGCGCACGACGGATTGGGGTTGACATAGACACGTCGATTATGGAGCAGCTGGTCCACCGTGGCCTTCTGGCAGAGCCGGGCCGGCAGCCAGGCCGCCATCAGGAAGACCAGCATGGCCAGGACAATGGCCAGGACTAACTGGAAGGCGCTAATGGCATACGGCTCGGCAGCGGTGCGGTTCAGGACCTCGACGGTGATGGCGGCCGCCGTCGCGCCCACCGTGGCGCCCACGAGGAACAGGATCAGACCCTCCAGAAGCAAGAGGCTAACCATCTCGACATTGTCCAGCCCGACAGCCTTAAGGATGCCCATTTTCCGCTTGCGCTGCAGAAAAGCCAGGAGCTTGATATTGAGGATACCCAGACCACCTAGGATGAACGTGAGAAACACCGCCTGCCGGGTGGTGGAGAAAGAACCCGATATCAGGCGAGCGGCGTACTCCCTGGCTGCCTCCTGGGTTATAACCCGATCAGCCTCCAGGTAATTGGCGGTCTTTCTGGCCGCGGTGGACACCGACCTCCCGGCGCGCACATCGCTTATGATCGTATTGCCCTGTGTCGGGCCCTGTAGCCCAAGGGCGCCGGGAGCCAGGATAGGACCATTCAGCAGCAGATCGCTGATCTGGTACAGTCCGATAACCGTTAACTCGGTGGCGACCGCCCGGCCGGAACTATACCGGAGGAGGTGGAAGCTGTCACCCACGCCCAGGCCGGCCGCCTGGGCCAGACCTGCCGGGAGCAGCACCTGCTTGGCGTCGGAGAACCACTGGCCAGCGGCCAGGGTCATCCGCTGCCTGAGCATGGATCCATCGGTCACCAGAGCCGCGGTGCGCACCTGGCCCACCGAGGTCTCGGTCTCCCAGATGTAGAGTTCCTCAAACGAGTTCACCTCGGCCCAGGCCTTCAGTGCCTTGCTGCCGCTAATGAAGTTCCCGGCGTTCTTGAGGAAGACCATATCAGCCGGGAGAGGCGGCGCGGCGACATCTTTCAGGGCCAGCCCGGTGGCCCGTCCCATATACGAGCCGGAGAGGAGGTAGACATAGACTAAAAGCCCAATGCCGACTACTAAGAACAGACTGCGGGACAGGTTCCTCCTGATATGGCGGAGGGCCAGAGGCAGCACCAACGGCCCGCTGGCCGCCGCTGCGCCGACAGTCTTAACATGCTGTATCACAGTGACCCGCCTCCCCAACAACCCGCCCGTCCCTCATGGTTATAACCCGGTCGGCAGACTGGGCGAACTCGGGATCGTGGGTGATAACAACGAAAGTCTGACCCAGTTCCCGGTTGAACTTGCGGAACAGGTTAATGACCTCCTGGCCGTTGCGGCTATCCAGGTTGCCGGTGGGCTCATCAGCCAGAACCACCGCCGGGTTGTTGGCCAGGGCCCGGGCGATGGCCACCCGCTGCTGTTCACCACCGGAGAGCTCGAAGGGTGAATGGTTGGCCCGGTCCAGCATCCCTACCGCCTCCAGCAGGCTCTCCACCCGCTTGCCGATCTCCCGCTGGGAGAGACCGGTCAGGCGCATGGGCAAGGCGATGTTCTCCGCTGCCGAGAGATCGCTGAGGAGGTTAAAGAACTGGAAGACAAAGCCCACCTTGGTACGACGCAATCGGGCCAGCTGGTTCTCGGACATCCGGCTGTACTTGTGGCCGTCCAGGACAACCTCACCGTGGGTCGGCCGGTCCAGCCCCCCCAATAGGTTAAGGAGGGTGGTTTTTCCACAGCCAGAGGGACCGGTAATGGCCAGGAACTCCCCGGGCATCACCTCCATGGACACCTGGTTCACAGCGACTACGCCCTTACCAATCAGGAAGCGCTTGGTGAGATGGACACCCCGCAGAATTGGCTCAGTCATTGCTCAAACACCTCCGCGCCATTTCACTATCTATAGAACCTACTCGGTTCTGAGGGCCTCGACTACCGTGGCTCTGGCTGCTTTCAGAGCGGGCAGTGACCCGAAAAACAGCGAGACCGTGGTAGTTACCGCCAGGACCCGGACCAGCCCCAACAGGCTGAAGGCTCCGATCTCGGCCAGTGATAGCTTTGTAAAGAGATAGAGATATATATTAAGCAGCCACATCAGAGCGAAGCCGACCAATGAACCGATCCAGCAGATGGCCATGGTCTCGGTGAGAACCATGACAAAGATCTCCCGGGTACCCACACCGATGGCCTTGAGAATCCCCAGGTCTTTCTGCCTCTGGTTGACGAGTACGAACATGTTGGTGGCCACCAGGATCCCGGCGATGAGGTAGGTCAGCCCCAGCAGCAGATGCCGCAGGTTGTCGGGGACCGGTACCTGGCCGGTCTCGCGCACGTGGGACTGCTTCTGGTACAGCGCCTCCTGGGGGACAGTGACGACCGTATATTCAGGTAGTGCCTGGCCCAGAGTTGCTGCGATCTGCTGGGCATCAAACATCGATTCCACCACCAGCCCAATCTGGGTATAGTGCCCCTCCGGCAGCCCGGCCAGATGGGCCCATTCCCGCCAGGCCTCCTCCGGGACGATGACCTCCGGCTCCCGCCAAAAGGTCTCCACCTGGACCGACCGGCCGCTTTCGTCAGTGATGGGTCTGCCGTCCTCATCCCGAGCGGTATCAACCCCCAGCGAGATGGAGTAGATGCCGGCATAGGCCGCCATCACCGTAACGGTCTGGCTAAAATCGTAGATGGGCCGCCCCTCGTAGATACCCCGGACCACCGGCAATTCCAGCCGGAGATCATCGCCCAGGGCCGGAGGCGGGCTGAACTCGATCCCATTCTCATTGCGGTAGAGCGGCACCCGGCCATCTTCAATGGATATGGCCTTAGATAGCAGCGAACCAAACTGGTACTTGGCATAGTCGATGTCCAGCCGCCGCCCCCGGAGGATGACCCGGTATTCGCGGTTGCCATTAATCCTAGGGTCGGGGATAACAACCCGGGCCGGCATACTCAGGTAGGGGATGATAGCTTCTATCCCAGCTTCTATCCCCCCCACCGTTCGGCAGGCGTCACTAACCGCCTGATAATCTACGGCAGCTGTGGCTCCATCCCTGGTTAGGTAGCCGCTGCGCAGCTCCCTATGAAAGAAGTCCAGAGAGTTGCCGAAGGCACCCACCGGGACCGTCATCCTCAGGGTCTGGTCGCCCGGCTGGCGCTGGTAGAGCAGTTGCCCCGGGTAGATGATGATGTCGGCCCCCACCGCTTGCCGGTACCCTAGGAAAGCAACCTCGGTATAGCCGACAGGCATCGCCCAGGAGCCAGTGAGGATAGCCGAGGCGACGACCATAACCGCAACCGCCAGAAGACTGCGGTTAAGGTTCTTTTTCATGTTGTACAGGGCTAATCGGAAGAACACCAGAACTCACCCCTGACTCGTTACCTCTGTCTAATATCTGGCATACGAAAAAGCTCGAAGTGGGTTTCAGATCTCCTCCAAGTACTATCAAAGAAGCCCGGCCGCAGGGGCCGGGCTTCGGCAGCCTAGGACAGGTACTTCCGGGCGCAGGCCGCCATTAGGGCGGCCCCCACCGCCAGCGCTCGCTCATCGAAGTCGAAGCGCGGATTGTGCAGTGGGAACGAGTACTGCTCGCTGTCGCCACCGCCCAATCGGTAGAAGCAACTGGGGGAGAGCTGGCCGAAGTAAGAGAAGTCCTCTCCGCCCATGCTGGGCACATCGGTGACTACCGCCTCCGGGCCCAGGAGCTCCCGGGCCACCCCGGCCACAAACTCGCACATCGCCGCGTCGTTCACATTGGGGGGATAGCCCGGGATATACTCGAACTCGAACTCGGCCCGATGCGCCTGGCAGATGCCGCCGATGATCCGCCGGAGCCGGTCCGGCATGGTAGCCCGCAGAGCGGGGTCAGTGGTGCGCACAGTGCCGCTGAAACTGACTCGGTCGGGGATCACATTGTAACGGTATCCCCCATTGATGGTGCCCACTGTCACCACCAGGGGCTTGAAGGCCGAGGTCTCCCGGCTGGTAATTTGTTGGAGATTGACAATGGCCTGGGCGGCGATGACGATCGGGTCAACCGTCCCCTCGGGGTGGGCGCCGTGCCCGCCCTGGCCGGTGATGGTCACGTTGAACTGATCGGTGGCCGCTGAGATGGGACCGGCCAGAATGCCGATCTCACCTACCTTCTGCCTGGGGGCCAGGTGGGCCCCGATGATGGCGTCAACCTTTGGGTTCTTCATAGCCCCGGCGGCAATCATCGGTTCAGCCCCGCCCGGGCCTTCCTCGGCCGGCTGAAAGAGGAACTTGACATTCCCACTCAGTTCATGCCTCAGGCTGGCCAGGAGCATGGCCGCCCCCAGCAGGGCCGTGGTATGGCCGTCATGGCCGCAGGCGTGCATCTTGCCGGGCTCTTGCGAGCGGTAGTCGACCTCTTTCTGGTCAGCCACCGGAAGGGCGTCCATATCGGCCCGCAGGGCGATGGTCTTCCCCGGCCGGGCGCCGCGCAGTAGCCCCACCACACCGGTGCCGCCGACCCCGGTCTTGACCTCAGTGCCCAGTTCCTCGAGGATCGCAGCCACAATCCCGGCGGTCCGAACCTCTTCCATCCCCAGTTCAGGGTGACGGTGAAGGTCGCGCCTAATCTCCACCAGGCGGGGCAGCAGCTGGTTGGCGCGCTCCAGAAGCTCTTTCATTACTTCCTCAGCCCCAAAATGTCGGCGATATTGGCCTTAGGATCGATGACTGGGACAATCTCCCCGTGGTTGCAGGTGAGCAGGGTGGTGACACCGGGGCCATGTCCCGAGATCTTGGAATCACTGTGGACCACAATACCGATGATCACTGCTCCCCGGCGGTGGCTCCAGCCGTAGAACGCCGAAGCATCCATGATAGCCACAATATCGCCCAGGCGCAACTTCTCCAGGCCGTATTCCTTGATGGTCGCGGGATCCTGGGTGGTGATGTCGTAGTCGCCGCGGTGGGCGGTGCTGGAGCCAAGCCCGGAACCCATAGCCACGGCCGGGACCTTGACCGTTACCGCAACCTGCAGCTTGCCGCCGACTTCCTTGATCCCCAACTTCTCCAGGAAGTCGGGGTCAATGTTAAGGACCTCGATCCCGGGGTAGTCGCTAAGTTTGAGCCCCTGGCCATAGGCCTGGATCCGGATCTTATCACCGATACTCATCTTCTCCATGTCTTCGGGCTGGAAATCGATGATCACATGCTCAATGCCACCGTGGGTGCCGGTGACCACACCGCGGGCGCCTTTAGCATCACCGGAAATTACTACCGCCTCATTGCCAACACAGGCGAAGGTGTTGTAGGCGCCATTGGCGTCATTATCCTTGTTGCGGGTGCTGACCGCCGGTTCCACATGGTCGCCCTCCCAGCCCAGAGCCAAGTCGCCAACCCGCACATTATAGGTGATCCCGCCAGTACCGGGATGGACCCGGTTCACACCATCATAACCGGTGCGATAGGGCATCCGGGCCATGGGATGCGCGATCTCGCCCTCAACGGAAATCCGGACCAGTTTCTCCCGATTGGTTCTCATACTTCTCTCCTCCTCAATCCGAGTGTGCTTTAGAGGGTTCCAGCCAGGCCAATCATGGCCCGGATGGCCCGGAAAGCTACAATATAATCCTCATGGGTAAAAGATACCGTCAGCGGGTTCACCCGGACGGTGCCGGGGATGTTTTCGGCCATGTCGGCCATGGCCGTGCTGAAGAAGGTCAACTCCAGGGAGGCCGGTCGGGGCGGGCGCTTGGGCTGGAATTCGCCCAGCCGTTCCAGGGCCCGGATGGCTCCCTCCTTAATGGCCGCGGCAGCCGCCGCCGTCGACAGGCAACAAGCGCTGAAGCGGCCGTTGGCCTCCTTCACCGCCACTGCCTCGATGTTCCCCAGGAAATCGCGGGCCTCGGCCGCCAGATTACTGTCACCACTGACCATGACCACCGGAGCCCCGTAATAGCCAGCGATGAGTGCATTGATCCCGGTCTCGCCCAGATCCTGGCCATCTACCCGGATATTGGCCACCGCCCGTCCCGAGATGGTGTGGTTGAGGATCCCAGGGGTGCCGGCCCGGGCGTGGTAGCCGATGAAGAAGACCGCATCAAAGCCATCCTGGACTCCCTCCATCATCACCAGTGGCTTGGGCGTTCCGGTAATCAGCTTAGCCGCCGGGTTTAGCTCTTCGATGAGAATGTTGCGCATACCGCCGTGGGAGTCGTTAACCACCACTTCCGCGGCCCCGGCGGCCAGGGCCCCCTCAATGGCCGCGTTGACCTCGGCGGTCATCAGGCGTCGGGCCCGCTGGTACTCGGGACCGTCACCACCAGTCTGGACGCCGTTGACCACCCCGCTAATCCCTTCGAGGTCGGCCGAAATGTAGACTCTCATTGGTTCCCCTCCCTGCCCTTTAGTGCTTGGTCAAGTGATAGGCCGGTTCGACCCGGCCGCAAATCTCACCCTTGAAGTTCTTCACCACTGGATTATGAAACTTCTCTAGCTCAACCAATTGCTCTTCGCTGAGACCACCTAGCTGATGCAAAACCCGGGTAATGACCGGCTCGTACCCACGCCGGTTACCATCATCCACCTTTACAGCAATACCGATGCCCTGTCCCACCAGCGCGCAGCAGAAAACGCCCTCGGCGCCGGTCTTGGCGACCACGTCCCCGCGAGCGATCCGCATCAGTTCCGAATTGTAGGCCCCGGTTCCGGCCACCAACTCGGGATGACTGGTCATGGCCCGGCTGACCCGTTCCAGCGCGGCCCGCCGTTCTGAGGCGAAGAGCTCAGGCTTGGTGAACCGGGCAAACATGAGGGCCATATTGTAGACGGGCATACCGTGGACCGGCACCCCGCAGCCGTCGATGCCAATCTCAATCTTCTCAGCCGGATACTGCGACATCTCGGCCACTGCCCGGAAGGCCGCTTGCTGCACCGGATGCTCCAGCCGATAGTAGTCGTGGAGACTCCAGCCCATCTGGACCGCCAGGGCCAGCATGCCCGAGTGTTTGCCCGAGCAGTTGGAGTGGATGCACCCCGGCTTCTGGCCCAGCTCGACCAGACGGTCGGCACTGGGGCGGTGGATGGGCGGGTGCCAGCCGCACTGAAGAGCCTCAGTGGTCAGCCCAGCCTTTCGCAGGATAGAGGTGACTGCCTCCACATGCATCTCCTCGGCGCTGTGCGAGGCACAGGTGACGGCGATCTCGCGATCGGTCAGACCGAAACGTTCGGGGGCGCCTGATTCAACCATGGGGAGAGTCTGGACGGGCTTAGCCGCTGAGCGCAGATAGGTGACGCGGTAGGGGTCGCCGATGGAGTAGAGGAGGCGGCCGGTGTGGTCGACCACGGCCAGGTCGCCAGTGTGCAGACTCTCTACGATATTGCCTCTGATGACATTGACCAGCTTGTCCGACATACTGCTATTCCCCCTGCTAAATGCGGTTATACTTCCTGAGGATATCGGCTACCCGATCCAATGGAAGCCCATAGCGTACGTGTCCGTCGCGGCCGATCATGGTTTCAGCGGCGAACAATGAGTTGATCACTGCCTCCTCGGTGGCATCTACCACCGCCTGGAAGAGGTCGCCCAGAAGGGGAGCATCATCGCGACACCTGGGCGGCGCCTCGGACGGATCGTCTTCCACCCGGTGGCAGTAACGGCGAGTAGTTGAGAACGCGATGACGAAATCACCGCTGCCGTGGGAGGCGGTGGAGCCGGTGCGGGCCAGGCCCAGCGGGGCCCGGCGGGCCAGGCGGCCCAGTTGGCGGGAGCTCAGTGGGGCATCGGTAGCCACGATCATCATAATCGACCCATGTGGGCCCGGCGGCGGCTCGCCCTGCCAGTCGGCCAGTTCGCGGCCGACCCGTACCCCATCGATGATCAGCTGGCGCCGGGCGCCGAAGTTGGCGACCACCAGCACACCGGCGGTGAAGGCCGGGTCGCGGCCGACTTGGCGCGACGAAGTGCCAACCCCGCCCTTAAAGCCCAGGCAAGACATACCGGTACCGGCTCCTACCGAACCCTCGGTTACCGGCCCGTCAGTGGCCCCGGCCAAGGCCTGGCGCACATGTTCAGCCCGCACATGCCTTCCCTGGATATCGTTAAGGTAACCATCATTGCACTCGCCGACCACTACATTAACGGTGCCAGTAGTAATGCCGATCTCGGGGTTCTCCTCGATAAGGTAATCGAGCAAAGCATCGGCCACCCGCGGCACATTCAGTGTGTTGGTGAGCAAAATCGGACTCTCCAGGTTGCCGAGTTCGGCCACCTGGGCCAGGCCGATGGTCTTGCCGAAGCCGTTGAGCACATGGACTGCCGCGGTTACCTTATCCCGGAAGATGCTCCCAGAATGGGGAAGAATAGCGGTGACGCCGGTCCTGACCGGTCCCCGGCCCGGAACCAGGGCACCCTCGCCTTCGATGATGGTCACCTGTCCTATCCGGACACCGGGCACATCGGTCAGCGCGTTGCGGGGGCCCGGCGGCAGGTCGCCGAAAGTCAGGCCGATCTCGCGGGCACGCGGTCGGTTAGCCATCCAAATCCCGCCTCGCCTGGGCGGCTTCCACCAAAGCCCGGAAGAGGCATAAGAAGTTCCCCTGCCGCCAGAAACTCTCCGGATGCCACTGTACCCCGATGGCGAAGGGGTGCCCGGCTACTTCGTAAGCTTCTATGATCCCATCGCCGGAGCTCGCGCTGAGGACAAACCCCGGGGCCAGCTCCTTCACCGCCTGGTGGTGGAAGGTGTTAACACTGGTCTTCCCTTCTCCCAGCAGTGACGCCAGGCGGGTGCCCGGCACCACCTCCACAGTGTGGGTAGCCAACCAGCGCGGCGCCTCCTGCCGGTGCTTGAAGCAGTCCCGGTTCTGGGCGTAGATGTCCTGGAAGATAGTACCGCCACCGGCGAGATTCAGCACCTGCTCACCCCGGCAGATGGCCAGGGCAGGCATTTTCCGCTCCAGGGCCGCTCTGGCTAAGGCCAGGTCGAACTCGTCCCGCTCCGGACTGATCGCCCCCATCTTGGGGATGGGTTCTTCGCCGAACAGGAGTGGGTTGACATCGGGGCCGCCGGTCAGCACCAGCCCGTCAACGGCAGCCAGTTGGGCCTCGATGAGGGCTGCATCAGTCGTGACGGGTAAGACCACCGGGAGGCCGCCGGCCAGCTCCACCGAGCGGATGTAATCATGGGGCATGTAGATCCATTCCTTGTCCAGTTCATGACAGCCGGATAGGCCGATAATGGGTTTTCTCACCACTGGTTACCTCGCTTTGGTTTGGAAATGTTCAGTATAGACATTCAGAGCCGGGCTGCCCCCTGTGTGGAAGAACACAACCGTCTCATCGGGGCCGACCAGGCCCTGCCGGATGTGGTCGATGAGACCGGCCATCGCCTTGCCGGTGTAGACCGGATCGAGGATGATCCCCTCAGTTCTGCCCAGCAGCTCAATGGCTTCAATGCCGCCCGGGGTGATCTGGGCATAGCCGGGTCCGACATACCGGTCATCCACCCGGATCTCGGCGGCGGCGAAAGCTGTCGGCACCCCCAGCAGCTGGGCGCAGGCATTGGCATGGCAGGCCACCAGGGCGCGCAGTGGTTCTGACGGGCGGCTGACGCTGATCCCCTGGACCACCAGGCCAGGCGCGACCATCCGCGCCCCCAGCTCGAGACCGGCCTGGGTGCCAGCGGAACCGGAAGCAACATAGGCCCGGTCAAAGGCGATCCCGGCTGCAGTAGCCTGGGTCACTGTCTCCAGCAGCGAGGTGACATACCCCACCGCACCGAGGGCGTTGGACCCACCCAGAGGGATGACGTAGGGCCGAGCGCCCTGCTCCCTGAGTTCAGTGGCAATCTGTTGCAGTCCGGCCTCAACCTCTTCCGGCGTTCCGGCAGCGGTGAAGCGGACCTCCGCGCCCAAGATCGAGTCGAGCAAGAGGTTACCGAGGTAAGTATCCACCGGCAAGCCGGTCAGGAGCAAGACCGCCCGCAACCCCGCTTTGCGGGCGGCCGCGGCCGTCATCCGGCAGTGGTTGGACTGGGGGCCGCCGGTAGTGATCAAAGTATCGGCACCCTTAGCCAGGGCGTCGGCCACCAGGAATTCGAGTTTGCGGGCCTTGTTGCCCCCTACGGCCAGACCGGTATTGTCATCACGCTTGATGAAAATACGGGGGCCGCCGAGGGCCCTGCTCAGGTTGGGCAACTCCTCGAGAGCGGTGGGCAGGCAGGCCAGCCGTACCCGAGGTAATCTGGCGATTTGCACCACGACCTCCTCCTTTCTGTTCCAACAGGTTATTCGCAGTAAGCCGGAACAATCCTGCGGAAAGCAGCAAAAAACTTCGCCTGCCAAAGGACTCCGGCGAGCGAAGTTCTAAAACTCATGGAGACCGACACTAATACCAAGGGCTACATCCACCCGGGCCATGATCTCTTGGCTCAGGTGGCCGACCTTCTCCTTGAGCCGTCGCTTATCAATGGTTCTGATCTGTTCCAGCAGAATCACCGAGTCTCGCTCGAAACCACATTCATCGTTCTTCAGCTCGACATGGGTGGGGATCTTGGACTTCTCGATCTGCGAGGTGATGGCGGCAACGATGACCGTTGGGCTGTACCGGTTGCCCACATCGTTCTGGATGACCAGAACCGGCCGGATGCCACCCTGTTCGGACCCAATGACCGGGCTCAGGTCGGCGTAGTAGACCTCGCCCCGTTTAACGATAACCCGGCGAGGCCTCACGGCTGGTCAGGCGCGGGTTCCCTCCTGTCAATGAGATAGACATCGGCCAGTCCTTCTTCGGCCAGCTCCAAATTGAGCTGTGCCATCTGCCGGTAGCCCTCCCTCAGCAGACGCCGGATCTGCTCGCGCTGTCGGCCTTGGGCCTTCCCGCAGTTCTGGCCCGCCAGGACCGCTGCCGGGATCAGGTTGGGTTGCGCCACACGCCCCACCTCCCATCGTAGATGGTTGTTATCATTCCTTGCTGTTAGTGGAAATTCCTGCTCCCCCTACCGGATTAGAGCCAGTGTCATCATCTCTTCCAGCCCCAGGTTACCCAGGAGCACCAACTGGTACCCCATCTCCTGCCAGGCAACAATCCGCAGGTTGCCAGCGCTTAAGGTAAGAAAGGCCCTCCCGGAGCGTTCCCGGGTAGCCATCCCGGCAAACGGGGGCCAATCGAGGCTGCGGCTCACGGTCAGGGTGACCTGTCCCGCCTGGCCCGCGTAGAGGGCGGCCAGCCAGAAAGGCTCACCCTGGCCCACTCGAATGCCCTGGAGTTCGGCCCGCCCGGCCAGTCCAGCCGGCAGGCTGAGGCCGCCGAGGTGGGCTTGGGCCTGGCCGGGGGTGAGTGTCTCCCAGGGTCCGGGGAGCGGGGCTGTGCCGGGCGAGGGAGGCGTGAAGGATACATCGCCCAGCAGAGGGCCGAAGACGATCTCCCGGAGTTCAGCGGCTACCACCAGCTCGTCGTTAGCCCGCCGTCGCTCCCAGGCCACCGGCTGGCCCCCCCGAAACTCCACGGTCAACTGACCATCGTCCAGGCGGGCCAAGTAGCGGTCACCGGCCCGGGTGTATTTCAGCCCGGCCCGGTAGAGATCGCTGGCGGCGAGGAGACCCAGAACCCGCTCCGTCCCGGACAGGCCGGCCGCAACCGGAGTCGGACCGAAGACTGTACCTCTCTGGCTGACCCACCAAAGCTGCCGGCCATCACTGACCGTATACTGACCGGCCAGACCCTTTGGCTGCACTACCTCGATGCGGTAGGCGCCATCGCGCCGCCAGTAGAGGCGATGCTCCCAGACCAGCCCGGCCGGTTCCGTGATAATAATGGTGGCCCGGAGCCCGTCAGCCCGCTCTAATTTGTCCTGAAACACTTTTAGCCAGACCGTTGGTCCGGCCGGACGACAGCCGGCCAACAGCCCGGATACCAGCCAAAGCACCAGAATCCCGGCGGTTGCTCTTCGCCGCATAGCATCCTCCCGCTTCCCGGTCATTCTTCCGGGAGGTCGTGGTGGTCCCAGTCCAGCTGGTCCATGGCCCTGCCCAATGATTCCGCGATATCACCGGCGACCATTGCCTCCTGGCCCAACTCCCGGGCCGCCCAGTCACCGGCCGCGCCGTGGAGGTAAACGCCGGCCTGACAGGCCTGGTGCGGGGCCAGTCCCCGGGCCAGAAAAGCGGAGATGATGCCCGTGAGGACATCGCCGCTGCCACCGGTGGCCATCCCCGGGTTGCCAGTGGGGCAGATGGCCAGTTCACCCCAGGGAGCCGCGACCACTGTTCCGGCTCCCTTGAGCACCACCTGGCAGTTCCACCTCCGGGCAGCCTCGCTGGCGCAGGCGGCGCGGTCGGCCAGGACCACGGAGATATCTTGCCCCACCAGGCGGGCCATCTCTCCCGGGTGGGGAGTTATGGCCACCGGCGCCCGGGCTTTGCGCAGCAGGTCGGCCTGGCCGGAGAGACAGTTCAGGGCATCGGCATCCAGTACCAGGGGGACCGGGCTGTTCTCGATGAGAGCCCGGACCAGTTCAGGGGCCGCCCCCTGGGTAGTCAGCCCGGGTCCGATAGCGATGCAGTCGGCCCGGGGCAGGCAGTGCTCGAGGATAACCGCCACAGCCTCTGAAGCCAGCCCCCCTTCGCCTGCAGGCAGGGGGAAGGTCATCGCCTCCACCAGGTGATGGGCTACTGTGGGCTGGCTGTCGCTGGGTGAGGCCACTGTAACCAGGCCAGCCCCCACCCGCAGCGCGCCCCGGGCGGTCAGCACCGCGGCCCCGCTAAAGCCCCGGGCGCCGCCGATGACCAGGACATGGCCGTAATCGCCTTTGTGAGTATCGGCACACCGGGCCGGCAGGAGCTGTCGTACATATTCAGACGAAAGAAGCCGGCCCTTCACCCCCAGTTCCTCGGGAAGGTCGACCGGGAGGGACAGGCTGGCCTCCTCTACCTCACCGGCGTATTCGCGCCCGGCATCCAGGAAGAGCCCTCGCTTGGGGAAACCGAAGGTGATAGTAACATCAGCCCTAATGGCTGCCCCGCAGAGCCGCCCGGTATCAGCATCGATGCCGCTGGGGAGATCCAGAGCCAGCACCGGTGCGGGCAGTTGGTTGATGTACCCGAAGAGCCCGGGCCAGGGGGTGGTCAGGTCGCCCCGGAGGCCGACTCCGAACAGGGCATCCACAATGAGCCGGGCGGAAGCCAGGTCCCGCCGGAGGTCACTCTGTTCTTCCAGGTGGCTGGCCTGGACCAACGAAAGGTGACGCACCGGCACCCCCAGCCGCCACAGGATCTCCAGGTTGGTCCGGGCATCGCCCTTGGTCTGGTCGAGGTCACCGATGACCCAGACCGCTACCGGGGTCCCGGCAGTCCAGAGATGGCGGGCCAGGACGAACCCGTCACCACCGTTGTTCCCCTTGCCGGCCAAGACCACCACCGGGTCCTGCTCCTGGTGGAGCATCTCGCCGGCCACCCGGGCCGCCGAGCGCCCGGCGTTCTCCATGAGGATTAATGAGGGGATACCCAGGCGCTCCTGGGCCAGCTGGTCAACGCGACGTGCCTCCGCGGCAGTCAGCGCGTACATGCTACTCGCCTCCTATAGCTATGGCCGAAGCTACTGCGTACTCGCGGCAATGGGAGAGGCTAATCAGAATGTGTTGTATGCCCCGACGGGCCGCCGCTTGCGCCGCGCCCTGGTGGAGTCTCACCTCGGGCTGGCCGAGGGGACTGGAGATGATCTCGATATCGGTCCAACGGAAGCCGCGCAGGCCAGTGCCGAGGGCCTTGGCCACCGACTCTTTGGCGGCGAACCGGGCGGCAATGTGGGGAACTGGGTCGGCCTTGGCCTGGCAGTAGGCTTGTTCGGCCGGGGTGAGCAGGCGCTCAAGGGCGCGCTCCGGGTGCCGCTCGAGCAGGTCGGCGACACGGGAGGTGGTGATAATATCGATGCCGTGAGCGAGGATGGGCATGGTCGAAGCATCCCCTTCGGGTATTGCATCTCATAGTAACTTCGCCAGCTGGCGCGCTTTTCCTTGTGAAGGCACCCGCTAGTTTGGCGGCCACTGTCGTGCCATCATGCCTGAGGACACCCGCGCCGAACCAGTATTATAAATAACTGCCGTCCGTGATAGGATATCTCTGGGAGCCGGCGGAATTGCCGGCTCCTTTTCTGCTCGAATGAGAAGGGTTAACCCTCTTTATACATGCCCCGTACCAGCACCCGCGCAAAATACTTCTCGGCTGCGAATCTGAACCGCTGTATCTCTTCGGGAGTGAAGCTGCGGAGCCCCCGGTAAACGGCATCAAGCACACCGGGACCCGCCCGGAAGGGCTGCAGGACATAGGTCCGGGCGATTAGGGCGTAGCCAGCTGCCCCTGTACCACTCGAAGCGGCCGAGCCCAGCCACCGGCCGATGAGCTCGATGTCCTGGGGCGTGTGGAGCCCCGGTACCAGGGTGGTTCGCAGTTCATGCGGGCGACCGGCGATGATTTGGACCGTACGTTCCACTGCGCGGAGATCCACCGGGACACCGGCTGCGCCGGCATAGCCCTCCGGTTGGTGTTTTACGTCTAGTGCCACATAATCCAGGAGATCCAGCAACCCCTGCACCACCTCCGGGCGGGAGCCGTTGGTGTCCAGTTTTACTTGATAGCCCAGGTCCTTAGCGGCCCGCACCAACCGGGCCAGGAGGTCTGGCTGTAGAGTGGGCTCACCTCCGCTGATGGTAAGGGCCTGCAGCAAGTGACGCCACCGGGTTAGGTGCTCGACCACCCACTCCAGGGGTATGGCCTCGCCGCGGGAATCAGTTACCAGGATGCCATTGTGGCAGAAAGGGCAACGAAAGTTACAACCGCCCAAAAAGACGGTGCTGCAAAGCCTTCCCGGATAGTCTACGACCGAGGTCTTCTGCCAACCAGCGATTATCATTCAGACCATTACCTGGCCGCTAAGGGGATACGAATTCCCGACGGTTCTTAAACTCTTCCCGTTTGCCCGCATTCCAGTTCTGAACAGGGCGAAAGTAGCCTACCACCCGGCTCCAGACCTCTGTTTCCCGGCCGCAGGCGGGACATGTGAATTGCTCGCCAGCGATGTAGCCGTGATCGGGACAGACAGAGAAAGTAGGCGTGATGGTGAAATAAGGGATACTGAAGTTCGTTAAAACCCGTTGCAAGAGGTGTTTCAGCGCCCCGATGTCATCAATGCACTCACCGAGAAAGCCATGGAAGACCGTACCGCCCGTATACTCACTCTGCAGCGGCTCCTGCAGTTCCAGAGCCTCAAAGACATCCTGCGTGTAGGCGACATTCAGCTGGGTCGAGTTAGTGTAGTAAGGTTCATCGTGGCCAGCGGTGATTATCTCGGGGTAAGCCTTTTTGTCCAGCCTGGCCAGCCGGTAAGATGCCCCCTCGGCCGGGGAGGCCTCCAGGTTCCAATTATCTCCTGTCTCCGCTTGATAAGCCAGGAGGCGCTCTTTCATGAAACGCATTACTTTACGGGCAAAGCTTTGACCCTCAAGGTCGGCAATGCTGCATCCCAGGAGGTTCAGGAGAGCCTCGTTCATACCGACCAGGCCTATGGTGGAAAAGTGGTTTTTCCAGTAGGTGCCGAACCGCCTTTTGATATCGCGTAGGTAGAATCGGGAGTAAGGATAAAGGTCGTCATCGGTTAGCCGCTCCAATATAGCCCGCTTCGTAACCAGGCTCTCCTTGGCTACTTCCATCTGCCGCCCGACGCGATCCAGGAATTCCGCCTCCGTTTTGGACAGATAGCCAATCCGGGCCATGTTCAGCGTCACCACGCCGATGCTGCCGGTAAGCGGGTTAGCGGTGAATAGCCCCCCTCGCTTCTCTAATTTAGACGTATCCAGGCGCAAGCGGCAGCACATAGAGCGCACATCCCTGGGGTCCATATCACTGTTCATGAAATTGGCGAAGTAGGGAGTACCATATTTGGCCGTCAGCTCCATAATCTTATCTGCTACGGGAGTGTCCCAATCAAAGCCTCGGGTTATGTTGTAGGTAGGTATAGGAAATGAAAACGCCCGGCCGGCCGCGTCTCCGGCCAGCATTACCTCGCAGAACGCCAGGTTGATCATGTCCATTTCTGGTTGGTAGTCCCGGTATCGGTTCTCACCATACTCCCCGGATACAAGCACATATTCGTCAGCAATGGCTGATTGTCCGGCCGCGACATCCAGGGTAAGGTTGGTGAAAGGTGTTTGGAAGCCGACCCGGGTAGGTATGTTCAGGTTGAAGACAAACTCCTGGATAGCCTGCTTGACCTCGGCGTAAGAGAGGCCATCACGGCGGACAAAGGGAGCGAGATAGGTGTCAAAGGATGATACAGCCTGAGCCCCGGCTGCCTCTCCCTGAAGAGTGTAAAACAGGTTCACCAGCTGGCCCAGAGCGCTGCGTAAGTGCTTGGGTGGTGCCGACTGGATCTTCCCGGTAGCACCCCGGAAGCCGTCCCGGAGGAAAGCCCCTAGGTCCCACCCGGCGCAATAGGGGGCCAGGATACCCAGATCGTGAATGTGGAGATCGCCATTCTCGTGCGCTTCCCGTACTCGTTGGCTGTAGATCTTGTGTAGCCAGTAGCGGGAGGTCAGATTGCTGATGATGTGATTGTTCAGCCCCTGAAGGCTGAAGGTCATATTGGAGTTCTCCTTAACCCGCCAGTCGGTCTCCTTGATGTAATCATCGAAGAGGCTGACAGTGTCGGCGACCAGGGCCCGGGTATCACGCAGTTCAGCATGTTTCTGGCGGTAAAGGATGTACGCTTTGGCCACTTGGGCCTGACCGGCCTCAATGAGGACTTTCTCTACCATATCCTGAACCAGCTCCACCGAGAGCCCATTGGGCGGGTAGCCGTCCTGCAGGCATTTCTCCACCCGCAGAGCCAGTTCGTCGGCCAATCCTCGATTGCCGCTGCCAACCGCGCGAATGGCCTTATAGATAGCCTCGACGATCCGGGAGCGGTCGTAGGGTACCACCCGGCCGTCGCGTTTTCGGATTTCGGCAAAACCAACCATGATCACCATCCTCCCTTCTATGTCTGTCGCTAATTTGGCTGTCCTCCAAGAAGTTGAGCCCAATGAGCAAGAATCCCCCTCGACCTTCCTCGGCCGGGGGGGACGCTTAGTAAACGCGAGATAGCATTATGAAATCCATCGCGTTGTACCTCTCCTTTCCTCCGAAGGCAGATACAAAAGGCCAACAGGCAGGTCTCCTGGCTCCCGGATCTTCGTCTTCTTACCCCTTCCCGTTTTTCGGCTTCACCAGCCGATCAAACAGTGGGCTTTCGTAAGCCGACTCCCCGGTCACAGTGGCGGGACCGCTCGGGATTCTCACCCGATTCCCTATTCTCCTCCCGTATCCCAAAGGCACCTGTTGGAGCCTATTCAGTTGTCGCATTACGTGAGAACGATGCTGTCCCAATGCTCAACGACAGCTCGTAGGGGCGATCCTCATGTCCATCTCCCAGAAGGTGGCTTTGAGAAGCTTGGCTGTGTCAACCAGTGCCATGTCTCCGGTCTTGTGACCAGACCTGCCCGATCTGGTTTGGCTGAAGGTTAAACAGGGCCCAATTGAGAACATCCTCAGAATCTACCTCATCAAAACAGTGCTTCTGGGTGCCGACGCGGGAATAGGCTAAATGGAGAAGGATGGATCTTTCCTCGTTCCAGATCGTACTTCCCAAGAGAATACGCTAGGAGATAAGGAACCTCCTGCCGTGATTCGACAATTCGTGCCAGCTTCCACGGTTGTCTAATGTCTGGGAGGAGGACGGATACCTAGTCTACCTGGTTCGACCCGGTGAAAACCGATCCGATAAGCGCCGCACACTCGGTGGCTGGCAGGTACCTGGCTTGGGTCTGTCAAAGTTGTTGGCGGAGAGTACCGCCCAGTGCCCTGAAAATCGGTTTCACTGCGGGCAGCTGGTAGAGCTTGACCAGAAGGTCTGGCATATCCTCACTCCTCTCACCAAGAGAGCCCTCGTGTTGAGGGCTCTCACTGCGTCTTACTCCACCGTCACGCTCTTGGCCAGGTTCCTCGGCTTATCCACATCACAGCCCCGGGCGACGGCGGCGTGGTACGAGAGGAGCTGCAACGGGACTACGCTCAGCGGCACTGCCAGCAACGGGTTGATCCGGGGGATCCGGTAGACCTCATCTACATGCTGGGCGATCTCGTTATCATCCTCATAGGCGACCGCGATAACCAGCGCATCACGCGCCTTGACCTCGGTGACATTGGAGACCATCTTGTCGTACAGCTCGGGCTGGGTGATCAGGGCGATCACCGGCACCCGGTTAGTGATGAGGGCCAGGGGCCCATGCTTCAGCTCACCGGCCGCGTAGGCTTCAGCGTGAATGTACGAGGTCTCCTTCAGCTTCAGCTGGCCCTCCATGGCCACCGCCCAGTCCAAGCCCCGGCCGATGAAGAAGACATCCTCCCACTTGGCGATGGTATCCCGGGCGATCTTGGCGATCTTGTCGTCCTGGGCCAGAACATCATTGACCTTGACCGGCAGTTCCTTGAGGTCTTCCAGGAAGGCCTTCAGATCTTCAGGTCTAACCGTGCCCCGCTCCTCGGCCAGACAGGCTGCTAGCAGGGCGAGAACCACCACCTGGGTGGTATAGGCCTTGGTGCTGGCCACGGCGATCTCGGGTCCGGCCCAGGTGTAGATAACATGGTCGGCCTCCCGGGCTACACTGCTCCCCACCACATTGCTGATGGCCCAGACCCGGGCACCCAGGCGCCGGCCTTCGCGCATGGCGGCCAGGGTATCGGCGGTCTCGCCTGACTGGCTGATGGCCAAGATCACGGCATTCCGCCCGACGAGAGGCTCGCGGTAGCGGAATTCAGCCGCCAGCTCTACCTCCACGGGGATGCGGGCCAGCTTCTCGATGAGCCACTTCCCCACCAGTCCGGCGTGGTAGGCGGTACCCATGGCGACGATGTGGATCCTCTCCACATTGCTCAGGTCCTCTCCCTCCAGCTCATCGAGGCGTGCCCGCCCATTGGCAATGCGCCCGCTGAGGGTATCGCGGATCGCCTTGGGCTGCTCATAGATTTCCTTGAGCATGAAATGGGGATACCCGCCTTTCTCAGCCTGCACTGCATCCCACTTGATCTCCTGCACCTCTTTGGCTACCGGGCGGCCCTCCAAGTCGGTGACGGTGACACTGTGAGCGGTCACTGTGGCCACTTCCCCATCCTCCAGGATGTAAATGCGGCGGGTGTGGCTGAGCAGGGCCGGAATGTCTGAGGCCACCAGGTTCTCGCCCTCGCCGAGGCCGATGATGAGCGGGCTGTCCTTGCGAACCACCACGATCTTGTCAGGCTCATCGGAGGCGACGACGACCAGGGCAAAAGAGCCCTTCAGCTGGGCCGCTACCTGGCGGATAGCGGCCACCAGGTCGCCCTGGTAGGCCTCCTCCAGCAGGTGGGGGATGACCTCGGTATCGGTTTGCGAGATGAACTCATGCCCCCGCTTACGGAGATCCTCTTTCAGCTCGGCAAAATTCTCGATAATCCCATTGTGGATGACCGAAAACCGTCCGCTGCAGTCAGTATGGGGGTGGGCGTTCTCATCACTGGGGCGGCCATGGGTCGCCCAGCGGGTGTGCCCCACACCCAGGCGGGCCGGATGCTCGCCGCCTTTGACCACTTCAGCCAGAACACTCAGGCGCCCAACCCTCTTCTCGGTAACTAACTGGCCGTTCTCATACAGAGTCACCCCGGCCGAGTCGTAGCCGCGGTACTCCAGTTTGGCCAGACCTTCAATGACAATGGGCAGCGCGCGGCGCTGACCGATATAGCCGATAATTCCACACATATGCATTCCTCCCCGGTAATCCTTAGATTTCCCTTCCGCAGAGCGAAAAGCCGTGTCTTCCGGGAACGGGTGACCGTACCCCAGAGACACGGCAAAAGAACCCGAAGGCTGGTAGCACAAAAATCGCCTTCTGGCTGATCCACACGGCCATCCTTTTGTTCCACCCGTCACCGGATGGGTTTGGGGGATGGCCTGACGATGGTGGCACACCGGGGGTCACCCGCCGAATAGTCCGAGATCCCCCACCTCGTCAACTCGCCCGCCGGGCGAGTCCTGGCGCTTGGCAGCCGTGTCTTCTCCATTCACTGCCTGGTATACAGTTGCCTGTAAAGCTCCTACCACCCCTTTCACACTTACAGATTAAGGCAAGGACAGGCCGCGCGTCAATCGGCGCGGCCAGATTCCCGTTCGATAACGCCCACTACCGAATTGGCCATCCGGATTAGCTCCTCCTCAGGAGCCAGCCCTTCGATCATCACCCGGATCACCGGCTCAGTACCGGACGGACGGACCAGAATCCGCCCGCTGTCTCCCATCTGCTCCCGGACATGCTGCACGGCCGCGCCGATGGCCGGATTTTGCTCCCACGGGAAGCGCCGGGCTATCCTGGCGTTCACCAGGACCTGCGGGACCCGCTGGATGGGCGCAGCCAGCTTACTGAGGGGATGGCCGCTCTCGACCAGTACCTTGATAAGCTGCACCGCGGTGAGCAGACCATCGCCGGTGGTGGCCAGCTCACCGAAGACTATATGGCCCGACTGCTCGCCGCCGAAGGAATATCCGTTCTCCAACATCTCGGCCAGGACATACCGGTCTCCCACCTTGGTCCGCACCAGCCGAATCCCGGTCTCGTTCAGATACCGTTCCAGCCCCAGGTTGGACATGACTGTGGCCACCACGGTCTCCTGGGCCAGTCGCCCCTCTTCCTTGCGCCGGCGGGCGATAATTCCCATGATCTGGTCGCCATCTACCTCCCGCCCACCCTCATCCACAGCCAGGCAGCGGTCGGCATCGCCGTCCAGGGCCAGCCCCAGGTCGGCGCCGACCTCGGCCACCTTGGCCTGCAGGGCACCGAGGTGGGTAGAACCGCAGCCGGCGTTGATGTTAGTCCCGTCGGGCTGGTCGGCGATGACAGTCACCTCTGCCCCGAGCTCGGCCAGGAGGCGAGGCGCCAGGTAATAGCCGGCGCCATTGGCGCAGTCAACCACCACTCTCAGCCCGCGCGCCCGGGCGCCGGTACCTACCAGATAGCGGAGGTAATCCTCAGCGTAGGACTGCCCATCGCTGAGGCGGCCCACGCCGGCGCCGGTGGGCGACGGCAGCTCCGCTGGCCGCTCAACAAGGGCCGCGATCCGGTCTTCAACATCGTCCGGCAGCTTGAAACCGTCGCGGGAGAAGAACTTGATCCCGTTATCGGGAAAGGGGTTGTGGGAGGCTGAGATCATCACCCCGGCGTCAGCCCCGGTCTGCCTGGTCAGATAAGCTACCCCAGGGGTAGTTACCACGCCCAGACTGACCACATCGGCCCCCACCGAACAGAAACCGGCCACCATCGCCGCCTCCAGCATGGAACCGGAGAGGCGGGTATCCCGGCCGATGAGAACGCGCGGGCGATGCTGTTTAGTCAGGCAGACAGCACCTGCCCGGGCCAGTTTATAGGCGAGTTCGGGTGTGAGGTCGGCATTGGCTACCCCTCGCACCCCGTCAGTGCCGAAAAGTCTATTCATTATGTCCTCCTACCGTTAGCTTCAGCGCTTTCACTGATTTACAGGCTATGAGGCGACGGCACGACTGGTCAATGACCTTAGTCTCCCTTGGCGACCTGGACGAACACCGTTACTGAGCTCGGAGTTACCTCCAGGACGCCGGGCGGCAGCTCCAGCTCCACTACCACTTGAGCCGGAGCATTTAGCCCCTCTACCGAAACAACTCTGCGCAGCTCGGTTAGTTTCTCTAGCACTTCCCGGAAGCCCCGGACAGTGACCGTAGCCGGCTCCACCAATATCCCAGTAACCACATACCCGGCCGCCGGCTTGCCCACGGGGGTGATGGCTACCGGCAGGGCCACCGCCGGCGGCAACTGGACAATGGGAACCCCTACCTCGGCAATCAGGGGCGTAGGTGTTACCCCGTGTACCTCATTGCCACTGGCATCTACCGCCCTCACCGGTACCGTCCCAGTGAGGTCGGCGGTAGCACCGGTGATATCGACCTCGGCCACTACGGCCTCCACCAGCTGGACCCGGGAGTTGGGTCCTTCGACGACCGCGTAGTCGGGCCGGACGGTCGCGGGTTTGTGGGCATGGTCAGTTCCCGGCGCTCCCACCAGAGTCACATGGACCGGGACCTGTTTGCGGGCCCGACGATCCAGGGTTACACTTGCCTGCGCTGGCCGGGCATATACCGCAGTCAGGTCAGCCGGGGCCATTATCTCCACCCGAAAAGAGCCTTTCCCGGCGCTGGCCCCCATTAGGTCGACATAGGCCCTGAACTCCCGAGGGTCCAGCTTTTCCAGGCGCTGCCGATCGGCCTGGACGACCACGGTCACCCGCTCCGCGCTCTGGGCCAGGACCACCAGGTTCTCGTCCAGGTTTTGCAGGGCGATGGGGATGTCGTGAATCTCCCGCTGGCCGACTGGGTTGAGATCGCTCATGGCCTGGAACCAGAGGATTATGGCCAGAAGAATAGCCATTACTTTAAGAGAGAGGTTTTGATCGAGCCACTCAATGAACCTATTCATGGTTCCGTCCTCCGAAACCGAAGAATCTGGGGTTACTGGTCGGTTTGGGCTGCATTAATTTGGTGAGCATCTCTCTCAAGGTATGGCCGTCGAGGTTGCGCACTAGCGTGCCGCCATTGGCGAGGCTGATGGTTCCGGTCTCCTCGGACACAATCACCGCCAGAGCATCGCTCATCTCCGAAACGCCCAGTCCAGCCCGGTGCCGGGTTCCCAGTTCGGTCGACAGGTTATCCTTGTCGCTCAGGGGAAGCAGGCAGCTAGCGGCCAGGACCCGGTTCCCGCGGATAATAACTGCACCATCGTGGAGCGGAGTGTTGGGCATGAAGATATTCACCAGGAACTCGCCGGAGACCACTCCGTCGATGGTAATGCCCTTCTCTATAATATCACTCAGCCCGGTCTCCCTCTCCAAGACGATCAGAGCCCCCATCTGGTTCCGGGAGAGAACCTCGGTAGCCCGGGCTACCTCGTTAACCGTCCTGGTGGTCTCCTCGCCACCCAGGTTGGCCAGGGTATGACTGAAGATGCGCCCCCGGCCCAGCTGCTCCAGAGCCCGTCGCAGTTCAGGCTGGAAGACAATGGGCAGAGCCACCAACAAAGGCACCTGGATCTTCACCAGGAGCCAGTTGATGGTGTAGAGCCGCAGCCACCGGGTGACCTGTGTGGCCGCCAGCAAGATGATAATCCCGCGGATCAGCGGCACGGCCCGGGTTCCCCTAATCAACAGGAACAGGCGATATAGGACATAGGCCACAATGGCTATGTCAAATATCGCCCCAATGATGTCCCAGAATGACAGGGTTTGAAGGGTCGTCATCAGCTCCGGCTCCTCGAGTTCGGGTTCGCCCTTAGGTTCTCCACCTTCTGGACAAAAACCTCCCAGCGGCCCACCCGTTGCGAGAACCTTTTTCCGACACTGTCTTCAGCTGGTGACGATGTTCACCAGGCGGCCCGGGACAACTATTACCTGAGCGACCCGGCGCCCCTCCAAAGCCCGCTGAACCCGGGGACTGGCCAGCGCAGCGCGTCGAAGCTGTTCTTGGTCGGGAAGCTCCCGATACTCGGCCCGGTCGCGCACCCGGCCGTCAACCTGGAAGACGATGACTACAGACTGCCCGCCGGTGAGGCTGGGGTCATACCGGGGCCAGGGGGCCTGGTGGACACTGGTCGCCCCGCCCAGCTGCTGGTACAGCTCATCAGAGATATAGGGGGCGAAGGGTGAGAGCAGTTCCACCAGTGCCTGCACCGCCCGGCGCAGAACGGCATCGGGGCCGCTCTCGGCCAGGCGTTGCTCGGCCGCCCGGGACAGCTCTATCAGGGTGCTGATGGCCGTGTTGAACCTGAACCCCTCGATGTCGGCGGTGACCCGGGCAATGGTCTCATGCACCTGATGCTCCAGCGGATCCGCGGGGTCGGCGCCCAAGGTCAGGGGGTTGCCGCTCACGGCCTGGGCCAAGCGCCAAACCCTCCCTAGGAAGCGGGTGATTCCGGTGATCCCCCGGTTGCTCCATTCCACATCCTGCTCGGGCGGGGCCACGAATAAGGCGAAGGTCCGGGTGGCGTCGGCCCCGTACCGGGCCACCATCTCGTCCTGGCTGATAGCGTTCCCCTTGGATTTGGACATCCTGGCCCCGTCTTTCCGCACAATCCCCTGTACGAACAGCTGGTCGATGCCCTCATCGAAGGGCAGGTGCCCCTGGTCATGCAGGAACTTGATGATGAATCTGGTGTAGATCAGATGCACGGTGGCGTGCTCCGGCCCGCCGAAATACAGGTCTAGGGGCAGCCAGCGGGCCAGCCGCTCGGCCGCGGCGAATTGCCGGGGGTTGTGCGGGTCAGTATAGCGCAGATAGTACCAGGCCGAAGGGACGAATGTATCCATGGTATCGGTCTCCCGCTCCGCCGGCCCACCGCACTCAGGGCAGGTGATGTGGCGGAAGGTGGGATGGTCGGCCAGTGGCGACCTTCCCTGGCCCCGGAAAGAGACATCATCGGGTAGGATGATGGGCAGCTCCTTCTCGGGTACAGGGACAGTCCCGCACTCCCGGCAGTAGACAATGGGGATAGGGGCCCCCCAGTAACGCTGGCGGGAGACCAGCCAGTCGCGGATGTGGAACCCGCCATCCTCGCCCCGGCCCGGGCCAATCCAGTGCCGCTGCATGGCCTTGATGCGCTCGGGCCAGTTGGTCAGTTTGTCCACATCATCGTACAGCCGCTGGGCATAGGCCGTAATCCGGAAGAACCATTGTTCTAGCTCCCTGGTCTCCACCGGGGTATCGCACCGCTCGCATCGCCCCTCAATGACCTGCTCGTCGGCAATGGTGGTGTGGCAGGAGGGGCACCACTTGACAGCCGCCCTGGCCCGATAGGCCAGCCCGGCCTTGAACAGCTGCAGGAACAGCCACTGGGTCCAGTGGTCGAAGGACGGGTCACAGGTAGCCACCTCGCGCGACCAGTCGTACCCGATCCCTACCTCCTGCAGCTGGCCCTTCATCACCGCGATGTTCTGGGCAATGGACTGCTTGGGGTGGGTCCCTTTCTTGATGGCCTCATTCTCGGCCGGCAGGCCATAGGCGTCCCAGCCCATGACATGAAGGACATTGAAGCCCATCCGGCGTCTGTACTTGGCTATAACATCGGTCAGGGAATAGACCCGCACATGACCCATGTGAAGTTTGCCGGAGGGGTAGGGGAACATGGGGATCACCGAGAAGCGCGGCGCCTCCGAGTCCTCACTGGCCCGGTCAAAGCCCAGCTCTGTCCAGCGGCGACGCCACTTAGCCTCGATGGCCTTAAAGTCGTATCCAGCTTTGCTCATCGCTCTCGCCTCCTGGCTCAGTCTTCCCCAGTCCGGAAAGAGAATCGAGTAGAAGGCGGGTTCGCCCCGCCGTCCTCTCCACCACCGGACATGCGAGTCCGCATCCGGCGGTTCATTAAGCGTTACGAAGCTTTGCGTAGCATTCTGTAAGACTCATCAGGCCCTGGGTACGCCCGTAGGCGTTGCCCAGGGGCTGGTACATGCTGTAGCCCAAGAACTTCCGCCTCCACGGCCTGGATACCGCGCTCTTGGCCTCGTTTCTTTCCTGCACGAAGCGGCATACACTGGCCATCACCCGTTGCCCCGCCCGCTCGGTTGGTACTGCCCACCTCCGCAGGGAACTCACCCCCAAGACAACGCCCATGCCGGGCGTACGACAAAAAGACCCGCCCCTGACGGGACGGCTCTCTTCCGCGGTACCACCCGTGTTGGCAGCCCTCGGGCTGCCCACTCGACCCATAACGCCAGGGTAGCGGAAACGACTAGCGCGCTTTCACCGTTTCAACTCCGGGGCGAGTTCAGCACCGGGCCTGCCACCACCTTTCACCGGTCACGGTGGCTCTCTGCCGGTCA
This sequence comes from Bacillota bacterium, assembly GCA_040758135.1. Lineage (GTDB taxonomy): Bacteria > Bacillota > Sulfobacillia > JBFLWA01 > JBFLWA01 > JBFLWA01. The sequence continues at coordinate 85,570 of JBFLWA010000003.1, read as the reverse complement.
GGCCGCCTGGCCTACTACTCCCCTTCACAGTCTTTGGCAGTATTGTGGGGGTTATTTTGATTATTATATGCACTGGTTTTGGCAGATGTCAATGAGTTTTCCCGACTTTTAGCACTTCCCCCGTACAGTGGTCCCCAGGTACTCGCTAATCAGCTTGTAGGCGCAGAACTGGCCGCACATGGTACAGCACTCCTGCTCTGCCTCGTTCTTCTGCTGCCGCAGGCGGGTCGCCCGCTGGGGGTCCATGGCCAGCCTAATCTGCTCTCCCCAGTCCAGCGCCTTGCGGGCCCGGGCCATGGCCAGATCCCAATCGCCGGCCCCGGGAACCCCCTTGACCAGATCGGCGGCGTGGGCGGCAATCCTGGCCGCGATGACCCCTTCCCGGACATCGTCGGCAGTAGGTAGCCCCAGATGCTCGGCCGGGGTTACATAGCAGAGGAAGTCAGCGCCGGCCGCCGCGGCAATGGCCCCCCCAATGGCCGAGGTGATGTGGTCATAGCCGGGAGCCACATCGGTGACGACGGGACCCAGGACATAGAAGGGGGCCCCGTGACACAGGCTCTTCTCCAGCTGGACATTGGCCTGGATCTGGTCCATGGGGACATGGCCCGGCCCCTCGACCATGACCTGCACTCCGGCCTCCCGGGCCCGCAGGACCAATTGGCCCAGGATCAGCAGCTCCTGGATCTGCGGGGCATCACTGGCATCAGCCAGGCAGCCCGGCCGCAACCCATCACCCAGGCTCAGGGTAACATCGTGCCGGGCAGCGATCTCCAGCAGACGGTCAAACCCGGTGTAGAGCGGGTTCTCCCGCTGGTTATGCAGCATCCAAGCGGTGAGGAAAGCGCCTCCCCGAGAGACGATGTCCATCACCCGACCCTTCTCCCGCAGGGCCTCTATGACCTTAAGGGTCACACCGCAGTGGACGGTGATAAAATCGGCCCCATCGGCGCAGTGCCGTTCGACAGCGCCGAAGATGTCATCCTCGGTCATCTCCACCATGCCCCGGCCGCTGGCCGCCGCCTCCACCAGGGCCTGGTAGATGGGGACGGTGCCGACCATTACCGGGCTCTGCCCGATGAGCGTGCGCCTGATCTCGTTGAGTTCACCGCCGGTGCTGAGATCCATAATGGAACTGGCCCCGGCACCAAGCGCGGTTTGCAGCTTGGCCAGTTCGTTTTCTACCTGGGGGTAGGCCTCGCTGGTCCCGATATTGGCATTCACCTTGGTAAAAAGCCCCCGCCCCACTGCCAGGGGCCGGGCGGGCCGGTGGTTGAGGTTATACGGAAGCACCACCTCGCCGCGGGCAATCCCCTCCATGAGCTGTTCGGCATTAACCCTATCGGCGCGAGCGGCCTCCTCCATCTGGGCAGTGACCACTCCGGAACGGGCATAATCCAGTTGGGTCTTCACCTGGTGGTTACCCTCCTTCGGCGGGCAGCCCCGTCGCCGGTTAACCCGGCCAGGCTATCCAGGAAAGCGATCTTGAAAGCCGCCGGGCTCTGGGTGAGCTCCGCCGCCAGCTCACCGGCGACCCCGTAGAAAACCATAGCTTCCACCGCGGCCTCCCACTGCTCGGTGCCAACAGCCAGGAAACCGCCGAGAACCGAGGCCCCCATGCAGCCCGTACCCACCACCCGGCCCATGGCCGGGTGACCGTTGGCTATCCGGGCCAGGCGAGTGCCATCAGTGACGATATCTTCGACCCCGGTAACCACTACCAGGCAGCCCTGCTTCAGAGCCAGGCGCCTGGCCGACTCCTCAATATCGCCGTACTGCCCCACCGACTCGACCCCCTTCACCTCTCCACCGGCCCCGGCCAGCACCGAGATCTCGCCCTGGTTGCCCTTAATGGCCGCCACGGTAACTTCATTGAGGATGGTCTCAGCGGTGCGCGTCCGGTAGGGGGTGGCTCCTGCTCCCACTGGGTCGAGGACCACCGGAATGCCCAGGGAGTTAGCCTTCTGGCCAGCCTTGATCATGACCGCTACCTGGCTGTTATCGAGGGTACCGATGTTCAGCACCAGGGCTTGGGCCAGGCTTACCATATCCTCCACCTCGTCGGGGCTGTGGGCCATAACCGGTAGGGCGCCAATGGCCAAAGTGGTATTGGCACAATCGTTCACCGTCACATAGTTGGTGATGTGGTGGACCAGCGGTTTCTTCTCCCTGATTAGATCAGCAATGCTCAATGTTTTTCATCCTTTCACAGAGGATTTTCTCCAGTTGATATGAACGGTAACGGGCCTCTTTGAAAACCCGGTGATTGAGGCCTACCAACTTTCCGTACTCCTCCAGTACGCGCAGGGCTTCCTGCAGCCGCTTGCAGTTGGCCGCCAGCACCTGGACCAGCGAGTTCCGCTCCCCCTCGGCCCTCCCTTCCAGGGCTGTCCCGACATCGTCCCCGGTATCTCTGGCCTCCAGCAGCTCGGGGCGAGGAGCCACGGCCAGCAGGTGGCGGAGCTCTTTGATCTCCCGGGTCAGAGCGGCATCGTCCAGCAGGAAGCGGACGGCCTCCTCCAGGACCCGCAGCCCTTCCCTAGCCCGGTTCAGGTTGGCATCAATGATCCGCCAGACTTCCCTCATGACCAGTGGGCCACCCTTTCCTTGAGCGCCTCTGCGGCCCGCCTGATATCCGGCTGGCCGTAGATAGCTGAGATTACCGCCACCCCGGCCAGGCCGGTCCCGGCCAGCTGGTCGATATTGCCCGGCCCGATCCCCCCTATGGCTACCGCCGGAACCTTCACCACTTCGGTAATGGCCCTCACTCCGGCCGGATAGATGGCTTGGCCGGCATCGCCCTTGGAGAGGGTGGGAAAGGCGGGCCCAATCCCCAGGTAGTCAACTCCGTCCTGCTGGGCCTGTCGAGCCTCCTCCGGAGTGCTGACCGATATCCCCAGAATCAGGCGACCCACCAGCCGCCGGGCTGCAGAAGCCGGAAGGTCCTCCTGGCCCAGGTGGACTCCATCGGCCCCCACCGCCAGGGCCACATCGACCCGGTCGTTGATGATCAGCGGTACTCCGCTCCGGGCGGTAACCTCCCGGAGACGCCGGGCCGCCTCGATGAACTCCCGCCCGCCCAGCTCCTTCTCGCGGAGCTGGACGATGGTTACTCCACCGGCGATGGAATCCTCCACTGCCTGCACCAGGTCGCGCCCGCCGGTGTATCCGGTGCCAATAACCCCATAGAGCCTCAAATCCATAGAACCACCTCTCCTGTCCTATTCCCCAATACAAACGCCGCCATCCCAGGCAGGGATCGCGGCGTTTAAGGCTCGTCGGCCGCTCTTCCCTACGCTGGCATTACCCAGATCAGGTGCTAGGGGTCGAAGGGTGCACCCTCCTCTCAGCTGGTCAGACCAGCTCCCCCAGAGACGGTTAACCTATTCAGTTCATTTATGATAATACCGCGCGATGGGTGGGCTGTAAACCGGGTTGTTAACTCAGGGCATTCCCCCCTCAGGGCTGCATCAGAGCCAGAACCGCTCTCTCCCGCCCCGCCAGGGATCCACCGGGTAGCCGGCAATGAGCTCATCAATGGCTTCGGCCAGCTCTTGTATGGCCTGGTCAATTTGCCCTGGTGCCAGCCTGGCGTAGCTCAGCCGAAACCCGGCGACCGGCCGCCGGTCGGGGTAGAAGAAATCGCCGGGCACCAGCCGTAGCCCTCGCTTGTGCGCCTCGCCGTACAGGTGCATGGAGTAGAACCCTTCGGGTAACGAGGCCCAGAATAGCAGCCCGCCATCGGGGCTGGTATAGCGCACCTCCCGGGGTAGATGCCGGGCCAGGGCGCTCTTGACCATCTCCCACCTGGCCGAATAGAGCTGGCGAATCTCCTGCAGGTGGGAGGTAAGGAGTCCCTGGCGCAGGATGAGGTCCAGCGCCCGCTGGGTCAGGCCGGAGGAGGTGATGTCAGTATACTGCTTGGTCTCGGCCAGGCGACGGCCGAGGGCAGCCGGAGCGACCACGAAGCCCAGCCGCAGCCCGGGCATGAAGACCTTGGAGAAGCTCTTGATGTAGATCACCCGGCCCGAGCGATCCAGGGCCTTGAGGGGTACCGGCTTCTCCCGGTAATACAGGTCATTCATGGAATCATCTTCAACGATGAGGAAGCCGTGGGCTCCTGCCAGGTCCAGCAAAGCCCGCTTCTTCTCCAGGCTGTAAGAAATCCCGGTGGGGTTCTGGAAGTGGGGCATCACATATACCAGCCGGGGTGGCCGTGAGCGCAGCCGCGCCTCCACCTCGTCCAGATCGGGGCCATCGTCGGCCATGGGCAGCTCCATAATGCGGGCCCCGCGCGCCCGGAAGGCATCGGCCGCCCCCGGGTAGGTGGGGCTCTCCACACCCACGACATCCTGGAGATCCAGAAGGGTGCGGGCGATGATATCAATGCCCTGTTGTGCCCCGGATACGACATGAATCTCCTGTTCCTCAGCCTCTATACCATACTCCTCGGCGATGAAGCTACGGATGGTCTGGCGGAGCGGCAGGTAGCCCATGGTCCCCTGGTAGCTGAAGGCATGGCCGCCGTCCCGCTGCAAAACCTCATTGAGGGCCGCCCGGAAGCTCTCCACCGGAAAGAGCTCGGGAGGGATGGAGGCACTGGCCAGATCGTACTGGCCTCCGTCGGTCTCGCCCTGAACCTCGGCCAGCAGCTCTTCCCCCTCGCCGGACGGAACCAACCGCTCGCGGCCCACCCGCCTCCCCTCCCGCCAGGGGGCGAGAGGGTTGACGTAAGTGCCGCTCCCTACCCGGGCCGTGACATAACCCTTCTCCTCCAACAGCCGATAGGCGCTGACCACCGTTACCGGGTTCACCGCCAGTTCACGGGCCAGGCGACGGATGGTAGGCAGCTGGTCGTTGGGACGCAGCTTCCCGGCTTCTATCTGTCTGATGAGCGCCTGCCCCAACTGAAGGTAGAGGGGGAGGGCAGAATCTCGGTCCAATTGTATCGAAACACTACGGCCCATATAATGCACCCCACAAAAGGATTGCCTCAGGCGGGCGGAGTTAGCGACAATTGTCTTAGCCCAACCATCCACATTGTTATGGTAGTTCCATTATACCATACGCGCAATTCACTTCCAGGAGGGATCTCAATGAACTGTTCAGCACCGCAGGGTACTGACGAGCGCCTCCAGCTCAACAAGAACCTGGCCCAGATGCTCAAGGGCGGGGTGATCATGGATGTCACCACCGTTGAGCAGGCCCGCATTGCCGAGGAGGCCGGAGCAGTGGCCGTCATGGCTCTGGAGCGGGTACCGGCTGACATCCGGAAACAGGGCGGGGTGGCCCGCATGTCTGACCCCAGGATGATCAAGGCCATCAAAGCAGCGGTCTCCATCCCGGTGATGGCCAAGTGCCGCATTGGGCACTTTGTGGAGGCCCAAATCCTGCAGGAGTTGGGGATCGACTATATTGACGAGAGCGAAGTACTGACCCCGGCCGACGAACTCTTCCACATTGACAAGAAGCGCTTCGCCATCCCCTTTGTCTGTGGTGCCCGCAATCTCGGTGAGGCACTCCGCCGCATCGGCGAGGGAGCGTCCATGATCCGCACCAAGGGTGAGGCGGGCACCGGCAATGTAGTGGAAGCGGTCCGCCATACCCGGACCATCCTGGGCGAGCTGCGGCGCCTGGCATCGCTGCCGGCCGAGGAGCTGATGACCGCGGCCAAGGAGATGGGCGCCCCCTACGAACTGGTGGCCGAGGCGGCGTCCAGTGGCCGCCTGCCGGTGGTGAACTTCGCGGCCGGCGGCGTGGCCACACCGGCTGATGCCGCCCTCCTGATGCAGCTGGGCTGCGATGGCGTCTTCGTGGGCTCGGGGATCTTCAAGTCCGAGAACCCGGAAGCCCGGGCCAGAGCCATTGTCCAGGCAGTCGCCCACTACGATAACCCGGCCGTCCTGGCCGAAGTCTCGGCCGGTCTGGGCGAGGCCATGCCCGGCATCGAGCTGGAGCGGGTCGAACAGCGCTACGCCGAGCGCGGGTGGTAAGCCATGCGGGTCGGCGTCCTGGCCCTGCAGGGCGGAGTGGCAGAGCATCTGAGCATGTTGGAGCGGGCTGGCGCCCGGGGGATACCGATCCGCAACGCCAGCCAGTTGGCCGAGGTCGAGGGGCTGATTCTGCCTGGCGGTGAGAGTACGGCCATCGGTCGCCTATTGCACCGCAGCGGCCTAGCAGAAGCCATCATCCAGCGGGCGCGCGGCGGGATGCCGGTCTGGGGAACCTGCGCCGGGATGATCCTCCTGGCCCGGGAGATCGCCGGAGAGGAGGTCCGGCACCTGGGGCTCATGGATATCCGGGTGCGCCGCAATGCTTACGGCGGCCAGCTGGAGAGCTTCATTGCCCACCGGGTGGTGCCCGAGGTTGCTCAGGCCCCGCTGCCTCTGGTCTTCATCAGGGCCCCCTATATCGAGGCAATGGGACCGGGCGTCCGGCCCCTGCTGGATCTGGAAGGAAAAACAGTGGCCGCCCGGCAAGAGCACCTGCTGGCCACGGCCTTCCATCCGGAACTCACCGACCGCGTGGAGTTCCACCGCTACTTCGTCCAGATGGTTTCGGCCCAAGAATGAGTCGTCAGGAAGAGTCCGGCATCAGCCGGGCTCTTTTTGATTCTTAAGGACATATAGCCCAAAATGCTCTTGCTCGCAATGCGCTAATATGTTATGATTTTCACAAATGAATAACCTGACCAGGTTGGGCATCTGTCCAACACTGGTCGGGGAGTGCCATCCAACCGTCCTGCGGCAAGGGCTTGCAGCCTCACCCAGAGGGAGGGGGCTTTCTGTTTGCCCTGGCTGCCCGCGGAGACAGCAGAACAGCAAAGGAGTTGTCGGCAGATGGAGACGAGAATTGGTGTGGTCGGGATTGTGGTCGAAGCCCGGGAGCAAAACGCGGCCAGGGTCAATGAAATACTGAGCGCCCAGGGCGAGATTATTGTCGGCCGTCTGGGGATCCCCTATCGGGCGCGCGATCTCTCGGTGATCGCCCTGATCGTCGACGGTACCTTGGATGAGATTGGCGCCCTCACCGGCAAGCTGGGGAACGTCCCCGGTGTACAGGTGCGGGCCGCCCTGAGCAGCCGGCGGTGATGGCTACGCAGTCACCGAGCCAGGCTGTCGCGGCACTGCGCCCGGGCAGTCCACCCGATGCCGGGCTGCTGAAATACCTTCTGGAGGCGCCGGAAGAGGATACCCTCCCCGCTCTGGTCCGCCTGGCTGATGATATCCGGGCCAGGTATGCGGGAGATGAAGTTCACCTGCGGGGCGTTATCGAGTTCTCCAGCCACTGTTCACGCAACTGCCACTACTGCGGGCTGCGCAGCGGGAACACCACCCTCACCCGCTACCGGATCGCCCCCGACGACACCGTCGAGATCGCCCGGCGCGCGGTGGCCCTTGGGTTCAGAACCATCGTCCTGCAGTCGGGTGAGGACCCATGGTACGATGCCCCCACCCTGGCTGGTATCATCGAGCAGATCAAGGCGCTCGGCGCAGCGGTCACCGTTTCCGTGGGCGATCGGCCGCCTGAAGACTACGCCCTGTTCCGGCAGGCTGGCGCTGACCGATACCTTCTCAAGCACGAGACCAGTGATGCTATCCTCTTCCAGCGGTTGCGTCCCGGCACCGACCTGGCCACCCGGGTGGATAACCTGAAGCACCTCAGGGGGCTGGGCTTCCAGATCGGGGCCGGCAATATGGTGGGCCTGCCCGGACAGTCGGCTGACTCGCTGGTGGCCGACCTCCTGCTGCTGCAGGAGCTGGAGGTGGATATGGCCGGAATCGGTCCCTTCATTCCCCATCCCCAAACCCCTCTGGCCGACTCTCGGCCCGGCACGGTCAGTGCGACCTTGCGGGTGCTGGCTCTGGCCAGAATCCTGATGCCCTGGGTGCACCTGCCGGCCACCTCTGCTCTGGGTGCCCTCGACCCCCAGGGGCGCCAGAAAGCCCTGCGGGCCGGGGCCAATGTGGTGATGCCCAATGTGACCCCCGCCGCCTACCGCAACCTGTACCAGATCTACCCGGGCAAGATCTGCACCGGCGAGGAGCCCGAACACTGCCGCCAGTGCCTGACCGGTATCATCACGGGAATGGGCCGCGTGGTGGCCACCGACTGTGGCCATAGCCTGCGGCCAGACCGAAAGGAGTGTGCCCAGTGACCAGCTTCATTGATGGGAAGATGATCGAGACCCTCCTGGGTGCCCCGCCGGCCGGGGCAAGCGACGCCAGGGAAATCTTGGCCCGGGCCCGCACCGGCCGGGGACTGACCCTGGAGGAGGCGGCCCGGCTGCTGACTGTCCGGGACGGGGGAGTGCTGCAGGAGATGTTCCAATCGGCCGCCGGGGTCAAGGAGCGCATCTACGGCCGGCGGGTAGTGCTGTTCGCCCCCCTGTACCTCTCGGACTACTGCACTAACAACTGCCGCTACTGTGGTTACCGGGCGGCCCACCGCTTCCCCCGCCACCGCTTAACTACTGAAGAGATCATCGCCGAGGTGGAAATCCTGGAGGCTATGGGGCACAAGCGCCTGGCTCTTGAGTGCGGCGAAGATCCAGTTAACTGCCCCATTGACTATGTCCTTGAGGCCATCGAGACCATTTACTCGGTCAGCAAGGAGCAGGGGCAGATTAGGCGGGTCAATGTTAACATCGCAGCCACCACCGTCGAGGACTACCGGCGTTTGAAGGCGGCCGGCATCGGCACCTATATCCTTTTCCAGGAAACCTATCACGAGCCCACCTACCGCTGCATGCACCCATCGGGCCCCAAGTCCAACTATGGTTGGCACCTGACGGCCATGGACCGGGCCATGGAGGGCGGAATTGACGATGTGGGCATCGGAGTGCTGTTCGGCCTGTATGATTACCGTTTCGAGGTGCTGGCCCTGCTGGCCCACGCCAGCCACCTGGAAGAGTGCTTCGGCGTGGGGCCGCATACTGTCTCCGTCCCCCGCCTGCGCCCGGCCGCTGGAGTTTCGCTCTCCGATTACCCCCACCTGGTGTCCGATGCCGAGTTTAAGAAGCTGGTAGCCATCTTGCGCCTAGCGCTTCCCTATACCGGCCTTATCCTCTCCACCCGGGAGCGCCCCGAATTCCGGGATGAGTTGCTGAATGTCGGTGTCTCCCAGATTAGTGCCGGCTCCTGCACCGGGGTGGGCGGCTACCGCGCGTCGCTAGAGGGCGACGACCAGCTGCAGTTCACGGTGGGTGACCACCGCACGCCCGATGAAGTCATCGCCAGCCTCTGCCGCTCGGACTATATCCCCAGCTATTGCACGGCCTGTTACCGGCAGGGCCGGACCGGCGATCGCTTCATGGCCCTGGCCAAGAGCGGCCAGATCCAGAATGTCTGCCAGCCCAATGCTCTCCTCACTTTCGAAGAGTACCTGCAGGACTACGCCAGCAGCGAAACCCGTCGGCTGGGGAGGGAGCTCATCTCCCGCCACTTAGAGGCGATACCATCAGAGAAGCACCGACAGGCGACGCGCCAGCGGCTGGAGGAGATCCGCCGGGGCCGCCGCGACCTCTATTTCTAGGGAGGGTGGCCCATGCAATCTACACCACGCTCGAACCGCTTGCACATTGCTTTTCTCGGGCGGCGCAATGCCGGGAAATCCAGTCTCATTAACGCTCTGGCCAACCAGGAAGTCTCGCTGGGCTCGCCGGTCCCGGGCACCACTACCGATCCGGTGTTCCGGGCCATGGAGCTGCTGCCCCTGGGTCCGGTAGTGCTCATTGACACGGCGGGGCTGGACGATGAGGGAGCGCTGGGAGAGCTACGGGTGAAGCGGACCCGGGCCATCCTGGAGCGCACTGAACTGGCTGTTCTGATCATTGATGCCACCCTGGGACCGGGCGATTTCGAACTGGGGCTGCGACGGGAGCTGGAGAGCAGGAAGATCCCGGTGGTTGGGGTAGTGAATAAGCTCGACCTGGTCGGTCAGGTGCCTTTGGAGGAATGGCAGGCCCGTCTGGGCTTGCCCCTGTTGACGGTGAGCGCGGCTCACCGCCGGGGGATCGATGTCCTCAAGCGCCGTTTAGTGGAGAGCGCACCGGCCGACTGGGAGGGGCGGGCACTGGTGGATGGGCTGGTTCGCCCGGGGGATCTGGTCTACCTGGTGACCCCCATTGATCTGGAGGCCCCCAAGGGACGGCTGATCTTGCCTCAGGTACAGACGCTCCGGGACATCCTGGACCACGAGGCCACTGCCCTGGTCCTTAAGGAGAATGCCGTAGAGCGGGCACTGGCCCGCGGCCCCCGGCCCGACCTGGTGATCATCGACTCCCAGGTCTTCGGACAGATCAGCGCCGTTTTGCCGCCAGACATGCCCCTGGTCTCTTTCTCGATTCTGTTTGCCCGGCACAAGGGCGATCTGGGCTTGCTGGCCCAGGGGGCGCGGCGGGTGGCCAGCCTGAAGCCGGGCGACCGGGTGCTGGTGGCCGAGGCCTGCACTCACCACCCCGTCGGCGAGGACATTGGCCGGGTCAAGATCCCCCGTTGGCTGGAGAAAGCGGTCGGCGGATCGCTGGAGTTTGAGTACGCGGTGGGGCCCAACTTCCCTCCCGACCTCTCCGCCTACGCCCTGGTGATCCACTGCGGCGGCTGCATGCTCAACCGAGGTAATATGCTGTCCCGGCTCGAGCGCCTCAGCGAAGAAGGGGTACCCGTGGTCAACTACGGGGTGCTCATCGCCTATCTCCACGGCGCGCTGGAGCGGACTCTCAGTTCATTCTCCGACGAGGTCTTGCATCTTCGAGAGAATATGTCGGAGTAAGAAGAGATCAGGGGGAAGGATAAGATACTACAAAGACATGTTTCGCCTGCGGAACATTTAAGAAGGGATCCGCTGCGTGCAGCGAAGAAGGTTCGGCGCCAAGGATTTCGGCGTCTCCATTCTCGGCTTCGGAGCCATGCGCCTGCCGGTTATCGATGGGGATTCATCCAGGATCAATGAAACGCTGAATGCCCCAGCGCTTGTAGCGCGCCCCCGGGAGATATCATCCCCGGGGGCGCGACATTTTATATGACAGGCAGCTTCATCCTACATCCCGCGGTTCTTCCGGTACCGCTGATACAGGCTGCACTGGCCAGAGTTCCAGTGTTCGCAAGCATCACAGGAGGCGGTTACATAATCGCCCTGGATGCTGCTCATTAACTCAAGATACGAAGGGGTAAATGCCGTGCAGCCTTCCGCCGTCTGGCAAAGGTGTTCGCGGTGTTCTTCGTTCTCCATCAATTCCACCTCCCAGACCTAGTATGACCGGCGAGGCTGTTTGATGACTTAATAAGATTACGGCAAAAGTATTAAGACCCTGGTCAGTCAGGGTGCTTAATCCAGCAACGCCATCAACTCGGCAGCGGTTGATGCATTAAGGGCCCTCTCCAGCCTGGCTGCGGCGATAGCCGAATCGACCGCCCGAATGGCCCGCTTGACCGCGCCCAGGGCCGACGCGCGGCAGCTTATTTCATCAATGCCCAGCGCCACCAGGAGTGGAATAGCCCGCGGGTCGCTGCCCAATTCACCGCAGATCCCTACTTCAATCCCAGTTTGCCGGGCCGCGTCACAGGCCATTTTCATCAGGCGCCAGACCGCTGGATGGTAGGGCTGGTAGACATCGGCCACCAGTGGACTCATCCGGTCAGCGGCCAGAGCATATTGCGTGAGATCATTGGTGCCGAAGCTGAAGAAATCGACCCGGCTGGCCAGATGATCGGCGATGAGGGCAGCAGCCGGAACTTCTATCATGATGCCGAAGGGGATGGGACCGGTCTCGACCCCCTCACCGGCCAGGGCGGCCCGGACCTCATCCCAGAGCCGTCGGGCCGATTCTACCTCATCCACAGTGGTCACCATGGGCAGCATCACCCGAAGGTCACCGTGGTGGCTGGCCCGGAGGATCGCCCGGAATTGGGTGATCAGCTGCTGCGGTCTATCCAGCGAGATGCGGATGGCCCGCCAGCCCAGGAAGGGATTGGCCTGATCAGCAACGCCCAAGTAGGGAAGGGTCTTGTCGCCGCCGGCATCCAGGGTGCGGATGATCAGCGGCCGCCCTCCCAGAGCCTCGGCGGCGCGGCGATAGGCTTGGTACTGCTCTTCCTCGCTGGGCCAATCACCTCTCCCCATGAACAGAAACTCGGTGCGGAAAAGGCCGATCCCTTCGGCACCTGCCTCTACCGCGCCGGCCACCTCAGCGGGGCCGGCCACATTGGCGAACACCCGCACCCGTTCTCCGGTGACGGTGTGAGCCGGTTCCCGGTCTCCACTTCCGTAGCCACCCTCTCCCTCTCCCGCTCCTACCTCGACCCAGAGCCGATTCTCCGGCTCCAGGCTTACCCGCCCGTCAGAGCCATCGATGACCACCGGCGTCCCGTCCGGCGGGAATTGGCCCGGGTCTACCCCGCAGACCGCCGGGATCCCGAGGGCGCGCGCCACGATGCTGGCATGACTGTTGCTACCCCCGGCATAGGTGACTAAGCCTCGGCAGAAACGCGGGTCGAGTTCTGCGGTCTGCGATGGAGTCAGCTCCCGGGCAAAGATGATGGTGGGCCCGGTCAGCTCGGTGGTAGCGGTTCGGCCAGCCAGGATGGCCGTGAGTCGCTGGGCCAGGTCCCGAAAGTCAGCCCCCCGCTGGCGAAAGACCTCTTCTTCCAGACTCTCCATGGCCCGGGCCATCTCTTCCAGGGCCTGGTGGATGGCGGCTTCAGCCGGGCGGCCGGAGGCGATAAGCTCCCTGATCTCCTTGACCAGCTCGGCGTCGCCCAGTAGTTGGGCATGGACGCGGAAGATCTCGGCCTCGTCCCGGCTGCCGCGCTCCTCGAGCCGCTGGGCCAGGGTAGCCAGTTCGGTCTGGGCGGTGCTGATAGCCTCTTCCAGGCGTAGGCCCTCCCCGGCGGGATCGCCCGCCGGCCGGGACGCCACGGATTCGGTTGGGCGCAGGGTCAGGGAGTAGCCGCGGGCCCGGCCCGGTGAAGCCGGCCGACCGGTCAGGCATCTCATGGCTAATCCACCCAACCTCTGATAATCTCGACCAGGCAGGCCAAAGCCGCATCCTCATCGGCGCCGTCGGCCTCCAGGACGATCTCGGCTCCGTGGGGAGCGCCTATTTTCAGCAGCGCATAGATGCTCTTAGCATTGGCCGTGCGTTCACCATAGGTCACCGTAATATCGCTGTTAAATTGGGCTGCCGCCTCGGTGAGATTTCTGGCTTTACGGAGATGCAGCCCGGTGGGGTTGGTGAGGGTCACGGGTAATCGCTTCAAGGCTATCCCTCCAGTCGTAGATATAGTTTTCAACGGCCGGGCTGGTTCATCCTGCGTTATTATCTCAATTGCAGGGCACCGGGAGGGAATTGCGCTGCCTGATCCTCACCGTCTACGACGATGACGAGCTAATCCTGGCCGGCCTGCGGGCCGGTGCCCGCGGTTATCTGCTGCCCCCAAGAAGAGCTCCTGCGAGCCATTGCCACGGTCATCTCCGGCGGGACGGCACTGCCGCCGGCGATTGCAACCAAACTGGTGGAACAGGTAGCACGGCCCCCAGAGTCGTTCCCGTCCTTGCCTCGGGTGGTGCCCCGGGCTATGCTGGGGCTCGTTTTCTGTTTGCGTTGATCTCCCCCATATGGGGGAGACCCGACTAGCCCCAAATCACTAGAACCGGGCTGCCCCTGCCGGTAATGCGCTCGCCCCGGCCCTTCAGTAGCATCGGAGCTGGAGGGATTACCATGCGAAAGACCCGGGTTCACTGGTCGGTCGTGGCACTGACCGTGGGGCTACTGCTCATCAGCCTATTGCTCCTCAGCCCGCTGCGAGACGATGTCCGCTCCGCCGGCTTCTCGGCCTCGCCGGAGCCGCCGCCGAAGGGCGGGGTGGCAAGTCCGTCTGCCCGCTCGGTGCCGGTGCTGCTCTACCATAATTTGGCCCCGGCTTCGTCCGGACTTCACCGTACCAACGCGATGACCGTGACGGTGGAGGCGTTCCGGGCGCAGATGAAGTATCTGGCCGATCAGAAGTATCATACTCCGACCCTGCCCGAATTGCTGGCCTACCTCAGTGGCGATACTGCTCTGCCCGAAAGGTCAGTGGTGATCACCTTTGATGACGGATACGAGTCCAACTGGGAGTACGCTTTCCCATCCTAAAAGAGTACGACCTGCGGGCCGTTATCTTCGTGGTTGGAGGCAGGGTGCGGCCGGACGGCGAGCCAGCCAGAACAGGAGAGGTGCCGGCAATGACCGGCCGGCAGTTGGTCCAGGTGGCTGCCTCAGGCCTGATCGACCTAGGGTATCACACCTTCGATGGACACCGGATGGCCGGGGGGAAACCGGTGCTGGTTGAGTGGACCGCCGATGAACTGACCGCTGACTAGCAGCGGTTCATCTCCCTTTGGGAGACCCTTCGGCTGCCGCTACCCACAGCGGTGGCTTACCCCTACGGCAGTTACCGGTTGGAGCAACTTCCACACCTGCGCGACCTGGGCTACCGTCTGGGCTTCACCGTCGAGGAAGGCTGGGTCCGCCCCGGCGATGATCCGATGCAGCTTAAGCGTTTGGCTATCTTCCCCTGGCACGATCTGGCACGCTTCAGGCGGTTGCTCGTGCCGACGGAAGACAAATAGGTGGCTGACGTGGGCCGCTGGCTCCCGGGAAACCGGGAGCCAGTTTGTGTCATGGGGTCATTGACAACTAGTAATGCAAGGAAACATTTACATAAAGGAGCTTTGATGCCCATTTAAGAACATTCTCACATACCAATTTGCACCCCTGGAGGTGATCAAGTGAAGAAAGCGCTGATACTGCTAATAGCCGCCCTGGTGGCCATCGCTGTTGTACCCCTATTGGCTGAAGCAGCTACCGAGAGATATGTAGAAGTCACCGGGGCCTGGGTGCGTTTCTATGTCAACCCCAGCATCAAATCGGCCACCGCCAGTCGGTTGGAGCAAGGAGAGCGGGTCCGGCTGGTCCGCCAGTATAACGACCACTGGTACGAAGTAAGCCACAATGGCCAGCTGTTGTACCTGACCACCAATTCCCGTTACACTCAGCTAGTGACAGTTAATGCCCCTGCTTCTGAAAGCTATGTAGTCTGCGACGCGGCCTGGGTCCGCTTCCGCACTGCGCCCAGCATCGATGCGCCGACCGCCGGCCAGATTGAGCGGGGGCAACGGGCGCGCTTGATCCAGCAGTACAACAACTACTGGTATGAGGTGCTCTGGAACGGACAGCGCCTCTATCTGACCACCAATGCCAAGTACACTCATGTAGAGACAGTCTCGGAACCTGTCGGGTCGCCCTCGCCGGCGCCTCCACAACCCGAGTACGAATACTATGTGGAGACCGACCACGGCTGGGTCAGCTACCGAACTGGCCCCAGCACCAGTGCAGCGGTGGCCGGGCGCCTGCAGCTGGGCGACCGGGCTCCCTTGATTCGGCAGTACAACAAGTACTGGTACGAGATTCTCTGGGACGGCGAGAGCTACTACATCACAGCCAATCCCACCTACACCAGGCTCGTCCCGGCCAACCAGGCCGATCCGTACTCCGGTTGGACCTGGGAGCAGAAGGCCAACCGTTTGATTGAGGTGGCCCGGTCGCAGTTGGGCGTGAAGTACATCTGGGGGCACCAGGAACCGGGCGTCGGCTTTGACTGCTCCAACTTCACGGCCTGGGTCTTCGGAGAAGCCCTTGGGATCCGCTTCTCTTCCGCCTCCTCCTATCAGCGGTTCAATGTGGGCGACCCCATCGCCCTCTCGGAGATCCGTCGCGGGGATCTACTCTTCTTCGCTACCAATGATAAGGCCGACGGCAGCGGACATGTGGGTATCTACATGGGGGATGGGAAGGTCATCCACCAGAGCAGCACACCCGGCTATGTCTCCATTCAGCCGCTCGATGGTACCTGGCTCGGCCGGAATTTGGTTTTCGCTCGTCGCGTAATCAGGTAGTTCACATCATGTCACTTAGCCTTCAGGTGAACGCTCTACTGACACGAAGAGGCTGCCACAAGCGGCCTCTTCGTTTGTAGGAGGGGATATGGGTTATTCCTTCTCCCAGTCTTCCCGATGGGTAGCCAGGTCGAAGCGCTTCACCCCGTTAACGTACACTTGCTCGACCCGGGAGGTGACCTCCAGCGGGCAACCGTCGAGAACCACCAGATCGGCGTCTTTGCCGACCTCGATGCTCCCTAACCGGTCCTCCACCCCGCAAATCTCGGCCGCGGTCAGAGTGATGGCCCGTAAGGTCGCCTCTGCGCTCGCCCCTTCTTTATAGGCTAGGCAGGCAGAGGTGCGCAAGTGCTCAATGGGGACAACCGGGGCATCGGTGGTGATGGCGAACTTGATCCCCGCCTGCTCCAGAATTCCCGGGGTTTCAAAGGTCTTCTCGCGGGTCTCTACCTTCACCCGGGTGATATAAGTTGGCCCCACCACACAAGCGAAACCGCTCTTCTTAACCGCGTCGACGATTTTATGGGTCTCAGAGGCATGCTCCAGGGTGCACTCGATCCCGAACTCCTCGGCAATGCGCAAAACAGTCATAATATCATCGTGCCGGTGAGCATGAACCCGAGCCTTAAGCTCCTTCTTGAGTACCTTCACCAGGGGTTCCAGCTTATGGTCGACCGGCGGAGGTTCGACCGGCTTACCGTCGGGACCAGTGTCCCCAGCGGCCGCCTTCTCTTGCTTTCTCATGTAGTTCTGGGCCTTGACCAGCGCCTCGCGCAGCAGAGCCGCCGTACCCATCCGGGTGGAGGGCATCATCTTGCGGCCGCCGAAGTTGCGCTTGGGGTTCTCGCCAAAGGCCATTTTAACTCCGGCCGGGGCCAGCATGACCATCTCTTCCCGGCTATCGCCGGCGGTCTTAGCCACCAGGCTGAGGCCCGAGATAACCTTGCCGCTGCCAGGACCGGTAATGATGGTGGTGACACCGGACCGCACTGCGGCTTTCAGGCTCTCGCTGCGGGGATTGAAGGCCCAGTAGTAGTCGAGGTCGGGCGTGGTGGCCGGGCTTAGGCCGCCTCCCCCGTTGGGCGGGCCATCCATATCATCATCGCCCCAGTCGAAGACCGACAGGTGGCAGTGGGCTTCGACGATACCGGGCATAACAGTCTTGCCCGTAGCATCAATGATTTCCGCACCAGCCGGGATCTCCACTTGGGTGCCGACCGCTTCGATCTTCCCATCCTTCACCAGGAGAGTGCCTTTTTCGATAACCCCATTAGCGATTGTCAGGATCTTGGCATTGGTGATAGCCAGCATCGCCTATCTCCCACCTTCCACGTAGACTTCCTGACCGTTGATAAAGACCCGTTCCACCACGGTCTTGGTGCGCAGCGGCTCGCCGCTGAGAATCACCAGGTCGGCATCTTTGCCGGGTTCGATGGAGCCGACCCGGTCGGCGATTCCCAGGATCTCGGCAGGGGTGAGGGTTAGGGCCCGGAGAGCCTGCTCCTCGGTCATCCCGCCCTGCACGGCCAGGGCTGCCTGGACCATTAGATAACGGATGGGGGCATTCGGGTGGTTGGTGGATAGGGACACCTTCACCCCGGCGTTGGCCAGGATAGCCGGGGTCTTCAGTGACAGGTTCTTGGTGTCGCCCCGCCGGTTGTCGGTGAGTGAGCCGAGGATCACCGGGACCCCTTTGGCGGTCAGCTTATCCACCATCAGGTGAGCGTCGGCGCCTCCCTCCAGGATCAGGTTGAACCCCCACTGGCCGGCTATTTCCAGGGCGTTATCAATATCGTGGTTCTGGTTGGCCGCGATCCGGGCCGGCAGTTTCCCGGAGAGCAGCTTGATTAGAACCTCCTGCTGGGAATTGCGGTCGGGCGCCGGGGGCTCCTTACCGTTCTCGGCCGCCTTGGCGGCCGCCCGGGCCTGCTTCTCCTCACTCTCTTTAGCCCGCTGCAGGGCGGCCTGAAACTGGGCAATATCTTCACTGCGGTCCCGGGGCCGGACCCCGTCACCGCCGAAGAACATAAGCATGCGCGGTGTTCCGCTGAGGGAGACCTTGAGCCCATCGGGCTCCTTCACCACCATATCGTTGACGGTTTTGCCGTACGGCTTAATCGTGGCCGACTGCCCGCCGATGATCGCCAGCGGACTGGGTCCCACCGACAGGCAGGTCACCCCGGCTTTTATGGCATCCTGCAGGGCCAGGTCCTCGGGCCACACCGCATCGATCGCCTTGAGCTCAGGCGCAATCGGGGTGTACATCTCGCTATCATCGTGGCCGATGGGCCCATTGCCATCTTCCCGGACCGAGACCCGGGAGTTAGCATCGATCAGGCCGGGCATGATTACTTTGCCCTGGCAGTCCACGACCTGAGCACCTGCGGGGATCTTGACCTCAGGGCCGACGGCGGCGATCCGGCCGTTCTCAATGAGCACCGTGCCGCTCTCAATCACACCGTGGCTGATGGTCAGAATCTTGCCGTTTACCAGTGCCAGCAACTGAATCCCTCCCACTTAAACAGTTATGATTGACCTATTCTGGCCGCGTCGCCATACTCCTTCTGGGGCCGAAAGGTTTTGCGACCAAACAGACCGGCTCAAAGGCCGGCCTCTGTCCGCCCCGGCTACTCTCCTGGGTCGGGCCAGGGAAAGATCACCCGGACGGGCCGGTGATCCGAGGCCTCGCTCTCCAGGACCTCGGCCCGGATAGGATAGAGCCCCCGGTAGAAAAGATGGTCAATGTCGGCCACCGGTCGGTTGGCCGGATAGGTCAACAAAGGCTCGCCCCCTCCGGCTCGCGACAATGTTTGTGTCAGTATCTCCATCTCTGGTGCCGAAGCTGACAGGTTGAAGTCACCCAGCAGGATTACGGGGCCGTTTAATTCAGCCATAATCCTGGCCACCTCGGCCAGCTGCCCGCGGCGTTCGGCGGCTGTCACACCCAGGTGAGTCACACCCACATTCAGCTCTACCTGCCCCACCCGTATCTTAGCCACCAATAACCCCCGCGGCTCAGACCGTCCGTCGGGGCCGGGTAGCCGGTAATTACGGTACTCGGTAATGGGAAAGCGGCTGAGCAGGGCATTCCCATACTCGCCCAGCAGCGCCCAGCGGACATTGGTCCCGAAGACGTGGTTGAAACCCAACTGCTGGCCCAGGAAGCGGGCCTGGTCCTGCCAGCGGCTGCGGGGGACACGGCGGTCGACCTCATTGAGGCCGATGATATCTGCTCCCGAATCGGCCAGGACCGTAGCTATCCGGTCGAGGCTGACCCGGCGGTCCAGGCCCCGCCCGTGGCGGATATTGTAGCTGAGAAAGACCAGTTGTTCCCCGGGGACAGCACCGGTCAGGGTAGTGCGGGCCGAAGGCTGCACCGCCTGAAGGACAAACATAGTCAGGGCGATCACGGCCAGCAGTATGACATACTGCCGGCGCATCTGACGCCCCACGGACGAACCAGGCCCCGGTCGGCACAGCCAGGTTGGGCGCGGTACCATGATCATCCTCCTCTCAGCCGGTGGCCAGAAGCTCAGTGACGAACTCCCGGGCCGGACCGTGCAGATAGTCCTGGTATTCAGCAAAAAGACGGGCAGCCTCAGCCGCCGGCCAGTCGTCGGGCAGCAACTCGGCTGGGAGACGCGGGTCGAGAGCTAATACCTCAGCGTAATCCAGGTTAAGGTAGAGATGGCCGACGAAGCTGACATGGCCCGGGGCTTGGGGCAGCTCACGAAACTGCTGATAGATAGGTTGATACTTGGCAAGGAAGGACCGGTAACGCTGGTCAATGGCGGACAGGTCCCAGAGTAGCCCCACTAGCTGACCCTCCTCCGCTCCATCGTAGCGCGCCCGGAAGGAATGGACCGCTTTCTCCAGACCTAGCTCGGCCAGGCGGGCCCGGACCGCGCCCTCGCGCCCCGAAGGGGCCAGATAGGTGCCCGGGTTCAGCCGCCCATAGCCCAGCGCCTGGAGGTGGTCGCGCAGGTCATCCCGCCAGGGCCGTTTGGTCTCTGGGAGCCAGTAGGAGACGATGTGCCAGGTTCGATCCCAGTTCGCGGGCGGAACCAGGTTCTCAGACGGCACCAGTCCAGCAGCCCGACGCTCCCCCTCCTGGCTGAGGCGGTAGACCCCGCGGGTGCCTTGCCCGTCCTGCGCCAGCCACCCCTCCCGCTTCAGGCGGGAGACGGCGCAGCGGGCGCCATCCTCGGAGATCCCCAGGAGGTCTAAGGCTCGGATCAGGCCGGAGATGGGAAAACCTTCGGCGACCGGCCGAAAGTAAAAGGTAAACAGTGCTAAAATCAGATCGGCCGTGCGCATTCACGCACCTACCTTTCTGTTACTCTATTAGCCTATTGCGTATAATCAGACATATTGCTCTGGTTTAATTGTAAAGGTTTGTAGTATGCAGGTCAAAGGAAAGCTATGCCAGTTCACAAATGTCCTGATCTCGTGCACACACCATAACGAATAGGACGGTAGCGGCTATTCCCGCTACCGTCCCGCTTTCGGACAAAATCGCCGGCTAGAGACAGTTCATAACGGCGTCGGGAACCAGAGGCCAACCACGGCCGGGTTCACCCGGCCACTTGTTGCTGCCCCCGGAATTGAGCCTCTGCGCTGCCTGGTTATAGGCCTCATAGAAGTCCCGCCTCCGGGCAGTCAGCTCAACTAGTTCTTGACGCCCAAGGGCCGCCTCAATGGCTCGGCACATGTTAGTCCCCAATACGTAGCATAGCTCGGTCCCGCCGCCCGGCGGCGGGCCGAAGAGCAGGCTGAAGCCTCGCTGGAACTCCTCATCGCTACTGGCTCGCTCGGGAGCGCCGGCCAGACCGGCCAGGTGGTCGAAGAAGGCCCGGAAATGCTCGCCTAGACGCGCTTCGGTCATCTGCCAGTACTGGTAGTTGGGGGTATTGGCCGGCGGGGTTGAAAAGAAGAAAGTGGCCATCCCTTCACCGTGAACACCCGAGGCCAGAGTGCGCACCAGTGCCCCGGCGGTTCCGGTTCTCCCTTCGTTCTGGCTCTCCTGCTCCTCGAGGGCGTTAAAGAGGTAGTGGTGGGTCTCGTGGGCAATGGTCTCATCCAGCGGCAAAATCAATGGGGCTGGCTGGTCTGAACCGCTATACTCCGGTGGAAGCTCAACCACCATTACCGGCCGCCCGTCGACCACCTGGACGATGAGAAGATTGCCGCCAATGGCCCCTTCGTGAAAGTAGGCGCTGAGGTGCAGGTCCGGGGCCAGGTGGACATCGACCGTCAGGTCGAGGTCAGGAGCCCAACTGGGGGTCACCTGGTCGAGACGGCCGCTGAGCCCGGCGAAGTCGATACCGGCCGTCGCCTCCAGCTTCTCCCGAAAAGCCGGGAGATCCCCGGCTGCGTTCTGCAGCGCCCCGTGGAGCCGCTCGAAGTAAGGGTTGGCCGAGTTGGTATAGGTCGTCCCCGTGACCAGTGCCTGTAGCACCCGGCCTACCTCCTCCGGTGGGTAGGGTAGCTTCTCGCCGCGGGTGCGTTCCCGGACGGCTGCATGGCGGTTCAAGATGAAGCGGTATTCGGCAGTCTCACCCACCTCCCGGCAGCATTCGGGTGCAATCGGCCTCCCGGCCCGCCAGTCGTTGAGAATCTCGTAGATGAGCCTGGCTGCCTCCAAGTGTGGCTTAATCTTGATCATCAGTTACTTCTCCCCCTTCGCAGGGCCAGACAATAGCCCCCTTTTCTCCTTCTTCGTCTGGTATTGAACTACCTCTTAACGGAGGATGGCCGTATCAGGCCAAGCGCTTTGGGTGGAGAAGACCCGCAACCACTTCCTAAGCTTATTGGCACAGTTCATTCGCCGCAATGTTGGCGGGGGAACGACGCTCAGTTTCAGGTGCATCCCGTTGACTGGACAGGTAAGAAATCGTATAGAGCCCATTATCAAGTTGATCAGACAGCAATAGCCCACAAGCCACAACCGCCAGGCATTTTGGGGTTCCCGCCTGGGAAGCCCCGCCTGGACTCATGTGACTCTGCTCTCCCTCAGATGGCATAACCCTAGATTGACCAGGATCTCCCGCTTCTTGCGCCTCTCCTTCTCCAGGCCATAAGCCCGTTGGTAAGCAGCGGCTGCCTCGTCGAACTGCCCCTGAACATGCAGTCCCTTGGCCAGAAGAAGCTGGATCTCCAGAAGGCACCCGGTCTCGTTGGCCAGCCCCTCCCGGGCCGCCAGAGCCCGGAGAAGGCACAGGGCCTGCTCAGTCTGGCCTCTGCGCCATGCCGCCCGGGCCAGCTCCAACAGCTGGCGGTAGATCTGCACCAACTCCTCCCTGGCCTGGTCGGCCTTGCGGAACGAGTACCCGGCGTAGAGCCGGTGAGCCTGCAGCATGTCCTCCAACGCCTCATCGGCCAGTCCCAGGCGGGCAAAAGCCTGTGCCCGCAGCTGCCGGACCCAGGGTTTGTCGTGACGGGCGGCACCAATAGCTTTGGTTAGTTCCTCTACCGCCTCCCGCCAACGGCCGGCGGCCGACATCAGGCGTCCCAGCCGCTCATGCAAGTCCCAGTAGTCGTCTGACAGACTCCTCGCGGCAATCTGGAGCGCGTTCAACGCCTCATCCCAGCGGCCCTGCTCGTCGCAGAGCCGACCGAAAAGGTAGTGGTTCCACGGGTCATCGGCCGAGTGCGCCATGGCCTGGGCAATGGCGCACTCCGCCCCCACCAGATCCTTGCGGCGCAGAAGCTCGAGGGCCCGGTCCTGTTGGCCCCTGAGGCTGCTCTCATCACCGGAAGACATAGGAAAGCCCCCCCGATATGGACTGCTAATCCTTATTCGGGACGGCCCTGGTTTTATGAAACCGTGACCCTAAGAGATCTCCCGCACCAGGCTCCTGATGCGCCCGGCATAGCGCTCGATAATGTGAGCACACGAGTTTAGGCTGGCCAACAGCTCTACACTATCCAGATCCTCGGTGGGTATCTGGTCGGTGAAAACAATCTCATCGGATTCAGGGTAGATGGCGAATGCTCCGCAGGGGACCTCCCAATTGGCTTCGAGCAGGAACCGGAACAACCCGCGCGGCTCGCTGGGCGGCACTGGCGAGATGGCAACCACGAAGGTCAGCCACTGCCCTTCTTCATCGTGGCGGATGATGATCTCGTGCCCCTGGTGGGCGACCAGCCAGCGGTTCTCAGCCACAAAGGTATAGCTGATCCCCTCCTGGCGGAAGATCATCTCGACTTCCAAGCTGGTTGTCATCGGTTCTCCTCCCCGGCGACCCGCTCAAAGCGAATTTGGTGTCCTTCTACCCCGATCTTCAGCACCGAATCCTCCTCATCTTCGAGGACAAGCTTGGACAGGGGTCTCAGGAGCAGATTCTCAATGGCCCGGTTCAGGAAGCGGGCCCCGTATTCGGGATTGTACCCTCTGTCGCAAATGTAGTCATATACCTCATCGGAGATTACTACTTTCCGTCCGGTGCTGGCGAACCGCTCGGCTGCCTCGCGCAGGCGGGCTACCGCGATCTCCCGCAGGCTCTCCCGTCCCAGTGGGGCGAAGTAGATGATCTCATCGATCCGGTTCAGAAACTCGGGGCGGAAGAAGTCATGCAGGGCCTGGTCGATCTGGCTTCTGAGGCCGTCTCGCACTTCATCCCCATTGACTCCGAACCCCACCAGGTGTTTGCGCACCTGGGTGATATCAGACCCCAGGTTACTGGTCATAATGATGGTCACATGGCTAAAGCTCACGGTGCGGCCCTGCGAATCGGTGAGGCGGCCGTCCTCGAAAACCTGGAGGAAGACATTGAGCACATCGGCATGGGCCTTCTCCACCTCATCCAGAAGCAAGATGCAGCAGGGTTCTTGCCGGATGCGGGCGGTAAGCATCCCTTCCCGCTCGCTCCCCACATAGCCGGGGGGCGAGCCGATCAACTTGGCGACACTGTGGGGCTCCCGGTACTCCGACATGTCCAGCCGCACCATCTTCCGCTCATCGTGGAACATGGCTTCGGCCAGTGCCCGGACCAGCTCGGTCTTGCCGACACCGGTGGGGCCGACGAAAAGGAAGATTCCGTCGGGGCGCATCGGCCTCAGGTCCAACCGGCTCTTGGTCAGCCGGAGCACATCGGCCACCCGGGCAATGGCATGGTCTTGCCCTTTGATGCGCTTTTTGAGCTCGGCCTCCAGGGTAAGCAGGCGCTCTGATTCGGCTTTACCAATCTGCTCCACCGGGATGTTAGTTCTCAGAGCGATCACCCGGGCTAGTTCTTCGCTGGTGACTCGCCTGGCGCCCCGCATGGCTACCCGGGCTGCCGTCTGGTCTACCAGGTCAAAGGCGGTATCAGGCAGGGGCTTGTCCCGCAGGTGCTGGTCGGCCAGTTCGGCCGCACGAAGCAGCACCCGCTCGCTGATCTGGACCCCATGGTACTCCTCGTACAGCTTGCGGGCTTTGATCAGTATCCGTCCCGTCTCACCCACACTGGGCGGGTTCAGGGGCAGTGGCTGGAAGTTGCCGGCCACCGTAGGGCTGGCCTCAAAGTACCGGACGTAATCCGCCGGCGAACTGGCGACAATGCACCAGATGGCCCCACTCTCCAGGGCTGGAGCCAGGATAGTGGCGGCATCGGTAACCCCGGCTGTCCCGCCAATCCCCACCAGAGTCTGCAGACCGTCGAAGTAGAGCAGTATACAGTGCCCACGGCTGGCCTCTTCGATGAGACTGAGAACCCGCTGTTCAAACTCCCCGTGCACCGAAGCCCCGGCCATCAGGGCAGCTGCATTGACCTGGATTATCTTGGCGCCCTGGAGCTTAGGGGGCACCTCGCCCAGGCTCAGGCGCTTGGCCAGACCCATGAGGACCGAGCGCCGGTTCATTCCCGGCTCAGTGAGAAGCAGAGGGTTATTGCGCTCGCGGCGGCAGAGGATCTCCAATACCATATCCACGGCCTCGGGCCGGTCCCAGACGGCTACCGGCAGGTCAGGGCGGTAGACCACTGGCTGCCCGTACTGCTGGCTGGGCGCTCCTGCCGGACCATTGGCCTTGGCCGCCGGATCATTATGACGGTACTCCGGAGTGAAGACCCGGTGGGGCCCGTAAATCATCCGCCGCACCTTGCCGTAGCTAACCCCAGCCTTGGCGATCCATCTGGCCAGCTCACTTTCGCTCTCAAAGAGAATCCCGGTGAACAGGTGGTCGGCCTCAATGGCGTCAGAGAAACTGAGATTGGCTTCCGCCGAAGCCAGGCGCAAAATCTCATCAGTGGTCAGGCTGCAACTCACCGTTAGCTGGCCGCTGAGCTCCTCCACCGGGACCCCGGTGGCTTTGGCCAGGATGCTGATCTTCTCGGGATACAGCTGCGCATAGGCTCTCAGGACGTGCCCGGCCTGTAGTGGTTGGGATTCATCGCGGGCGATCTGCTCAGCCTTGGCCCAGAGGTCGTGGCCGCTCTCTCCCAAGCGCAATCTCACGGCAGCGACACCTCCTGTAAATTAGCTGCGTTGGCCGTAGTTGCGGACGAAATGCTCCCGGGCCCGGCGGCACTGCTCCCCGCTGAGTAGATGGGGCTCGCCCACCGCCAGGCAGGCGTGATAGACCTTGGCCGCATGCTCCACTACCTGGGCAGTGTTATAGGCCGCGAAGACATTGTTCCCGACGGCTACCACCCCGTGGTTGGCCAGGAGGACCGCCCGCCACTCGCCCATGGCCTGGATCGCCGCCCGGCCCAGTTCCTCGGTGCCGGCCGGCAGATAAGGGCAAACCGGGATCTCGTCCCCGGCCACTGAGGGGACAGTGGCCACAACGGCCGGGATCGGCCGGTTAAGGGCGGCAAAGCAAGTGGCGTAGGTAGAGTGGGTATGGACGATCCCACCTACATCCGGCCTTTCCCGGTAAAAGGCCAGGTGCATAGGAACTTCGGTCGACGGTCGGCGCTCGCCCTCCACCTGTTGGCCGTCGGGCCGCAGCAGGCAGATATCGCCCGGTTCCATGAGCCAGTAGTCCAGCCCGCTGGGAGTGATGGCAATCAACCCTGATTCCGGATCGCGCGCGCTGACATTGCCCCAGGAAGCCGGAGCCAGTCCATCCCGGGCCATCTGGCGCGCCACCGAGAGAACCTCGCGGCGCATGCTTTCTAACATTCACTGATTCCCCCTCACAATTGACCCCTGGTTGCTACCTTCTATCTTATCGGTTCCTCAGGATCTCTGCATTAACCGGATGGGGGACCGGTTCGCCCCGCAGCGCGGCAGCCAGGTTCCGGGCCGCCATCACCGCCATCTTGGTCCGGGTCTCCACTGAGGCACTGCCTATGTGGGGGGCCAGCACCACCTGTTTCATCCCGAGCAGTCCGGGATGGACCTTCGGCTCGTCCTCGAAGACATCGAGACCGGCCCCGGCCAGGCGGCCGTCCTCCAGGGCCCGCACCAGGGCTGCTTCATCCACCACTGGTCCCCGAGCGGTGTTAATCAGGATGCCCGTCGGCTTCATCATCTCCAGCTGGGCTTGGCCGATAAGGTGGTGTGTCTCCGGCAGATAGGGCGTGTGCAATGAGATGAAGTCACTCTCGGCCAGCAACTGGGGCAGGTCGACCTGCCGGACCGGCCAGCCGTTGATCTCGCTCACCTCGGCCTGCGGGTCATAGTAGAGCACCCGCATGTTGAACCCCACAGCCCGCCTGGCTACCGCCTGTCCGATGCGGCCAAAGCCAACGACCCCCAGCGTCTTGCCGTGGACATCGGTCCCCGTAAGCAGCATCAGCTCCCAGTGGCGGAAACGGCCGGCCCTGACAAAAGCATCGGCCTCCACCAGCCGCCGGGCTGTGGCCAGCAGCAGCGCCCAGGCCAGGTCGGCGGTGGTCTCGGTGAGCACTCCCGGGGTATTGGTTACCAGGATGCGCCGGGCCGTGGCTGCACCCAGGTCGATGTTGTTGTACCCTACGGCGCAATTGCTGATCACCTTCAGGTACGGGCAGGCCTCCATTACGGCTTCATCAATGGTCTCGGTCAGGAAGCTGAGGATCCCCTCGGCAGCGGCGGCCCGCTCGGCAATGAGGCCGGAGGGGAGCGGCTCGGTGGTTTCCTCCACGGTCAGCTCAAACGGCCGGAGGAGGTCCATGGCAGCGGCAGGAAGGGGATGACAGATAAACACGCGACTCATGTGGCGATCCAGATACCTCGCTTTCCTTCGGCCGTCAATGGCTTAAAGGTATCGGCCAGCACGGCTTCGACTTCCTCCAATAATATGCCCGGCGGGTCAGCGACTCTCCGCCAGATGCCCGACCGGAGCCAGGCGCCGATGACCTCATCGACCACCTCTTGGCTGCTGCAGGCCCCACACCGGGCGATGAGCCGGGAGGCGGCGGCAATGGCCAGATCATTGAGGCTCTCCGGTACCGCCTCTTCCACGGGACGAGGCAACCGGCGGTGGACAAAATCGATAACCAGGTCGGTCTTGGGGGCCGGCCGCGACCAGTTCTGGTTGTACGCCTGGGCCAGCGGGCGTTGGGAGCCAACGGCGACCGGTTCTAGCCCAACGGCTGCCGCCTCTTGCAGCAGCTGCTGCCAGACCCGCAGATCCTTATTATGGAAAGTCACTGTCATCCAGTGGCCGGGCTTGAGTACCCGGGCGCACTGCGCCAGGGCCTGGCCCAGCATCTGGCCGTAGTGCTCCAGATCCTTGCCCTGAGCGTCATTGACCACAATCTCCCGCTCCCAGTCAGAGGTGAAACCCAGCAGGCAGTTCCAGAGGTAGGAGAGCTCTCCGTACTGGATGCTACCCCCGTAGGGCGGGTCGGTGAAGATATAGTCCACACTGGCCGGGGGCAGGAAGCTCAGATCAGTGGCACTGCCCCGGACCAGCCGGGGAGGCGGCGCCCCCTGGACACTGCCACTAATAACTTTGGCGGTCAAGATCCGCCGAAAGCGCTTGCCCAGTACCAGCCACACATTTTCGTCAATCCAATCGCCCGGGACATACAGCCCATTGACCGCCCAGTGGCCGGTGCGCGGTGATCGCAGCTTGCTCACCAGGTGCGAGGCGGAGGTCAGACACAGATACAGGAAATCGGCCTCATGGCCCGGCCGCCCAGGATCAGCGCCGGGCAGAGTGATGCCGGTCACTTCAGCAATGGCCGCCCGGAACCGGTCCAACGCCCAGAGGTTGCGGGGCGAGAAGATGTCAGCCAGGCTCTCCTGCCGACGTTTCTTGTCGAACCGCCCTCCCCCGGGGTAATACAGCGGGTAGGCCCGATACCGCTCCACAACTTCCTGCACCGGCTGGCTGGCCTCGAACTCGGCCAGGGTTTCTTCCTCTCCCTGGTCCAGCGGCCGCAACCCGGGCCGGGGACACCCCCGGGGGCAGTAGGGACGCACCGGATACTGCTCTTCCCTCCACTTGGGGCCCCGCCCGGTCCACTCTGCATAAACCGTTCCCCCGCAGTAGGGACATGGCGACTGCAGCCGGTAGCTTTCGATGATGCCAGCAGCGACGGCTGCCTCCAGTCGGGCCCAGAGCCCCCTCAGCCTCTCCGGATCGGCTGGGGCGAGAGCAGTCTGGGTGGCCAGAAAAACGGCGAAGGGATTTAGGTCGACCCCGATCCCCTGGCGCCCGGTGGCCCAAGCTTCGGTCGGGGTTACCCCACTGCCGCAGAAAGGGTCGAGAACCACATCACCGGGACGGCTATAGTGCTCAATACAGCGCCGCACCAGGTACCATGGCTTACGGGCCCAGTACTTGTGCATTAAGTATAGGTGGCGGCGCCGACGGTCGGTTGGTTCGCCGACCGGCTTGGCGATAGGGGAGAGCTGGCTATACCAATCCATGAGCTGATCCCACCCGTAGGTTAGTCAGCTCCCCCAAACCTGGTTACCTGTATATTTTTGTGGATAGCTTCCAAACTCCTGCCCGTGGGGGGGAAGAAACCGACCCCCGCCGGAAACCCGGCAGGGGTCGGTAAATGCGCCGATCTTAATAATCCATTCCGGGGCCGCCCGGCGGATAGGCCGGCGCCTTCTCTTCCTTGGGAATGTCGGCAATCAGGCACTCGGTGGTCAGCAGCATCGAAGCGATGCTGGCCGCGTTCTGCAGAGCCGACCGGATGACTTTGGCCGAGTCGGGCACGCCGGCCTCGATCATGTCAACATACTTCTCAGTAACCGCATCGAAGCCAACGCCCTTCTTCTCCAGCCGCTTGACATGCTCGACCACGACCGAGCCCTCGAGCCCGGCGTTGATGGCGATCTGGCGCATCGGCTCTTCCAGGGCCCGGCGGACGATCTTAACGCCCAGGGCCTCATCGCCGGTAACCTCGATCTTGTCGAGAGCCGGGATGATGTTGATGAAGGCGGTGCCGCCGCCCGGGACGATACCTTCCTCGACCGCCGCGCGAGCGGTGGAGAGGGCGTCCTCGACGCGGTGCTTCTTCTCCTTAAGCTCGGTCTCGGTGGAGGCACCGACCTTGATGATGGCCACGCCGCCAGCCAGCTTGGCCAGGCGCTCCTGCAGCTTCTCGCGGTCGTAGTCCGACTCGGTCTCCTCGATCTGCTTGCGGATCTGGGCCACGCGGGCGTCGATATTGGCCTTCTTGCCCTTGCCCTCGACGATGGTGGTCTTTTCCTTGGTGATCTTGATCTTGCTGGCCTGGCCGAGCATGTTCAGCTCAATATTCTCCAGCTTGATGCCGAGATCTTCGGAGATGAAGGTGCCGCCGGTGAGGATGGCGATATCCTCCATCATCGCCTTGCGCCGGTCGCCGAAGCCCGGGGCCTTGACGGCGGCGCAGTTGAGGGTGCCGCGGATCTTGTTAACCACCAGGGTAGCCAGGGCTTCGCCCTCGAGATCCTCAGCGATGATCACCAGCGGACGGCCGGTGCGGGCAATTTTCTCCAGCACGGGAAGGAGATCCTGGATGGAACTGATCTTCTTCTCGTGGAGCAAGATGTAGGGGTTCTCGATTACCGCTTCCATGGCCTCGGCATTGGTGACGAAGTAGGGCGAGATGTAGCCCTTATCAAACTCCATGCCCTCCACGGTCTCGACGGTGGTCTCGCGGCCCTTGGACTCTTCAACGGTAATGACCCCGTCCTTGCCGACCTTATCCATGGCATCGGCGATGAGATCGCCAATCTCCTTATCGTTGCCGGCAACGGCCGCCACCTGGGCGATGGCTTGTTTGCCTTCGACCGGGATGGAGAGCTCGCGGATGGCTTCAACGGCAGCGTCAACCGCCTTGTCGATGCCCCGCTTGAGGAAGACCGGGTTGGCACCGGCGGTAACATTCTTCAGGCCCTCATGGACAATGGCCTGGGCCAGGACGGTGGCAGTGGTGGTACCATCGCCGGCCACATCATTGGTCTTGGAGGCAACCTCCTTGCAGAGCTGCGCCCCCATGTTCTCGTAGGCATTTTCCAGCTCGATCTCTTTGGCTACGGTAACGCCGTCCTTGGTGATGGTCGGCGACCCGAACTTGCGCTCCAGGACCACATTGCGGCCCTTGGGGCCAAGGGTAACCTTTACGGCACGGGCAACGGTATTAACACCACGCTCCAGCGCCTGCCTGGCCTCAGCATCGAAAGCCAACTGTTTCGCCATTATATCAACCTCCTGTCTCGGTTATGTTCGGCCTACTTGACGGCCAGAATGTCGCTCTCCCGGAGGATCAGGTATTCCTCGCCCTCGATCTTGACCTCGGTACCGCTATACTTGGCGAAGATGACGTGATCGCCCGCCTTGACTTCCATGGGGACCCGCTTGCCTTCCTCAACGCGTCCGGGTCCAACGGCCACAACTTCGGCGATCTGCGGCTTCTCCTTAGCGGTATCGGGGAGGACGATACCCCCCTTGGTGGTCTCCTCCTGCTTGAGCACCTTGACCACCACTCGATCGGCCAATGGTCTGATCACAATATATCCCTCCTTTAGTCTTCTTAGCACTCACCGCCAGTGAGTGCTAACACCCAATGACTATATTAGTAAGATTCTGCCCCGGAGTCAAGACCATATGCGGAAGTTTTTGGGCGCGATGGTAACCAGGAAGCGCACCCAAACAACGGGAAAGGCCCGGGCCGGTTTCCCGCCTGGGCCTTGGCTCTACTCTGATACAAACTCCCCCCAAAGACCTTCATCCACTCCCGCGTCAGCCTCTGGCTTCGTGCCAACCTCCTTCTTCAGGTGACGATAGAGCGTGACACTCCGCCGGGGATAACACCCTGCCGATCAGGTCTTCCTGATCCTTCTCAGGCACCGAACCAGCTGTTGCTGTCTAGAGCGCCGGGCAGCTTCCCCGGCAGCCTCCTGCACGAGGTTGAGAGCTATGGTTTCCTCTGGGGTGAGGAGGTAGGCCTGATGGAGAACATGCTCAAGCTGGCGGATATTTCCTGGCCAGCAGAGGGATATCGTCCCGGCGCTGTCGGAGAGGGGTATGTCGATGACTGATGCCGCCAAGCGGTAGTAGAGGTCCCACCGGAAGTTCCCCTTCTCACACATAGCCAGGGGGTTTCGATTGGTCGCGGCCAATAGCCGCATATTGATCGGTCGGAGAATTGGCTGTGACCCACGGGCGAGGCAACGTCCTCTCGCAATGATTTCTTTCAGATGCTCCGATACTATATCTATATCTGTGAAAGAGTAACGCTCCTCTCCCGTGCGCTGATCATCGGAGGACAGATCGTTCCACAGCTGGATGTAGGTGTACTGGCCACAGCAATTCTCTCGGCCTGATCCAAGCAGAAAAGAGGGTGGCGAGGTGTTAGTTAGCTCGCCACTCTCTCTGTATTCCAACACCTATTGGAGTCCTAAGCACAAGATAGCGACAAAGCCAGTTGAGCCACGGCAGGGAGAAAATAAGTCTGGGGAGAATAAACTAAGGAATACGTCGCTGGCCGGAGGGGAAGATGACCGCCAATTACCGGATCCTGGTCGGCATACCGGCCTATAACGAAGAGAAAGCGGTGGCGCCGCTACTGGACAAGCTCAACCGGGTCAGGGAGGAGAGGCTGCCCAACCTGACCGTTCTCTTTGTCGATGACGGCAGCCGTGACCGTACCCTCGAGTTGTTGCGCGCCGCCCGAAAGCACTATCCCTTCCTAGAGGTTATCGCCCACGGCCAGAACCGCGGTCTCGGGGCGGCGGTCCGTACCATCCTGGATCACGCCATCTCCGGGCAGACTCATGACGATATCCTGGTCACCCTGGACGGTGACAACACCCATGACCCGGGAGTCATCCCGGCTCTGGTGGAGAAGCTGGTGGCTGAGGAGCTGGACCTGGTCATCGCCTCCCGCTTCGTCAATGGAGGGCAGGAGGTTGGGCTGGAGCTGTACCGGAAATTCTTCAGCCGGGGGGCCAGCCTTTTCTTCCGCCTCTTCTTCCCCATTCGCGGGGTGCGCGATTACTCCTGTGGTTTCCGGGCCTATCGCATTGCCTTCCTGAGGCGGGCTAGAGAACACTGGGGCGAGTTGGTGACGGTGACCGGGTTCGAGTGCATGGCCGAGATCCTGGCCAAGTTCAGCCGGTTGCGGCCCCGGGCGGGCGAATATCCCATCATCCTGCGTTATGACCTCAAGGCCGGGGCCAGCAAGATGAAGATAATGAAGACTATCAGGGGCTATTTCAGCCTCTTGCGGAAAGCCAGGTGATGCCGGTGATCTATCTTTTAGCCATTGGTTCAATACTGCTGGGTGGTGTCGGCCAGTTCCTGCTGAAGCTGGGAGCGCAAAAGCTTCCGGCTGGGGCGTCACTGCTTAGAACCATAATGCAGCTCTTCGCTGTTCCCCAGATTCTTCTCGGACTGGTCTGCTTCGGCACCAGCTTCATCGCCTGGATCTTCGTCCTCCGCCGGTTGGAGCTATCGGTGGCTTATCCGCTGGTCAGCCTGAGCTACGCCACGGTCACCCTGCTCAGTGTGGTCTTCCTCCACGAGTCTTTCACCATCTATAAACTGGTCGGCCTGGTGCTGATCATGCTCGGCGTGGTCGTCCTCAATATACGGCCGGCGTAAGGAGCAGAGCCGTGTATAACTCGCCCCGCTACTCCCGCCCAACCGCCCTCTCCCTGGTACTCCTGTTCGCAGTGCTGCTGGCCTTCCGGCTGTACGGGATCACTAACTCCCCCTTTGAGCGCGGGGACTACTGGCGGCAGCCGGATACTGAATCAGTCGCCATCAACTTTGTCCGCTATGACCACAACCCACTGCGCCCCAATTTCAACTATGATGGGCCGCTGCCCAATGTGGTCGCCCTGGAGCTGCAGATAACCACGGCGATCATCGCGCTTCTCTACTCTCTCTTCGGCCGCCTCTACTGGCTAGCCCGGCTGGTGCCCATCGGCTTCTTCCTCGGCTCCTGCTGGTATCTCTACCTCTGGGGCCGCCGACACCTGGGCCACTGGGCAGCCCTTTGGGCCACCGCTTTCTACGGTGTCGTGCCGGTGAATCTCTACTACTCCAGGGCCATCATGCCTGAGTCAGCCGCCCTCTTCTTCACCGCCGGGGCCCTCTGGTACTTCCAGTGCTTTACTGAAACCGGCCGCGAGCAGAACCGCTGGCTCCTGCTGTCCGGCCTCTTCCTGCTGCTGGCGGGCACCCAGAAGCCCCAGACCCTGCTGGTAGCCCTGCCCATGCTCGGCCTCCTCTGGGTAAGGTACCGGGGGCCTGGCTTTCTGGCGGACATCCGGCTCTGGGCCTTCGCCGCCTCTGTGCTGGGCCTGACCTATGTCTACTACTGGTATAGCAACTCGGTAGCCGAGTTCCGCTTCGTCCATGGCATCACCACCAAGCATGTGCTGGCCTACTTCAGTACCGCCATCTTCCATCCCTTGGCCCGCCAGTTCTTCCGGCAGTACGGGCTGGAATCGTTCGGCTGGATCGCCCTGGTAGTGATGGTCGTTGCCCTCCTGGTCTTTCAGCGCCGCCTCTGGCTGACCTACCTCTGGCTGGTCGGAACCGCCGTTAATCTGGCGGTAGTGGTCGCCGTCGTCCGGTTACCCTACTATTTGATGTACATCGTAGCTCCGCTGGCCCTGGTGGTCGGCGCCTTTCTGGACCGCTTCCGGGGGCGTCTGGCCACTGTCCCCCTACTGCTTTTGGTGGCCATCGCCGTTCAGAGCTGGTGGATCGTCCACACTAAGTATTTGGAGCTTCCTGAGACACTGGGCACCGCCCGGGCGGTCCAGATGGCGGTTCCTGAGGATGACCTGATCCTAACCCCGGTGATATCGCCGGTGGTCATCAATGCCTGCGACCGCCGGGGCTGGCGCTTTAACATCAGCTATTACCCGGATGTCCCGGAAGACCCCATTGAGGAGTTGCACTATTACATCCACCGTGGAGCCAAGTGGTTTGTGACCTGGGCCGGGGTGATCCAGAATGACCCCGACGGTCGGATTCGCCGCTACCTGGATGAGCATTATGAGAGGTTAGAGCCGGTTCCCGGCTACCCTATCTACCGCTTGCGCGGAGACTGAACAAGGAGGAGACATTGAATGCAGAAGGTTCAGCTGGGCAACACCGGCATAACCGTGCCCCGGCTCTGCTTTGGCACGCTCACCATGTCGCCACTACAGGCCGCCGACCCGGTTGACTACGGAGCACGAGTAATTCGCGCCGCCTTAGACCGCGGCCTGAACTTCCTCGACACTGCCCAGGCCTACAAATCTTATCCGCATATTCGGAAAGCGCTAGTCGGCTACGATGGTGATCTTACCGTTGTCAGCAAGTCGGGGCGCAAGAGCTTCGATGAGATGTGGGACGCGGTTGAAGAGGCTTTGGACGAGATGGGGCTGGATATGGTGGATGTTTTCCTCCTGCACAATGTCAACTCCGAGGAAGACCTGAAGGCCCGGCAGGGCGCCCTCGACGCACTGCTGGCCGCCAAGGAGAAAGGCCTGATTAGGGCGGTCGGCCTCTCCACTCATACTGCCTGGATGGTTAAGGTGGCTAATAGCCGCCCCGAGATTGAGGTAGTCATGCCCATTATCAACATGAAGAACATCGGCGTCCTAGACGTCGACCGCCACAATGTCATGAGATATGTGCGGGAAGCCCATGAACTCGGCAAGGGAGTCTACGCGATGAAGCCGCTGGCCGGTGGTCACCTTCACGAGAACTCGGTGGAGGCACTGCAGTGGATTATGGCCCGCCCCGAGGTACATTCCATCGCCGTGGGTATCCGCAACACTGACGAGCTGGAGGCCAACCTGCTCATCTTCAATGGTGAGCCGGTTCCCGAGGATCTGCTGGCCCGGGTGCGGTCACACAAGAAAGAGATCTTCGTCTCTTACTTCTGCGAAGGCTGCGCCAAGTGCGTCGAGGCCTGCGCTAACGAAGCCATGGCCATCGTTGAGGGCAAGGCCAAGGCTGACCCGGACAAGTGTATCCTCTGCGGCTACTGCCGGGCTGCCTGCCCCAGGTTCGCCATCAGGATGCTTTAGCTCGGCAAGAATGGGCCGCCCCGGTCGGGGCGGCTCCTGCACAACAAAGGCGATATCGAACTAATTGGCTTTGAGAAAGGGGGCCGGTTGGCTCGGCCCCCAATTCCTCCACTGCAATGGTCTAGAGCTTGCCGAGGAGACGCAGGATGATGGCCTTCTGGGCGTGCATCCGGTTCTCGGCCTGGTCGAACATGATGGAGCGCCGGTCTTCCACCGCCTCCCCCGAGATCTCGTAGCCCCGGTGGGCCGGCAGGCAGTGCATAATCTTGATGTCCCGGTCGCCCAGGAGCTCCGGGGTGACCTGGTAGGGCATCATTAGCTTGATGCGGCGTTCCTTCTCCTCGGCGAAGTCGGGGTTGGAGAAGAGCTCCATGTCAATCCAGGTGTCGGTATAGACAAAATCGGCATCGGCCAGGGCGGCCCGGATATCCAGGGTCTCCTCGTAGAGACCGCTGGCCTTGGCCTCTTCGATGATCTCAGGATCGTATGCCGGCTCGTGCTTAATGGGGGTGACCAGGGTGATCCGCATCCCCAGGCGCACGCAGGCCAGAGTCAGGGTATTGGAAACATTGTTGGCGATCCCGATATAGACCATCTTCTTGCCCTTGAACCCGCCGGCGTACTCCTTCACGGTCATCAGGTCGGCCATGGACTGGCATGGATGGTAACGCTGGCAGCAGCCGTTGATTACTGGCACCGAGGAGACCTCGGCCATCCGGGCTAAATCCTCGAACTTTATCATCCGGGCCATGATGACATCGCAGTACCGATCGACGCACCGGGTCTCATCGGCGATATCGGCCAGGATGAAGTTGGTGGTCTTCCAGTCGGAGAAGATGGCGTGCCCGCCCAGCTGGGTCATGCCGGCCTCGAAGGAGAGGCGGGTGCGGGTCGAGGTCTTTTGGAAAAGCATGAGCATGGACTTATTGTCCAGGGTCTTAGACCAGGGGGCCGGGTTTTTCTTGATTTCAATGGCCTTATCGATGAGCTCCTCCATCTCCCGGCCACTGAACTCTTTCAGGGTTAGCAGATGACGTACCATTTACGTGCCTCCTCGCGACAAGATTGGGCGCCTTTATGCACCCCTGCATATTCATCAGTTCCACACTGCCCGCCATACTTCCTGCTGGTTTTGGCGCCCGTCTGAACTATTCTCCCCCAATTGCCCGGGCCGCACTAGGCGTTCTGAATGACTCCCTCCAGCCGGGCAATGGTAGCGATGGAGTCGCCGAAATGACGCACCGGATCCTCGGTATATGACATGACCAGCCCGTCGTAAGGGGCGCGGTAGACCTCCAGGGTATCGAAAGTGGCTACATCGTAGAGACGGCCGATCTCCTGCCCGGCCTGCACGCGCTGGCCCGGGGTGACGGCGGCCACAAAGAGGCCGCCCAGAGTCGCCCGCAAAATGGAGTTACTGTCATAACTGACCACGGTCTGCTCGGGGGGCAGCTCCAACTGGCCATCGATCATCGCTAGGTGCTTCATGACATTGCGCACACCGCGCAGGCCGACCTGTACAATCTCCTCCTGCAGGCGGCTGTGCCCGCCCAGCTCGGGGGTAATGCCGGGTATCCCCGCCTGATCAGCAACGATGCGCAGCTTGCCATCGTACCGCCGCTCCTTAAACCCTTCGTCCATGGCCTCCTTCACCAAAAGCTCCGTGCCGAAGACCTGCGCCAGGATACCGCTCTCTCCCTCGGCGGCCATGCGAATATGGGTGACCATGGTCCCGCTGCCGGTGTGTAGGTCGATCAGGTAATCAGCCTGGGCCACCCCGGCCTGGTAGAGGACATGAGCCATGCGCTGGCTCATGTTGCCATTGGCTTTGCCCGGCCATACCCGGTTCATATCCTCCAGGTCCCAGTGGGTCTGGCGGGTGCGGTGGGTAAAGGCAACCACATTGGCCACCGGGACCACGATAAGAGCCCCCCTGAGCTGGCTGGGCGAGATAGTGGCCACCAGGCGGCGCAGCACCTCGACGCCGTTGAGTTCTACCCCGTGGCAGGCGGCCTGGATGTAGAGGGTCGGTCCCTCGCCAGTGCCATTGACTACCATTACCGGGATGGTGAGCATTGAGCTGTCGGCAAAGCGCCCGACCTCCAGGCGTCCCTTGACAGTCTGGCCGGGATTAGCGACGAGGTTCCCCACTCTGATGACATTTTTGGCCAAAGCTGTGAACACACCCCTTCCTCCTGCTGCTCTTCCCGAAACTTCGCTGCCCGAACTAGCAATTCCTCCCCCCCAGGCTTCCCTCTGGAGCTGGAAACAGAGGGCAAGGGCGGAGCCGGAGAGGAATAAACATAGCCCCAGGAGGGATGCACGATGGGCAAGTTTAGAATGAGCTTTTTGGGGCAGCCCATCTCTTTCACAGGGGCCCTGGGGGATTACAGAATAGAGAGAGAACAGCGCTACGGTCGGGATCGCTACTTCATCATCTGCAAGAACTGCGGCTGGGATATCACCGTCTACCCCAGGGAGCGGCGGGCCGTTGATGCCTGCCCCCAGTGTAAGAAACCGGTCTAGCGCGAAGAGAACGGACCATTTGACGAACTGGAGCAACTGCTGGACAAGGTTCTGCAGGAGAAGGTCTGAGCAGTGGTGGGCGCTTCCAACGACCGGGATTAGTACGGGAACGAGGTCTTCCGGCACTTGTGGGAGCACGGCTACCGGGTATACCCGGTTCACCCTACTCTCGCTGAGGTAGAGGGGGACAAGGCCTATGTCGATGGACAGCCTGCCGGAGACGCCCGGCGCGGTTAACTTCGTGGTACCGCCGAGGGTGCCCAATGCAGTTTTGCCCGAGATCAGGCGGCTGGGGATCGCCTAGAGGTCGAGTGCCACTATATCGTCACCGCCTTCAAGCAGCACTGACTAAAGCAGGCGGGCCAATTCCCGGCCCGCCTGTCGCCTCTCAGTATTCGATTCCAGCTCTGGCTTCCACGCCCGCCTGGTAATGGTGCTTAATCTCCTTCACCTCACTGACCATATCGGCCGCCTCCATCACCCGGCGGGTGGCACCCCGCCCGGTGAGAACCAGATCAACCCAAGTCGGCCGCTTTTCCAGAAGATCCAAGACTGCGCCCTCCGGGACCAAACCGAAGGAGACCGCTACATTGATCTCGTCCAGGACCACCAGGTCATACTCGCCCGACTCTACGGCCGCCCGGGCTGCCTCCATCCCCCGTGCAGCCAGTTCCAGATCCTCGCGGGCCGGGCTGTTGGGGTCGACGAACGTCGGCAATCCGTGTTGCTCCAGTTCAACCCCGGGCAGGTAGCTGCGAACCGCCTGCACCTCTCCATAGCTTTCATCACCCTTCATAAACTGGATGATCTTGGCCCGGAAACCGTGGCCCACCGCCCGCAGTACCAACCCCAGAGCCGCAGTGGTCTTGCCTTTGCCATCCCCGGTGTAGACCATCACCAGGCCGTGCTTGGCCTTATCCACCATTCTCATTCCCTCCTTCAGACCTAACTTACCCCATGGGTAACTCTCCCCAAACAGCGAAGCCCGGCCGTGCCGGGCTTTTGCCTTAGGGTCGAAGTCACCCGCGTATCCGGCGTACCTCGAAGAGCACCGGGTTAGCCGCATCCTGGCAAACCAGGGTAGTCGCATCCTTGTCGGCCTCCCAGGGGTGCTCCCCTCCCAGCATCAAGGCCCGGATGGCTGGTTGTAGCGCAGCAAAAGCGCTGAAACACAGCCCGCCCGGCGTCAGCCCGTCCCTGACATAGAACTTGTCGCCGGCCTTATGCCCGCGGGCACAGTGGCCCTTCTGCTCCATTACGGTAATGACCACATCATAGACATCAGCCATATCTTAACCCCCTATCAGTTCGCCACATCGAGCAGTGGCGGTATATCTGCCGGAAAGTGCTCCAGGACCCTGGTTTCGCCGGTCAGTAGGTTCAGCTCCCACCGGCGGCTGAAATCCGGGTGATTGTTGCGCTCGGTGACCTGAATCCAGCTATCCCGCTTGTCCTGTTCCACCCGGCCGTCCCGACGGGTCAGGCAGGCTGAAAGCCCATCAACTATCTTGAACAGCCGCAGCATGGGCATGAGATAGCGGGGGAACTCGTCAGGGATCTCCTCTTTACTGTGATGGTGGTAGCGGATGAGGTTAA
Organism: Bacillota bacterium; assembly: GCA_040758135.1. Classification (GTDB taxonomy): domain Bacteria; phylum Bacillota; class Sulfobacillia; order JBFLWA01; family JBFLWA01; genus JBFLWA01. The sequence continues at coordinate 46,120 of JBFLWA010000003.1, read as the reverse complement.
CCACATCCGAGTTCTTCTTGTAGAACTGCGCCGCCATGTCGGCGCTGCGGGCGGCGTGGTATCGGCCATCCTCAAAGACCTCTTTCGGATCCACCACCGAACCGACCGCGAGCTCGGGCTGCGCTTTGCCCAGGTCGTGGAAGATAATGGCCTGCACCAGGTCGTCCTTATTGATACCGATGAGCTGCATGACGCCGTTCTCGTTGAGGTCGGCCGCTACTTTCAAGGCGTTGATCACGTGCAGGTAATTGCCATCGGGGATGATCTCCATAATTCGGATAAGGCCGGTCTCGGGGTCATAGGTATCCCGGTACTCGGGGGTTGACTTCAGCTTATACTCCACCCGGGAGTTAGGCAGGGTTAGGGCGAAAGCTTTCTCCAACTCATCCTTGGCCGCCACCAGCTGGGCCTCCAAGCGCTTGCGGTTGGTTATGTCCTGGAAAGTCTGTACCACCCCGGTAACCTGGCCTTCCTCGATAAGCGGCAGGAAGTTGCACAGCCATGTGCTACCGTTGTTCAGCGGGGTCTCGACATTGAACCGGGGCTTACCGCTAGCCAGGACATCGAAGACCGGCGAAGCCTCCCGGCTGACTACTTCAGCCTTGCGGCCAATCCGCTCCTCTCTGGTATAACCGGTAAGGGCGCAGGCAGCATCGTTGAACTCTTGGATGATGAGATTCTGGTCAACCACGATCAGGCCGTCATGGAGCGATTTTAGGATCACCCCGGCCCTGCGCTCCCAGATCTCCTGCTCCAGGCAGCTCAGTTCTTGTTTCCAGTAATAGGTAAGTGTGGTATCCCGGGTGATCAGCCCCAGCAGCCGGCCATTCTCGGTCACCGGAAGCTGCGTCAGGCTGTATCTGCTCATCACATCCGAAGCCTCCAAGACCTTGGCATCGGGTCTGATGCACGTTAGCTCCTCGTAAGGAGTCATGATCTCCTGGGCGGTAATATCCGAGACATCGATGACCTCTGAGACCAGCCGCAGAATATCGGACTTGGCAATGATCCCGAGGAGATGCCCATCGACGGAATTAACCAGAGCACAGGCAGCCCCCCGCTGAGTGATGATCCGGGCCACGCCCTGTACCGGAGTTTCCGGTGTTACCTTGATGACGTCGACCTCCATCAGGTCCCTGACTAGCATGGATCCCCCCCCATTCGCACACTTCGAACTTTTTCGGCGGAAAATCGGGAAATCCTCCATATAGCCAAAAGATGGCGAAAGGGTCACTGCCGGCTGGCAGTGACCCCAGGCACCTGTAATCCAGGTCAGTTGATCTTCTCAAAGACCGCTCGAATGGCCGCTATCGCCTTAGCCGCCTTCCCACTGGCCCGCCGCTCGAGTGCCTGGATGTGTTTAAGGTCCAGAGTGTTCTTGAACAGGCTGGCGTTGTGGAAAGCGAAATTGGGGTTAACCTCATTGGCCTGGGTGAAATACTCAAGCGCGCTGGCCTCATTCCCCTTCTTCAGCTCCAGTACCCCTAAACCGGCCAGGGTCCGGTCATCGGCAGTGCCCCGCCTCTTTGCCTCCATCAGCATATCATAGGCGGCATCAAGCCGATTCTGGTGAAGGTAGATATTGGCTATCTGGATGTAGGGATCAGGGTTCTCGGGACCGAGCTTCCTCATCTCTTCCCAGATATCCAGTGCCTCGTCCAGACGGCCTTTCATCTCCAGGGCCCGGGCAATCTGTGTTTTGGCCAGCAGGTAACCCGGGTTTTTCTCCAGCAGTTCCTGCCAAACCTTGATGGCCTCATCGAGGAAGCCCCGCTGGGCCCAGCCCATACCCAGGTCATAGTGGGCCTCCCAATCCTGGGGGTTAATCTCCAGCGCCTTCTCCCAGAGCGACTGGGCCTCGGCGAACATCCCCTTCATGGCCAGAGCCTCGCCCAGCAGGGTATAGCTACGATTGTGCCGCTCATCAATGCCGATGGCCGCCCGGTAGTGGCGCATGGCTTTATTGATATCGTTCTCGGCCATATAAGCCATGCCGACATTGCAGTGGACATCGGCTTCCTCAATCCCGCTCTCCAAGGCTTTCTCCCCGAGTTTGATGGCCTCCCGAAAATCGCCGGTATCCAGATGGATCGCGGAAAGCGCGGCATAGATGCGGGGGTTATTGGGGTTGACACTCTCCGCTTCCTTGAGGAGCTTGATCGCCTCATCGGTCTTGCCCTGGGCATGGTAGATCTGGGCCAAATGGATATGGGCCAGCAGCTGAGGGTTGTGGGGCTCCAGCTCCATTGATTTCTTGAGGGCGAAGATGGCAGCATCCACCATTCCCTTGATGGCGTAGACTTTCCCCAGGTTAAAGTAGGCCGCGGCATAGCGCGGATTGAGCTCGGTGGTAGTCCGCCACTCCGTTATGGCTTCATCCAGCTGGTTCTTTTCGGCATAGGCGATGCCCAACAGGTAATGGGTGAGATCCACCTTAGGGTCCAGCTCTATGGCCTTTTTGAACTGCTCAATGGCCAGATCAACCTGTCCCTGGGTCAAGTAGGCCGCCCCCAGGTCATGCCGGGCGGTGAAGTTATTGGGGTTCTTCTTCAGTACCTCGGTGGCCCGTTTAATGACATCCTCTACATTGAGGCGCTCGATATCTCGCGGCACGGTCTGTACCTCCTGTTCAGTTATCATGTCTGGCTCTCGACCCTTCTTTCGAGAAGTGGCCGGGGGAATCCTCCCCTCCTGGAACCGAAAGAACTCGCCAGTGGGTAGCCCATACAGCATGAGTATACCAATCTAGACTTTCAGCAACACCCGACCAATTGCAGGAGCCCGTCGCCGGGTCGCGACGGGCTCCGTTAACGAGCCGCTCTCCGTAGAGGAGGGCGGGATCGGGTAGTTCTACCGGTGTAGTCTGAAGCTACTGGCAGCGGCATCTATAGTAACAATGACCTTGGTGGTGGCTTCATCATAGCCAGCGGTTACCCAATAGCCCTCGTCATTCTGGGCCAGCCCCGCTTCGCCCAGATTATTGCTGGCTAAGGCGCTGGTAAGCCTCACGCGCAGGCCCACTCCGGATGGCACATAGAGATCAATGCTGGAGGCGCCGCACTTGATATCCACCTCGGTATCCAGACCGTGGTCGCCCAGGCGGATCTCCAGGTCAGATGCACCTACATTAATGTCCAACTTAGTCAGCTTGACTCCGGTAAGGTTGAGCTCCGCCTGGCAGGCTCCGATATCCAGGATCAGGCTGGTCGGCAGGTGCGGTGTAAGCCGGAGATCCCACTCCTGCCCGGTGAAGGTGCCGGGGCCTGTCATCCCATGGCTGATCCGGTAATCCACCCGGCATCCGTCGTCCAGCAGCTCCATTCGCTCCTCTGGCCGGTCGCCGAGGTAACCGAGGGTACCCTCGATGAGTGTACCGGACTGGCCCGCTTCCAGCCACAGCTTGCCGGCCCCGAACTTGAGGCTAATGGTGGCAGTCTCAGCATCGGCGGGCAGCGATTGTGACACTGTCATCCAACTCAGGCTCTGGCTGCCCCCACGCCACCAGTTGCAGTAATCGCCCCAGCCCAGTGCTACCCCGAAGACCAGGTAGACAACTCCTCCGATGACCAGGACAGCTATCAGGGTGCCGAAGGCTGAGGTGCGTCCGCCCAGCAGGATGCTTACCCCGGCCAGGATCAGCAGGATAGGCCAGAAGCGCAATAGCTCCCGCCAAATGCTCCAGGAGATGAGCCCGGTGGTATTGGCCAGCAGGAGCAGGCCAACGGCAATAATCAAGAGGCCATTGATGAACCGTCCGACGTTCACCCGCCATCACCTCCAAAGCTGCGTCCGATAACTAATAACCCGAAGAGGATTAGAATCGCCGGCCAGTACCGGCCCAGTTGCAGCCAGGGCCACAGATTCTGGGCCAAAAGGACCATGCCGCCGCCCACCAGAAGCAGTCCCAGGAGCATGGCGCCATTGCCGCGGCGCACCGGTCGGTCATCGGTAACCCGGACCTCGCTACCGTCTTCGGTCTCCACCGTGAACTCATCATACGGGTTCTCGGGGATGATGATCGCGCAGAGCAGGTAGCCCAGGAAGACCAGGAACCCGGACCCGGAGGCCAGTGCCACCAGCACCCAGCCCAGCCGGACAATCATCGGATCAATTCGGAAGAAGTCAGCCAGACCGCCCGAGACCCCTAGGATCATGCGGTCACGGCGGGAGCGGTAGAGTTTACCGTGCATTGCGTTCCCTCCCAAGATATCCAGCGATCGAGATCAGTCGCGGCCTGCCGTGGCGCGACGGCCAAGCAAAACATAGAACATGGTTCCGGCCACCATGGCCATTCCGGTGCTGGCCCATTGCTCTAAGGCCATTCCCCAGCGGGTCTGCAGGAAGATACCGATGATCGCCCGGAACGTCTGGCCGGCATCGGCCCGTAGGCCCCGAACCACCGCGGCTACCACCGATAATCCGAAGCTGGTTTGCGCCAGGGCCGTGCTGCTGAGCACATGGTAGATGGCCCAGTAGGTCAGCCACCAGCAGCTAATAGCGATGAGGAGTACACCCACGAAAGAAATGGCCATCTGCCGTCGCGACTGGGTGATCCTTGCCTCCTCACTGCGTACTGCCTGCATAACCTGGTCGGTGAATCCGCAGGGAGGGTTTATAGCCAGACCGGCTGCGCAGAGGTGAAATTGCTGTAACTCGGCGACCTTGGCCCGGCAAGCCGGACACTGGTCCCGGTGCTCCTGGAGAGCGGTTTGCTGGTCCGCAGGCAGCTCATGGTCGACCCATGCCTCCCAGGTGAACTCATCCGGACACTGTCGCTCGGTCTCGGCCATCTTCTTCAGTCCCCTTTCCTTCGGACTCCTGGCTGAGCCACTCCCGCAAGGTCTTGCGGGCCCGGAACAGCCGGTTCTTGACGATGCTCAGCGGCCAGCCAGTGGCCTCAACGATCTCCTGGTAGGATAGACCGTTAACGTGGTAGAGGGTTATGACCTGACGGTAGACGGCCGGCAGGCGGGCAATGGCCCGGGAAATGGTAGCGTGTTCCTCTTCCTCAATGACCAATTCCTCCGGCCCGGCCTGGTCCACAGATAGCTCCAGCTCCCAACCATCACCCACCTGACCATCCACATAGACCAGGGGGCGCTCCCGGCGCCGCCGGTCGTGGCATAGGTTGGCGGCGATCCGGTAGATCCACGGCCCAAAGGGGCGTCCCGGATCAAAGCGATCCAGAGAGCGGTAAGCCCGGAGAAAAGCCTCCTGTGCCAGGTCCCGCGCCTCCTCGGGATTGTGTGTCAGCCGGTAGCAAAGGTTGTAGACACCTTTCTGGTATGTCTCGACCAGGACCCCGAAGGCTTCTGTATCGCCGGCCTGGCACCGCCCAATCAGGCGGGCCTCCTCAGTCAACGGCATCACATCCTTCGCTGGTTCCGTTGTTTACTACGCAACCGCGGAAAAAAGGTCTGACCAAAGGACCTCAGTCCGCTCATGGCTCGCGCCGGGTGATTTCCCGGAGCAACTCGGCAAGATGGTTGTCGCGTCCGGTGGCTTCATCCCGGCCCAGCTTCTCCAGGAGGCGCCGGGTGAAATCAGCGGAGGGAGCGACCGGTTTGGCATCACTGATCCGGTTAATGACCCGGGCCATATCCACCAAACGCTTGCGGCAAAAGACACAGCCACGCAGATGTCGCTCGAGTTGTCGCTCCTCGTCGGGGCTCAGCGCATCGTCCAGATAGGCTTGCCGGAGTCTGTGAATCTGATTGCACCTCAAGTTACTCACCTCGTTATATGCTCCAGGGAACGCCGCAGGATCTCGCGGGCCCGGAAAAGCCGGGTCTTAACTGTCCCCATGGGGAGTTCGGTTATCTGCGCAATCTCCTCGTAGGAGAGGTCATCCACATGCCTGAAGACAACTACCAGGCGGTACTTGGGTGGCAGGGCACCAATGGCCCGTTGGATCTCCTCCCGGAGTTCCCCGGCCTCGACCTGGGCGTCGGGAAGTGGGTTGGTATCGGCCAGCTGGAAGTAGAGGTCGCTGCTCGTGACCGGCTCATCCAGGGAAACGCGGGTGTCCGGTCGACGCCTCAGCCGGTCGATACAGAGGTTGGAGGCAATCCGGTAGCACCAGGCGGAAAACCGCTGGTCGGTCTGAAAAGACTGGATGGCGCGAAAAACATGGAGAAACGCCTCCTGGGCGATCTCCTCCGCGTCCGACGGGTTCCGCAGCATCCGGTAGCCCAAGTTATAGAGACGGTCTTTATACCGCTCCACCAGTCCGGTGAAGGCAGTCAAGTCGCCTCTCTGTACCTGGGCCGCCAGCTCCTCGTCGGTCAGATTGAGCCAGAGATTGGAACTCATGTCCTGCCTCCCTCTGGCATGACTACGCTGTGACACTCCGCCGGGGGGGGGATAAATCCCCCCCGGCTTCTTTGGGTACCAGTGCGTGGTCGCTGCTCGTAGTATTTGCGGCGTGGCCGCTACTACATTGAGGGCGTAATGGGCGCCGGATACCTCGGGCGGTGTCACGCGGGAATGGTTTTAGTGACTAATTCGCCGCCCCGGCCGGGTTTCCCGCAAGTACCGAACGCAAGAACTGGCCGGTATAGGATTCTGCGTGCTGAGCCACCTCTTCGGGGGTACCGGTGGCGATCACCCGGCCTCCTCTTTCGCCGCCCTCTGGACCCAGGTCAATGATATAATCAGCTGTCTTGATTACATCCAGATTGTGCTCGATGACCAGTACGGTATCACCCGCTTCCACCAGCCGGTCCAGGACCTCTAGCAGGCGTTGAATGTCGGCAATATGCAGACCGGTGGTCGGCTCGTCGAGAATGTAGAAGGTCTTGCCGTTGCTCCGGCGCGACAGCTCGGTGGCCAGCTTTACCCGCTGGGCCTCGCCTCCGGATAAGGTAGTCGCGGGCTGTCCCAGTCGGATATATCCCAGCCCTACATCGCTGATGGTCTGCAGGCGCCGCTGGATGCGGGGGATATTGGCGAAGAACTCCAGGGCCTCGTCCACCGTCATAGCCAACACATCGGCGATGCTCTTCCCCTTGTACTTCACCTCCAGGGTTTCCCGGTTGTAGCGTTTACCCTTGCAGACTTCACAGGGGACATAGACATCGGGCAGAAAATGCATCTCAATCTTAAGGATACCATCGCCCTTACAGGCCTCGCAGCGCCCGCCGCGCATGTTGAAGCTGAAGCGGCCCGGGCCGTAGCCCCGCATCCGGGCCTCCGGGGTCTGGGAGTAAACCTCGCGAATCAGGTCGAAGACTCCGGTGTAGGTCGCCGGGTTAGAGCGGGGGGTACGCCCGATGGGCGACTGGTCTATATCTATGACCTTCTCCAGGTGCTCCAGGCCGCACACCTCGTCATGCTCAGCCGCCTGGAGGGTGCGGGCCCGGTTCAGGTCGGTGGCCAGACGCTTGTACAGGATATCGTTAACCAAGGTGCTTTTGCCCGAGCCCGATACCCCGGTAACACAGGTGAAAACCCCCATGGGAAACCTGACATGCAGGTTCTTCAGGTTATGGGCTCGCGCCCCGACTACCTCCACCCACTTCCCATTGGGCTTACGGCGGCGGGCCGGGACGGGAATAGTCCGGTAACCGGAAAGGTACTGTCCAGTGATGGACTCCCGGCAAGCTATGATCTGGTCGATGGTGCCCGCCGCTACCACCTGGCCGCCGTGGGCACCGGCACCGGGACCAATATCGATGATGTAGTCGGCTGCCCGCATGGTCTCCTCGTCGTGCTCCACCACTACCAGGGTGTTGCCCAGATCGCGCAGGCGCTTCAGGGTGTTGATAAGCCGCTGGTTGTCCCGCTGGTGTAGGCCGATGCTGGGCTCGTCCAGGATGTAGACCACCCCCACCAGGCTGGAACCGATCTGGGTGGCCAGCCGGATGCGCTGGGCCTCGCCGCCCGACAGGGTGCCGGCCGCCCGGTCCAGTGTAAGGTAGTCCAGGCCGACATTGGCCAGGAAACCCAGGCGCTCGCGGATCTCCTTGATGACCTGCCGCCCAATGTGCATCTCACGTTCGGTCAGCTCCAGGCGGTTAATAAAGTCAAGGCAGCGAACCACCGACATAGAGGTTACCTCGGCAATAGAACGGCCGCCAATGGTGACCGCCAGGGCCTCGGGCTTGAGCCGCTTCCCCCGGCAGTCGGGGCAAGACTTGGAGGACATGAAACTCTCCAGCCACTGGCGCACGCCCTCGCTGTTGGTCTCCCGGGCCCGGCGCTGCAGGTTGCCGATAACCCCGGAGAAAGTGGTCTCCCAGGTGCGGGTGCGCCCGTAGCTGTTGGTGTAGCGGAAACGGAACTTCTCATCCGATCCGTAGAGCAGGACCTTCATCTGCTCCGGGGTGAGTTCCCCAATGGGCGTGTCAACCGAGAATCCGAAGTGCTCGGCTACGGCCGCCAGAAGCTGCGGGTAGTAGGTACTGCTACTGCCGGCCCAGGGCACCACTGCCTCCTGGGCAATGCTCAGGTTCTTATCGGGGACGACCTTGTCCGGGTCGAACTCCATGGTCTCACCCAGGCCGCTGCAAGTCGGGCAGGCGCCGAAGGGGCTGTTGAAGGAGAACATGCGTGGCGAGAGCTCCGCCAGGCCAATACCGCAGTCGGGACAGGCAAAGTTCTGGCTGAACAAGAGTTCTTCGCCACCGATAACGTCGATGACAGCCAGGCCGCCAGAGAGCTGCGTGGCAGTGCCCAGCGAATCGGCCAGACGCGTCTCGAGCCCCGGCCGGATCACCAGGCGGTCAACCACCGCCTCCACCGTATGCTTCTTGTTCTTGTCCAGGACAATCTCACCAGTGATCTCCCTGGCCTCGCCGTCCACCCGCAGGCGGACGAAGCCAGCGCGCCGGATCTCCTCGAGCACCTTCTCGTGGGTGCCCTTGCGGCCGCGCACCAGAGGCGCTAAGATCTGTAGCCGGGTACCCTCCTCCAGCTCCATCACCTGGTCGACCATCTGCTCAATGGTCTGCTGCCGGATGGGTTGGCCGCATTTAGGGCAGTGGGGCCGGCCGATGCGGGCGTAGAGCAGGCGGAGATAATCGTAGATCTCGGTGACCGTGCCCACCGTCGAGCGGGGGTTCCGGCTGGTCGTTTTCTGGTCGATGGAAATGGTGGGCGAGAGCCCTTCGATATGGTCCACATCCGGCTTGTCCATCTGCCCCAAGAACTGGCGGGCGTAGGCCGAGAGCGACTCCACATAGCGACGCTGCCCCTCGGCGAAGATGGTGTCGAAAGCCAGTGACGACTTACCCGAGCCCGAGAGGCCGGTGACTACCACCAGCTGGTCGCGGGGGATCTCCACTGTGATGTTTTTCAGATTGTGTTGACGGGCGCCGTGCACCACGATTTTGTCGGCTGTCATCTGCTCACCCCGCTATTTCTTGGCCCGAAGCTCTTCCAGTTCGAAGATCATATCCCTCAGAGTAGCGGCCCGCTCGAACTCCAGAGCCTTAGCCGCCTCCTTCATCTCCTTGCGCAGCCGCTCCATCATGGCCGGAATCTCCCGCTTGGGGATTTCGGATAGGTTCTTGCCGGCCAGGTACTCGGCGGGCTGTTCGGCGGCCCGGGTCGCCTCGATCACCGCCCGCACCGCCTTCTTCACCGTCTCCGGGGTGATGCCGTGCTCCCGGTTGTACTCTATCTGCCGGTTACGGCGGCGGTTGGTTTCGTTGATCGCCCGCTGCATCGATTCGGTAATCTGATCCGCGTACATGATGACCTGGCCCTCCACATTGCGGGCCGCCCGGCCGATGGTCTGGATGAGAGAGGTCTCCGAGCGCAGGAAACCCTCCTTATCAGCATCGAGGATGGCCACCAGTGAAACCTCCGGCAGATCCAGACCTTCGCGCAGCAGGTTAATGCCGACCAGCACATCGAAGACGCCCAGGCGCAGATCCCGGATAATCTCCATGCGCTCCAGGGCACCGATATCCGAATGCATATAGCGCACCTTGAACCCGGCCTCTCGCAGGAAGTCGGTGAGGTCTTCCGCCATTTTCTTGGTGAGGGTGGTGACCAGGGTCCGCTGGTTCTTCTCCACCCGCTGCCGGACCTCGGCCATCAGGTCATCAATCTGACCGCTGACCGGCCGCACCAAAACCTCCGGATCGACCAACCCGGTGGGGCGGATGATTTGCTCTGCCATCTGCTGGCTGTGCTCGTATTCGTACGGGCCCGGGGTGGCGGAGACATAGATGGCCTGCCCTACCCGCCGTTGGAACTCGCTGAAAGTCAGCGGCCGGTTGTCGTAGGCTGACGGCAGGCGGAAGCCATGGTCCACCAAATTCTCCTTGCGGGAGCGGTCGCCGGCGTACATCGCCCTGATCTGCGGTATGGTCTGGTGGGACTCATCAATCACCACCAGATAGTCGTCGGGAAAGAAGTCCAGCAAAGTGTAGGGCGGCGCGTCGGGTTCGCGCCCGGTTAGGTGCCGGGAGTAGTTCTCTATCCCCAGGCAGTAGCCGATCTCCCGCATCATCTCCATGTCGTAGCGGGTTCGCTGCTCCAGGCGCTTAGCCTCGAATAGCTTGCCCTGGTCGCTGAGCTCTTTTAGCCTCTGTTCCAGTTCCTGCTCGATGGAGATCAGCGCCCTCTCCATCTTGGCCCGGGAGGTGGCATAATGGGAGGCCGGGTAGACGGCGGCATGATTGGTCTCACTCAACACCTCTCCGGTAAAAACATCGATCTCGGTGATGCGCTCAATCTCATCTCCGAACAGTTCGATGCGGAGAGCCCGGTCGCTGGAGGCAGCCGGGAAGATCTCGATGATATCACCCCGCACCCGGAAGGTACCGCGGGTAAAAGCCAGATCGTTGCGGGTGTACTGGATATCTACCAGCCGCCGCATGATCTGGTCGCGCGGGCAGATTGATCCGACTCGCGCCGAGAGTACCAGGTCGCTGTAGTCGGCCGGGTCGCCCAGACCGTAGATACAGGAGACACTGGCGACGATAATTACATCGCGGCGCTCGAAGAGGGCCATGGTGGCCGAGTGGCGCAGCTTATCGATCTCCTCGTTAATGGAGGCGTCTTTCTCAATATAGGTATCGGACTGGGGAATGTAGGCTTCGGGCTGGTAGTAGTCGTAGTAGCTGACGAAGTACTCGACGGCGGCATCAGGGAAGAACTCTTTGAACTCGCTGCACAACTGGGCAGCGAGGATCTTGTTATGGGCGATGACCAGCGTGGGCCGCTGGACGCGCTCGATGACATTGGCGACGGTATAGGTCTTGCCGGAGCCGGTGATGCCCAGCAGGGTCTGGTGCCTAAGCCCGTGGTTGAGCCCATCAACCAGCTGGTCGATGGCTCGGGGCTGGTCGCCCCTGGGCTCGAAACCGGACTTGAGGACGAAGCGGTTCTGCGCGCGCTCCATGGAAGCACTCCCTTTCCGTGACAGGCTCCATTATACCATACCGAACGGATGTTTGCCATAGTCGGTCTGCGGCAGCGGAGTCCGCTCGGTCGGGGCTCAACTTGTTCTGCAAGGAGCGTGCCAACCCGCCGCCGAGGGGTTAGTCTAACCTGCCCACAAACCAAAGCCCGGCGAGCTCACCGCCGGGCTGCCTGATCGCACTATGCTGACTAACGGATCCTGATACCGGACTCCTCGTAGATACGGTGGGCCTTCTCCAATAACTCCGCATCGACCGCCTTACCCTTCCCCAGATACTCGCTGACCAGCGGCATGAACAGCCCGGTTATCAGGGCCTCCTTGATCAGGTGGTAGGCATCCCACCCCTTCTTCCCCTTGATCTGCTGCCGGCTGTGCCGGCGGTCCAGGGCTTCATACAGGGAGTTGAAGTGGTGCGCCTCCATGAGTGGCCCGCCTCATGCCAGATCACCTCGACAATGGCCACGGTATTCTCGGCCTCGATGGCCTCCCAGGTTCTCGTATAACGCCAGGACCTCTGATGGGGGCATGGTCATCAGTTCGCTGTAGAAGCCCCGCCCCCGGAATCCTAGAATCCGCAGGATAAGGCGCGCTCCCACATAGTAGCCGCACCGGTCGGGCCAACCGTTCTCACGGATGGGCTCTCCAGTGCCGAAGAAGAAGGGGCCTCCGTGCTGGTGGAGGCTGAGCTTCCTCGCGCGCAGTAACGCCTGGGTGAGTTCCCCTTCCAGATCCACAGCCCGCTGGAACTGCTCTGGGGTATACCAGAGGACGCGGCGCAGGTTCTCTTCGGTGAGGGGGAGCTCTTTCACCACTAGTGGGGCCAGGGTAGCCAGCCCCTCATCGACAGCACCATCGCCAATGGTCATCGCGTCGTCCGCACCTGGCCCGGCCCCTTCCGATGGTGTCTCGCACTTATACTGGTAGACCCGGGGCTGCCCGGCATAAGCCAGATGGGCGTACTCGTGGACCAGCAGTTCTTCGGCCCGCTCCTCCGGGTAGTCGCAAATGGTCTCCAGGCCAATGGCTACCGCTGGTCCGTGGGCGCTATTGGTGGCGCAACCGTCCATGGTCCGCAGCCCGAAGATAAGGTAGCAGCGGGGAACGAGGGCAGTGGGCCGCGGTAGCCAGGCCTGGGCCATCCTCCAATACCCCTCGAGCTTGGCCTCGAGTCCGCGGTCGATCACTTTCTGGTAGGCGGCGCGGTAGCGCTCCAGGCCGATCCGGCGCAGCCGCTCCTCCAGTTTGTCCCGGCCACCTGGCACGTGGGTCCTCAGGTAACTGTCCATGATTTCCCGGTTAGGTTCCAGGTAATGCTCAACATAAGCCTGGCAGAAATCGCCCCGCTCGGCCTCCTCCAGAAACCGGGCGAAACTGCCTACGGTGGAGGAAAGCATGGTATTACCTCCGATGGTGTATTCGGACTCTACTTAGACGGGCTGAGGGCTTCTCCTCCCCGGGGGGCCGGTCGCCTGCCCGAACGCTCAACTGGACGACGCGCTCCAGCGCATTGTCCAGTGAATGGCGTCACCAGTTAGTTCCCTCTCCAGACCTGCCCGTACTGAGCCTGCCGACCGCTCCGGAATTCCGACCAGTCGGAGATTAGGCCATTGTCCCACAGAACGTAGCCTCGGTCCGGACTAAACCAGGCCCTGTCCACGCCTACCGGGCCGAGGTCAACTCCCTCTACCCCACTGGGGCTAAGCTGACCCAGCCACAGGTGGTTATAGGTGTGCCAGTTGCCGTAGTAGCTGTCGGGTCCGGTGATAAGCAGGAAGGCCGTGGCATCCAGCCAGATCAGGTCCCTGATGCGCATAGCCGGTTCCAGCACCGGTACCGTGTAGATGAGGTTCCCGGAGATGAACTCCAGCCGGTCGGGAGTGAGCTCATCGCCGCCGGGAGTTATCCTCTCCGTCCAAACCGGGTTCCCGCCACGCCCGTCGGTGACCAGCGGCCACAGGCTCTCGACAGTACCGGTAAACGGACCGCTCCCGGTCGGTGCTGCCAGAGACAGTTGTTTCAGCTCGTCCCGGTGGTTGCGGTAGACTAGCACCCCGCCACCCGCCCAACCGGCCGGGGCGACGAAGTCGCCGGGCAGCCGCCAGGTGCCGGGGAAACGGACCTCCCGGATCTGGGAGCTGATGATCGGGTTGGTCCCCGCTTCCGAGGTGGCGTTCACCTCGACCTGTCCGTTTACCACGCGGTCACCAGCATGGCTGAGGCTGTCGTCAAAGGGCACTACCCAGCTGAGGACCAGCTGTCCCCCACTCACCCGGGCCTTCAGAAAGACGCCTGATGTTGTTATATCCGCCCCCAGCCAGGCTGATGCTGTCTGGAGGGCCTGTCGTGCTGAGGCAGGCTGCCAGGTGGTCAAATCGACCCGTCCTACCCCTTCCACCATGAGCCGCCATCCCCCGGGGAAAGGCGGGAACGAACCGGTGGATGTGATCCAGACCAGGCGGGCCGGGAGGAACACATCATCGGACTCAGAGGCCAGGTTCAGCCGGATCTCCAGTGTCCCGCCGGCATACGACAGATCGAGCCAGGCATTATCCGGAACCACCATGGCATAGGCGGTGCCCTTCCTATCGGCCATGGGCCACGGCCTCAGGGGCGGTTTTCCGTCCAGATACTCGTGAAGGTTGTCCACCCTCCGGTCGGTCACAACCTGGAAAACCGGCTCAGCGACCGGCTTAGGTCCGCACCCGGCTAATAGCAGTCCCACTATCCCGACCAGCAGGGCAACCACTGTAATCTTGCGCATCGTTTGCTCTCCTCCCAATCGAGCGAAGCCACCCAGTCGGGTGACCCGCTCTCTGTATCTCGGTTATCCCTTCTCCGGCCGCATTAGCGGCCGGCTCGGGTGATCTGGCTCCAGACCCGCCTGATGTAGCGCACCAGCCTGGTCTCTTTGTCCAGGATCACATAGTGCGGATCAGTGGGCACAGGAACCGGCACCACCCCAAACGGCTCCTCGAAATTGGTAGCCACCAGTCCCACGAAGTGCCCGGCCCGCTCTACGGTAATCCGGAAGCGCTCACCTCCGAAGGCGAGTAGCGCCTCCCACTCGCTCCACCCGCTCAACGGACTACCTTCCACCGCCACCACCCAGTCACCCGGCCGCAGACCAGCCCGCTTAGCCGGCGAGCGGGGCAGGACATCCAGCACCCGGAAGCCATAAGGCGGGGGGATAAGGTGTGGAACTGACCGCAGTTCGGAGGCGCTGCCCTGACGGGCGACCCATTCGTGGCCCAGGGGTGCGAAGAGAGCGGCCAGCCAGGCAAAGAGGCGATACCGGGAGCCCAGTATGGCCAGGACCAGCAGGATCAGGCTGAAAGCCAATAGGTGGGCCGAGGTTCGCTTGGCCTTGGCCCGAGGCGGCAACGACAGAGCCACATCGCTATAGCCTAGGGCAGCCACCACCGGCCACATGAGATAAACAGCGTATGGATGCTGGGCCAGTTCCCAGTCGGGCTTCAGCAGAGGCCACCAGTCGGGCATCTGGATCAGGCCATTGGTTATGTTGCCATCAGTAATCCCCATGAGCAGGATGATGACAGGAATCGGCCAGAAGCGCTGCAAGACATAACCTCCCACCGTGCCGGACGGTGTCTTGGCATGGACCGGTGTGGCCGTCTGCTCGCCGCTGAAGTAGATCAGCACACTCTCAATCACATGAAGAATGGCCACCAGGGCCAGCAGCCCCGGCACACTGAGCTTGGGCCAGCCCACCAGCAGATGGGTCAGGGAGAGCAGTCCCCCGGCGTAGGAGAAACAGATGAGGCGGGGATTGATGAGCATCAGTGCAATAGCCAGGGGCCACAGGTAGCTTATTCCGGCACCCGAAAGGGAGACCCCGACACCGATCATGATCAGGCTGCCGATGATGCCCCCCAAGAGCCCCTGACCGATAGCGGTCAGGGTGGCCCAGGCTGGATCGTTAACGGCCCGGCCGAAAATCTTGCATTCGGTGTTCGCTACCCGGCTGTACTGTCCCCAGATGAGGGCTACGATCAACCAGAATAACCAGAAATTCGGGCCGAACACCACCTGAGGCAGCTGCCCCAGGACCGCCCGCAGTACCTCGCCGAAAGGTAACACCCGATTGCCACCGCCCTTTCAACCCTTCACATTCATACGAAAAGGGGCCGCCTAAGTTCCCGGCCCCCCTGGTATTCCTTTGGTTATCTGCCCCGGAGAACTTCGATGGCCCTATGAAGGATCCGGTTGTCCTCATCGGCCATGTTGACCAGCGACTCGTCGGGGTCCCGTTCCACCTCGATATCGGGGGCGACCCCCACCCGGTCAACGGTTTTCATCAGGGGACTGTAGTACCGCTGGACAGTCAGCTTGATCCCCCGGTTCTGTCCCAGCGCGATCAGCTGCTGGATTGAACCTTTGCCGAAAGTGGTGGTGCCAATAAGTGTGGCCTGACCGCTATCCTTGATGGCGGCCGCCACAATCTCGGCGGCACTGGCCGAGAACTCGTTGATCAAGACGGCCATTGGCACACGAACCTTGGTCCGGCCCGAACCGTAGGTCCGCTGTTTACCGTCACGGCCGACAATGTTAACCACTGGGCCAGAGGGGATGAGCTGTTCACCCACGGAGATTCCGGAGTTCAGTTCACCACCCGAGTTGTAGCGCAAATCAACGATGAGTCCCACCGGGTTCTTGGCCAGCAGCGCCCCCAGCTTTCGCTCGAACTCGACGCCGGTATCGGCGGTAAAGCCGCTGACCTGAATGTAGCCTATATTGCCATCCACCATTTTAGCAAAAACACGTTCAATGGTGACCCGGGACCGGGTCAGAGTGAGATCGAACGGTTTACTCTGACCGGGGCGGGAAATGGTCAGGCGCACCTGGGTTCCTTCGGGACCGATGATCTTTTTGACCACCACATCCAGAGGAATCCCTTCGATATTCTCACCCTCCACGGCGATGATATAGTCACCGGGGCGCAGGCCGGCCCGGGCCGCCGGGGAGTTGGCAAAGGGCGTGATGATTACGGGATAACCATCCTTCTGCTCCACCGAAACACCGATCCCAGTGTAGTCTCCGCTGATCACCTGTTCGTTGAAAGCCCTCCAGACATCGGGCGGCAGGTAGGTGGAATACGGGTCGCCGGTGCCGGCCAGGAGGCCGGCCAATGCCCCCTCCACCAACTGCTCATCGGGGACTTCCTCCACATAGTGGGCCTTAACATACTGGTAGACCGTGCCGAGGTCGCCCCAGGTCCTGGCATCCATGCCCGAAGGCGCCCTTCCCGGCATCGGAATAACCCGTCCGAACAGGGAGTAGCCAGCATAGATCAACGCGTAGTTGACAGCACTGGTCAGGATGATCAGGACCAGGGCACCTACCCATAATGAACGTTTGCTAACCAATGGCTAATCCACCTACTCTCCAGTATTCATCTCTGACCGTTGCTCTTCTCGTTCGCTCTCCCATCTTCCTTCAGCGCTAAGGTAACCAGTGCTGGGGGTTAACCGGCGTGCCACCGTCGCGGACCTCGAAGTGCAGATGGGGGCCGGTGGAGTATCCCGTGTTACCGACCTTGGCAATGATCTGCCCCTTGGCCACCACCTCGCCCTCCTTCACCAGAATATCCGAACAGTGGGCGTAGAGGGTGCTGACGTCGGCACCGTGGTCGAGGATCACCGTCAGCCCGTAGCCGGCGATCCAATCGGCGTAGAGGACTACGCCCTTCTCTACGGCGTAAATCGGCTTACCAGAGCTGATTCCGTAGTCAATACCGGTGTGGAGCTTCCAGCGTTTTACAATGGGATGAAAGCGCATGCCGAACCCAGAGGTCACCCACCGGCTGTCGGTCGGGTACTGAAAGACCAGGTCGCTCTTATTCTGCGCCAGCCCCAGCTCTTTTCTCTGCTGTTCCTGGAGTTCCCGGATGACGGCGATGAGGGCCTCGGCCATCATCTCCATCTCTTCCAGGGCTTCCTGCTCGCGGGCAATATCGGTCTGGATCTGCCGGGCGTAGTTCTGGGTTTGCTGGGTCTGGGCCTGTACACTGGCCTGCTTGACCCGGGTCTGCTCGGCCAGGCCGGCCACGGTCGCCCGCTTCGCTTCCAGCTGGTCCTTCTTGGTTGCTACCTCCCGGCGCTGTTCCTTTACTTCCTCCAGGAGCCTGACATCGCTGGCAATAATAAGCTTCAGGAGACGGGCCCGCTGCAGGAAGTCGCTGAAGCTGGACGACTGAAACAGTACCTCCAGATAACTAACACTGCCATGCTTATAGAGGGTGCGTAGCCGGGTATCGAGGTAACTGCTTCTGAGAGCTAGGTTATGCTCAGCCGCGGCCAGTTCTGTCTGGGCCACGACGATTTCTGCTTCGGTCTGCCTGAGCTGCTGCTCATACTGGGCTAGCTCCCGCTTAGTCTGAGCCAGCTGCCGTTCCAGCTGGTTCAAGGTGCGCAGGGTCTGTGACTCGATCTGGCGCTTGCGGGCAATGCTGTCGTAGGCCTGGTCGATCTGGTGTCTGATCTGCTCCAGGCGCCGCTGGTTTTCATCGATCGCGCGGGAGGTTCCGGTGGCCAGCGCGGGACGCACAAAACTAGCGGCCGCGCTAAACGACAGGGCCACCACCAGCACCCAAGTGAGCCACGGTTTCAGACGCTGCATTACCATCCCCCCCTGAGGACTAACTGTTGAGATAACGACGCAGTGAGGTGAAACTCCCGACCAGCCCCATCCCGATGCCGAAGGCAGCCAGGATACCAGCCGTCAGGGGAACAACCACCCACGGGTTGAGTAACGGAACAAAGGGCATTGCTTCTGCCGTGCGGTTCACCAGGTAGCTGTAACCGAACCAGAGCGCCCCCACGGCCAGGGCAGTCCCGCTTAGGCCAATGATGATCCCTTCCATCATGAAGGGCCAGCGGATGAACCAGTCGGTGGCTCCCACCAGCTTCATGATGCTGATCTCCCGCCTTCGGGCGAAGATGGTAATCCGGATGGTATTAGAGATGAGGAAGGTGGCACC
Source organism: Bacillota bacterium (assembly GCA_040758135.1). GTDB lineage: Bacteria > Bacillota > Sulfobacillia > JBFLWA01 > JBFLWA01 > JBFLWA01. The sequence goes on along the minus strand of JBFLWA010000003.1, from coordinate 27,749 downwards.
GATGGTCAGCAGGCCGACGAGGGCCAGCCCCACCAGGCGCAGTGCCCGGGTGAAGGTGAACAGTTTGGCCACGGTATTGGCGCCGTAGTCAACCTCGGTGACCCCCTGTAACTCGGCCACCAGGCGGGCCACTGGCTCCACCCGTGCGGCATCGCCCACTGAGATCTCCAACGAAGCTTCCAGCGGGTTGTGCTGGTCAATCCCCTCAAGAAGCTCTGTCTTGTCGCCGAACTGCTCCATCAGGCGCCGGAGCGCTTCGTCCCGGGAGACATAGGTCACCGCATCGACTCCGGGAACCGCGGCCAACTGCTCGGCCATGGCCTGGGCGGCTTCAGCCGTGACGCTATTGGCCAGATAGGCGACGATCTCAACCTGGCGCTCCAGTGTCAGGGCCAGGTGGTCCAGGTTCAGGGCCAGCAGGTTAAACACACCCAACATAACCAGACAGACGGCTACCGTAGTGGCCGAGACCAGGCTGAGCTGGCGGTTACGCCGGACGCCGCGACCGGCCTCCCGGAAGACATAGCCCCAGGTCCTAAACTTCAAAGTCGTAGGACCCCCTCTCCTCATCCCGCAGGATCTTGCCCTGGTCCACGGCAACCACCCGCCGCCGCATGGCGTTGACGATAGGCTTGGCATGGGTAGCGACTATCACGGTTGTCCCCAGGGCATTGATCTCCGACAAGAGACGCATTATCTCCCAGGCAGTCTGAGGGTCCAGGTTGCCGGTGGGCTCATCACAGATGAGAAGGGCCGGGTTATTGACCATGGCCCGAGCCAGGGCAACCCGCTGCTGCTCTCCGCCGGAGAGCTGCGTCGGATAGGCATTGGCCTTTTGCCTGAGGCCCACCAGTGCAAGGACCCCGGGTACCTTACGGCGGATCTCCCGGGGTGTGGCCTCGATGACCTCCAGGGCGAAGGCCACATTCTCGAATACCGTCTTATCGGGTAGTAGCCGGAAGTCCTGAAAGACCACGCCGATACTCCGCCGGAGCAGAGCCACCTGCGTACCGCGCAGGCGCTGCAGGTTTCTGCCGTCGACCATCACCACTCCCCGGGTGGGGGTGATCTCCCGGTAGAGCAGCTTCGTCAGGGTTGATTTCCCGGCACCGCTGGGACCGACGACAAAGACGAACTCGCCCTTGTCGACCCGCAGGTTGATGTCGTGTAAGGCGGTTACCCGGTTGGGGAAGACTTTGGAGACATTATCCAGTATGATCACGGAGTTCCACTCTCCTGAAGTGATAGATCAAACCAAACCGCTCACTAGCTGGAACGTCATTCTCGTTTTTCGACAATCTACGGGCAATTCCTCTTTATGTCGACCGTTTGCGCGTTAATCAGTAATGGGGCTTGCATCTGTAGCCAGCAGCGGGTATACTATCGAATAGGTTAATCCCAACGGTATTAGTCGGAATTGCGGCGATGAAGGGGAAGAGTAGCCGGGCAGACTCCAATAGAGAAGAGGCCTCATGGGCTGGAAAGGCCTCCTGGATATGCCCTGTGAAGTGCGCCCCGGAGCTCCCGGACCCGAAAGCACAGGCGAGTAGGGGTCGGCGGTGCGCCCGTTAGCGCGCTCGGGCCAATTCGGGCCCGGATGAGAGCCCCCCTTGGGGGAAGCAGAGTGGAACCGCGGCTGGCCCGCCTCTGCCGAGGCGGTGCCTTTTCATTTTCTCGGAAATGGGGGTGTATGTGTATGTGGGCCGCCTGGAAGCATGATATCGAAACAGTCTTCCACCGTGACCCAGCAGTTAAGAGCTGGTGGGAGGCTGCCCTCTGTTATCCTGGCGTTATGGCCTTGCAGTTTCATCGCCTCGCGCATTGGCTCTACCGGCGTCACTGCTTCTTCATGGCCCGGCTCATTTCGCATATTTCCCGATTCCTGACGGGTATCGAAATCCATCCGGGAGCGCGGCTGGGAGCCCGGTGCTTTATCGATCATGGAATGGGCGTTGTCATCGGAGAGACAGCCGAGGTCGGCGATGATGTCATCCTGTATCAAGGAGTAGTGCTGGGTGGAACCGGCAAGGAGCGGGGCAAACGCCATCCAACTATTGGCAACGGAGTGACCATCTCGGCCGGTGCCATCGTCTTGGGCAACATCACCGTCGGCGACGGGGCGCGCATTGGGGCAGGGGCCGTAGTAGTTCGGGATGTCCCGGCCAACGCCACCGTCGTTGGCGTCCCGGGCCGGGTCGTCCGGTTGAACGGCCGCCGGGTTGCCGCGGCTGACCTGGAACACGGCGACCTTCCGGATCCGGTGGGCCGACAGCTGGAAAACCTTGAACAGCGCATCAAGACTCTCGAGGAGGTGTGGGCTGATGAGAGAAGCAGCCGATAGCATTCTGGCCACCATCGGCCGTACTCCGCTGGTTCGCCTGAGGAGAATCGAGCCGGGCAATGGCACAGAGCTCCTGGCCAAGCTCGAGTTCATGAACCCCGGAGGAAGTGTTAAGGATCGTATTGCCCTGGAAATGGTCCTCGAGGCCGAGGCTGGCGGAGTCCTTCGGCCGGGGATGACCATTGTCGAACCGACCAGTGGCAATACCGGCATTGGCCTGGCCATGGTAGCGGCAGTGCGGGGCTACCAGTTAATCGTTGTGATGCCTGAGAACATGAGCCGGGAGCGGAGAGCCCTGCTCGAGTGGTACGGGGCCCGGGTCATCCTGACCCCGGCCGCAGCGGGAATGGCCGGTGCCGTCAACCGGGCTGAGGAGGTGGCTGACGCAGAGGGCGCCTGGATGCCGCAGCAGTTCCAGAATGACGCCAACCCCCGGGCCCATACCCATACCACGGCCCAAGAGATTCTCGAGGCATTGGACGAGCCTTTGGACTGCTTTGTCGCCGGGGTGGGGACCGGTGGGACCCTGACTGGCGTCGGGCGGGTGCTGAGGGAGCGCTTTCCGTCCCTTGAGATCGTAGCAGTGGAGCCCGCCGGCTCACCGGTATTGTCCGGTGGCCAGAAAGGGCCCCACTGCATCCAGGGCATTGGCGCCGGGTTCGTACCCCAGATCCTCGATAGATCCCTAATTGACCGGGTAGTGACCATCACGGACGAGGAGGCCTATACAACAGCCCGGCAACTGGCCGGCCAAGAGGGGATCTTCGTCGGACCGTCCAGCGGAGCCGCCACCGCAGCTGCTCTCAGGGTGGCCCGGGAACGGCCGGGGAGCCGCGTCCTCACCATCCTCCCCGATACCGGGAGTCGCTACCTCACGCTTTGGAACTGACCCGGCGCATAATCACCCGCCGCACCGCGTAGACAATGGCTTCGGCGTCCAGACCATAGGCGCGCAGAAGCTCCTCGGGAGAGCCGCTCTCACCGAATTTGTCCAATACCCCCACCCGGGTCATCGGCACCGGCAGGTTTTCAACCAGAGTCTCTGCGACAGCGCTGCCCAGACCGCCAATGATCGAGTGCTCCTCGGCGGTTACCACACAACCAGTCTTCTCGGCCGACTCGAGGATGGTCCGGACATCGAGGGGCTTGATCACACTAACATTGATCACTTCAGCTGAGATCCCCTCCATCGCCTCCAACTGCTCTGAGGCCTGCAGGGCCTGGGAGACCATGACCCCGGTGGCGACGATGGTTACATGCCGCCCTGGGCGGACTACCTGGGCCTTGCGCAGGTCGAACTCGTAATCCTCATCGAAGATAACCGGAGTAGCCTCCCGGCTGAACCGGAGGTAGACCGGACCCTTGAGCCGGGCTGCCTCCCGAACCGCCAGGCGGGCCTCCACTGCGTCGGCTGGAACGATGACGGTCAGATTGGGGATAGCCCGCATGAGGGCGATATCTTCGAGGGCCTGGTGGGAGGCGCCATCGGGGCCGACGGTGAGGCCGGCGTGGGTGGCAGCCACCTTCACATTGAGCCGGGGATAGGCGATGCTATTGCGGATCTGCTCATAGGCCCTCCCGGTTGCGAACACCGCGAAGGTGCTGGCAAAAGGGATCTTGCCGGCCAGCGCCAGTCCGGCCGCGGTGCCCAGCAGGTTCTGTTCAGCGATGCCGACATTGAAGAACCGCTCCGGGTAGGCCTTCTTGAACTCACTGGTTTTGGTGGAGCCAGAGAGGTCGGCATCGAGGACAATCAGTCCCGGCAGCTCGGCCCCGAGCTCGACCAGGGCAGTGCCGTAGGCTTCTCGGGTAGCAATCTTCTTGGTCATCTATTTCTCCTCCCGTCGGCAGTCGATCTCACGCAGGGCCTGGGCAGCCTGCTCGGCGTTGGGCGCCTTGCCGTGCCAGCCGGCTTGGTTCTCCATGAACGAACAACCCCGGCCCTTGATGGTCTTAGCCAGGATCACCGCCGGGCGCCCCCGGACTGCCAGGGCCTCGCCCAGCGTGCGGTCGAGGGCGGTCAGGTCATGTCCGTCGCACTCGAAGACAGCCCAGTTAAAGGCGGCTAGCTTCTCCCGAAGCGGCGCGTGGGACATTACCTCCTCCACCCGGCCATCGATCTGCAGGCCATTACAGTCGACGAAGGCAACCAGGTTATCCAAACCGTAATGGGCGGCCAGCATGGCGGCCTCCCAAACCTGCCCCTCCTGCATCTCGCCGTCGCCCAGCAGGGCGAAGACCCGGGCCGGGCTCTGGTCGAGCCGGAGCCCCAGCGCCAACCCAGCCGCCAGCGAGAGCCCCTGCCCCAGAGAGCCAGTGGAGGCCTCCACCCCAGGGGTTACCTTCATGTCGGGGTGGCCCTGGAGACGGCTGCCCAGCCGCCGCAGGGTCAGGAGCTCCTCAGTGGGGAAATACCCGGCTTCGGCCAGGGCAGCGTAGAGAATGGGCGCGGCGTGCCCCTTGCACAGGATGAAGCGGTCGCGCTCCGGCCAGCCGGGACGCTGGGCATCATGCCGCATGGTTTTGAAGTAAAGCAGAGTTACTATCTCAGCGGCCGAGAGAGAACCGCCCGGATGGCCGGACCCGGCGGCCGCGGTCATCTCAATGACATGGCGCCGGAGTCTCCAGGCCTTCTCCTCCAGCAGCCGGTAGTCTTGCTGTTCCATTCGGGATCTCCTGCCTTTCCTGTGTTCTCGTTAGTCCCGCCCCTGCCAGCGGTGGCTCAGAGTGCGCCCGGCGAACCGCAGCAAGGCCACCGCCCGGCGGAAGCGCCTGAACACTACGATACGGTAAAGCCACTCCAGGTTGGCCCGGCGCATCCAGGCCGGGGCTCGGGGGGCCATACCGGCCCAGAGGTCGACTACCCCGCCCACCCCCAGGAATACCCCGCCCGGTGCCTGTTGGCGATAGCGGTCAATCCAGAGCTCCTGCCTGGGCGAGCCCATGCCCACCAAGACCAGATCCGGACAGGCGTCAAAAACCCGTTGGGCGACAGAGCAGGCCTCAGCTTCGCTGAAATAGCCATGGTGGGTGCCGCAGATGACCAGCCCCGGGTGAGTCTGGGCCAATCGATACGCTGCCTTTTCGGCCACCCCCGGCCGGGCGCCCAGCAGGAACAGGCGCCAGCCTCGGACGTGGCCTTCCTCCAGCAAACGGTGGACCAGGTCTGCCCCGGTTACCCGCTCGGCCAGCGGCCGCCCGAGGATGCGGGAAGCCCAGATGACCCCGATGCCATCGGGGATAGCCAGATCGGCCCGTACCAGAGCCTGTCTGAGTTCGGCGTGAGATTGGGCCGCCTCGACAATCTCGGAGTTGGGCGTGACCACTGCCCGGGCCGGAGCCTTACCGACCCAGCCGACAACCAGGGTCACCGCCTCTTCCAGCGAGACCGGGTCGAACCCGACCCCCATTATGTCTATTCTCGGCTCGTTCATGGTTCTCTCACCAGCCCAGCTGCAACCTGACCACTAATCCGGGCCGCCTTCCGAAGCTCTGTCATCTGGCCCGATAGCCGATGTCGCAGTTCCTGGCGCCCTTTCCAGGCGGTCAGGATCACCTCGGTCACCGTAGCCTCATCAACCGTGTCTACCCGCCCTATTGCCTTCTCCCCTAGTTCAGCCAGAAAATGGTCGATCTTAGGGTCATAGCTGAGCCCGACAAAAGGGACACCGGTAACCGCCGCGAAGATCAGGGCATGAAGCCTAACCCCCACTACCAGCTGGCTCCGGCCAACAATGGCCAGGATCTGGTGAACCGTCAGGTCGGCCGGAAGAACGACGGCTGGCTGCTCCATGCGGTCAGCCACCTCGTGGGCCGCCGCCCGGTCGTAATCCCTGTGCAGCGCCAAGAAGGCAATAGTGGCCCCCGCCTCCCGGCTCAAGCGGTCAGCGGCAGCGGCCAGATGGCTCAGGTAAGCGAAGTCGCCCCCCCAGAAGCGGGGAGCCACCAGCACCAGCTGCTCGGCATCGGCCAGCCCTGCGGCGCGCAGGGTGGTATCTCCGGTCTCCAAATCCGGCGGTTCCAGCCCCAGCACGCAATCAGCGGTGACCTGAACCGACGGCCGCCTCACTCCCATCTCGTGCAGGAGGTGGGCTGAAGGACTGTCCCTCAGGGTGATGGCATCCACCATGTTCAGCACCAGCCGGGTCGCCCAACGGCTAGTCGTCCGCTGCAAGGGGCCGATCCCCTGGGCGTAGACCATCACCCGCTTGCCCAGAAGCTTGGCCGCGAGCATGATGAAAAGGTAGTACCAGAGGTTGCGCTGGCTGGTCACATCCTGCAGCAGGCTGCCGCCGCCGCTGATCAGGAGGTCGGAGCGCCGCAGCGCCCCCATGATGGCTCTCAGGTCGGTCCGGCGGATGGCCTTCACCCCGTGCAGAGCTGTGGTGCGCTCGGGGTCGGCCGAGATCACCGTGAAGTCAGCCGCCACCCGGCTCCCCACCTCCTGTAGGATGGCCATGAGCATGGCCTCATCGCCGGCATTGCCGAAACCGTAGTAGCCCGAAATGGTAATCCGCTGCTTCATAGCCGCTCTCCCAAACCCCACCGCCGCCAGGCCAGGTCCACTGCCCATAGCAGCGCGACAGCCAGCGCCCCAGCCAAAAGACCCAGCACCAGGCCATTGCCGGTACGCAATAGCGAGATCAGCACCGGAGTCCGCAGGTGCTCAAAGGAGTTCACTAGCGAGATCTGGCCGATAGTCGCGGCCAGGGCAGCCAGGAAAAGCTGCTTCTCGTGGCCAAACCGCCACAGGGCGGCGGCCGCCAGCAGGGCGGGATGCCCCGCCAGGAATTCCTTGGTGCGGGGCCGGGTGATCATGAGCTTCTCCACATAGTCACGCATGGCGATCTCCAGTCGCGATACGGTGAGGCCAGCCTCGTGGCCGGTGCGCCCCAGATAGATGTAAGCCACGGCCGCGGCCAGGCCCAGGAGGACCAGGTGATGGACACGCACCGTCTCCCGTAGCAGGCGGCGGATTTCCGGCCAGAGAGCTGCTGGACGCTCCCCGGCTCGGGTAGTTAGCCCGAAATACCGGAGGTAATACAAGCCCACCAGGCCGAGGGGTAGCACATGAACGGCCTTAACCCCCCGAAACAGCTCAAACTCCAGTAAATAGCGAATATCGCTGAGCAGGGCGGCGATGAAGAGAGCCCCCAGCAACGAGACGGCACTGGCCCGAAGCAGGGCCAAGACGCCCTCTCCCAGCAGACCCCTGGTAGAGCCAGCCTCAACCGGTCGCCGCTGCGCCCAGTGGCGCAGTTGAAGCCCTATGGCCAGGCTGGGGAAGATCACCGCCGCCAGAAAGGCAAAGCCCAGCTCAGCCCAGGTACGGAAGCGGAGGTAAGCGAGGGCAGTGCCCAGGACCCCCAGAACCGCCATCCCCCGGCCCCAGCGGTCTGGCAGCCCGAAGAGGTGATCCATCACCAGCCAGCCTCCGGCGATGATACCCAGGCTGACAATGATCTGCAGCCAGCGGGCGGGAGAAACGGGTGCGAAAGGTTCTGGATCGCCCATAGGGTAGCCGGCTCTCTCCAAAGCCTTCACTGAGGAGGCGAAGAAATCCAAGTTGTAGGTGAGGAGCTGCTCGTGGGGAATCCCTTTTACAAAGGGACGCAGATAGATAGCCCGGATATTGCGTTCCCGGGCCGCCCGTACCCACCGGTCAACGACAATCTCCGGGGTCAGCTTCTCCAGCTCGGCCTCGGAGATGGCATAGACCCGGATAACCCGGTAGTCCAGGGCCTGGGCCACCTTCTCGAAGCCCAGCTGGTTGACGAAACCCCGTTGGACCGGTGCCTCCAGCAGCCCCAGGTCAAGACCGTGTCCGGCCAGCTCCCTGGACAGGTCGGTCAGGTGCCCGGGGTAGCCCGGCATCTCCAACCCGGAGGCGATGAAAAGCTCGTAGGGGAACCGGCCGTCGGGCGTCGGCAGAGCTTTGATGATCTCCCGGATGCCTGCCCAGTCCAGGCCAGGCGAGTTGCTGAAGCGGGGCACCACCTTGAACCCTAGGGCGGCTACCTCGCGGACCAGGTCGGGATCGAGAAACAGGCCAATTTCCCGTGCCGAGACCAGGGAATGGTCAATGTCAATGAGCACGGTGGAGCGGCCGGGACGAACCAGGACCCGGTCACGGCCAAAACGGCGCTCCAAAGCGTTAACCAACCGGTCAGCCCGCGGGCCGATCCCAGCGACCACCACTGTATGTCCCAGGGGAAGGTCTGCCTCGGTCAGGTGGCGCCATTCGCCGCTGGCGCCGGAGCGCACCAGGGTCCGGAAGGTCGCGGCGGTGTAGAGAGAGATCTGTCCGGCCTTTTCCAGGGTGTCCAGTGTCTCCTCGGCAATGGCCACCGAGGGGACGCCCGTCGGCCTGACCTCGGCCAATGCGGCCAGAGGATTAGTGCCGACCCGGCTCGCCAGGCGCTCCCATTCCCGGTAGTCCAACACGGCGTCCATAACACGCGGCGCCTCAGCCGGGATACGCTGGAGAAGCAGCCAAGAGGCACTGATTACCGCCAAGATCAGGACTACATAGAGCCAGGATCGCTTATCCAACATCAGATAGCCTCCTTCGCAGCCAGGATGCCCTGCCGGCCAGGGCGGCCAGAGCGAACCCAGCCAGCAGTCCCCAGCCGGCCTCGCTCAGGGTAATACAGAGGGGCGCGGGAGACAGGAAAGCAGCCATGATCCGGGTCAGGCCAAAAACGGCCGCGCTGCCCGCCAAGGTCCGGCGGTCTCCTGAAAGTCCCTGCCAGAGTCCGGTCAAAGCCGCCCCACCCAGAGCGGAGGCTAGTGAGAGCCAGGCTAAGCCAGCCCAGGCAGCCAAAGCCCCCATCAGTAACAGCAGTGCGCTGCCCCAAGTCAGGGGAGAGCCGAAAACGCTGACCAACCGGGCCATCCAGCTCTCACAGCCCGACGGCCGGGAAGCGACCAGCCAGAATACCAGGGCGGCCACCAGAGCCAGCCACCGCCCATCGGCGGCCGCGCCCAGTCCCAGCCGCAGTATGGTTGTGGTTGATGTCAGGGCGGCTAGACCGGAACCGGCCACCACCCAGAGGGCCAGCCAGGCACAGGTGGCCTGGTCAGGGAAACCAGCTACGGCCCTGGCCGCCAGAACGGCGAAGGTAGCCACCACCAGCAGGCCAATTACGGGCGCGCTTCGGTAGACAGGGGCCAGCCAAGCCAAGGCAGTGAGCGATAGACCCAGCCCGACCACCAGGGCCGACCAGCGCCGACGGCGCTCTCCGCCGAACATACTGGCACCGAGGGCCGTGACCCAGACAACCAGGACCAGCTGCCAGGCACTGGGCCCGGCGGCTGTGTGGGCACCCGGTTCACCGACGCGCCAGCCAGCAGTCTGCAGCGCAGCGACCAGGCTCTCGAGACGGGTTCGGTTCAGGGCCAGGTCTGTGGCGGCCGAAGTCTCTTTCGGAGGCTCCTCGGGCGCCCAAAGCAAAAGACCAATCTGTTGCCGGGCCACCTCCCGGGCTACGGCGGCCGGCCTGTCCCAGGGGAAGAGCTCCCGGGCCCGGACCAGGGGAGCCCGATCGGCCAGCTCCAACCGTCCACGCTGGGGCTGGTTAGTATCGATGACTAACCTGAGATCACGCTCACTCAGCCAAGCTGAGGTACCAGACAGGTCCGGGTAGCCCAACACTTCGCTATAGGGGCGGAACGGATAGCTCGGTCCCATCCAGAACCGTGCCACCCGGGCGGTGCGCTCGGCCGGCGTTTCCCGGTCAGTGAAGTAAACGGCCCAGGCACCGCGGGGAATAGCCTCCAAAATAGACTGGGCGCGCGCCCGGTCGGTGCCGGGGCGCTGGTTAATGGCGATCACCGGCAAGAGGCCGAGGTTCCGGGCCAGTTCCAGGTCGCCCGGGAAAATGGCCAATGGCTGGTCGAGGGCAGGAAGATAGGCGGTAGCCAGCTCAATCACCGGCGGGCGCCCAGCCTCATCCCAGAGCCTTGGTTCAGACCCCGGGTGCTGGCGACGCCAGGCCTCCATCAGCCAACCCACCGTCTCGGGACGCTCAGTGAAGACATAGATCCGGCCGGCCTGTGGTTCCCTTCCACCGGGTAAGGGGCTGGTACCGCCCAACCGCTGGGCGGCCACAAGCTGCTCGGCGGAACGGACGACCACCTGACGGCCCTTTTCTAGCTCCCCCAGTGTGCGTTCGTGGATGAGGAGAGCATTGGCCCCGGCTGACGCAAAGTGCTCTACTAGCACCGGCAGGGGTATCCCCACCCGGTGGGCCAGATCCTGGGCCACGGCCAGATCCACCGCTAAGGCCACGGTGCGGTCTGAGGGCTCTACCTGTGCCGGATATAGAACGGGGAGTACCAGAGCCAGTGCCAGTAGGAGCACCAAAGGCACCCATTGGTCTCGGACCGGCATGGCTCTCCCTCCCCTCAAACATCTCTTCAGATTATTCTACTCTAATTTAGACGAGTTCTCCAGTCTCGCCGACCGCGTTGAAGCGGGGCGCCCCGGCGCCCCGCTTGGTCCTGCCCCCAACTTACTTGATGATGTAGGGCCCCCGCACCATGATGATGCAATCGGTGACAGCCTTAATCCCCCGCCCATCGCTCCTGGGTGTCAGAAGCAAATGGTTGGCGGGAACCACCGTCCCCTGCCGCAGGTCCTTACCAGCCGTCAGGTCAGCCAGCCCGCCGTAGTAGCTATCGATAACCGTTGCCTGCCCAACCCGGAGAATGATCTCCGTCCCGGCTTCCAGCTCCAGAGTTTGTCCGGCGGTCAGGTTGACAATGACCAGTCTGGTGAACTGGTCGAAATAACTCTTGGCCACCAGGGGATCGGCTGCGGTCCCCGGGTCGGTGTCACCGGCTGTAGCCGCCCGCCCGGCCCAGAAACCACCGGCGACTAGGGCTAGTCCGATCAGGATTACCAGGAGGAGGCGAGTACTGGGCTTCATCTGGTTAGACCATCCTTTCAGGGTGTAGTGGCTTTAATGATTATGTGCCCGTCGTGTACCTCCACACTGCGGGGGGTCAGGGGCGGATCCAACCGGCTCAGGTCGAAGGAGAGAACCAGGCCGCGGAAACTGCGTACAAGGCCCAGGAGTTCCTGGCTGACCGCGACATCGCCCAGGGTGACCGAGGTCGGCTCGAAGGAGACTTCCGCACCGCCGACCACTGCGAAGTTGCCCTCAACACGCAAAGCCAAATCCCGTCCGATCAGTCGAAGCGACCCGGTGATAACCGCCTTTCCGTCCTGGAGATCGATATGCGGGTTGATCACTTGATCAATGCCGGCCCATACCCCCTTATTGAGGTTGACCTCACTGATCTTGATGGTTGTCTCCAGATTTCTCTGCCAGGACCAAACCAGCTGCCGCTTGAGCAAGAGCTCACGGAAGTTCACGTTAAGGTTGCTGATAACGGTGGTCATCTCATCCACCAAAATGCCGCCGAGGTTAACCTCCTTGGCTGTCACCTTCACCGTGTCGAACTGGCCGAGCAGCATTTTCAGGTTGGGGTAGCTCTCCAGTTTTGCCTCCAGACCCTGGCTGGTCCCGAACACCTCGGTCAGGCTGTTAGTCATCACCCGGCTGGCCACTGGTGGCAGCACCCACTGGACTACTGCAGCCAGAGCTATGCCAAAGATGAAGAGGACTATCAGGAAACGTTTGAGCACGGGAAAACACCTCCCTGCCTATCGGTCAGAGAGGTATTTCGCCATCGTTTGACCATTTCCCTGCTCGAGCTGGAGTTAGCTCGCGCCTCCTGCCAGCTGAGGCTAATACCCTGCCCTCAGCTGACCTTCGGCAACTAGTACCCGGACTCCCGGTCGGGACTTTGCCAACGACCGCTCTCGGCCAGGTCGCCGAACAGCCCGCTGCCGGCGGTGATGACCACCTGGACAGCACTGAAAGCAAAGAAGAGCAGTGGGTACCAAGGGATCCAAAAGAGGCAGTCAATGAGCCCGGGATCATAACGGTTGTTGATAAGAGCCGCTACCGTCATCTGGGTTACGCAGACGAGGCTCAGTACCGCCCCGTGCCAGGCCGGGAATGGGCTGGCCACCAACAGCGGTTCCCCCAGGACCACCGCGATGGTCCACAGGACAGTCATAGTTACGAAGCAGAAGGCCCAGAAGTAGCCCAGGACAAAGTCGAGGTAGACTGGCCAGAGACGCCGCCACCGCCATTGAGAGAAGACACTCCGGTGCAGGCGCAGGAGATGCCAGCCCCCGGTCGCCCATCGCCGGCGCTGTTTCAGATAGTCAGCCAGCCCCATCGGCACCTGGATATAAGCCACTGCCTCAGGCTCAAACCAGACCTCGTAGCCGGCCCGCTGCAACCGCCAGGTGATATCAATATCTTCGGTGGCGGTGGCGGTGGAGAAACCACCGACCTCGCGCAGAGCTTCTGTGCGAAACATGGTGGCACAGCCAGAGACCGTAAGCACTTTCCCCCATACCCGCTGGGTCCGTTTAATGAGGCCGAAGATCGCTGCAAACTCAGCGGTCTGGAATCTTCCCCAGAATCCCCGGCGATTCCAGGGGATCGGGTTGGCAGTCACGGCACCCAGCCTTGACTGACAGACAAAGGGGGCGGCCATCCACTGCAGAGCCTCGGCGGCAAGCAGCGTGTCTGCGTCCAGCACCATGACCAGTGGCGTCTGGACCAGGCGGAGGGCCAGATTGAGGGCACCCGCCTTGCCCTGGTTTTTCTCTACACGCAACAGGTGGAACCAGGGTTGGTCGGCAAGGTGCTGGCGGATACGGGCCGTTGTCGCGTCGACACTGGCATCATCAATGAAAAGAACCTTGAGCCGAGGGTACTGGACTGGCGCCAGATGGGTGCAGACAACATCAATGGTGTGCGCCTCGTTGTGGCAGGGAATTAGGATGGTCAGTGACGGCCACTCCGGCGGCCACCGGGGCCGTCTTTCCCGCTCCCGGTACCACCAGAAGGCCAACCCGCCCACAGTCCAGAGGATCCCCATGGCCAGCGGATAGAGAAAGACAAAGGCTCCGAGGGTGCTAATGATCGTCGCCAGCCAGGCTCTAATCTCCATTCCCCTCACCGTCGCCGGTCATGAGGGCTTCGATAAGCTCCCCGTACAGACCCCGCTCAATGAGATCCTCCACCATCTCGGGGGTGACCACACTGTACCGCGGAACCACCATACGCCCCTCGCTGTCCACCACATCCCTGGCCAGAGTGCGGCCACAGAGCAGCGAGTGCTCGGCCTGACCCCAGCGCCCGCTAGTCGATTCGCCCGGCACCTGGACCATACCGCCGCAAGGTATCGCTGGCGCGTCATCAGCATCCAACCGGGCCACAGCGCCCCGTAGCTGGTCGATCAGGTCGCTCTCCAGGGCCCGCAGATGGCGGCGGGCCAGGGTATAGAAACTGTCCAGAGTCAGCCGTAGTTCCCGCTCATAGCAGAAGATGCGGTGTCTGGCCTGCTCCTCTCTTTCTCGGGCCTGTTGTTCGGCCCGCTGGACTATGGTCTCGGCGATCCGGGCAGCCAGTCGCCTGGTTTCGGTTAATTCCCGCTGTCCCTCTTCCCGCAATTGGTCGGCCTCACCGCGGGCCTTTTCGCGCCGTTGGCCGGCCTGGTTCTCCACTTGCTTCAGGGCGTTTTCCAGGGCGCGCACGGCCTCCCTGGCCAAGCTTTCACGCTGCTGTGCCTTCTCCAGGGCCTTGGAGAGGCTCGCCACCTCCCTCTCCTGGGCCGAGCAGTACTCGGTAAGCCGCTTCAGCTCAGTCTCCACCTGCTCCGGATCATATCCGTGCCGTACGCGGCGAAAGGGATAGAGAAGGCTGTTCAGTTCATCCATGGTTCTGCTCAACCTCCTTCAGTCTCCGGGCCAGAGCCGCTCCGGCCTGCCCCAGGCGCGGCAGCAATCTTACCAGGTCCCGCCGGGCTGTCTGGCGCAATAGACTTGGCGCCCGACCATCAGCCACTACCAGCCGCAGGCAGCTGGCGGCCTCAGGTAGGCTGCCCTCTCTCTCCAGCACGGCAGCCCGGGAAAGCAGGCGGGTGGCGGGCTCTCGGCCGTCACCGGCTGGCGACCAGAGGCGGCTGCGCTTATAATACTGGATGGCCTTATCCCGGGGCGACCAGACCATCTCAGCCCAGGGCCACTGGTTGACTGCCCGTAACCCGGCCCTGGCCGTCCGCTGGTCCCGACCGGAGCGGCGCCGGCAGTTGTAGCGCCGCCAGGCCAGAAAGAATGCCCAGACACCTCCGGCCCAGGCCACACAAAGCAGAAAGAGGCGGGTCGTCTGGAGGGCGGCATGGGGAACCAGCAGCTCTCGGTACCAGAGCTGTCCCAGTAACCACCAGCCCAGGGCAACAAAAACCCAGCCGATAGCCACGGCCAGCAAACCCCAGGCCAGAGAAGTCAGGAGCACCGCAGCCGGCGTAGCAGCCTGCTGATCAATGATTCTGGCGGGCCGATCCTTCATCTGTCTCTCCAGCCAACCTGTCCACCGGTCTCTTCCCATGAATATGCTCTCAGCCCTTAGTAATGCCTTGGCTGCAGGCTGCCACACAAAACAAAAGGAGAGAACCACTATGAGTTCCCTCCGTGTCGGGATAGCTCTGAGGCCAGTGCTATAACTCACCCCGGGCCTGCTTCTTCAGGTAGGCGTAAATGAACGGGTTCAACTCACCATCCATAACCGCCTGCACATTGCCCATCTCCTCGCCGGTCCGGTGATCCTTCACCAGGGTGTATGGCTGGAAGACATAGGATCGGATCTGGCTCCCCCAGGCGATCTCCTGCTGTTCGCCCCGGAGGCCGGCCAATTCCTGCTCCAGCTCTTCTTCCCGAAGCTTGGCTAGCTTAGACCGGAGGATGCGCATGGCTGTCTCCTTGTTAGCATGCTGGGACCGCTCATTCTGGCAGGCCACCACAATACCGGTGGGCAGGTGGGTAATGCGCACCGCCGAGTCGGTCTTGTTTACATGCTGTCCGCCGGCACCACCCGAGCGGTAGGTATCAATCTTGATCTCTTCCGATTTGATCTCGACCTCTTCATCGTCATCGATCTCCGGGACTACATCGACCGAAGCAAATGAGGTATGCCGCCGTCCTGAGGCGTCGAAGGGCGAGATGCGCACCAGCCGGTGCACGCCCCGCTCGGGCCGCAGGAAGCCATAGCTGTTGGGACCGGATATGGCCAGGGTGATGCTTTTGAGGCCGGCCTCTTCTCCGGCCAGCCGGTCCAGCACCTCCACCTTGAACCCCTCAGCATCGGCCCAGCGCTGGTACATGCGGGCCAGCATCGAGACCCAGTCTTGCGCCTCCGTACCCCCGGCGCCGGCATGCAGGGTCAGGATAGCATCATGGCTGTCGTAGGGTCCGGTCAGGAAGGTGCCTAGCTCCAACCGGTCCATGGCTGCCGTTAGTTCGGCGACGGCGCTGCTCACCTCGGCCAGTGTTGCCGCGTCCTCCTCCTCGTGGGCCAGTTCCAGCAAGACATCAGTATCCTCCACGCCCTGGGCCAGATCGCTAAACTCGTTCAACCGGTTGCGGAGAGCTCTGAGCTCCTTGACGACCTTCTGGGCATCCGCTTGGTCATCCCAGAAACCGGCCTCGGCCATGGTCGCCTCCAGCTCGCCGATGCGCTTCTCGATTCTTGCCGGGTCAAAGAGAATCCCTCAAATCCTGCAGCCGCTCGCTGAGCTCATCGAGGGCCCGTCGCAGATCTTCATACAAGGCTGACTCCTCCGTTTCGGTTAGGCATTGCGCCCACAGCACTTCTTGTACTTCTTCCCACTGCCGCAAGGGCAGGGATCGTTGCGCCCGACTTTCTTTCCTCCCCGCACCGGCTGTCGGCCGGCGGTGTTTGGCTCATGATACTTCTGCCGCTGTGGCTGTTGCACTACTTCTAGTTTGAACACATACCGCACGACATCCTGCTGGATCTCTTCGACCATGGCCTGGAACATCTCGTAAGCTTCCTGCTTGTAGGCCATGAGGGGATCTTCCTGGCCGTAAGCCCGCAGACCAATCCCTTCCCGCAGGTCATCCATGGCGGCCAGGTGGGCCATCCACCTGCTGTCCACCGTGCGAAGCATGACTACCTTCTCCAGGCTGCGCATGAGCTCGTCTCCGAGCCGTGCCTCCTTCTCACTGTAGAAACGGTGGATGAGCTCCACCAGGTGCTCCCGCAGACTGGCCGGGTCACGGTATTGCCCAAGCTGCCGGACGGTGAAATAGTCCTTGGGAAGAAACTTGGCTTCCAGTGCCGAGGCCAGCCCGGCCAGGTCCCAGTATTCTGGGGTCATGTCAGCAGGGGCAAACTGGTCAGCGAGTTTGGCCACCTCGTGCTCAGCCAGCTCCAAGATCTGTTCCTTTAGCTGGTGGCCGAAGAGGACCTTCCTTCGCTGCTCGTAGATGACCTCCCGCTGCTTGTTCATGACATTGTCATACTCTAATACATGCCGCCGGATATCGAAGTTGCGGGCCTCCACCCGCTTCTGGGCGGTCTCAATCGCCCTGGTGAGGAGCGAATGCTCAATGGGCTGGCTGTCATCCATCCCCAGCTTGTCCAGGATGGCATTTATATTGTCAGCCCCGAATAGCCGCATTAGGTCGTCTTCCATGGAGAGGTAGAAGCGGGATGAGCCAGGGTCACCCTGGCGCCCCGAGCGGCCGCGTAACTGGTTATCGATGCGGCGTGACTCGTGGCGCTCGGTGCCAATGATATGCAGCCCACCCATATCGGTCACGCCCGGACCCAAAACAATGTCGGTACCGCGACCGGCCATATTGGTGGCGATGGTCACTGCCCCGGGCTGCCCGGCCTGGGCCACGATCTCGGCTTCCTTCTCATGATACTTGGCGTTGAGAACCTGGTGAGAGATCCCCCGGCGCTTCAGCATCTCGGAGAGCCGCTCCGAGTTCTCGATAGAGACTGTACCCACCAGGACTGGTCGCTGCTGCTGGTGACACTGGACGATCTCCTCCACCACCGCCCGGAATTTACCGGACTCGGTGCGGTAGACCGCGTCACTGAAATCCTCCCTGATCATCGGCTTGTTAGTGGGGATGACCACGACGCTCAGCCCATATATCTTGCGGAACTCCTCTTCCTCGGTGGCAGCGGTGCCGGTCATCCCGGCCAGCTTGTCATACATCCGGAAGTAGTTCTGGAAGGTGATCGTGGCCAGGGTCTGGCTCTCCCGCTCGATCTTGACCGCTTCCTTAGCCTCAATGGCCTGGTGCAGCCCATCACTGTACCGGCGCCCGAACATCAACCGGCCAGTAAACTGGTCAACAATGATGACCTCGCCATCCTTGACGATATAATCGCGGTCCCGCTTCATAAGGGCCTTGGCCTTTAGTGCCTGGGTCAGGTAGGCCGAGAGATCCAGTCCTTCGGGATTGTCGTAGATGCTCTGGCCGATGAGCTTCTCGACCCGGGCCAGTCCGCTTTCGGTAGGGGTCACCGTATGGGCCTTCTCGTCGACCTCGTAGTCCTCGCCAGCTTTCAGCTGGCTCACCACCTGAGCAAACCGGTAGTACCAGTCGGCTGACCGCTGTCCGGGACCCGAGATGATGAGCGGAGTACGGGCTTCATCAATGAGAATCGAGTCCACCTCGTCAATGATAGCGTAGTGCAGCTGGCGCTGGACGATCTCCTCGGGGCTAATGGCCATGTTATCCCGTAAGTAGTCGAACCCGAACTCATTGTTGGTCCCATAGGTGATGTCCGCAGCGTACGCTGTCTTCCGCTCGGCATACTCGAGACCGGGTACGATAAGACCGACCGAGAGACCGAGGAAGCGGTAGATGCGTCCCATCCACTCGCTGTCCCGGCGGGCCAGATAATCATTGACGGTGACCACGTGCACACCGCGACCGGTGAGCGCGTTAAGGTAAACCGGCAAGGTGGCTGCCAGGGTCTTTCCTTCGCCGGTCTTCATCTCCGCTATGTTGCCTTCGTGCAGTACCACGCCGCCAATGAGCTGCACATCGAAATGCCTCTGCCCCAGGGTACGGAGCGCCGCCTCCCTGACGGTGGCAAAGGCCTCGGGAAGCAGATCGTCCAGAGTCGCTCCGTTAGCCACACGTTCCCGGAAAAGGGCGGTCTGGGCCTGCAGTTCAGCATCGGAAAGGCGCTTGATCTCCGCCTCCAGGGAGTTAATCCGGTCAACCAGTGGCCTGATCCGTTTCAGCTCTTTTTCATTGAAGTCAAATAGGCTCTTGATCAGGTTCTTAAGCATAATGATAACTCCTTGCCCGTGAAGGTGAGCGAAAAAAACAATGGGCTGTCAGGCCCATTGCCTGCCGCTACTTAAATTGTAGCATCTTTATCGCCGGGCGGCAAACTATCGGCCACCGCAAACTGGAAAACCGGGGGTAGTCCTCAATACGCCCGGTATCGGCCAGTTCGGTCAGTCTGGGGTCAACCGGTAGCTGGCCCTGACGGCGCAGGCTGATCGCCAACAGGGCAGAGACCGTTGACTTACCAACCCCTCCTTTGCCGCTGACCACTGCAATCACCCGGGAGACCCGGCTGCCCGGACGCAGCTCGAAAGTGGGGGGGCGCTGGGCATTGAGTATCCTCTGACAGGCTGATCACCTCGGCTTAGGCTGGGACATTTGAGCGACAGCCCTGAGCCCTATTGGGCGGCTGGCTCCCGGAGCATCAGGTGCTGGATAAGTACAAAAATACCAATGGCCAGGACGATATCACCAATACTGATGGCGGCCGCCAGAGGATACTGGCGCGGCAGGTAGAGTACATCTCCCAGGAAGGCCAATCCTGTAGTCTCATTGATCAGAGTATGAGTAGCGTGTCCGGCAGCCAGTGCTTCAACCCAATCGGGCAGCCCGGCCGCCTGTAGGGCAGCCGCTGAGACCGGCATCTTCCCACCATTGGCGGTAATGGGCAGAAGGTTGAGCATCATTCCGAGGGCAATGGTCATTATCCCCGGCTTCCGGCGGTTCCCCATAAGGAAATAGGCCAAGGGCAGATAGGAAAGGAGATGCAGGTAGGGGCCCCAGGCAACCAGGCCAGGTAGTCCCAAACGTGGGGCGAAGGCCGGCAGCATCTGGACGATCAACCCCACCACCAGCCACTCCGCTCTGGGGAAAGGATGACGGGCCATGCGCCCGAAGCTCCCGCCGCGGACCACGGCCACCAGAAAAGATAGCATGAGTACACCAGTGAACAAGGACATCTCCTCCTATACCTTGGCTGTTTCGCGTACCGCTGAGGCAAAGGCCTCGACCACGGCCGGGTCGCACTGGGTGCCGGCACAGCGCCGCAGTTCCTCCAGGGCCTCCTGGTGTGTCCGGGTAGGCCGGTAGGGGCGGCTGGAGGTCATCGCGTCATAAGCGTCGCAAACCGCTATAATCCGGGAGCCAATAGGGATTTCTTCTCCGGCCAGCCGGTCGGGGTAACCGCTGCCATCCCACCGCTCGTGGTGATGGCGCACCAGGGCGACCTCCTTGTCGAGGATCTCTATGGGCTCTAACATAGCAGCGCCGATCACCGGGTGCTGCCTGATCTCCTCCCACTCCTCTGGGTCCAGCGGCCCGTCCTTGCGGAGGACGGCGTCTCTGACCCCAATCTTGCCAATGTCGTGCAGACTGGCGACATACTCGAGGCTCTGGATCAGGTCTTCGGGCAGCTTCATTGCCCGGGCGGTAGCTACCACATATCCCTTTACCCGCTCCGAATGGCCGCTGGTATAGGGGTCCCGGGCCTCCACGGCGGAGACTAGGGCATTGATGGTACCCAAAAGGAGGCGTCGGGTATCGACATATTGTTGGAGGGAGTGGCGAGCGATCAGCAGCGGCAGGAAAAATAGGATAACACCAGCGGGACCTACTGCCAGGTAAACTACGGCGATGAGCACACCCAGCGGGATGAGGACGAGGTAGTTAGCAGAGGTGATCCACTTGAGGTTGAGTGCCCAGGCGCCGCGGATGCTGAGGTTTTGCATTAGGGCAATGGCGACTGACATGAGGGCAAAGTTGACAACGAAGTAAACCAGCCCGGCTAATGCTAGGGGTAGATAGTTCACGGGCTCAAGCAGCTGACCTGGCATGCCGCCAGCTGAGACAAAGATAAGGCCAGCAGCTGCCGCTGATACCGCTAGTTGGCCTCGGTTAAATATGACTTTCTCCAGCGAAACCCGGCCGGAAATTTCTTTCCAGCGGATGGTTCCAAAGGCAGCGATCCATATTGCCGCTTCTGGACCATAGAGAATAAGCGAGGCATAAATGAGAGCGAAGCCAACCGAGACTGTCCCCTTCTCATTGGGAAGGGGCAGGGGATTGGCTTCACAGAGTATGGTGATAAGGCAGAAGACGATGATATCTATGGGGCTGACTGCAACCACATAGGGCCACGCTCGGTAGACTAGTACCAGACCGGCCAGTCCAATGACGGTTGTATAGAGATAGAACAATGAATTAGGGCCCTTACCGTGGTGTGCCATGTCACTCCCCCCAGAAGAAGACGGAACCGATGCATCACGTTTTTGGCTTTTACGTCTTCTTTAGCCGAGCTGAACGTTGGCGCCGGCCACCAGCACGATGGCCACAATGGCGAGGAGAATGCGCACGAGCTTCACAGTATCAACCTCCTTCGGTTAACTCCACCAGTCCGCTAAGTGGTGGGCAACCGCTCCGCTCACTTACTCGCACCCAAGCATCGGTCCCGCAAACTGTGTCTCTTATATCGTTTTCAGTTTCTCACCCACACGGCAACCTGCCGGTTGATTGCATCTAAAGTCGCCTTAGCTACCGCCTCCCTGTCATCCTCCCGGACAAAAGCCGAGCCGAGGAAGTAATCTTCGCCGGTGGGTGTAACCAGTGTCACGGCAACCACCACCGCTGAACGATTGGCGATGGTGATTACCGAAACATCTTCGACAGTAAAAACACAACTTCCTTTTAGGTAACGCTCCAGGGCGTTAAGTGTACCGCTGGCTACCAGGCGCAGCCGGTTCTGCTTGGAGGCCGGGCCGGAAGCCACTCCCTCAATTAAGTCATCGGCCACCTTCAGGTGGACTTTGGCCTCGGCCATGGCCCCGGAGATCCCGACATTGACGGCTACCAGGCGAATGCGCGGTGCACCTACTTCAGCATCTTCATCATGCACCTGCGCCACGCTGATCTTCTTGTGGTTCACCTGGATGCCGAACCGCGCCATTACCGCTGACTCAATATCGCGGACAATCTGCTTGGGGCTGCGCCCTGAGCCGGCCAGCACATGGATCGCCTCGATATTCCCCCGTTCACCGGTAATCACCCGGGCCGAAAGGACTGCCTTAATCTGAGTAATGGTCTTCTCATAATCCCGCACTTCAAAATGAACCGCAGCAACTTCTGGTCTTGGACTGACCATCATGAGACTCCCTTCCTCTATCTCCAGGTAAACCTTTCGGCAAAAGGTTCAAACTCCCTTCTCTTTGTGGACCCCGTCGCACAAATATCTTACTTCTCGGCCCTCAGCCAAAACTGTACCTTCAGCTAAGACCCATAGGCCACCCGCCACCAGCGAGTGGCCACCAAGGACAATCGGAATGGGGGCCTCAACAGCAGCCCTGGTGAAGTCGCGAATCTGCGGATCCTCGATTTTTTCCCAGTCTCCGAGGTCAGAATGAAAGCGGTCGCTGTCACTGGGCCACTTCTTCAGGTGGGCAAAGTATACACGGGTGTCATAGAAAGCAGCATCGACCACACCGGCGAGGTGGTCAAAAAAACGAACAGGCCCGACCTCATCGATGAAACGGCCGATGAGCGAGGTGACTAGTCCGGCCTCCTCCCTTCCCATAGCCTTCATCCCGCGTTCCTCCGAAAAGACCCTCAGTCGCACCGCAAAGTTGCTATTAATGAAAGCTATTACCGGGGCACCAACGCGGCCGAGGATTCCTAGTTCTGCCCCTTTGGTCCGCAGTACCTGTTGAGCAGCCTTGAGTTTGCTGAGATCCAGAGGCATCTGCGTTAGAGCCCGGCATGTGCGGGGTCCGGTCCAGGGGACCAATGAGAGAATGGCCAGATCATTGGGGGTATCCAGGTCGAAATTCACCCTTGACGAGTTGGGGATGAGAATCCGCTCGAGCCCGGCCTCCCGCAGGAGATACCCCAGGAAGTTGTCGTTCTCGGGATAGCCGATCATCTCAATGGCTTTAGCCGGGGCAAAGGCCACTACATCGGCCGACTGGACATTGTTCATGATTACCACATTGTCGGTGGTGACGAGCCGCTGGGCAATCCAGGCCAATTCTTCGCGAGTAATCAGAGGTGCGCTGGCCCCTCCCATATAGATAACACGCGACAATCGATAGCGGCGGATTACCTCGGCCAGGCGACGGCCAAATTGAAACCGGGAGCCAGAATCGAAGTCGACCGTCGCCCCCAGCTTGGCCGCCTCGGAGGCCAGCCCGGGACGGTCGGTACAGAGAATGATCTGATCCAGTTCAGCAACAGAGGCCATTTTCTCCAGGTTGTCCAAAACCACGGCTTGGCGAACGATGGCCATTTGGCGGCTTATCTCATCAGCCGCTGGGCCTCCTTCGAACACAACTGCGGCTACATTGGGCATTGGCTCCCCTCCCCATATAAGAACAAGGTCGGCTTTCGCCGACCTTGCGTCGACCCTGTCGGCCCGGAGCCGACTCGACATCGGCCTTAGTACTCCGGATCGATCAGGCCGTAGTTCCCATCTTTGCGCCGATAGACCACACTCATCCTCTGGGTATCGGCATTGGTGAAAACGTAGAAGTCGTGGCCGACCATGTTCATCTGAGTCACGGCTTCCTCCGGTGACATGGGCTTCATGACAAAGCGCTTGGTGCGAACAATCTTCGGGACATCTTCAGCCGTATCAGGCACATATCCAGTAATGATCCCCTTGCCTCCGGTCTGCCTCGCCTTACGGTTGATCCGAGTCTTATACTTGTGGATCTGCCGCTCCAGTTTCTCGAGAACCAAATCGATGGCGGCGTACATATCCTCAGTCTGTTCTTCGGCCCTCAAGATCCCTCCGTTAATCGGGACGGTCACCTCCACACCGTGACGCCCTCGTTCTACTTTCAAACTGACTTGCGCTAAGATGTTATTCTCAAAGTACTTGTCGAACTTGCTGAGCTTCTTTTCAACATAATCCCGGAGTGCGTTGGTCACATCAATGTTCTTGCCCCTGACTGTAACCTGCATTTGTCTACACCCCTTCCGGTTTGTTACTTAAATATTATTCCTCCCAGCCTGGCCAAAATCCTCCCACTATGGTCATCACCAGGCGACATGAATCGAACCCGGAAAACACTAAACCCCCGGAAAACCGGGGGTTTAGTAGGGCTAACTAAGATATCGATTTAGAGACGGACGACGTTAGCAGCCTGCGGGCCGCGAGCGCCTTCAACGATCTCAAACTCTACCCGTTCGCCTTCATTGAGGGTCTTGAAGCCCTCAGTCTGGATGGCCGAGAAATGGACGAAAACATCTCCGCCACCGTCTTCACGTTCGATGAATCCGTAACCCTTCTCAGCGCTGAACCATTTGACTCTGCCTAGCATTTCGGAACATTCCTCCTACATGTACGTGCAAGCGCTTGTCCGCTTACCAAGTGCAACTATATCATGACCACTTGAGGCTGTCAACATTCCACAATCACTGGTGACTGGACTGAACGCACGCATGAGCTTCGAGAGACCACCCGAAGCAGTTGTTCCCGCCTCTCTCATCGGGGGATGCGCTTGCTTAAAGGTGAAACCACTGGTGATTGCTTGAGTGATGTACCCTGCCCCAGACCGGAGCCGTTTCTCTACTTCTGGCATTGTGAGCAGGTCTTTTTTAGCGCCCTGATCTCCTTGCGCCGCTTTTCGTCTATGGCCAGATGGTAGCTGGGACCCACCAACTCATATTCCCGGCTTGCCGGGTGCCAGGGCTGCCATCCCTCGTGGCTCGTCATGATCTTCACTTCTTGCTGGTGTGTAGCTTCGTGCTGCATAGAAACATTCAGCCCGTCGACTTCCACAAACAGTACCGGTACCTTTCTGGTTCCCTCTTCACTGCTGCGCTTCTGCTCTTCCTCCTGCTCTACCCGCCCACCCACTCTGATGACCTGTTGTCTTATGGTCTCGTGACTCACCGGCCGGAAGCCCAGCATCGTCTCCAGCATTCGGCAAGCGGCCCGGTATGAGGCGCCCAGAACCCCCAACATCGCTACCAGAGCGCTCAGTCCTGGGACTAAACATGGACGAGAAGTCAGCTCCCTTCTGTGTCTTGTGTCCGACTTAACTTCTGGAGCAACGGCTTCTCGTCCTTCCTTTTTCCGTTAACTACCCAAAGAATACTTTACTCACACCCATTGATTGTCGAACCTCTGTCGAACGGGCCCTTGTCGGGGGGTGTCGCGTGCTCCCAGGGGGCTGTGGAATCTGTGGATAATGTGGACAACTCTGTGTATAACCACCTCTAGCACGGCTGCTTCGCTACGTCCGACCTGTGGATTGTCTATGCATGTCGGGATTCCCCGCGTTTTGCCGCTACCTGTTGTCGAGTTCTGCCACAGCGACTACTGCCAGGCCCACTGCCGCGGCGCCCGCGCTTATGAGGACCCGGACACACTCACGCGCCGTGGCTCCGGTGGTTACGACATCATCTACCAGCAGAATCCGGCGTCCCCGAACGGTGTTTGGTTGCGCGCAACCGAAGGCGCCGGCGACATTACGCCGACGCGTCTCGCCATCGAGGTGTGTCTGGCTGGTAGTGGCCCGGATCCGGATCAGCACCTTGCCCACCGGGATACTCAATCCGACGGCCAGCCCACTGGCGACCAACGCCGCCTGGTTGTAGCCTCGTTGCCGCTCTCGCTGTTGATGCAGTGGCACTGGCACCACCAGCCCTGCGCCCCATCGCTGTAGCTCCGGTTTCTGGCCAAGGATCTCCCCCAACCGCTGACCCAGTATAGGCCAGTTGCCGTACTTCAGGCGATGGACTGCCTGTCGCAGAATCCCAGTATGGGCGCCCAAAGCCCAAAGGGGCCGGATGCCCAGACTTTGGCAGGTCACGCAGATGGCCCCCGTATGGGTGAGGCGTACCCTGCAGCCCTGACAAAGCCCCGGGGCGGGAGGACGCAGGGCCTCGCGACAGACAGCGCAGAAGCCGGCACGGCGGCCGGCCTCAGGCGTTTCTCCGCAGACTGGACAGAACTGGTCTTCGGGGAAGAGGTAATCGAGCCAGCGCTGTATGGCCTTCATGGGACCACTCACCTCCTGGCTCTAGTCCCCTTCGACATCGGCCCGGCTTATCCTGCCAATATATGGTATGATGGCTCGGTCTGTGATCAGCCTGGTGAGTCCAGACATGACGCGAGCAGCATCGTCAGCCTGGCTCAGGTGCACGAAGAGAACTCCATCACTGGCCGGGATATCGGCCACCTCTTCGGGAATCAACTCTCCGCCGGGAGCGCGAATTGCCGTCAGCCAGCCCTCCCGGGCCAGACGGGAGATGATCCGGCCTGTGCTATCGGTAGAATGGTCATCGATGGCCACCAGCCGACATGGCCCAGCCCGGCTGCGCCAGCCGAGACAGCGGTAAAAGGAGCGCAGCAAAAACTCAATCTGGTTCTCCATATTGTGCAATACGAAGATGATGATCAACGATAGTGTTTGACTAGCCGACCGGTCGTAGAGGGATCGTGCGAGGTCGCCGAGGAAGAGCAGACCGAACACCGCCATCACGCCCAAAAGAGCTAGACTCCAGTCCATGGGCCCACCTCCCGTTCATCCTATGCGACGAGGAGGCTCGGGGCAACTGAGAACCGGGCCCGGGGGCCCGGCTCGCTTTCGGCTACCAGTTGGTCAGAGTCTTGATCTCCGGCTGGCCACTGAGTCCAGCCGCCTGCCTCAGGGCTACTGCCCGGTCGGTGCGCTCCCATGGCACATCGAGATCGATCCGCCCGAAATGCCCGTAGGCAGCCAGTGGTCGATAGATGGGGCGCCTGAGATCAAGCATACGGATAATGCCCGCGGGACGCAGGTCGAAGTGCTCCCGTACTAACCGGACCAGTTCCTGGTCGGAGACGACCCCGGTACCGAAGGTATCTACATACAAGGAGACTGGTTCGGCCATGCCGATGGCATAAGCCACCTCAATCTCACAGTGTTCCGCCAGCCCAGCCGCGACGATATTCTTGGCCACATAGCGGGCGGCGTAGGCTCCGGAGCGGTCAACCTTGGTTGGGTCTTTTCCCGAGAAACAACCACCGCCATGCCGGGCATAGCCTCCATAGGTGTCGACAATGATCTTGCGGCCGGTCAGCCC
Source organism: Bacillota bacterium (assembly GCA_040758135.1). Taxonomy (GTDB): domain Bacteria; phylum Bacillota; class Sulfobacillia; order JBFLWA01; family JBFLWA01; genus JBFLWA01. The sequence continues at coordinate 1,140 of JBFLWA010000003.1, read as the reverse complement.
GGTATCGCCCTGGGGACCGCCAATGACGAAGCGCCCGGTGGGGTTGACGAAGAGACGGGTGTTCTCATCCAACAGCCGGGCGGGAATAACCGGGGTGACCACTTCCTCCAGGATGTCCCGCCGGATCTCTTCAACACCGATATCCGGCCGGTGCTGGGCCGAGATGACCACGGTATCAATGCGGACAGGTAAGCCGTTATCATACTCCACCGAAACCTGCGTCTTACCATCGGGCCGCAGGTAGGGGAGGGTTCTGTCCTTCCTGACCTCGGCCAGGCGACGGGCCAAACGGTGAGCCAGGGCAATGGGCAGGGGCATCAGTTCCGGGGTCTCGACACAGGCATAGCCGAACATCATCCCCTGGTCACCGGCGCCGATAATGGCCGCTTCGTCTTCCTCACCATGCTTAGCCTCATAAGAGCGGTCAACGCCCAGCGCGATATCGGCCGATTGCTCCTCCAGGGAGACCAAGACCGCCGCCGTCTCTGAGTCAAATCCAAACTTAGCCCTGGTATAACCGATGCTCTTGATCACCGACCGGACCAGGCCCGGGATATCCACATAGCACTGGGTGGTCACCTCACCGCAGACCAGGGCCAGGCCGCGGGTGAGCGTAGTCTCCACCGCCACCCGGGCCTCCGGGTCGTGCTCCAGCATGGCGTCGAGAATCGAATCCGAAATCTGGTCGGCCATCTTGTCGGGATGGCCCTCGGTTACCGATTCCGAGGTGAAGATGGTTCGCCCGGCACGTAGTTTGGACATTTCGCATACCTCCTCCATACCAACTAAAAGACTCCATCCATTTTGGGAGGAGTCTCCGATGAACTCTCATCTACCAAAGCTGGAAATCCATAAATTTCCGCCCTGCTGGACTTGGCACCGCTACCACCGAGGCCGGTTGCCGGGTTTCATCGGGCCAGTTCCCTCCACCTCTCTTGATAAGAGCAGCCATATGCTATTGTGTGGAGTATATAATAGCAGTTATACTCTGGGGTGTCAACGCCCTCCGGGCTACTTGTTGTCGGCCTGTGATATTGTCACCCTGTAAACGGACTGAGAAAATGTCCTCATGAAAGGAGACATTTTCTTGAGTTCTAGAGAGTCAAAAAGAGTCTTTGTCATGGAACGTGTCCTTGGCGC
>JBFLWA010000002.1:47245-195174 GCA_040758135.1 Bacillota bacterium | reverse complement strand
GCGCCAAGGACACGTTCCATGACAAAGACTCTTTTTGACTCTCTAGAACTCAAGAAAATGTCTCCTTTCATGAGGACATTTTCTCAGTCCGTTTACAGGGTGACAATATCACAGGCCGACAACAGGTGTCAAGGTAGAAGCTTGACACCGCCGGCAACCGTATTCTATAATGGGTCGGTGGTGAAACAGCAATTGCTTGACCGAGTTGTGAGGATCAGCCAGTTATACGATTTCTATGGTCCTCTGCTTACCAACAAGCAGCGGGAAGTAGTCGAAGCCTATTACCTGCAGGATCTGTCTTTGGCCGAGATTGCCGACGAGCTTCACATGTCGCGGCAGGGTGTTCACGATCTTGCCACCAGGTCTGGCCAGGTGCTGGAGGACTATGAGGCCCGCCTGGGCCTGGTCGCTAGACACCAGCAACGCACAACTGCGATCCGGCGTCTAGAGACCATCGTCCGGCGCCTCGAGGCTGAATTAACTGCCGATCCTGAGGCAGCGGCCGGACTGGTGAGGTTAGCCGGAGAAGTGCGGCAGAGCCTGGAGACAGTGCTTGACCTTTTCGCCTGATTTGCCTGACACGCCGCTTGGATGGGAGATGTACTATGATCTTCGAGAACCTGGCCAGTCGCATCCAAGAGACCTTCAAGAAGCTGCGGGGACGAGGGAAGCTCACCGAAGCTGATGTCGATGCTGCCCTACGGGAGGTTCGTCTGGCTCTCCTCGAGGCTGATGTCAATTACCGGGTGGTCAAGGAGTTCATCGGCCGGGTAAGAGAGCGCGCCCTGGGACAGGCGGTTCTGGAGAGTCTCACCCCGGCCCAGCAAGTGATCAAGATTGTCAACGACGAACTGACCAGCCTAATGGGGGGGCAAGTGGCCCGGCTGAGCACAGCCAGTCAACCGCCCAGTGTCTACCTGATGGTCGGGCTGCAGGGTGCGGGTAAGACTACGGTTAGCGGCAAACTGGCTCTCATGCTGAAGAAGGGCGGCCGCCGGCCGCTGTTGGTGGCGGCCGACATTTACCGCCCGGCGGCCATCGACCAGCTTGAGACTTTGGGCCGCCAGATCGATGTGCGGGTCTTCAGCCGACCGGAGAAGGATGCTGTGCTCATCGCCCGGGAGGGAGCGGCCCACGCGCGGCGAGAGGCCCACGATGTAGTGATCATCGATACGGCCGGACGCCTGCAGATGGATGAGAAGCTCATGCATGAACTGGAACAGATCAAAGCGGCGGTCCGTATCCAGGAGACGCTCCTGGTGGTTGACGCCATGACCGGTCAGGAAGCGGTGAATGTAGCCCAGACCTTCAACGAACGGATTGGCATCGATGGGATCATCCTGACTAAGCTGGACGGGGATGCCCGGGGAGGAGCCGCTCTCTCAGCCAAGGCGGTCACCGGTAAGGCAATCAAATTCGCCGCTACCGGTGAGAAGCTGGATGCCTTCGAACCGTTCCATCCCGACCGGATGGCTGCCCGGATCTTGGGGATGGGGGATATGCTCAGCCTGATTGAGAAGGCTCAGGCGGCATACGATGAGAAGACCGCCCTCGAGCTGGAGAAGAAGCTCAGGAAAGCCGAGTTTACCTTCGACGATTTTCTCGCCCAGCTTCAGCAGGTTCGAAACATGGGCCCGCTGGACCAGATACTCGGGATGCTGCCTGGCATGGGCAATCTCAAGAAGCTCCAGGGGATGCAGGTGGACGAAAAGGAACTGTCCCACATTGAGGCCATCATTAGATCGATGACCCGCGAGGAGCGGCGGAAGCCGGAGATCATCGACGGGAGCCGCCGGAAGCGGATTGCCCGGGGGAGCGGCACCTCTGTCCAGGAGGTCAACCGGCTACTTAAGCAGTTCTATGAGACCAAGAAACTGTTCAAAAAGCTTTCTGGTCTGGAAAAAGGTTTGCGCAAAGGGGCTAAGCTGCCCTTTATGCGCTAAATAACTAGCAGCGATGGGGAAGGGGTGAAAACGTGGCAGTTAAAATCAGAATGCGCCGCATGGGAGCTAAGAAAGCACCGTTTTTCCGTCTGGTGGTGGCCGACTCGCGCAGCCCGCGCGACGGTCGGTTCATCGAGGAAGTCGGTTACTACAACCCCACTACCGAGCCGGCCACCGTCAAGGTTGATGAGGGGAAAGCTCTGGAGTGGATGCTTAAGGGCGCCCAGCCGTCCGACACGGTACGCAGCCTGTTCAGCCAGATCGGGCTCATGAACAAGCTGGCCGAGGCGAAGCGCCAGAAGTGAACGGAGGGCTGTGCATGAAGGAACTGGTGAGAGTCTTGGCCCAGGCTCTGGTTGACCAGCCCGAAGCGGTTCAGGTGACTCAGACCGAGGATGCGGAGAGCATCACCATTGAGCTCAGGGTAGCCCCCGAGGATATGGGCCGGGTCATCGGCCGGCAGGGCCGGATTGCTAAAGCCATCAGAACCGTGGTCAAGGCGGCAGCCGCTCGGGATAAGCGCCGAGTCAATGTGGAGATCATCTGAGGTGAATCGGACATGTCGCCACTGACCATTAACCGGCAGATCACCGTGAAGGTGAGAGTGACCGAGGCCTTCCGTAAAGCCATGGCCGCCCAGATCCAGGAGGCCATCAAGAAGCTGGAACGGGAGACTGCTTACCTGGAGACTCAGGCTAAGCGGGTTGGTAATAACCCGGAAGTAGCCCGATCGCTGGGTGAGGAGATACAGGCCCGCAGCGAAAAAAGGGCCCGGCTTACCGAGGAGCTCAAAGAGCTGGCCCGTCTAGAGCCAGGGGCCGAGGTGGTTCAGGGGTCGGTCAACGGTCCGGTGGAGGTCAGGATCGGAGACGACTGGGCCAGACTGATGGCGGCTGAGATTGTGCTGGAGGACGGACGAGTGGTGGCCATCCGTGAGTGAGAAGCGCATGTTCACGGTGGGGAGAATTGGCGCTCCTCACGGAGTCAGGGGTGATTTGCGGCTCCTTCCCCTCACCGACTACCCCGACCGCTTCCGCCCGGGACTGACTCTCTACCCGTCGCCCCGGGTCGACCGGCCTGGGAACGGAGAGAAGCTGGTGCTGGAGGCGATCCGGCCGGCGCAGGGGTTTCTGGTGGTCAGGTTTCTTGGCATCGATTCGCGCGAGGCGGCAGTCCGCCTGGTTGGCCTGTATATTCAGGTCCCCGAGGAAGAGCTGGTTCCATTGCCTGCGGGCAGCTGGTATATATACCAGTTGATCGGGCTGGAGGTTACCACCGAGAACGGCCGTCATCTGGGACACCTGCGCGAAGTGATCAGTGGCGCCAATGATGTCTATGTGGTGGAGCGGCCCGATGGTCGGAAGCTGCTCTGGCCAGCCACCAAAGAGGCGGTGGCCGCGATTGAGCCAGAATTGGGGAGGATCGTGGTCCGGGATATCGAGGAGCTCGTGGAAGGGTAGTTGGGGTAATGCGCATTGATATTCTCACCCTGTTTCCCGGGATATTTGCCGGGCCGTTCACTGAGAGCATCATCCGGCGGGCCCGGGAGAGCGGGGCAGTGGAGATCAACATCATTGACCTGAGAGACTTCACCCACGATCGGCACCGGGTCGCCGATGATTACCCGTACGGCGGTGGGGTCGGTATGGTGATGAAGCCCGAGCCGATATTCGAGGCCCTGGACCACCTGCGGGGCGAATCAGAGCAGGCTCCGGAGACTATTCTCCTGAGCCCGCAGGGTGAGGTCTTCCGGCAGGCCACTGCAGCTGAACTGGCCCGACAGGACTGGTTGGTCCTGATTTGCGGGCATTACGAGGGAGTCGACGAGCGGGTCCGGCAGGCTCTGGTGACCCGGGAGATCTCCATTGGCGATTATGTACTGACCGGGGGCGAGGTTCCGGCCATGGTGGTGGTAGAAGCTGTGGCCCGGCTGGTGCCCGGGGTTCTGGGGACACTGGCCAGCGCTCATCAGGATTCCTTTTCCGACGGGCTGCTGGAGCACCCCCACTATACAAGACCCCAGGTCTACCGCGGACTGGAGGTCCCATCGGTACTGCTCTCGGGCAACCACGAGGCAATCCGACGCTGGCGGCGCAAGGAGTCGTTGCGGCGAACCGCCCAACGGCGGCCAGACCTGCTGGAGAGGGCGCCCTTAAGCGAGGAGGACCGTTGCCTCCTGGCCGAGCTATCCGGGGAAGAGGATGAGAGCCGCTGATTGTTGGGGTTACACGTTTATGCTATAATATGACAGTCACGAAAGGAGGGACCAATGGTGGATTTCATCAAGGTAATCGAGGAGAATCAACTTCGTGATGATATACCGCAGTTCCGCCCTGGCGATACCGTTAATGTTCATGTCAAGGTCGTAGAAGGCGGCCGCGAGCGCATCCAGGTCTTCCAGGGAGTCGTTATCAAGCGACAGAACGGTGGGGCGCGGGAGACCTTCACCGTTCGCCGTGTCTCCTACGGTGTCGGCGTTGAGCGCACCTTTCCGGTCCATTCGCCTCGTCTGGCCATGATCGAGGTGGTGCGTCGTGGCCGGGTACGGCGGGCTAAGCTTTACTACCTGCGCAACCTGCGCGGTAAAGCGGCTCGCATCAAAGAGATCGGGCGCCACTAAACGGGTGGGGGCAGGCGGTGGGCGACGCCTGCCCTTTTGGTTGCCGGGAGGAGGAAGGCTATGTCGGGCAAGGAACGTAGGTGGGCTTGGGAGCTTTTTCAGACCATTGCCCTGGCACTGGTGCTGGCCGTAGTCATCAGGGCCTATGTTGTTATCACTTACCGGGTGGATGGACCTTCCATGGAGAACACACTGCACTCCGGTGAGCGCCTCTTTGTCAACCGGATGGTTTATCGCTTCCGCCCTCCGGAGCGGGGGGAGATCATTGTCTTTAGTTACCCGTTGGATCCCAGCCGGGATTTCATCAAGCGCATAGTCGGTCTCCCCGGAGACCGGGTGGAGATGCGGCAGGGAGTTGTCTATATCAACGGGGAGCCTCTGGAAGAACCTTATCTGAGCCGGCGCCCGCCCAGCAACTTCCCCCCAGTGGTTGTACCGGAGAACTCGGTGTTTGTCCTGGGCGACAACCGAGGGAACAGCGAAGACTCCCGCTACTTCGGGGCTGTTCCCTATGAGCTGATCAAGGGGCCTATTTTCCTGCGCTACTGGCCCCTGGGCAGTTTCAGGATCATCCACTAAACTAGCACGAGGCTTCCCTGGAAATGGGGAAGCCTCTTTTCGGCAGTGCACAGGGCAAAGAGGGAGAGCGACCCTGCCGGTGGAAACCTATCTTTGAGGTGATGTACGTGACCGACCCGCTTCAGCCCGACTTCCGGGTAACCATCCCATTTCCGGGACATATGGCGAAAGCCCGGCGCGTTCTCAGTGACAACATCAGATTGGCCGATGTGGTGCTCGAGGTGACCGATGCCCGGGCGCCCGAGGCGGCTCGTAACCCCGAACTGGATGAGCTCATGGCCCGGCGCCAGCGGCTCCTGGTGCTGAACAAAGCCGATCTGGCTGACCCACGGGGCAACGAAGCCTGGGTGCGCCGTTATTCTGGGCTGGGTCTTACAGCAATCCCAGTCGACTCAACGTCGGGTCGCGGGTATGACTCGCTCCGGCGAGCCATGAGCGGGCTAACCCAACGGCGGTCCAGCACCCGGACCGGGGGCGGCCAGCCGCTGCGCGCGATTGTGGTGGGGATCCCCAATGTGGGCAAGTCGACGGTGATCAACCGCCTGGTGGGGCGCGGCCGGGCCCGCACCGGCGCCCGTCCCGGGATCACCCGGGGCAAGCAGTGGGTGCGAACCGAGTTTGGGCTGGAACTGCTGGACCTGCCGGGGATCGCCTGGCCCCGGGTGGGGACAGCGTTGGAGAGCATCTTCCTGGCTACTATCGGCACGGTTGCTCCCGAACACTACGACGTAGAGGCAGTGGCCGGTTGGCTGTGGGAGTACCTGGTGTGCCGCGAGCCGGAGCGGCTGACAGACCGCTTCGGCCTGGCTGAGCTGCCCGCCGATGGGAGCCAGGGGCTAGTGACTATAGGGGAGCGCCGCGGCTGCCTGAGGACGGGCGGAGTGGTGGATACCGCCGCCGCCGCCGAGCTGTTGGTACGTGAGTTTTCCACCGGAAAAATAGGCCCCATCACCCTGCAGTGGCCGGAGGTGCAAAATGGCGACAGCTGACACCGGGCTACGCAGCCGCGCACTGACAGCCTTCTTGGAGCCGTACTGGTCGCGCGGTCTTGAGCGGGTGGCCGGAGCGGACGAGGCCGGGCGGGGCCCCCTGGCCGGCCCGGTGGTGGCGGCCGCCGTTATCCTCGAGCGGGGAGTTGCCATACGGGGGCTCGATGACTCTAAGCGGCTCTCGGCCGCCCAGCGCGAGCTTGTTTATGCTGAGATCGCGGCCAGAGCCCGGGCCATCGGGATCGGTGCAGCCAGTGTCGGGGAGATTGAGCGGATCAACATCCTGCAGGCGACCGGCCTGGCCATGAGGAGGGCCCTGGATCGCTTGGGCGGGGTTGTCGAGCTGGTGCTGGTGGATGGGTCATACCGATTCGACCTCGGGGTGCCGGTAGAGACAGTGGTGGGGGGTGATGGCCGCTGCGCAGCCATCGCAGCCGCCTCAGTGGTGGCCAAAGTAACCCGTGACCGCTTGATGCAGCGGCTTCATGAGCGATACCCTCTCTACGGCTTCCTGACCAACAAAGGTTACTCCACCGCCGAGCACCGGGCGGCCCTGAACTACCATGGACCCTGCCCGCACCATCGCCTAAGTTTTCTGTCACGACAACTAGAGCTATTTGGCGATGAAGTGGGTTAGAACCACTGGATAGAGCTGGCACTTGGCAGCCCGCATGGGGGCTGCTTTTTTGGTTAGCCCAGCATGTGCGCGGGTAGGTCGCATGGCACCATAGCGCAACCCCCTTTTTTGTAACTTCATTCCCTTCAGGGGAGGAAGTAACCTCGCCGCGGCGAACTCCCAAAACCTGGGAGGGATGACAGATGAAGGTTGCGCAGTCTGTTGGGGCGGCCGGTGAAGAGATAGCCGCCAGCTTCCTGCGCGAGAGGGGCTGGCGCATCCTGGCCAGGAACTTCCGGTGTCGATTCGGCGAGGTGGACCTGGTGGCCAGAGATGGCAGCACGGTGGTCTTCGTAGAAGTGAAGAGCTCGGGGCAGTGCGGTGAACTGGAGGAGCGAGTGGCCGCGAGCCAGCAGCGTCGCCTCCGGCAGGCAGCATCCATTTTCCTGGCTGGCTGCACCACTGTCCATACGGAATACCGGTTTGATGTGGTCCTGGTGACCTGGGGGAGAAGCGGCCCCACCGTGGACCATATCATCAACGCATTCCAGTAGGGGAGGGGCGAGCAATGACCGTGGAGACTAGAACCGCCGTCTTGCGGGGCACTAGGGCCGAGACCGTCAATGTCGAGGTAGATGTGCGGCGCGGTCTACCGGTTTTTCAGGCGACCGGGCTGCCGAGGAAGGCCGCTGGCGAGGTTAAGGAGCGGGTCAGAGCTGCTCTGAGCAACAGTGGGTTCGACTACCCAATGCGGCGGATCACCGTTAACTGCCGCCCCCAGATTAGGGGTGAGGGCGACCAGCTGGACCTAGCGGTGGCAGTGGCCATTCTGGTGGCCACCGGGCAGGCTACTGGCAAACGACTGGGCCAGAGCGCCTTTATTGGACAGCTGGCGCTGGACGGACGATTGGTGGGGGGCAGAGGAGGACTTGCCCTCGTTCTGGCCGCGCTGGAGACGGGGAACAGCCGGGTGGTAATGCCGGCCGGATGCGTCTGGCCGGTACCGGCGGCAGCTGAGCGGTTGGTGCCTGCCGCCAGTCTCCGTGAAGTCATCCAGTGGTTGGAGCGCGGTTGGCTGCCGCGTCAGCCCGCGCTTCCCGAGCCTGATCCGGCGGTGCCGTCCCCAGTCGATCTGGCCGGGATCATCGGCCAGGAGGCAGCCAAGCGGGCTCTGACTGTTTCGCTGGCTGGAGGGCACCATCTCTTGCTCGTGGGGCCTCCCGGCCTGGGCAAGTCAATGCTGGGCGAAGCCTGTTCAGGACTCTTGCCGGAACTCAGGCCGGAGGAAGCGGTGGAAGTCACGGCAATACACAATGCCCTCGGACTCTGGGAGGGTCCGGCCCTGATGACCAGGGCTCCGGTGCGCCGTCCTCCGCCGGGAGTCAGTGCTGTACGGCTCTTGGGGGGAGGTAAACCATGGCGGGCTGGAGAGCTGGCTTTGGCCCACCGGGGGGTTCTCCTGATGGACGATGTGGTGGAGGCTCGCCCCGATACTCGGCAGGCCCTCCTGGCGGCCATGGAACCGTATGCCATTGGCTGGCTAGGGCTGCCGGCCGAGCCGGTGGCTTTTACTATGGTAGCCTCGGCTAATCCCTGTCCGTGTGGACACGCGGGCGACCTCGATCAGGCCTGCACCTGCGTTCCGAGAGAGGTGCGCGCTCACCAACGGCGCCTCTCCGCCGCCTGGCTGGACCGGGTAGCCATCGGGGTCTATGTGAACCGCGCCGGAGTGGCGGACCAGGGGCCAGAGGCCGGACTCACCAGCCGGGAGGTCCGGGAGGCCATTGCCATCGCCCGAGGGCGTCAGGCCAATCGCTACCAAATAGCGCCGGTCCGGCTGAATGGGCAGGTCGACCGCGGCCAGTTGTTGGAGAAAGGGAACTTTGCCCCGGCAGCGCTGCGCCTGGTGGAGCGGGCCGCTGGGCAACTGGGCCTCTCGGTGCGGCGCAGCGACCACTGCCTGCGGGTGGCCCGGACCATTGCCGATCTGGCCGGGCGGGAGCGGGTCGAGGAGGGAGATACCGCTGAGGCGCTGGGACTGAGACCTGTTTGGAGGAGCGAAGGCTCGGGAGGGTGAGGCCAGAGCCTAAAGACTGACCTCACCGGACTGAGGACCAGCATATTATGTTAACAGCACTCTGCCGATGAGGGGGATCATCAGTGAATAGGGTCTCGGTAGTGGTGGCGGTACGCGATGGCCGCCCTTTTCTCCTCCGGTGCCTGCAATCGGTCCTCGCGCAGCTAAGCCCCGGCGACCAGTTACTGGTGGGTGACGACGGATCACGCGACGGGACACCAGAACTCCTGTCCGCCCTGTCCGGACGCCTGCACTGGGTACGCAAGGAGCGGGCTCAGGGCAAAGCAGCTACCCTTAATACTCTGCTGCCATTAGCCGAGGGGGAGATTATCTTTGAACTCGATACCGATGACTGGCTAGACCCGGGTGCCCTCGACCATTACCGCGCGGCCCTGGCCAGCCTACCCGGAGAAGTCGCCTGCGTAACCGGGGACCGGGTGTACCATTACTGGGGGGAAGGGAGCACCGAATACCGCTGGGGCCAACCAGACCTGGAGCGATACCAGTTCCTGTTGGGAAAGCAGGTGCCCGGACCACGCGTCTACCGCCGTTCGGCCCTCATCGAGGTGGGGGGCTGGCCCTCTGACTACCCCTCAAACGGCCGGCTCTATGAGGACTACGCGCTCTTGCTACGGCTGCTTGATGGTTACAAACTGGCCTACCAGCCCGGCTTTTTCTACCACGTGGGAGTCAGGCGACAGGGAACGACGCACCGCCATCGACGGTGCTGGGGCGCCATCTCCCGCTACCTGGCCAACTGCGCGCTGGTTCGCTGGGGGGATCAGCTGAGGATGATGAGGGAAACCGGTGGCAGACGGCGGCTTCGACCAGTCAGACCTGAGACAGGACCGGCCTTCAGCCTATGGCGGACTGACGGAAGCTATGTCCTCCCCAGCCTGGCCTACCAGACCTATACGGGCTGGGAATTGGCGACGAAAGCGCCAGACCGACCGGGTCTGGTGAGATTGGACCTATCCGGTGAGCTCTGGTTAGAGCCCGATGCTCTGGAGCGGCTGGCCCAGACTCTGCCCCCGGTGGGCGCCTTTCGGGCGGCGAGAATCCCGGTGCGGTGGCTAGAGGCGGGTCGTAAACGGGCCCTTACTGACCTCGGTTGCTTCTGGGAGAGACGAGTCAGGGGAGGTGGAGCGAGAGGGCTGGTAACCTTGCCATTGCCACCGGTGGCCACACGGATCATTGACCGGCGGCGCCCCCCTGGCCGGCGGTGGCCAGGTCAAGGCTGAAGACAACCCAGGTCTGGAGCGGGGTTCGCATGATTTGGCGGGCTTCCTGCAGCTGCATGGCACTGACCACCAGTGGATCAGGTCGGTAAATGGAGATGGCCAGGGCGCGTCCGAGGTTGGCCGCCTCACGGTGGGCAGCACTCAGGAGACCGCGGGCCGTATCCGGTTCAGCAGCCACCAGCTGGAGGACCGAGAGATAGCCCGGCTTATGCTCACTGGCGAGGAGGAGTACGCCGTTGGGCGAGGGTGGGTCGCTGAGGAGCACGAGGCCGCGACGGACCCGGTCAAGCAGGAGATCAGGGCTGAGCCTTTGGTAACGGTTAATACTCTGGGGTGAAGTGGCCAGGCCACCGCTGGCCAGATGATCCTGGTGGTTGTTGAGAAAGTCCCAGATGGATTGGAGCTGGTCGATGGAAGCCTGTTTCACACTGTCCGTCGGAGAGGGCGGAAAGGGAGAGCCGACCATGCGCCACCAGGGACCGCTCTCGCAAAATCCTTCTGCAGTCATGACATGGCGGATTATTTCATTGTCGGAGCGGGTAGCCAGCCGCACCCAGCGGTAGCCCCGGGACCTGGCCCAGGCAATCTGGTCGCGGGCAAAGCGGTGTCCCAGCCCCCGGCCCCGGACGGGCGAGTGGATGCGCATCCCCTCCAGCCAGAGCTCGTCACGGGAGAGTGGGACTAGGTGGACTAGACCGATGACCTGTCGGCCCAGCGCAGCATAAAGGACCTTCCCCGGCGCGCTGGCCAGCCAGCGCCGGGTCTTGCTAGCGTAGCGGGAGCCGCCGATACGGGCAGCTGCCCGAACCAGGCGTGATCTGTCCTCCGGCCGGGGCTCTTCGGTACGATATCCTGGCATTGGATCACCTCTCCCGGGTTTACTAAGAAGGGGGCCGCGGTAAGCCGCGGCCAATTGGAGGTGGGCGAAGATTGGTGGAGGCAGGAACCTGGCTACCTGGAGTGAGTAACCCGGTCCCATTAACATAATATGACACTGCAGGCTGTCCGCAACGGCCTACAGTGGGATGAATAGCGGAAAAGGCCAGCTAAGGGAGGAATGTACCTGTCCGCTGGGGCCTAGTCAGGCCCGGAACTGTCGCTTGGGGATGGGCAGATGCCAGGCACGCCGGATATCAGCCCTTTCGTTCCACCGCTGGCGTTTGGTGACCATCTCTTCGATGATCTGCAGTTCATCAGCATAGGCGCTGAAGGTGCTGGTAGCGGAGAGCTCGGCCCAGAGGGAGGGGAAGAGGTTATACAGGGCCTCCTTGCGGCCCGAATAGAAGGCGACCTGGAGGTCGGGGTCCAGGAAGAGATCGCGGCCCAGCTCTGTAAAGTGGTGGACTACTACTTTGGACAGGGCCAGGGCCGCCTGGGAGAGGCGGGGTGATACCAGCCAGCTGGCGGCGACGCGGTACTCAAAGCCCCCGTAGGGTTGCAGACGGAAGTCTCCGAGAAAGCCGTAGCGCGGCCGCCGACGGGTGGCGCTCCGTTGGTCCTCCAGGAGCATAATGGGAACCGCCAAGTAACTGTCGAGAGCCCGCAGCAGGGGTTCTGACGGCCGAATCCCACCAAAGTGAACGTGCCCACCGATGGGAAACCCACGGAAAGGCATACTGCCGGCCCACCATTGGACATTCCGGTAGGGTACCAGCCTCAGAGCGTTCTGCATGAGCTGGCGCATGTTTCTGGTCAGCCGGATCGGACAGACATCGGGGTCTGGCCGTAGTTCGGCCAGGGGCCGTTGGTGGTTGTGGCTTGACACAGTGCGCGCGTCACATCCCACCCGGCCATCAATTGGGAAGAAACGAGAGGCTGGTAGCATCCGCTTGGTGTTGCTGTCCCTGAGCATGAACTCGGGGTCAGCGCCCAGAGTAAGCTCACCTCCGGTACGGCCGGTGGGGTTCCGGGCGATCTCGCGGAGGGTAGTGAGGAAGCGGGCGGCGACCCGCCGGTCGAGGTTGGGCGCCACTTGGACGCGCATGACCTCGACCTGTCGGCTGGAGAGTGCCACCAGATCAACACAGGCGAAGTCGAGCCCCAGCACATGGACACTGGTGGTAGCTGTCTCTATAACCTTCCTCATAAGCTTGGTCTCTCGGTTGCTCACCTCGATAAAGCCGTAACGCTTTTTGACCCGCCGTCCCAGGAAGAGCAACTGAGCGTCAAGGATATAGGCCCGGTAGCGCTGTACCTTGGTATTTTGCCGGCGGCGGTGATAGGTCAGCCCGTTGATGCCGAGGATGCGGCTGATGGAGCCACTGGTGGAGACATTGGCCAGGGCAGCCGAGCGGTTCAGCACCCGCAGGCAGTCGAAGGACCCATCACTGACGCCCCAGCGGACCACCAGGTCATAATTGGTGTCAGGGGCTTCGTGGGATACGCAGATCTCCGGGAAATCCCGTTCAACACCGCCAAAGGGAGAGCGGCCTGAGGCAAGGACCAGTATGCGCACAGGCTACACCCCCTTGGCCACGGGCTCCAGTCCGGCCAGGTAGCCGCAGTACTGGAGTAACCGACAGCGGGATTCAGCGTAAATGGTTGTCTCGTCAAATTTGAACGGTTTGGCATTGGCCTCCAGGACCCAGAGCCTTCCGGCGATATCGACGGCGATATCCAACGAGATCTCGCCGAAGGGGTGTCCATACCAGGCTTCAAGGGCCGGAGGTACGCGCAGGGCCAGGTCGTGCAGTTGGTCGAGGAGCTCGCGAGCCGGCCAATGGGGTCGGCGACGGTGCAGGATGTCAACGAGAGAGGCAATACTGCCTCCGTTGGGGACATGGGTGGTAATGCCCGAGGTTGAGGCCACCCGGGCGCCCATCCCGGTCACCTGCCATTGGCCGGCCTGGTTGCGCTGGACCAGGGTTCGGACATCGAAAATGGGCTCTTGCCCCACGGCCAGTCGTATACCCTTTTGCATTAGGTAGGGAAGGCGAACTCGCCGTTTCTGAACGGTGGCCCATAGCTCGGACCAGGAACTGACCCGCCGAACCAGGTTCTTGCCCTTGAGTCGGTATGCCACTTTCACGGTGCCCCGGCTTTTCTCAAGTCTAATGACCCCCTTTCCCAGCGAACTGCTGACGGGCTTAAGGTAGACATAGCGGTAGCGTCGCAGAAAGCGGCGGAGCCCCATCTGGGAGGTGAGCAGACGGGTTTCGGGTAGATAGGGGGCAGTTGAGGGAGAAGCCACCAGAGCACGGTAGAGATCCCACTTGTTGAGAAAACAGGGGTTGAACAGGTTTAACCCCGGAACTTCGGTGGCGCGGGAAATGACGTCCTGTACGGCGCGGCTTCGTTCGGCCTGCCGGGTCGCCACGCGGTTGTAGATCACATCGGGCAGGGGGAACACTGCCTCGCGCCAGCCCTGGGCCGGAGTGTAATAGAGACCGGTTACCTTTCGTCGGTGCCAGTCTACCCGGTCGGGAGTGAAGACAAACAGGATTACACCTAGGGCCCAGGCGGTCTTAGCCAGGTTCCCGAAGGAGAACAGCTGATACCTGGCGGGCCGCCGGTGTTTCTGGTCTACCTTGGCGGTGAGTACCCCGACCACCGGTCCGATCTTCACCCCGCGTTCGGTTCGCCCCATAGTACAGCGGGTTACCGGAGGGCGGTTGGTGACCGGGAGGGTGCAGGTGCCGGTGGTTTTTGCTCTCTGCTGTAGCCTAGCCCTGAATTCGTTCCTTCCGAACTCGACCCGGACATCGGGAACATCGGTCAGCTGCCACTCGCTAGCTTGCTCATACGAGAGGTATAATCTGGGGAACCGTGCTCGGCTGCTCTTCAGTTGAACCGGCTGGTTGCCAGGGGTCATGGTATCTCCTCGCTTGCCTTGTTGTCTTCCTCCCCGGGCCCAGTGGGCGGCTCAAAGCCGGCAAGGTACCGGGCGTAGAGAATGGGGCGGCGGATGGCGTTGCGGACCACGGCCATTGAACCCCGGTCAGTCTCCTGGTTGCGCATGGGCTTGGAGTTAACCTCGATTATCCAGACAGTGCCATCACTCCGCACTCCCAGGTCGATTCCGAGTTCGCCGAAGGACTGACCCAGAGTTTCCTCGAGGACTACCGGGAGACGTTCTCCCAAGTGTTTGACACGCTCGGCAGCTGCCTTGACCAGGCCTGATGGGAGGGCCTGCGTGAGGGCTGTTTCCAGCGGAACCCCCATAGCTCCCTGAGCGATATTGGCTACCAGCATGCGGGGCTGAGCCACCCGGGCGTAGCACTTGGACCGCACCCACCGGCCGCCCGTGGTGCGTTGTATGAGGATGCGAATGTCAAAGGTGCGTCCACCGATCCGGGCCAGCCGAAGCCCTTCCTGCATGAGGTACTGCCCCTTGTAGCGGAGCCCGGCGATCAGACGGGTCAGGGTTGCTGCCGACCGAACCCGCTTCAGGTAGCGTCGGCCGCCCCTGGCGTATTCGACCCGGTATCCCCGCTCGGTGCCAGAGACCTTGATGATCCCCCGCCCCAGGCTGCCGCCACTTGGCTTCAAGAAGATAACACCGTGTCGTTTCAGCATATGCCGCAGGTCTTTACCGCGTCGATAGATATGGGTTTCCGGGATAGCCGCAGCGGTCTCCGGAACCGTTTGCAGGGCCCGGTGTACCTCCCATTTGCTAAGGAAACGTTGGTTGAAATAGTGGAGGGCCGGGGTAGTCAGCAGCCGCGCTTTGGCCCGTCGGACACTGGTCCGTGCTTCACTGGTCCGACTGGCTACCCGGTCGTAGACCACATTGGGCAGGGGAAATAGCCGCGAAGCCCACTGGGTGCCGTCGCCTACCGGATAGTAGCCGGTTACGATTCGCCGCTCCCAGCTGATCCCGCCGGGGGTGAAGACATAGCCAATAGCCCGGTAGCGCCAGGCGAAGCGGATCAGATTGGTGAAGTAGTCAGTCTGAGAGCCAAAGAGGCTCTCCGGCTTGCTGAGCCCGCCAGTAAAGATACCGATAACCGGGCCCAGCCACAGGATGCCGCTGGCAGCATCCCACCGCATGGAGAAAGTCCTCGCCCGCGGTAGGAACAGCTCCTGGTAGAGTCCGGGAGTCATGATTACCGTTTCGTGACGGCCCTGTGAGCGACCGTCGATCCGGGCCCAGGTCGCAATGGCTCCGGCCCTCACTCTGATGCTGGAGCCAGGTGGCAGGCCCCATTCTTGCAGGATGGTCAGGTGGACGAAGATCCAGTTTCCGGGGCGGGTGGACAGCCGGGGGGCGATTCGGGCTGGTCTAACCAAGGGGGGTCCTCCTTTCGTCGGTATCGGGTGGCTAGGAACCGTGCGTATTCCAGAGGTCGGCGCAGTGCAACCCGGCGAGTCGGGAGATCCCCCAGCAGATGGAAGATGTAACGGCCCGGGCGGGTGTTGGTCTCGATGAACCAGATCCGCCCGGACCGGTCGACGCCGAAGTCTAGCCCGAGCTCGCCCAGGGCCCCCAGCTGGCGCTCAAGCTCCACTGCAAATTGCAGGGCCAGTTGGGTGACGCGGCCCCACAGCTCCTCATCCACCGGACGCACTGTGCCCCCGGTGTGGATGTTACTGGTCACACTGTGAGGAGCGCCAACCCGGAAGGCCATGCCGGTGACCTGCCAGACGCCTTCGCCGTCTTTCTGGACAACAGTGCGCACATCGGCCAGGCCCCGCTCCATCTGGAGCAGGTCGATGCCCTGTTGCATGAGGTAGGGGGTTCGCGAGGTTAATGGCCGGAGCAGGTTAGCTAGAGTTCGACGGCCACGTACAGTCCCGGATGCCGGCTGGCCGAGAATGTGGCCGCGGTAAGTATAGGTGCTCCGTCCAGAGCGTTCCACCCGAAGAATCCCCCAACCCCGGGCACCACTGATGGGCTTCAGGTAGACCATGGGATGTTTGTCTATGAACTCAAGGAGCGATTTGGTCGAGGTCAAGGGTTTGGTCTCTGGCAGGTGCGGAGCGAGGTGTGTCTGCTTGAGTAGATTATGGACTGCTAGCTTGGAGGCGGGGAGGCTATTAACGAAGATCACGCCCTGGGCTTCCATAGCCCGTCGCACCCGCAAATACCGGGGAAGACGGCTCAGGCGGCCAGCGAAGTAGCGGTCATAGACTACGCCGGGCAGGGGGATAGTGCGGGGGATGTAGCGCCCTTGAGATAGTGAGTATCCCCGGACTGTGCGTGTTCTGACCGAGACGTCCGATGGCGCGAAAAACTGAAGGCGGATGGACAGGGTTTTGGCCACATCGTTTAGGGCCTCAAAGAAACTGCCCTGCTTGCGAACGGCGAAAGTTGCCTGCTCACCCCGTCCGGTCCTGCGGGCTAATACGCCGATGGTCACTAGATCCTTCATGAGAAAACCTCTGCTTGTCGGGCGGTTTTTTGATCCATATTATGAGAGGGCCAGAGGCGAGGTGACATAATGCCCTGCCCGAGGGCAAAAAAGGGAGGCCCATCACCATTGATGGGCCGGTTGTCCAGACGGTTATTGATCTTCCGGCTCTGTTTCGCTGTGGTCATCCTCCTCGATATCATCGAACAGGTCGTCGTCGTCGAAGTCGGCATCGTCGTCAAGGCAATCGATCTCTTTCTTCTCGGGCATGCTGTAGACCTTGACCACTAGGCGGGCCTCGCCGATGATCTCCACCGCAAACTCCATAGTCACCACAACCTCGATGGCACTGCCGGCCAGAACCAGGGCATCAGCGACCTGTGGTTCCTTGACCAGCGAGGCCCGAATCTCCTCGTTGCGGCCCAGGCGGCCATCGCCCAGCTCGTGGACGGGGATGAGCTCCGTATAAGAAACCGTCTTGCGGTTAATGGCCGACTGCCGTCCCTGATCGAAGGAGTACCATACGTGGAGGTCCATCTGCCCCTTTACTTCGACCTCGTCTCCGCCCGGGGCGGCTGTAAACGAATGGTTCGTGACCAGGACGCCCAGAATGCTAACGGGTTCTCTTTCTGCCTTGAACTCAGAGGTGACCGTGAACCGGCGCTTGCCCTTGGCCAGGGCGGTACGGGTTATGATCTCGCGCAGGCGCCCCTCGAGTTCGCCATACTCCAGCATCTTCGCGTTTGCCTCCTTTTCCAATCAATCTTCGCCCCCGTTATCTCTTTGTGGTACTGGGGGTGGGTTGCCTCACGCACGATGGAGGGGTCGTCTCTATAGCCCTTCCTCATGCTTGCTTCATCATATTGGGACCATGAGCGAAAGGTGCATCACCAGTCACGCAGTTTACAGGCAAAACCGTTTATGTGATAATTGATGTGACCTCGAGAGGGGGAGCTGCTTTGACTATCCGTCGATATATGGTCTCTCTCATCCTATTGGCTGTGGTTGTCGCTGGTGTAGGAGGTTGCCATCAGGCTGCCCCTGAACCCGGCGGCGTGCTGCGTTTGGCCTATCCAGCGCCACTGGGCGGGTTCGACCCGGCCTCTGACGCTGGTGTTGAGGTCTGGGCTCCGCTCATCTACGATACTCTCCTGAGGCAGACGCCTGATGGTGAATACGCGCCAGGCTTGGCCGAGCGCTGGCGTTGGGATGAGGCCTCTCTCTCTCTGGTGCTATACCTCCGTCGACGAGTCTTCTTCCATGACGGCTATCCTCTGGACGCGGCAACGGTTGTGCACAGTCTACATCGGCTGATCACTGTGGCTAACAGTGACCCCGGGGCCGACCCGGTATTGGCCGAGGCGGGCGCGGCTATCGATGCTCTCGAGGCCATTGACCAGCGAACTCTGGCCATAAGGCTGACCAGGGCTACTCCGGCTATCTGGCATCTTCTCTCGGCTCCCAGGGGCGCCATCGTCCACCCCAGATATGACTGGGAGCGCTTTCCCGACCAGTTGCCACCCGGTACCGGTCCGTTCCGTCCGATCGAGGTGGGGGAGGGTGGTGTCCGGCTGAAGCGCTATGCCGAGTACGGCTGGGGTCCCGCGTTTACCGGTAACAGTGGTCCGGCTCATCTGACCGAAGTCTGCCTGCTATCGGTACCGCCAGCCCCGGAGAACCCGGTGGCGGTTGGCGATGAGTTCGACCTGGTCAGATTAGGCGGCGGCCAGAGTGACGAACAGAGGGCCCGTGGTAGCGGGGCGATAGTCTGGCGCGGCCCGGGGCAGGAACTCTGGTACCTCGGGTTTCGGCTGAACGGTGGCAGTCTCACCGGTTTAGAGGTCCGGAGCGCAGTTGACCTGGGAATTGACCGGGCGCGTCTGGCGGTGGCGGCACAGCTGCCTCCCCCTTCGGCTTGGACGGGCCATCTGCCGCCGGGCGCTTGGGGGGCGCGGGACCGGGAGGTCTCACACGACCCAGTTCGGGCCCGGCAGCTGCTGGAAGGAGTCCGCGGGGAACTGGAGGTTCTGGCCTATAGCTCATCGGTAGGCAGCCGACTGGCTGAGGCGCTGGCTTCTTCCCTCGGGGAGCTCGGTTTAGCCCTGCGGATCACAATTCTCCGACCCTATGATTTCTTCCGTCGCCTGGAGCAGGGTGACTTCCAGGCCTTCGTCCTGAGCTTCCGTTGGCCGGAACCAGATATTCTGTACTACCTGCTGCACTCGCGCCAGTCCGGCAAGACCAACCGCTTTGGGTTTGCTGACCCGCAGGTTGACCTCATCCTGGAAGTTGCCGCCGGAACCCAGGAACTGGCGGCTCGTCGCGCTCTTTACGATGAACTGCAGAAGATCCTGGGGGCAAGGTTGCCATATGTGCCTCTGGTGGCACTGAACCCGGCTTGGGCAATGACCCGGAAATATGACGGGCTCATTATCGGCCCCGGCGGGGTTCTCTACCTTCATGGAGTTCATCAAATCCCTGGAAAATAACTAAAGCGAAACTTTTCCGCGGGCTCTTCGTAGCTAGCTGATAGGGAAGATAGGGGGTGCGCTGTGGCTGGTTCAGAGAGGCGCTTGGCTCTGGCCATTGATGTCGGGAGCACCACTACCAAGGCTTTGCTACTGGGGCCGGTGAATGGATCCACGCGTCTTTTGGGCCGGGCTGTTGCTGGTACAACCGTTGAAGAACCGACCGAGGATGTGATGGTCGGTCTTTTGCGCGCGGTTGAATCGCTGGCGGTCAGCACTGGTCGTCAGCTGGTTGCTGATGGCCGCATCATCACCCCTTCACAGGACGGTCGCGGCGTAGACATCGTAGTCGCCACCTCCAGCGCCGGTGGCGGCCTGCAGATGTTGGTGGCGGGGATCATCGGCTCGATGACCGCGGAGAGCGCCCACCGGGCAGCTCTGGGCGCAGGGGCCATAGTCACTGATGTCCTTTCCATAGATGATGACCGCACAGTTATGGAGCGGATCCGGCGTCTTAAGGAGTTCCGGCCTGATATGATCCTGGTAGCCGGCGGTACTGACGCCGGCAATGTCTCCCATGTGGCCGCCATCGCTGAATGGATCGCGGCGGCCCAACCAGAACCGCGCTTTCGCAGTGGTTTTCCCCTGCCGGTGATCTACGCTGGTAATGTGGCGGCTCGCGAGTATGTCCTGGACGCATTGGCTGATCGGATGGATGTCCGGGTCATCGAGAACCTCCGGCCGTCGCTGGAGGCCGAAAACCTGGTGCCAGCCCGGCAGGCCATCCACGAGGTGTTTTTGGAGCATGTGATGGCTCATGCTCCGGGCTATCAAGAGCTTCTGGCTGTGACCAACCGGGTGATCCTTCCAACACCCATGGGTACCGGCCGGATGCTTCAGCGGGCCGCGCGCGAACTGGGTCGGAACCTGGTTGCTTTGGATATCGGTGGGGCCACCACCGACATCTTCTCATTGGTGGACGGCGTGTACCACCGGACTGTCAGCGCCAATTTGGGCATGAGTTACTCGGCGGCCAATGTGGTGGGGGAGGCCGGCATCGAGGCTATCACCCACTGGCTACCCTATCCGGCCGATGGGCGCTCTCTGCAGAACTGGGTCGGTAACAAGATGATCCGGCCCACCACGCTCCCCGAGAGCCTGGAGGAGCTGCTTCTGGAACACGCGGTGGCCCGGGAGGCCATCCGACTGTCCTTCGCCCATCACCTCTCTCTGGCCGTGGGGCTCAAGGGTGTCCAACAGAGAAGGGTTCTGGATGACTTCGTGAGCCAGACGGCCGGAGGGCGCCAGCTCTTCGGGGCCGACGACATCGGCGCTATCGTCGGTAGTGGCGGCGTGCTATCTAACGCGCCCAGGCGGGCGCAGGCCATGCTGATATTGATTGATGCCCTGCAGCCGGTGGGGGTTTTCGATATTTATGTTGACAGTGTCTTCATGCTCCCTCAGCTGGGTGCGCTGGCCGAGGTTGACGAGACCGCGGCAGTTCAGGCTCTGCTCAATGACTGTCTGCTTCCCCTGGGCCCGGTGATAGCAACCCGCGAGACCGGTACGGCCGGTACTATTCTGGCCGAGGTAACGGTGGAGGGGCGGGAGCGGCGCGAGGAGCGGCAGGTCATTGCCGGCGCGCTGGACCTGGTGGCCCTGGCCCCGGGGGAAGAGGCGCTGGTCAGGGTGAAGCCGCGGGTCGGCGTGGATTGTGGCGCCGGGCGGGGCCGGGCGCTGGCCAGAAGGGTCAGGGGTGGCGAGGTTGGCCTGGTGCTGGACGGTCGGGGCCGGCCAATCGGCGGTTCGGGGTTGGTCCGGCGCCAGCAGATGGCGGACTGGATGGCAGCGCTGGATGCTTATCCGGCCACAGGACCCCTGGCTGCTGAAGGGGGTGTGCAATATGGCGGACGCAGCTGAGCTGGTGGTGAATCGGGCTGTTCTCGAGAGAACGCGGATCCTTCCTCTGCCTGGCGAGGTGTTGGTCAGGCGCGGCCAGCGGGTATCGCCCGATACGGTGGTGGCCAAGGCTGAGTTCGTCCCGGGAGAGCCATATGTCATTGACCTCAATACCGAGCTTAAGGCCAGGCTTACACCAGACGAGGTTCGAGGTTGCCTTCGGGTGCGCCTGGGCGACAGCGTCGAGGTAGGCGAAACCCTGGCTGCGCGCGAACGGGGCATCTTTGGTGAGAGGCTGGAGGCCCGGGCCCCGGTTAGCGGGACCATTGAGTTCATCTCCTGGACCCGGGGCAGGCTCCTGGTCCGGGAAGACGCCCGCTCGGCCGATCCAATAGTGGTGGTTAATGTCAGCCGCCGTCTGGATGTTCCGGCCCGACAGATCCGCACCTTCCTGCGCTACCGGGAGGGAGATGAGGTCCGGCAGGGGGCGGCGCTGGCGGCGGCACCGGGCGACTTCGGCGGAATGGAGATCTGTTACGCTCCCGTCAGTGGTATCATCCAGCAGGTCTGCACCAACTCGGGTGTAGTCCGTATTCTGAGGCCCCACCGTCCTTCGGTGGTGGAGGCCTATCTCTCGGGAGTGGTGAGCCGGATCATCCCCGAACAGGGGGCAGTTATCAGGGCTGAGGCCGCCCATGTGCAGGGGACCTTCGGCGTTGGTTTCGAGACCCACGGTAAACTCCTGGTTCTGGTGCGGTCACCGGGTGATACTCTGTCCAGCAGTGAGATCGACGAGAACTGCCGGGGCGCGGTCATGGTTTCCGGAGCCTGGCTGAGCTATGAGACTATGCAGCGCGCCCTGGAGTTAGGCGTGCGCGGTCTGGTCACCGGCGGAGTGGACTACCTGGATATTGTCAGGTTGGCCGGTAGTGCCGCCGGAGTCGGCATTACCGGGCAAGAGGACTTGGCTATGACCGTCATGGTGGCCGAGGGGTTTGGGCGAATGCCGATGAACCCCAGCACCTTCCAACTGCTCCAAGCCTATCAGGGGAGGGTCGTTTCGCTGAACGGGGCTACACAGGTGCGGGCCGGGGTGATCCGGCCGGAATTGGTGATACCGTTGGAGGCTGGTGACCAACCGAAGGCGAGCGCGGGCCAGAAGCGGGCCCGGATCATTGGCGGCCCTTACCGGGGACGCTGGGGAAGAGTAATTGGGCGCTTGCCCGAGCTGAAGCTGGAGAACGAGATGAAGGCTCCCGGTGTCCGGGTGGAACTAAGCGGAGGGGAGATTGTCACTGTCTCCGAACCCAATCTGGAGATTATCTACTGAAGTGAATTAAGGCTAAAACCGGCGGGAGTCGGTTGACTCCCGTTTTTTGCTATGGTAAAATGATTAAGTAGTGAAATAGCACGGAGTACGAAATATTATAAGGGGAGCAGCCATGAGCGTAGTTAAGCGACTTCTCAACTTTACCTTCCGCTACTGGGGAAGGATCCTCCTGGGGGCGGTGGCTATGCTTGCCGGCATTGGTCTACAGTTGGCTGTGCCGACCCTGATCCGGGGAGTCATTGATGTGGCTCTCAACCCCAGGGGGCCCCGACCGGAGCTCCTGGGCTGGTTCGCCCTGGGTGTGGTGGCCATCCACATCCTGCGCGGTGGTACCAGCTATCTCGAAAGGTTCAGTATGGAGTATATGGCCCAGCGGGTCATCTACGACATTAGGAACGCGATCTATAACCGTCTGCAGCAGCTCTCTTTCAGCTTCTACGACCAGGCCCAGACCGGGCAGCTGATGTCCAGGGCGACGGCTGATGTAGAGACACTTCGTCGCTTCCTGGGATTTGGAATCCTCGCCCTTCTGCGGAATCTGGTTACCTTCGTGGGGGTTTTCGCCTACTTGCTGGCACTGAACTGGCGGCTGACCCTGGTGGCTATGGCCACAATGCCGTTGTTGATCCATGCGGTTACCCTTTTCGGCCGGCGGGTGCGCCCCACTTTCCTGGCAGTGCGTGAACAGTTGGCCCAGCTGACCTCGGTACTGCAGGAGAATGTAACCGGCGTCCGGGTGGTCCGCGCTTTTGCCCAGGAAGACTACGAAGAGGCGAAGTTCCGCCGGGAGAACCAAGCCTTTCTGGAGACGAACCTCAACTCCATTAGGCTCTGGGCCTATTACTTCCCGTATATGAACTTCCTCAGCGGGCTCGCGGCAGCCCTGGTTCTCTGGTACGGTGGACGCGAGGTGATCCTTGGCCGCCTTTCGCTCGGGGGACTGGTGGCTTTTAACGCCCTGGTGATGCAGCTCATCGGACCACTGCGCATGATCGGCTGGCTCTCCAACTTGTACAACCGGGCAGCCACCTCTGGCAGCAGGGTTTTCGAGCTTTTGGAGACCGAGCCCGAGATCAAAGACTCGCCTGATGCGGTGGAGATGCCGCCCATCGCCGGACGAGTGGTCTTCGAGAATGTCTCCTTCGCCTATCCTACTGATCCCGAGAACCTGGTCCTGCGGGACATTAACCTAACTGCCGAACCGGGGCAGACCATTGCTCTATTGGGGGCAACCGGCTCGGGCAAGACTTCCATAACCAACCTAGTCCCCCGCTTCTACGACCCATCCGCGGGCAGGGTAACTGTTGATGGTATCGATATCCGCACCGTGACCCTGAACAGCCTGAGAAGGCAGATCGGCATCGTTCTACAGGAGACCTTTCTCTTCTCGGCCAGTATCGGAGAGAATATCGCCTATGGGCGGGCCGGGGCTACCAATGAGGAGATCATTGCTGCGGCCAAGGCCGCCCATATCCATGACTTCATCATGAGCCTGCCCAAGCAATACGAAACAGTGGTGGGCGAACGGGGAGTAGGGTTATCCGGTGGCCAGAAACAGCGGGTAGCTATTGCCAGGGCCCTGTTAATGGACCCCAGGCTCCTGATCCTCGACGACTCAACTTCTAGCGTAGACACGGAGACTGAGTACCAGATCCAGCAGGCCCTAGCCAACCTGATGCGCGGCCGGACTACCTTTGTCATCGCCCAGCGGCTCTCGACCATCAAGAACGCCGACCAGATCGTGGTGCTGGAGGACGGCGAGATTGTCGAGCAGGGAACCCATGCCGAGCTTTTGGAGACGGGCCGGATCTATCGCCAGATCTATGAGATGCAGCTAAGACCGCAAGACCAGACGGAGACGGCTACCAGGGCCGTGGCTGAAGGGAGCGATGCCTAATGGGGCTGCACATTCACGCCAGTGGTGCTGATGCAGAAAGGGCCGCCGTAGATACCAGGGTATTGAGCCGGCTCCTGCGATACATGCTCCCCTACAAGTGGCACCTTGCGGCCTCGGTTCTCCTGACCCTCTTGGTATCAGCGGCCGGGTTGGCTGGTCCGTACCTGATAAAGGTGGCCATCGACCAGCATATCGCCAATGGCGACCTGGCCGGACTCAACCTGGTGGCTCTGCTCTATGTCGCTACTCACCTGGTTACCTGGGTAGCCAGCTTCGGCCAGACCTACCTGATGTCCTATGCCGGGCAGTCGGCCATCTACACCATTCGCGAAGAGCTCTTTGGGCACCTCCAAAAACTGACTTTCAAGTTCTACGACGGGATACCGGCGGGTGTAGTTATGTCCCGGGTCACCAATGATGTGGAGGCTCTGAACGAACTGATCTCCAATGGAATCACCCATGTCTTTGCTGATATCGTCACCCTCGGCGGTATCATCCTGATCATGGTTAGCATGGACTGGAAACTGGCTCTGGCGACCTTTGTGACTCTGCCCTTCCTGGTCTGGTGTGCGGTGGTTTTCCGGGAGCGGGTGATACAGGCTTATCGTGAGGTAAGGAACAAGATCGCCAATGTAAACGCCAATCTCCAGGAGAGCATTTCGGGGGTGAGGGTTACCCAGAGCTTCGCCCGGGAGAGCAAAAACTCGGAGCGGTTCGACCAGACCAACCTGGAGAACCTGCAAGCCAATATGCAGGCGGTCTCTCTTTACTCGGTCTTTGCACCGGTTGTCGAGGTAATCGGGGCAGTGGGTACCTGTATTGTACTGTGGTATGGCGGCAAGCTTATCCTCAGCCAGCGCATTGAGATTGGTGTTCTGGTGGCTTTCATTAGCTACACGGCTCGCTTTTTCCAGCCCATTCAGGATCTGACCAACATCTATAACCAGATGCAGGCGGCGACAGCAGCCAGTGAGAAGATCTTCGGGATCATGGACCGAGAACCGGAGGTTCGGTCATCGCCCGATGCTATAGAGCTGCCGCCCATCCGGGGCGAGGTTGAGTTTGACCAGGTGGTCTTTGGCTACAACCCCGCCCAGCCGGTATTACACGGGATTAGCCTGACGGTCTCCCCCGGTCAGCGGATTGCCCTGGTCGGGCCGACGGGTGCCGGCAAGAGCTCCATCATTAACCTGCTGAGCCGGTTCTACGATCCCCAGTCCGGAGCTATCCGCATTGATGGGCATGACCTGAGAGAGGGGACCCTAGCCTCACTGCGCCGCCAGATGGGAATCGTGCTCCAGGATACCTTCCTCTTCTCGGGCACCATAAGAGAGAATATCCGCTACGGAAAGCTGGGAGCTACTGACGCGGAAATCGAGGCCGCGGCTAAGGCGGTCAATGCCCATGAGTTTATTGCCCGTTTGCCCCAGGGCTACGATACTCAGGTCAATGAACGGGGAGCCAAGCTCTCCATTGGTCAGCGCCAGCTGATCTCCTTTGCCCGGGCGCTGCTCCGGGATCCCCGTATCCTCATCCTGGACGAGGCAACCTCCAGTGTTGATGCCTATACGGAAGTGCTGATCCAGCGGGCCCTGGAGCACTTGCTGGCGGGCAGGACGGCCTTTATCATAGCCCACCGTCTCTCTACTATCCGTAATGCCGATAGGATCCTGGTTATTGACGATGGGAGAATTGTCGAGAGTGGGCGGCATGAGGAGCTGCTGGCTACCGGAGGACTCTACAAGACCCTCTATGAGATGCAGTTTAAGTACCAGGAGCAGTGACCAGTGGGGTCCGGCGAATGCCGGGCCCCTTTTTGACCAGGGGAGGGGTATGACATGAACCTGCCGACAGTGATGGGTATGTCCGGCCGCCTGGAGGCGGTACGCGCTCATCTGGCCAGGGAGCGGGTGAGAGCGGCGCTATTTACTGCCCCCGAGAGTATCCAGTACCTGACTGGGTTCCGGGCGCTCATCTACTCGCGGCCCATTGCCGTACACCTCGATGCCAATGCCGTGACTCTTATTGTGCCCGTCTTAGAGTGCGACCACGCCGCAACGGCCAGGGCCGACCGGATAGCCACCTACGGTGAGGCAGCTAACGCGGACTTTGCCTCCTTCGACGCCGTCTTGGACGACCTAATGAGGGCGGTACCTTGCTGGGGATTTGAGCCAGAGGGCCTCACTTTCCAGCGATATCTCGAGGTAAGCCAAATCCTCCAGAGCCCGGGGAGGCCGCTGGGGAATCTCGTCGGCGAGCTGAGGCTGGTTAAGGACGACGGCGAGATTGCCCTAATCCGGGCGGCCAGCGCCCTGGCCGATCTGGGCATGCAGGCAGAGTTGGCCGCCAGCCAACCCGGGGTCAGCGAGCTTGAGGTTGCCGTTGCCGGTGACCGGACGATGGTGGAGGCGGGTGCGCGGCTCCATCCCGAGCAGCCCATGGCCACTATCTCGCGGCCCATTGCTGGGCTGCGCACCACCCAGCCACACGCGCTGACCTCCGGATACCGTCTGGCTGAGGGTGATGTGGTGCTTCACCAGACCAGTGTCTGCCTGGGCGGTTATTGGAGTGAGTGTGAGCGGGCAATGGGCGTCGGAGAGTTGCCCGCCCGGGCCAGGAAGGCCTTTGAAGCGATGCGGCGAGCCGGTGATCTGGCCATCGCCTGGCTTAGGCCGGGAGTGAGCGGTGATGAGGTGGACCGCCGCACCCAGGCCCTGCTGGAAGAGGCGGGATATAGCTGCTACCTGCTGCACCGCGCCGGTCATGGCATTGGGCTGGCCATACACGAAGGACCTTACCTGGCCGCGGGGGACCGACGCCCGCTGGCCGCTGGGATGGTGGTGACGGTGGAACCCGGCCTCTATCTGCCAGGAGTCGGTGGTTTCCGTCATTCCGATACCGTGCTGATCACCGATAACGGGGCCGAGCCCCTTACTGCTTTTACCCGCGATCGCGCTACTATGGAAGGAATCAGGAAAGAAGCTACCGAATCATCCCGATAGGCAGAAAATGGGAGGGGTTCGGTGAATGAGCGCGAGCTTTTGCTTCTGTTCTCAGGCTGCGAGGGATTGGGAGCGCGCTGTCTCGCCAAGCTGATGAACGTGTGTGGAGGGCTGGCAGCCATAGCCCA
Source organism: Bacillota bacterium (assembly GCA_040758135.1). Taxonomy (GTDB): domain Bacteria; phylum Bacillota; class Sulfobacillia; order JBFLWA01; family JBFLWA01; genus JBFLWA01. The sequence goes on along the minus strand of JBFLWA010000002.1, from coordinate 168,095 downwards.
GCACCCGGAACTCTGGGCGAAGGCACCGGGAATTGGTCCCCGACGGCACCAGCTACTGACCGAGGCCTTTCGCCGCCGACTGGGCGCTGAAATCGAGGAACAATGTCAGGAGACAGGGATAAGGGCCCTAACCCAGGTTGATGATGACTATCCCCAAAGACTACACGATTTGTACGACCCACCTCCGGCCATTTTCGTGCGGGGGTCAATGGAAGCCCTCCGGCGGCCAGTGGCCGCGGCGGTCATCGGAACGCGGCGGCCCACCCCCTACGGTGTGACGGTGGCCCGCCAGCTCGGGCGCGAACTCAGTGGGGCCGGAGCCACTGTCGTCAGTGGCCTGGCGCGGGGGATCGATGGGGCGGCCCACCTAGGAGCGGTGGAAGGTGGCGGCCCAACGGTAGCGGTACTCGGGGCCGGGCTCGATCGGCTCTATCCGGCGGAGCACTACTCACTTACCGAGGCCATCTTGGCTCATGGCGGAGCTCTGCTGAGCGAGCAGCCTCCCGGTCGGCCGCCGCTGCGGGGAAACTTCCCGGCCCGGAATCGACTTATTGCCGCGCTTTCTGCTATAGTAGTTGTCGTAGAAGCTGGCAGGCGAAGCGGTGCCCTGATCACCGTTGGCGAAGCACTGGAGTTGGGCCGTGAGGTCTGGGCGGTGCCGGGCCCCATCAACCGCCCGGAGTCGGAGGGCACCAACCGTCTCATCGCCGATGGCGCCCGGCCGTTGCTGAATGTGGAAGAACCCCTGGCTGAACTGGGGCTGCGGGCGGTTGGGCAGCCGGAGATTACAGGGGACAATGAGGCCGACAGGATGCTTAAAGCCTTGCTGGGGCACGCCCCTACCGCCGATGAGCTCGCTCTCAGTCTCCGGTTGCCTGCCGGGCGGGTCATGGCCCTGCTGGGGCGGCTCGAGGCCGAAGGGGCTGTCGAGCGACTGCCTGGCGGGCGCTTTGTCTCATTCGTCAGGCCAAGAAGCAGGGAATGATAAGGCATATAAGTCGGGAAATGAGGTGCCATATTTGGGAAGGTCGCTAGTAATTGTGGAATCACCGGCTAAGGCCAAGACCGTCGAGAAATTCTTGGGCCGGAAGTACTTTGTGCGAGCCTCCATGGGACACGTCCGGGATCTCCCTCGGAGTCAGATGGGGGTAGACCTGAAGACCTTCGAGCCCAAGTACATAACCATCAGGGGCAAGGGCGAGATCCTCAAAGAATTGCGGGAGGGGGTAAAGAAGGCCGATCGCGTTCTTCTAGCCACTGACCCCGACCGCGAGGGCGAAGCCATCTCCTGGCACCTGGCAACTGCTCTCGGGTTGGACCAGGGGACCAACTGCCGGGTAGAGTTCAACGAGATCACCAAAGAGGCGGTGACTCTGGCCATCAAGTCGCCGCGGCCCATTGCGCAAAATCTGGTCGATGCCCAGCAGGCCCGGCGGATCCTGGACCGGCTGGTGGGCTACCAGCTAAGCCCTCTCCTCTGGCGCAAAGTGCGGCGAGGGCTCAGTGCCGGGCGCGTCCAGTCAGTCGCGGTCAAACTCATCTGCGACCGGGAGCGGGAGATAGCCGATTTCGTACCCAAGGAATACTGGACCATTGCCGCCGACCTGCTGACCCCCAGAGGAGAGTTGTTCCGGGCCGAGTACTACGGCGAAGCCACTCAGAAGCGGGAGCTCGGCAGCGGGAGCGAGGCTGATGCCATCCTGGCCGATCTCCGGGAGGCTACCTATGAGGTGGCCGAGGTAAAGCGCCGGGAGCGCCGGCGCTATCCGGCTACGCCCTTTACTACCAGCACTCTGCAGCAGGAGGCCTCCCGCAAGCTGGGCTTCACTGTCAGGCGAACTATGAGCATTGCCCAGCAGCTTTACGAGGGATTGAAGATCGGCGATGAGACTGTGGGTCTGGTCACCTACATCCGCACCGATTCGACGCGGACTGCCGAAAGCGCCCGGCGCGACGCGGCCAACTACATCAACGGGCGCTTTGGGGCCGACTATGTTCTTCACGGGGGCGGCCGTCGCGCCAAGGAGGGCGCCCAGGACGCGCACGAAGCTATCCGACCCACGGCAGTGGGGCGCGAACCCGACCGGGTGAGAGAATTCCTTAGCCGTGACCAGTACCGTTTGTACAAGCTGATTTGGGAGCGCTTCGTGGCCAGCGAGATGGCGCCGGCCGTGCTTGATACGGTAACGGTGGATATTGCTGCCGCCGGTCACCGGTTTCGGGCCACCGGGTCCACCATCAAGTTCCCTGGCTTTATGGCTCTCTACATAGAGGGATTGGATGAAGCCAGACCCGATGATGACGAACTAATCCTACCCGAGCTGGCCGAAGGCGAGAAACTGCGTTTAAAGGGTTTGACGCCGGAACAGCACTTTACCCAGCCTCCACCCCGCTACACCGAGGCCATGCTGGTGAAAACGTTGGAGGAGAAGGGAATTGGACGGCCGAGCACATATGCCCCGATTATCGAAACCATCCAGCAACGAGGGTATGTGCGCCGGGAGAAGAAGCGTTTCATCCCCACCGAACTGGGGCTTATTGTGGTCGAACTGCTGGAGGAGTACTTTCAGGAGATTGTCGATGTCGGTTTCACCGCCAGCCTGGAAAAGGAGCTGGACCAGATAGAGGAAGGCACCTTGAACTGGCGGGCAGTGGTCGGCAACTTCAACGAGAGGTTTGAGGCCGATCTGCGTCGGGCCGATGAGGCCATCGAGAAGGTGGAGGTCCCCGAGGAAGTCAGTGAAGTGGTCTGCGAGAAGTGTGGACGCCAGATGGTGGTTAAGCATGGGCGTTATGGGAGATTCCTGGCCTGCCCGGGGTTTCCCGAATGCCGGAATACCAAGCCGCTGCTGGAGACCACTGGCGCCCGCTGTCCGGTCTGCGGCGGAGAGATCGTCGCCCGGGTCAGCAAGCGCCACCGGCGCTTCTATGGATGCGCCAATTACCCGGAGTGTGACTTCGTTACCTGGTACAAGCCGACCGCTGACACTTGCCCCAGGTGCAAAACCTTCCTGGTGGAGCGGCGTCATCGCAATGGCAAAACCTATCTGGCCTGCGCCAACCAAGACTGCGGTTACCGGACCGAGGGCCGGCCTGTCCGGGAGGGGGAAGAGTGAGGGCAACGGTTATCGGCGGAGGACTGGCTGGATCGGAAGCCGCTTGGCAACTGGCTGAGCGGGGTGTAGAGGTAGAGCTCTGGGAGATGCGGCCGGATGAGATGACCCCGGCCCACCGTACCGGTTTTCTGGGCGAGCTCGTCTGCAGCAACTCGCTGCGTGGGGCGGCCCTGGAGACCGGTCCGGGACTGCTCAAGGAAGAGATGCGCCTCTTGGGTTCGCTGGTCATGATCTGTGCCGATGCGCACCGGGTGCCCGCCGGCGACGCTCTAGCCGTGGATCGGGAGGGGTTCAGCCGAAGCCTGACCCAGAGGATCACCAGCCATCCCCGCATTCGGCTGCGGCGCGAACGCGTAAACCGGCTCCCGGAGGGACCCGGGGTGGTGGCCACCGGCCCCTTAACCCACCCCGGACTGGCCCAGGCAATCCGCTCTTTCACCGGCCAGGAGCACCTGCATTTCTTCGATGCAGCTGCCCCCATAGTGACGGCCGAGAGCATCAACGAGGAGCGGGTTTTCCGGGCCTCTCGTTATGGCAAGGGAGAGGCTGTCTATATCAACTGCCCAATGAATGAAGAGGAGTACGGGGTCTTTTATGAGCAGTTGGTGGGCGCCCAGCGGCACGTTCCCCACGATTTCGAGGTGGATATGGTCTTCGAAGGCTGTATGCCGGTGGAGGTGATGGCTGCCCGGGGTTACGATACCCTCCGCTATGGGCCCCTCAAGCCAGTGGGGCTCATCGACCCCAGAACCGGGCAGCGACCCTATGCCGTGGTCCAGCTGAGGCCGGAGAACCGCGAGGCCACCATGTATAACCTGGTCGGGTTCCAGACCGCTCTGGCCTGGAATGAGCAGAAGAGAGTGTTCCGCCTCATTCCCGGGCTGGAGCGGGCCGAGTTTATCAGGCTGGGCGTGATGCATAAGAACACCTTCATTGTCAGTCCGCGGGTGCTGGAAGCGACCCTGGCCAGCCGGAAAAGGCCTGACCTATACTTTGCCGGCCAGCTGATTGGTGTGGAAGGCTATGTAGAGTCCGCAGCCACCGGACTGATTGCCGGAGCGAACCTGGCCCGGCAGCTAAATGGACTGGAGGCGGAGGCTCCACCGCGTGAAACGGCACACGGCGCGCTGTGCCGGTATGTAACTGAGGCTGATCCAGAGCTGTTCCAGCCTATGAATATCAACTTCGGCCTTCTGCCACCACTGCCCCAGCCTATCCGCAACAAACGTGAAAAGAAGCGGGCCATGGCCGCACGGGCGTTGGAGGCAGCAGCCGGGTTCGCCCGACGATGGGCGGAGATTTGAGAATATTGTGAAAGGTGCCTTGCCCAGCCTGGGTAGGGGTGCTAAACTGTGGTGGAAGGTAAGGGCCTTCCCTCCTTTCCTTCTGGCCAGTCGGCCAGGGGCTTTGTGACGCACGACCAGGGAAGGGGTGTTGGTGTGAAGAGCTCCGAACTTGGAAACTTTTTGACCTATCTGCAAGTAGAAAAAGGTGCATCATCAAACACCCTGGAAGCCTATGGGCGAGACCTGGAGGGCTTCATTGGCTTCACCTGGGGCGAAGAGGCGGTTGTGCGCCCGGCCCATTGGCAGGGGCTGACTCACTTAATGGTTCGTCGCTATCTGGCTGGGCTGCAGCAGGCTGGGCTCGGCCGCCGGTCAGTCGCCCGTAAGCTGGCTGCCCTCCGTTCCTTCCTGCGCTACCTGTGCCGGGAGGAGCTGGTCAGCCAGAATGTGGCCAAACTGGTGGCCACCCCGAAGCTGGAGAAGCGGCTGCCAGAGTTCCTGTACTACCCGGAACTGGAGGCATTGCTGGCTGCTCCCGATACCCGCACCGACCTGGGGAAGCGTGACCGGGCCATTCTGGAGCTTTTATACTCGTCCGGGCTGCGCGTCTCTGAACTGACCGGTATCAACCTGCGGGACATCGATGGGCAGGCCGGTTATGTATTAGTGAAGGGGAAAGGCAAGAAGGAGCGGTTGTGCCCTGTCGGTTCGCAGGCTCTGGCCTGGATCGAGCGTTACCGGCGCGGGGCCAGGGCCCGGCTTCTGACCAAAGGCCGGGAGAAGGCGGATCCCGATGCGCTGTTCCTAAACCGTCAGGGAGGACGACTCACAGCACGGAGCGTTATGCGGCTGGTGGCCAAGTATGTGGGGCAGGTAGCCCTTGAGCGCCATATCACCCCACACTCACTGCGGCATACTTTTGCCACCCATCTGCTGGAGAACGGCGCTGATTTGCGTTCGGTTCAGGAACTGCTGGGGCATGTCAACATCTCCACAACGCAGATCTACACCCATGTGAGCCGGGAGCGCCTTCGCTCGGTGTATAGGGCCGCGCACCCCCGGGCCTGAGGGCTACGGCTGAGTGAATGGAGGGAATGAGATGTTTCACGCGACAACTATCATCGCCGTAAAGCGCGGTGGCCAGGTGGCTATGGCCGGGGATGGACAGGTGACCTGGGGCAACCATACAGTTATGAAGCACACGGCCAAGAAGGTGCGGCGCCTTCACGGCGGAAAGGTACTGGCCGGTTTTGCTGGCTCAGTAGCTGATGCCTTTACCCTTTTTGAGAAGTTTGAAGCCAAGCTGGAGGAATACCACGGCAACTTATCCCGGGCCGCTGTGGAACTGGCCAAGGACTGGAGGACCGACCGGGTCCTCCGTCGGCTCGAGGCCATGTTGGTCGTGGCCGATTCTGGCAAGATCCTGGTGCTATCCGGGACCGGCGAGGTTATCGAACCGGATGATGATATCGCTGCCATCGGCTCCGGGGGGCCTTATGCCCTGGCCGCTGCCCGGGCCCTGGCCGAGCACAGTGCGCTGGGCCCGCGTCAGATTGCCGAGAAGGCCATGGCCATTGCTGCTTCCATCTGTGTTTATACCAATAGTCAGCTGACGGTGGAGGAGATTGGTGCCCCCAGCTGATGGGAGGGAGACAGTTGAGAGAATACACTCCGCGTGAGATTGTAGCCGAACTGGATAAGTACATCGTGGGCCAGAGAGCGGCCAAGCGGGCGGTGGCTGTGGCGCTGCGCAATCGCTACCGTCGGATGCAGCTGGCCCCGGAGATGCAGGAGGAGATCGCCCCCAAGAACATCCTGATGATTGGCCCTACCGGCGTCGGCAAGACTGAGATTGCCCGGAGGCTGGCCCGACTGGTTGACGCCCCCTTCGTTAAAGTGGAGGCGACCAAGTTCACCGAGGTCGGGTATGTAGGGCGCGATGTGGACTCAATGGTGCGCGACCTGGTGGAAACGGCTATCCGGATGACCAAGGCCGAGCGATTGGCCGCCGTAGAAGACAAAGCGCGCGGCGCAGTGCAGTCCCGTCTGCTGGATCTTCTGCGTCCTCTGCCCCGCCGGGAGGCACAGCCCAAGAACCCGCTGGAGGCACTATTCGGAGGCATGGCCCACCGGGAGACCGAGGATGACCCGGATTTCACCTCACAGCTTCGGGAGGCCCGGGAAGAGCGAAAGGAGCTGGAGCGACGGCTGGTAGCCGGTGAACTGGAGGATGAGATGGTCGAGGTAGAGGTGGAGGACTCTTCGCCACCAGTGCTGGAGATCTTCAACTCGGCCGGCGTGGAGGAAATGGGCGTCAACTTCTCCGATATGCTCGGTGGTCTGCTTCCCAAGAAGAAGCGGCGGCGTCGGGTGACAGTGGCTGAAGCGCGTAATATCATCCAGCAGGAAGAGGCCCAGAAGCTCATTGATATGGACGAAGTGACGGCCGAGGCCATCCGCCGGGCGGAGCAATCGGGCATTATCTTTCTGGATGAGATTGATAAGATCGCCGGGAAGGAGTTCGGGGCCGGACCTGATGTCTCACGCGAGGGAGTACAAAGGGATATCCTGCCCATCGTGGAGGGTTCGACCGTACCGACCAAGTATGGCCCGGTCAAGACCGACCACATGTTGTTCATTGCCGCCGGGGCCTTTCATGTGTCCAAGCCGTCTGACCTCATTCCCGAGCTTCAGGGGCGGTTTCCCATACGGGTGGAGCTATCCAGCCTCGGTCGCGAGGATTTCCAGCGGATTCTGACTGAGCCGGCCAATGCCCTGCTCAAGCAGTACAAGGCCTTGCTCGAGACCGAGGGGATTATTGTGGATTTTGCGGCAGATGGGATCGCCGAGATTGCCGAAATGGCGGCCCGGGTCAATGAAGGGACAGAGAATATCGGCGCGCGGCGCCTGCATACAGTCCTCGAGCGCCTGCTGGAGGATCTCTCCTTCGATGCTCCGGAACTGCAGGGGACAGTAGTCATCGATCGCCAGTATGTGCGCGAGAAACTAGCCGGGATCATCGACGACCGGGACATGAGCCGGTACATTCTTTGAAGCCGACCGGCCAGAGACATACTAGAGTCAAGGAAGGATGGGAGATCCATGAAGACGCTTCTCGAGAAGACACGGCGGGTCAATAAGATGCTCCAAAAGACCGCTGGTCATCCGGTAGACTTCGCTGAGATGGCCCAGGTCCTGAGTGAGCTGATCGCAGCCAATGTCTATGTAGTCAGCCGTCGGGGGAAAGTGCTCGGATTCTTCCTGCAAGCCGGGTTCGAGTGCGATCTGATGCAGCAGGAGGTGCTGGTCAAGGGCCGATTCCCGGCCGATTACGCCGAAAACCTGCTGCGCATCAAGCACACGCGCCCGAATATCCCTCAGGAGGACCAGCTTTGTGCTTTTAAAACCAGTGCCAAGTGCCTTTACGCCCATAAGCTGACTACATTGGTGCCCATAAACGGTGGTGGTGAGCGGCTGGGAACACTGATCATCGCCCGTTTCGACCAACCGTTCGGCGACGAAGATCTGATTCTGGCCGAGTATGGGGCCACGGTGGTGGGTATGGAGATCCTGCGTTCTAAAGGCGAGGAGCTGGAGGAAGAGGCCCGTAAGAAGGCGGCGGTCCAAATTGCCCTGGGCACTCTCAGCTACTCAGAACTCGAAGCGGTGCAACATATCTTTGAGGAACTGGGTGGTGATGAGGGACTGTTAGTTGCATCCAAGATCGCTGACCGCGTCGGGATCACCCGTTCGGTTATCGTTAATGCACTGCGCAAATTCGAGAGCGCGGGCGTAATTGAGAGCCGTTCACTGGGGATGAAGGGAACCCATATCCGGGTGCTTAACGACCGTCTGCTGGAAGAACTGAAGAAGCTCCGCTAGGATCAGACCTCTTTAGACATATTCCCGGCAAAGCCCGACATACTAATTGGGTAGTCTTGCCGGGAAGGTGCTGAAGGTTTTTGCGCGTCCGAATCAGCCCATTTTGGGGCGGGGTATGTGTTGGCTCACTCCTGGTCCTGGTTGTCGGGGCCATCGCTGGTGTCGTACTGGTATCACATGGTCTGGTAGTGAGGGCCGATGTGGCCGAACTGGCCAAGACTATTCGGGATCGGATCATAACTTCAGCCGGAGCTCACCTGCCGGAACTTCTGGCCCGGGCCAAGGCGGGCATCCCGGCAGTAGTGCGAGAAGAGCTGGCAGCCGAGGGCGATTTTGTACTCACCATGGGTGAGTTCTCGGTGCGGATCCCTGCTGGTAGCGCCAGAGAGATCAATGCCCAGTTGGAGCAGGTAATCTGCCAGTCGGTGGAGCGGATCCTGGATGGACTGGACTTGGAAGGTACTATCCAGCAACTGGGGGATGAGGCAGGGCTGTTCTTGGCCGAAGAACTGCGGCGGGATGTATTGGCGCTTCAGCTTCGCTTCCGGCTGGTTCGGGTTCTGGTGATCCCAGTCGCGTTGGAATTTCGCTGAAAAGGCGCTAAGCTTTGGTTGCTGCCAGGGAGCCAGTGTGGTAAAATACCGTTTGGCGTGTACTACAACACACGTCCCCTGATCGTTGCCCGGGTGCCCGACCGGGTTGGGCAGTGAAGGGATGGGGACGGAGGCCAAAACCAAGCAGAGGAGGTGAGTTGCGATGTCCGTGATCAGCATGAAACAGCTCCTGGAGGCTGGGGTGCATTTTGGACATCCGACTCGGCGCTGGAACCCAAAGATGGCGCCCTACATTTTTATGGAGAGGAACGGCATCTACATCATCGACCTACAAAAAACGGTCAAGATGGTGGAGGAAGCCTACAACTTCGTCCGGGATTTGGCCCGTGACGGAGGGACCATCCTTTTTGTGGGCACCAAGAAGCAGGCTCAGGAGGCCATTGCCGAAGAGGCAGCTAGGTGCGGAATGCCGTATGTGAACCAGCGGTGGTTGGGTGGTATGCTTACCAACTTCCAGACCATTAAGCGGCGCATCGATCGCTTGGCCGAGCTGCAGCGGATGGAGGTGGAGAACCTCTTCGAGCGGCTGCCGAAGAAAGAGGTCAGCGAGCTGCGCCACGAAATGAGCCGTCTGGAGAAGTTCTTGGGCGGCATCAAGAACATGAAGCGTATTCCCGATGCCATTTACATTGTCGACCCGCGCAAGGAGCGCATCACCGTTGCAGAGGCCCGGAAGCTGGGGATTCCCATTGTGGCCATTGTGGACACTAACTGCGATCCGGATGAGATCGACTGGATTATCCCGGGTAACGATGACGCCGTCCGCGCTGGTCGGCTCCTGACCTCGAAGATGGCCGATGCCGTTGTCGAAGGCCAGCAGATGTCCAAGGGCTCCGTGGACGAGGCTCCTGCTGCCGATGACGAGGCCAACGAGGACGAGGACGAGCCGGAAGAGGTATAATTACTGACACCAGGGCGGCGTGGGGGGGGACCCCCGCGTTGCCCTTTGCTTACCCAGGGAGAACAGAAGAGATCACTAAGGTCAAGGGGGATCAAGATGAGCATTTCCGCGAGCATGGTCAAGGAACTGAGAGAGAAGACGGGCGCTGGCATGATGGACTGCAAGAAGGCCCTGGAGCAATCTGGCGGTGACTTTGAGAAGGCCATCGAGTACTTGAGGGAGAAGGGCCTGGCTACGGCGGCCAAAAAGGCCGGTCGAGTGGCGGCCGAAGGTATCGTCGCTTCGCACCTGTCGGCTGACGGCAGTGTGGGGGTACTAGTGGAGGTCAATTGCGAGACTGATTTCGTGGCCCGCAACGAGGACTTCCAGGGGTTTGTCAGGGAAGTTGCTGCACATATAGCTGCCAACGCACCCACCGATGTGGAAACGCTGATGAACCAGCGGATGGCTGGCGGACAGAGTGTCAGCGAGGCTCTGACTGAGAAGATCGCCAAGATCGGCGAGAACATGAAGATCAGTCGGTTTGCCTGTTTTGAAGCACCGGGCCACACCATCGGCTCCTACATCCATCTCGGGGGCAAGGTCGGCGTCCTGGTGGAACTGGTTCCGGCCGACGCCGGTGAACTGGCCCAGGATATTGCCATGCAGATTGCCGCCATGCGGGCCCAGTACGTGGACAGCGGCGAGATCCCGGCCGATATCATCGAGAAGGAACGACAGATCCTCCGGGTACAGGCGGTGAACGAGGGCAAGCCGGAAGCCATTGTCGACAAGATGGTCGAGGGTCGCCTGCGTAAGTTCTATGAGGAGGTCTGCCTGCTGGATCAGGCCTTCATCCGAGAGGACGATCTGACGGTGCGCGATCTGTTAAAGGCCAGATCCAAGGAGCTAGGGGCCGAGGCCAGAGTGGTTCGGTTTGCCAGGTTCGAGGTGGGCGAGGGTCAGGACAAGGGTGAGTGACGGCTGGCTCCGGTAGGATTTTACCGAATTCGTCACGAATCTGGTACCCGGGAGGTAGTCCCATGACTCAGGCCAGATACAAGAGAGTTGTACTCAAGCTGAGTGGCGAGGCCCTGGCTGGGGAGCGCGGGTTCGGCATTGACCCAGCAGTTGTCGGCTGCATTGCTCTCCAGATTAAGGAGGTTCAGGCCCTCGGGGTCGAATTGGCCATGGTGGTAGGTGGCGGCAACTTCTGGCGGGGAGCCGATGCCAGCGGGATGGATCGGGCCACCGCCGACTACATGGGAATGCTGGCTACCGTTATCAACGCCCTGGCCCTCCAGGACGCCCTGGAGTCGCTGGGGGTGACGACGAGGGTACAGTCAGCCATCGAGATGCGCGAGGTGGCCGAACCCTACATCCGCCGCCGGGCCCTGCGCCATCTGGAGAAGGGGCGGGTAGTGATCTTCGCCGGCGGTACCGGTCACCCCTATTTCTCCACTGATACAACAGCGGCCCTGCGGGCGGCGGAGATTGAGGCCGAAGTGATGATCAAGGCTACCAAGGAGGACGGGGTCTACGACTCTGACCCCCGCCAGAACCCCAACGCGGTCCGCTACGAAACCCTTACTTATCTGGATGTCTTGAAGCAGAGGCTAAGAGTGATGGATTCCACGGCTACCTCATTATGCATGGAGACCGATATCCCCATCGTGGTGCTGAACCTCAATCGGGACGGTAATATCCTGCGCTTCCTCCGGGGAGAGCAGGTGGGGACAATTGTAGGGAGGTAGATGTATGGTCAAGGACATCCTCAAAGAGACCGAAAGCCGGATGAAGAAGACAATTGAGGTTTTCCAGCACGACCTGGCTGGAATGCGGGCAGGTCGGGCAACCCCGGCCCTGCTGGAGAAGGTCATGGTGGAACACTGGGGTACTTCGATGCCCGTGAACCAGCTGGCCAATATCTCGGTTCCCGAGCCCAAGCTACTGGTCATCCAGCCATGGGATAAGGGCGCCCTGGCCAGCATTGAACGGGCGATTCTCAAATCCGACCTGGGCATCAACCCGATGAACGATGGCAATGTCATCCGGCTGGTGGTACCCCAGCTAACCCAAGAGCGACGACAGGATCTGGTCAAACAGGTCCGTCGCAAGGCCGAGGAGGAACGGGTGGCCATTAGGAACCTACGGCGCGAGGCTAACGACTTCCTCAAGGGCTTGGAGAAGGAGAAGGCCATCTCCGAGGACGAACTGCACCGGGCACAGGATGAGATCCAAAAGAAGACCGATGACCACATCAAGGAGATTGATCGGATCCTGGCCGCCAAAGAAAAGGAGATCATGGAAGTCTGAAATGGATCTTTCTGAACTCAGGGCCCGGGTTATCGCCCGCCCACTGGAGGAGGTCCAGGCCGAGCTGGGTGAGACACTAATGGCTGGAATAATCCTTGAGGAGCTCCGCCCACCGTGGCCGTGCCGCGGCCTGGGGCCCAATCGGGTGGTGGACCTCCGGCAAACCACTGACGGGCAGTATGTGTTGCTCTTCGCCCGGGCGAGTTACGAAAGAGGAGAATAAGTCCCAAACCCCCGGTCACAGGGGGTTTCTTGCCAAGGGGGGGGAGGGGATGGAACCAAGGGTTCCCTATCATATAGCTATCATCATGGACGGGAACGGTCGTTGGGGCCGTCAACGGGGATTGTCCCGCTCGGCCGGGCATAAGGCCGGGGTAGAGAATGTCAGGCGTCTGGTGAAGATGTGTCGCCAGCGGGGGGTTAAGGTTCTGACTCTGTACGCCTTCTCCACCGAGAATTGGAGTCGGCCGTCCGACGAAGTCCAAACCCTCATGGATTTGTTGGTCTTCTGGATTAGGCGGGACTTGACCGAGTTGAAGGAGAGCGGTGTCCGCCTGGCAGTCCTGGGACACCCCGAGCGCTTGCCCCTACTGGCCAGGCAGGAGGTGGCGCGAGCAGTTCGGGAGACCAGTAGCAACTCTGAATTGGTCCTGAATGTAGCGCTCAACTATGGTGCCCGGGCCGAATTGGTCGACGCCGCGCGCCAGCTGGCCGAGGAGGTACGGCAAGGTCAGATTGCCCCAAACGAGATTGACGAAGCGGCATTGGGTACACGACTGGATACGGCCGGGCTCCCCGACCCTGACCTGTTGATCAGGACCGGAGGTGAGCTGCGCCTCTCCAACTTCCTCCTCTGGCAAGTGGCTTACACTGAGCTGTATTTCTCCCCGGTTCTTTTCCCCGACTTTGGAGAGGAGGAACTGGATCTGGCTCTGGCTGAATATGCGGGCCGTCAGCGACGCTTCGGTGGACTGGCGGCGGAAGAGGAAGGGGCCTCAGCGCCATGCTCGGACTGAGGATCATTAGCGCGCTGGTGGCTGGCCCCTTGGTTCTGGTGGCCGGCTACTGGGGCCGTTGGCCCCTGGCTCTGCTGGTCGCACTTTCTGCTGGCCTGGCCTGGTGGGAGATGCGGGTCATCCTGCGCTGCCACGAGATTGAGCTTCCCCCGTGGTCGTTGGGGTGGACCCTTCTGCTCCTCTTCGCGGCACCGGCCGGGCCGGTCCCCCTGGACCAGGCTCTAGCCGCCATCGTTATCGTTTCTCTGGCTGAGACTGTTTTGCGCTGTGGCCGAAATATGTATGCCTGGGGCTGGCAGGTAGCCACCGGCCTCTACACCGGGTTCCTTCTGCGCTATCTTCTGCTGATCAGGGGTCTCCTGGGCCCAGGGCCGCTCTTCCTGGTTCTCGCTGTCACCTGGGGGGCGGACACTGCCGCCTACTTCATCGGCCTGCGTTTCGGCCGGCACCGCCTGGCCCCGACTATCAGCCCTGGGAAGAGCGTGGAGGGAGCGGCGGCAGGTGTGGTTGGCGCGATGCTTAGTGCCCTGCTGGTAGCCCGGCTGTTTACCCTGTCACCGCCAGTGGCTCTTGCGGCCGGTGCGGCGGCCGGAGTGGTAGGTCCCCTCGGGGACTTGGCCGAATCGGCCCTGAAGCGCTGGGCTGGTGTGAAGGACTCTAGCCGGCTGATCCCCGGCCATGGTGGTGTCCTTGACCGCCTGGATAGCCTTCTCTTTGTCGCACCAACCGTTTACTATATCCTTCTCTGGTTAGGGTGAAGCGAGAGGTACTATGGGCAAAAGAGTGATGCTACTGGGAGTGACCGGGTCCATCGGGCGACAGGCCCTGGAGGTCATAGCCGAGAAGCGGGAGGAGTATCAGGTGGCGGCTATTGCCGCCCGGCATAGCTGGGAAGCGGTGGTGGCCGCTGTCCGCGAGTTCGCGGTCCCCTGGGTAGCACTAGCCGACCCGAGGGCGGCTGAGCGGGCTGCTTCCGAGTTGGGCGCTGAGACTAAGGTGCTGGCCGGGCCAGAGGCAATCCAACGTCTATTTCAGTCAGTTGAGGCCGATATTGTTCTTAATGCTGTGGTGGGCGCGGCCGGTCTGGAGGCGTCGTATCTGGCTCTCCGGTCGGGGGCGCAGCTAGCCCTGGCCAATAAGGAGAGTTTGGTGGTGGGCGGCCCTGCCCTTTCCCGGCTGGGGCTGGAACGATTGGTGCCGGTGGATAGTGAACATAGTGCTGTCTTCCAGTGCCTCAGCGGCCAGGATTACTCTGCCATCCGGCGCATCATTCTGACCGCTTCCGGAGGTCCCTTCCGGGGATGGAACCGGGAGCAGTTGCGTAAGGTGACTCCCACTGAGGCCCTGCAACACCCGACCTGGAATATGGGCGCCAAGATAACCATTGATTCAGCCACCCTGATGAACAAGGGGCTGGAGGTTATTGAGGCACACTGGCTCTTCGGTGTTGACTATGACCAGATTGACGTGGTGGTCCATCCCGAGAGTATTGTGCATTCATTGGTCGAGCTGAGGGACGGCGCTGTTCTGGCCCAGTTAGGGCTGCCAGATATGCGGCTGCCCATTGCCTATGCCTTAAGCCACCCTGAACGGTTGGACTACCAATGGCCGCGGCTAGACCTGACCCGAGTGGGGGTACTGCATTTCGGCGGGCCAGACCGGGAAAACTTTCCTAGTCTAGAACTGGCTTACCGGGCAGGGAGGGCGGGCGGCACTGCCCCCTGTGTCCTGAATGCTGCCAATGAGGCGGCAGTAGCCGCCTTCCTGGCGGGAGAGCTATCGTTGGCTGGCATACCTGATGTGGTAGCACAGGTTCTGGATGAGCATAGGGTAACCAGCGGGGCGACCTTGGATGAGCTTCGGGAAACAGACGGCTGGGCCCGGGCCCGGGCCCGGGCGGTTATCGCTCGGAGCGGATGGTGAGGTGATCTAATGACATTGCTGGCTTCGTTACTAGTCTTTGGAGTCCTAATCCTGTTCCACGAATTTGGACATTTTGCCGCGGCCAAGGCAGTAGGAATTCGGGTCGATGAGTTCTCCATCGGCTTCGGGCCGCTGCTGTTCGGATTCAGGCGCGGCGAGACCAAGTACTCCATCCGGCTGATCCCGGCCCTGGGCTATGTCAAGATGGCCGGAGAAGCACCGGACGAGGTTGATCTGGAAGATGGCTACATGCGGAAACCCCTATGGGGCAGGGCGTTAACCTCCTTCGCTGGCCCCTTGATGAATTTCGTCCTCACCTTCTTGCTATTTACCCTCATTTTCGCTGTCTGGGGAGTTAGCCAGCCGTTGCTGGACTCCAGCGTCATCGCCGAGGTTATCCCCGAGAGTCCGGCGGCAGCCGCCGGGCTGCAAAGCGGAGACCGGATCCTGAGCATTGATGGACGGCCAGTGTCGGACTGGAACGGTGTTGTGGTTGAGGTCAGCCAGCGGCCGGGATCCAGGCTGGAAGTGCTGGTCGAGCGGGAGGGGCAGACTATAAGCCTTTCCGCCGTACCGCAGACCAACCCACAAGACCCGACCCGGGGCTGGCTGGGGATTGTCCCCCAACACCGATCGGTCAGGGTACCTCTGGGCGAGAGTCTGCGCTTGGGTATCCGGGAGACCTGGAGCATGCTGACTCTATGGATCCGTGGACTGGCTTCAGTACTGGCCCGCCAGACCGAGGCCAGCTTGATGGGTCCAGTGGGGATCACCCAGATGATTGGCCAGGCAGCCCAGCTCGGCCTGGTGAACCTGCTTTACCTGGCGGGAGCGCTCAGTGCCAACCTGGGTCTGATCAACCTGCTTCCCCTACCCGCCCTCGATGGCAGTCACCTGGCCTTCATGGCCATCGAGCTTGTGCGGGGACGCCCTATTGATCCGAGGAAGCAGAGTCTGGTACATGTTATAGGCTTCGCTATATTGCTGGCACTCATCGCCGTGGTCACTTACCGCGACATCCTGCGGATTGGGGCGAGCATTCCATGAGGTTGCGGCGCCGTAGCCGGCCAGTGCCGGTGGGGAATCTGACCATCGGGGGTACCGCTCCGGTCAGCGTCCAGTCCATGTCCACGCTGCATCCGGCCCGCGCTGGCCAACTGCTGGAAGAGATCAGCCGCCTAGCCGCTGCCGGCTGCGAGCTGATCCGGGTAGCCGTCCCCGATCAGGAGGCGGTGGAGGCCCTGCCGGCGTTGGTTGCCCGGTCCCCTCTGCCGGTGGTGGCCGATGTCCACTTCGACTATCGGCTGGCGCTGGGTGCTTTGGAAGCCGGTGTACATAAGCTCCGGATCAACCCGGGGAATATCGGCGGGGCTGACCGTCTCGCTCTGGTGGCAGCCGCCGCCCGCGAGAGAGGTATAGCGATCCGGGTCGGGGTTAATGCCGGCAGCCTGCCAGCAGTCTTTGGCCGGCGAGACCCGGCGGAACGGGCAGCGGCGATGGTCGAGGGTGCCCTGGAACAGGTGAGAATCATAGAGGGTCTGGGGCATGAAGCAATTGTCGTAGCTCTAAAGGCTTCAGATGTGGCCACTACCCTCGAGGCTAACCGCCTGATGGCTACCAAGGGCGACTGGCCCCTTCACCTGGGCCTGACTGAGGCTGGTTCCCGGAACCGGGGTTCGGTAGCTAGTGCCATAGCCATTGGGACACTCCTGCTGGAGGGGATCGGTGATACTATTCGGGTTTCTCTCAGCGCCGACCCGGTGGAAGAGGTAAGAGTAGCCTGGGACATACTGAGGGCAACCGGTATCCGTCAACGTGGCGTAACGGTTATTGCCTGCCCGACCTGCGGGCGCTGTCAGGTCGAGCTCTTTCCCGTGGTGGAGCAGGTAGAAAAGGCAGTGGCCGACTGGGAGACTCCCCTGACCATAGCCATTATGGGTTGCGCGGTCAACGGGCCGGGTGAGGCCCGTGAGGCCGATGTCGGACTGGCCGCTGGGTGCGAGGGAGGCGTGATCTTTCGGCACGGTGAGGTTGTGGGGCGGGTCAGCAGCCATGAGATGGTAGACGCCTTACTGGCCGAGGCCAGCCGGGCGGCAGCTATGATTGACATTAATGCTGGCGCCATGCTACCATCTAAGAAAAGTATAGGTCAAAAGGCTATGAACGAGGAAAAAGGGGATTCGGAAGACTACAGGGAATCGTCCCACTGACTGAGAGGGCGAGTCACTCCGGTTCCCGGCCCGCCTCGGAGTTGGCGAGAAACTCGCCCGGCTGACCCCGTTACTGGTCACAGAGTGGGCCGGAGACGGCCAAGCAGGGTGGTACCGCGGTGCTTCCGTCCCTAGCGGACGGAAGCCTATTATTTTTCAGGAGGTTATCGGAGATGGCCGAAGAGTTTGTGAAGGAGATAACGCCCAAGGGGATTGACTTCTCCAGTTGGTATGTGGATGTGGTCCGAAAGGCCGAACTCATGGACTACGCCCCGGTAAAGGGGTTCATGGCCTTGCGCCCGTATGGCTACGAGATCTGGGAACGCATACAGGAAGGGCTGGACCGCCGGTTTAAAGCTACAGGACATAGGAACGCCTACTTTCCCCTGCTGATCCCCGAGAGCCTGCTGGTCAAAGAGGCTGAGCACGTTGAAGGGTTTGCCCCCGAGGTGGCCTGGGTTACGCATGGTGGCAATGAGCCACTGGGCGAGCGGCTGGCTATCCGCCCGACCTCCGAGGCGATCATTGGCTCCTTCTACTCCAAGTGGATCAAGTCTTACCGGGACCTGCCGGTCCTGCTCAACCAGTGGTGCAGTGTAGTCCGCTGGGAAAGGGCGACCCGCCCCTTCATCCGGACCTCCGAGTTCCTCTGGCAGGAGGGCCACACTGTCCATCGCACGGCCGAAGAGGCAGAGGAGGAAACCCGGCGTATGCTGGAAGTCTACCGGGACTTCGTTGAGAACGATCTGGCCATTCCGGTGATCCCCGGCCGGAAGACCGAGAGCGAGAAGTTCGCCGGGGCCGAATATACTTTGTCCATTGAAGCGCTGATGACCGATGGCCGGGCCCTGCAGGCGGGAACCTCGCACTTCCTGGGACAGCACTTTGCGAAGGTCTTTGACATCCAGTTCCTCGATGATGACGGCCAGCTGAAGTATGGTTACCAGACCTCATGGGGAGTATCTACCCGGTTGATTGGGGCACTGATTATGGTCCACGGTGATGATCGCGGTCTGGTGCTGCCGCCCAGAGTTGCTCCCATACAGGTGGTTATTATCCCGGTAGGACCCCAGAAGAAGCGGGAAATGGTGGTGGCCCAGGCCAGGAAACTCCATGAGGAGCTGTCCGGGGTCGCCCGAGTTCATCTGGACGATCGGGAAGAGTACACGCCTGGCTGGAAGTACAATGACTGGGAGATGCGAGGTGTGCCGCTGCGGATGGAGATTGGGCCGCGCGACATTGAACAGGACCAGGTGATCCTGGTGCGCCGGGATAGTGGCGAGAAATGGTCGGTGGCCAGGGCTGACATCGCCGGGCAGCTCTCGGAGGTCCTGGGGCGCGTGCAGGAGGGGATCCGTAACAAAGCCCTGGCTTTTCTCAGGAGTAACACCCATACAGTCTCTTCTTACGAGGAGTTCAAGACGATTATGGCCGAGCGGCGAGGGCTGCTCGTGGCCGGTTGGTGTGGTGATGCGGCCTGCGAGGCGAAGATCAAGGAGGAGACCGGTGCGACCGCCCGGTGTATCCCCTTGGACGAGGCAGCTGGTGAGGGCACCTGCCTTCTCTGCGGGCGAGAGAGCCGCCACCGTGTTTACTTCGCCCGTGCCTACTAAGGCAGGAAAAAGCCGCGCAGCAGGGAAAGATATAGCAGGTCGTAGCGGGAGGTAACGCAATGGACGTGACGGCAGTCATACCTGCCCTTAACGAGGAAAAGACCGTCGGCTGCATAGTTGCCTTGCTGCGGCGTATGCCGGAAGTGAGCGAGGTAGTAGTGGTCGACGACGGCTCAACTGACCGGACCAGCCAAGTGGCCTCCGAAAGCGGGGCCCGGGTGATCACCCTCCCGGAGAATATTGGCAAGGGCGGAGCGGTCCGTCGCGGGGTCGAAGCCGCCAACACCGAGGTGGTTCTGTTTCTCGATGCCGACTTGCGGGGTCTGACTGAACAGCATATTCGCGATCTACTTAACCCGGTTCTGTTGGGTGGAGCCGATATGTCGCTCGGCCTGTTCGATCAGGGGCGGGTTGCCACTGATCTGGCCCAGGCCGTCACACCCTACCTGACGGGTCAGCGGGCGGTGCGTCGGTGGTTGCTGGAAGACATGAACGGAATGGATCTGACCGGGTTCGGGTTTGAGGTAGCCCTGACCAGACGGGCCAAAGAGAGGGGTGCCCGGGTTATTGAGGTGACTCTCAAGGACCTAACCCATGTGATGAAAGAGGAGAAACTGGGACTGGTCAAGGGGTTCATGGCCAGAATGCGAATGTACTGGGAGATCATGAAGACGGTTCAGAAAGGCTGATGGGGTGAGAAACGCCCTTTTGCTTAGTATCGCTGCTGGCTCAGGACATACCCAGGCTGCCTCAGCGCTGGCTGAAGGTCTGCGCTCCCTGGGCGACTGGGACTGCCATATTGCCGATGCCTTTCGTGAGTTCAACCCACTCCTGGACAGGGCTGTCGTCGGTACCTACCTGGAGGTCCTGAAACACACGCCGAAGGTCTTCGGCTTTCTTTATCGGCAGGCTGCCTCGGAGAGTCTGGCCCCTGGTGCAAAACGCGAGCTCATGCGGCTCCTGCGCCGACTCACCGCTCCCAAACTCACGCAGCGATTGGCTGAGATCGCTCCCCGAGTCGTCATCTGCACCCACCCATTTCCCCTGGGCATTATGTCGGTTCTTAAGGAGAGGGGTGAGTTCCGTTCGTCACTGGTGGCAGCGATGACTGACCATGCTGCCCACCCCTTCTGGACCTTCCCGGGGGTTGATCTCTACCTCTGGCCCAACCACGAGGTCGCCCAGTACCTCGGCCCGGCCATCGGCGGGGCCCGGGCCGCAGTGACCGGCATTCCCATCGCCCCCGCCTTCGAGCGGGCGAGGGAGCCCCTGGCCACCTATGATGCTCTGGTGATGGGGGGAGGTTTGGGGCTGGGGCGTTTGGTCGAACTTGTTGACCACCTGGTGGAACGGGTTGGAGCCTCCGTGGCGGTGGTTACCGGACGCAACGAGGAACTGAGGAGCAAGCTGTCCCGCAGCGCCGGGCGCTATCCGGCCGGTCGGGTCGGTGTTTTCGGCTTCACCCTGGAGATTCCCCGGCTGATGGCTTCGGCCCGTCTGCTGCTGACCAAGGCCGGAGGGCTGACCACAGCTGAGGCCCTGGCGCTTGGACTTCCCATGATCCTGGTTCAGCCACTGCCCGGGCCGGAACAGGAGAACGCGGACTACCTGGTGCGGCTGGGTGCCGGGGTAAGAGCGGATGACCCGCTGGAAGCTGCGGTAGTTGCCCGCTATCTGCTGAACAGCCCAAAGGATCTGGAGGCGATGGGAGCGCGGGCCCTGGTTCTGGGCAGGCCACGGTCGGCGCATATGGCGGCCAGTGCTATTACTGAACTTGTGGAAAGGGGAGAGGCCCGGTGAGCTTGGATCATTGGGAGTTCCTGATGAGGCTGGGCATTGCGGTGGTGCTGGGGGGCCTTATCGGTATTGAACGGGAAGTGCACCGCCGTCCGGCCGGATTTCGCACGCACATTCTGGTCTGCACCGGGTCGGCACTGGTGATGGAAGTATCGCTCGGGGTTTTTATGATGTACCCGCTTCACGCCGATCCGGGGCGCATTGCTGCGCAGGTGGTGAGCGGTATCGGTTTCCTGGGGGCGGGAACCATCATGCGTGAGGGCCTGACAGTACAAGGCCTGACCACCGCGGCCAGCCTCTGGGCGGCTTCGGGGATCGGCCTGGCGGCCGGGGCCGGCATGCATGCCCCGGCTGTGGTGGTAACCATTCTGGTCTTGGCTACTCTAACGCTCTTCTCCCGGCTGGAGAGGAAGCTCATCCCCAACCGCGGTCACCAGAGTCTGGTGATGACCATCAAGGATCGTCCGGGGATGGTGGGTGAGATCGGATCACTCCTGGGCCGCCTGTCGGTAAGCATCCGGAATAT
Organism: Bacillota bacterium; assembly: GCA_040758135.1. Lineage (GTDB taxonomy): Bacteria > Bacillota > Sulfobacillia > JBFLWA01 > JBFLWA01 > JBFLWA01. Next base: position 146,916 of record JBFLWA010000002.1, on the reverse strand, counting down.
CACCATCCAGTCCTCCGAGGCTGAGGATCTGATGGAATTGGAGCTTCAGTTGAGACTGCCGCCCAATCTCCAGGTGATGACCGTCGTGGAACGGCTGAAGGCCCTGGATGGGGTGTACAAAGTAAAACACTAGATACCATTTGCCCGGAGGGGAGCAATGGTCGCCAGAACCGTGGCTGAACTAATAGACAACGGCAGCGTCAAAGCAGGTGAACCGCGCCTCCGACAGCTATTGTCCATGGCTATCAAACGAATCCGGGTCTCCCGGCGTGAAAAAGCATGGTACATTGAACTGGAACCCCGGTCGGAGCTGAGCTGGGAGGATCTCTGGCTTCTGGAGGAGATGATCGGGCATGCCCACCCGGAACTGAAAGCTGTCTTCATCAGCTGTCAGACTGCGGCGACCTGCCCTAATCTCGGCGAGGCACTGCGTATTGGCTGGGAGCGCATCGTCCGGCGCCTCTGCCTGACTCATCCTTCCCTGGGTGCTTGTCTGGGACCACTGCCGATAGTACGTGATGAAAACTGCATCGAGTTATCGGTCAACTCCGAGATGACCAGGCTCAGCCTGATGCGTAAGGGAGCCATTGACCAGATTAGTGATGCGCTAAGCCAGATAACGGGCCGCCCAATGACAGTAATGGTCTGCATCCAACCTGAGACTAATAATGAGCAAGGGTCAGTTGAACCCAGAACGGTGGTTATGACCCCGACGACGGGCCGCGAACCGTCGGCGAAGCCGCAGAGCACTGGCCCAACCATCCTTTTTGGGAGATCCATCCGGAGTCAGGCCCTGCCAATAGTCGATGTGACCGATGAGCGGCGCGGCGTGACGGTGGCGGGGGAGGTCATCAGTCTCGAGGTTAGAGATCTCTCTACTGGCCGACAGATGCTGACTCTGGACCTCACCGACTATACCGATAGTCTCACGGTGCGTGTCTTCGCCGATTCAGAGGGTCGCCGGAAGCTACACGCCCTGCCATCCACCGGACAGTGGATAAAGGTACGGGGGACAGCCCAGTATGACCAGCGTTCGGGGGAGTTGTGCCTTCTGGCCGATGACCTAGAGCTCCTGCCCCCTCCGCTGCGCAGGGACACGGCTGACACGAAGCGAGTGGAGTTGCATCTGCACACCAAAATGAGCGCGATGGACGCTCTCTCTGATGTCCGGGCGCTCTTCCGAAGACTCCGAGACTGGGGTCATCGGGCGGTAGCAATTACGGACCACGGGGTGGTCCAGGCCTATCCGGAGGTGATGGCGGCCAGCCGCCAGACGGGAGTTAAGGCCATCTACGGGGTGGAGGCCTATCTTGTCGACTGCCCGGTGGGCACCGATGCGGTCTCTTTGGAGCGGATCCGCGAGGCCCAGCCTTTCCATGTCATTCTGCTGGCCAAGAATAACCAGGGGCTGAAGAACCTGTACCGCCTGGTCTCGGCCTCGCATGTCGACTATTTCTACCGGGTACCCCGGGTTCCCCGCGGTCTCCTTGATAAGCACCGGGAAGACCTCCTGGTAGGGTCAGCCTGTGAGGCCGGCGAGCTGTTCCAGGCCCTTTTACGCGCTGAAGACGAAACGCGTTTGCTTGAGATCGCCTCCTATTATGACTATCTTGAGATCCAGCCTCTGGCCAATAATGATTTTCTGGTGCGGGAGGGCACCGTTCGTCAGGTCGAGGCCCTGGCCGAGTTGAACCGGAGGGTTATAGAGCTGGGCCAGAAGACTGGAAGACCAGTAGTGGCCACAGGTGATGTACATTTTCTCGACCCCCATGACGCGGTCTACCGGGAGGTCCTATTCGCCGGTCAAGGGTATACAGACACTGAGTTTCAGGCGCCGCTATACCTCAAGACCACCGATGAATTGCTGAATGAGTTTGCTTACCTGGGCGACGAGCTGGCCAGGGAGGTAGTGGTGGATGCGCCAAACCGTCTGGCCGACAGCATCGGTGAGGTGGAACCAGTGCCGCCTGGAACCTTTCCTCCCGTACTCCCCGGTGCCGATGAAGAGCTGCGGTGGATCTGCCGGGAACGGGCGGTAGAACTGTACGGTGACCCCCTTCCGCCAGAAGTTGACAGGCGGATAGAGCGGGAACTGGCAGCCATCATCGGCCACGGGTTCGCCGGAATATTCATTATCGCCCGGCAACTGGTCTTGCGCTCCTTTAGCGACGGCTATCTGGTGGGCTCCCGGGGTTCAGTCGGCTCCTGCCTGGTGGCCCACCTGGCTGGGATAACCGAGGTGAACCCGCTGCCGGCCCATTACCGCTGTCCCAACTGCCGCCACACGCAGTTCCCATCGGGAGTCGCCGGCCTATCGGGGTTTGACCTTCCGCCTTTAGCCTGCCCGGTGTGTGGCCAGGCTCTGGTCAGGGACGGGCACGATATACCCTTCGAGGTATTCATGGGGTTCGAGGGCGATAAGGTACCTGACATCGACCTCAACTTCTCTGGCGACTACCAGGCGCTGGCCCATGGCGCCGCCGTTGAGCTTCTCGGGGCGGATTGTGTCTACCGGGCCGGTACCATCGCCACTGTGGCCGAGAAGACCGCCTATGGCTTCGTTAAGGCCTACTGCGAAAACCGGGGCAAGACCCTCCGCAAGGCCGAAGTCGGGCGCCTGGCCCGGGGATGCAGCGGAGTGAGGCGAACTACCGGCCGGCATCCGGGGGGGCTGGTTATTGTGCCGTCCAACCGGCGGATTGAGGAGTTTACCCCGGTCCAGTATCCGGCCAACGATACCCGGGCTGGGATGACAACTACGCATTTTGACTATGATGCCATCCATGACCAGCTGGTCAAGCTGGACCTGCTGGGACACGACGATCCTACCGCCCTGCGCATGCTGCAGGATCTTACTGGTGTTGACCCACTGACCATTCCCATGGATGATGAGGCGACTCTGGCTATTTTCTCGGGTCTAAAGAGTCTGGGGATTGATGGGGACACTGTGGGTACCAGTGTCGGCACCCTGGGGGTGCCCGAGTTTGGGACGCCCTTCGTCCGAGGCATGCTGGAATCCACCCGGCCGGGGAGCTTCTCCGAGCTGGTCCGGATCTCCGGGCTCTCCCACGGAAACGGAATTTGGATCGGCAATGCCGACCAGTTGATCGCCGAGGGAGTGGCCAGCCTGAAGGAGGTGGTAGGCGCCAGGGATGATATCATGCTCTACCTCATGGATCGCGGAATTGAGCCGGCCCACGCCTTCAAGATCATGGAATCGGTTCGCAAGGGCAAGGGGCTTAGGCCAGAGGATGAAGAGGCCATGCGTCGGGTCGGCGTGCCAGAATGGTACATCGGGTCACTGCGCAAAATCACCTATATGTTCCCGAAGGCCCATGCTGTGGCCTATGTGACGATGTCGTTTCGGGTCGCCTACTACAAGGTCCACTACCCGTCCGCTTTTTACGCGACTTACTTCACGGTCAGGGCGGATGAATTTGACCACCGTATGGTGGTAGGAAATATTGGTGAGTTGCAAGAGTTCATTGATAAGCTGGAGAGGAAGGGACTGGAGCTTTCGGCCCGAGAGAAAAGCATCCTAACCATTCTGGAGGTAGCCAGAGAGATGTATGCCAGAGGGTTCAGGTTCGCCCCTGTTGACTTGATGCGGTCACACGCCACCCGGTTCGCGATCGACGGGCGGCAGCTGTTAGCCCCCTTTGTGGCTATTCCGGGGCTGGGGAACAAGGCGGCGGAGAACCTGATGGCCGCCAGGGCAGAGGCAAGGTTCACCTCCACTGAGGATCTGGCCGCCCGGGCGCATCTCAACCGGGCCGTTATTCAGCTATTGCGCGATCACGGAGTGTTGGACGGACTGCCCGAAACTGACCAGCTTACGCTGTTCTAGATTCCTTGCCACATGCAGGAAAGTGTGCTATACTGTGTTGGGTAATGACTACGGACGCATGGCTAGATACGCCTTGAGAGGAGTGGGCCTTGGACCCACTCTTTCCTCATTAGGGGTTTCACTGGGAGGGACGGCTTTGGATCGTGAGCAGACGGTAGCCCTGGTCAAGGAACTGTCCGAGAAGGTGGCCAGCGGCACCAGCATTGAGATCGTCCAGGTGGATTTCCGGCGGGAACGCAGTGAATGGGTGCTGGAGATTCTCATTGACTGTCCGGAGGGAGTCTCGCTGGATCATTGTGAGTTCATTAACCGGAAGGTCAGTGAACGCCTGGATGAGTTGGACCCCATCCAACAGGCCTATGTGCTGGAAGTTGCCTCTCCGGGCGCCGACCGCCCACTGGTTAGGGCTGATGACTTCCGGCGATTTGCCGGGGAGCGCATCAAAGTAGCTACCCATCAGGGGCTGGAAGGCAGGAAGCACTGGACCGGGAAGCTCCTGGGTCTCCAGGGAGACCAGGTGATAATGGAGGTCGACGGTCAAGAAGTGCGGCTAGACCTGAACAACATCCGACGGGCGAACATAGTGCCCGCTTTTGACCGCTGAGGAGGGAGAGAGCACAGATGAATGCCGAGTTCTTGCAGGCTATTGAGGAGCTGGAGAAGCGACGGGGGATCAGCAAAGAGGTGCTCTTGGATGCCATTGAGCAAGCGCTGATATCAGCTTACAAGAGGAATTTCCACGCGGCCCAGAATGCGCGGGTCACCATTGACCGTGAGACCGGAGCAGTGCGCGTTCTCTCCCAAAAGGAAGCAGTGGAGAAGGTCGAAGATGACCGGCTGCAGATCAGTCTGGAGGCGGCACGCGAGATTGACCCCTCTTACCAGCTGGGCGACATTGTGGAGATCGAAGTGACACCGCGTAACTTTGGAAGGATTGCTGCGCAGAACGCCAAGCAGATGGTGGTACAGCGGATCCGAGAAGCTGAGCGCGGCATCATCTATAATGAGTTCTCCAGCCGCGAGGGGGATATCGTCAACGGTGTGGTGCACCGGGTAGAAGGACGCAGTGTTCTCTTGGATTTAGGCCGTCTCGAAGCTTTTCTCTCGCCCAGTGAGCAGATCCCGGGCGAGACCTTCCGGCAAAATGACCGAGTTAAGTGCTATGTGGTAGAGGTCAAGAAGACCAACAAAGGGCCGACTGTGGTGGTATCCCGGACTCACCCGGGACTGGTCAAGCGACTCTTTGAGCTGGAGGTGCCGGAGATTCAGGACGGCCAGGTTGAGATCAAGTCCATCAGTCGGGAACCAGGCTCGCGCGCCAAGATCGCCGTGCATTCGCGGGATCCCCAGATCGATCCGGTGGGAGCCTGCGTCGGCCAACGCGGCACGCGCGTCCAGTTGGTGGTCAATGAGCTTCGTGGCGAGAAGATCGATATTGTTAAGTGGGACAACGACCCCGCCCGCCTGGTGGCCAATGCCCTGAGCCCGGCTAAGGTGGTGCGGGTTGGTATTGACACCGAGGAGAAAGTGGCCCGGGTTATTGTCCCCGACTACCAGTTGTCGCTGGCTATCGGAAAAGAGGGCCAGAATGCCCGCCTGGCCGCCAAGCTCACCGGCTGGAAGATTGACATCAAGAGTGAATCCCAGGCAGCTGAGGCTCCCTGGGAGAGCTCGGGAACCTGACCAGGGGGGTGGCGGCGGTGAAGAGGCAACGGGTACCGCTGCGGCGCTGTGTGGCCTGTGGTCAGGTAAGGCCCAAGAAAGAGCTGGTCCGGGTGGTTCGTACCCCCGAAGGCCAGGTAATGGTGGATGGGAGTCGCTCGGGTAAGCTTCCGGGGCGGGGGGCTTATCTATGTCCGGAACTCTCCTGTTTGGAGAGGGCCATTGATTCCCGGGCATTAGAGCGTTCCCTGGAGTGTGAGATTTCGAGTCAGGCGCGTGCGGCGCTCATGGAGCGGTTTGGGACAGGCGCCGGGGGGAAGGAGCTGAGCACATGAAGGTACATGAACTAGCCAGGGATCTGGTAGCTAGCAGCAAGGAGATCGTGGATATCGTCAGAAAGCTGGGGGGCGATGTCCGCAACCACATGAGCGATATTGATGAGGCTCTGATCGATAAGATTAAGGCGGAATACGCGAAACAGCAGGAGGATCGGAAAGCACAGCTGGCAGCTAAGCGCCGCCCTCGGCTGCCCTTCTCGGTTGTGGCTCCGGCTGAGGCCGATAAGACGAAAAAGGCTGAGGTGGCCGGTAAGCCCATTCCCACCCGTTCCCGCAAGGCGCAGGAACAGGAGAAGGAAAAGGAGAAGGAGAAGGATTCGCCGGCGCCCAGGGTGAAGCGGGCGCCCGAGGTTCGGCCTGAACGCGCGGCGGCCCCAACTGACCGCCCGGCGCCGGTCAGCCGTCCGGATGGCCCCGGGCGACCGGTGGCGGCGATCCCCGGTGCCAACCCGACCGGCGAATCCCGGGGACGGCGCGAGACCCGTGCGGAGCATCCGGCGCAAAGAGCACCGCGCCCCCAGGAGAGGCGGCCAGCTCAGGGGCGTCCGCCGGCTAGGGGAGAGCGGCGTGCTTCCGTTAGCCATACTCCCGATGAGAGTACGCCGGTGCCCGAACGACGGAACTGGGACAAGAACCAGGACCGGCGTGGAAGACAGCGCGGCCGGCGCGATGACCGGGAGCCGGGGATTCCCGCCCGGGGTAAGAACAGGGGAGGCCGGGATCGTCGCCAGCGTCGCGAGGAGCGGCCCGGCACATTGCCCCCGAAGGAGAAGAAGACCATCATCTTACGGGGTCCGATATCGGTCAAGGACTTGGCTGACCAGATGGCCATCAAAGCCTCTGAGCTCCTTCGCAAGCTGATTGCCCTGGGGATCATGGTTAATGTCAACCAGGCAATCGATGTGGAGACCGCGACCATTGTCTGCGGCGAACTGGGCTATCCGGTAGATGATAAGGCTACAGCTGAAGAGGAGCTCATTACCGATCCCGAGCTACAGGACGAAAATGAGCCTGCTGAGCTGCTGGAAGAGCGGCCGGCTGTGGTAACGGTCATGGGGCATGTCGACCACGGCAAGACCTCTCTGCTGGACGCCATCCGAGAGACCAAAGTCACTGCGACCGAGGCCGGAGGCATCACTCAGCATATCGGCGCCTACACCGTTGACTGGCATGGGCGGAAGATTGTCTTCCTGGATACACCCGGTCACGAGGCGTTCACGGCTATGCGCGCCCGGGGGGCCCAGGTTACTGATATAGCCATCCTGGTAGTAGCGGCTGATGATGGGGTCATGCCCCAGACCGTTGAGGCCATTAACCATGCCAAGGCGGCCAATGTGCCCATTATCGTGGCCATTAACAAGATAGATAAGCCGGGGGCTGATCCACAACGGGTTAAGACCGAACTCACCAAGCACAATCTGGTGGCGGAAGACTGGGGCGGTGATACGATTTGCGTTAATGTGTCGGCCCTGGCCAAAACCGGCATTGAGGATCTGCTGGAGATGATCCTCCTAGTCGCTGACATGCAAGAACTCAGGGCCAACCCGAACAAGCCGGCTCGGGGTACGGTGGTCGAGGCGAAGCTGGATAAGGGACGAGGGCCGGTGGCTACTATCCTGGTCCAGACCGGCACCTTGCGCATCGGTGATGCGGTGGTCTGCGGCCTGACCTACGGCCGGGTCCGGGCTATGCTGGATGACCGTGGCCGTAGGGTCAAGAAGGCTGGTCCCTCTACCCCGGTGGAAGTGGTGGGCCTGAGCGATATACCGGCTGCCGGCGATCTGCTCTTTGCGGTAGAAGATGACAAGAAGGCCCGGGAGATTGCCGGGAAGCGCCAGGCCAGACAGCGGGAGCAGGAGATAGGTGGTCAGGCGAAGATGTCGCTTGATGACCTGTTCAGCCAGATGAAGCAGGGCGAGGTCAAGGATCTCAAGCTGGTGGTCAAGGCCGATGTTCAGGGCTCGGTGGAAGCGGTTAAGGGTTCCCTCGAGAAACTGGAGGTGCCCGAGGTCCGGGTTTCGGTCATCCACGAAGGGGTCGGTGCCATCAATGAGAGTGATGTCATGCTGGCTTCGGCCTCCGATGCCATCATCATAGGCTTCAACGTGCGCCCCGACTCCAATGCCCGGCAGGCGGCGGAGCGTGAAAAGGTGGATGTCAGAACCTACAGTATCATCTACGATGCCATTGATGATATCATGGCTGCGGTTTCGGGTCTTCGGGCCCCGACTTACCGTGAGGTCACCGTTGGCCGCATCGAGATCAGGGAGACCTTCAAGGTGCCCAAGGTTGGCACTATTGCTGGCTGTTTCGTATTGGAGGGCAAGGTCAATCGTGGTGCCAAGGTGCGACTGGTGCGGGATGGTATCGTTGTGTATGAGGGTGCCATTGACTCACTCAAGCGCTTCAAGGATGACGTCCGGGAAGTATCAGCCGGCTACGAATGTGGTATCGGCCTGGAACGGTACAATGACATCAAGATTGGTGACATTATTGAAGTCTACGCCATGGAGGAGGTACCGCGATAGGTCGGGCTTTCGTAGGACTGGCTGAAATCGAGCTGGTGGTAGCCGGAAGCACTTCATTAAAGGACAAGCGGCGGGTCATCAGGTCTTGCCTGGAACGAGTGCGTCGGATCTTCGGTATCTCGGCAGCTGAGGTGGGAGACCAGAACCACCGGGATCGAGCAGTACTGGCCCTGGCTTGTGTGAGTGGAGAGGCAGCTACTGCCCGCCGGATCATTGACGAAGCCGTCCGGGCGGTGGAAGCTAACCCGGAGCTGATCATTCACGATGTTTCAACCAATATTATCTAACGGGTGATGTGAGAGAGATGACCACTCGCGATCGTCGGTTAAGGTCGGCCCTACGGGCAGAGCTCAGTGAGTTAATCCGGAAGCTTAAGGACCCACGAATCGGGTTTGTCAGCATAACGGATGTGGAGGTAACGGGCGATGGGAAGTATGCCAGGGTCTTTGTCAGTATCTTCGGGGACGACACCGCCAAGGATGACACACTGGCTGCCTTGCGTCGCGCCGCTGGCCACCTGCGGAGCGAGCTGGGCCGAGTGATGCACCTCCGGATCACTCCGGAGCTCCAGTTCAGGCTGGACGAATCCATTGAGCGGGGCGCCCGGATCGAGCGGGTGCTGAGAGAGATCAAGGAGGGCCAGCCCGAATGAGCCTGCGCCAAGTAGCTCAGGCGCTGGCTGAACGCCACCGTTTCCTGCTATTGACCCACGAGAACCCCGATGGAGACACCATCGGCTCAGCTCTGGGGCTCAGTGTTGCCCTGCGGGCCGTCGGCAAATCGGTGGCAATAGCCGGCATCGACCCGCTTCCGGATAACCTGAGCTGGCTACCGGAAGCTGACGAGATCCGCCCGCTGCCTGAAGTCGAGGGGGATTTCGATTGCCTTGTCTTCCTGGATTGCGGAGATGAACGCCGGGGAGGCGATGCCTCCCGGCGTTTTGCCGATTCCCTGACCATCAATATCGACCACCATCCGTCCAATACCCATTACGCTGAGGTGAACTGGGTGGAGACTGCGTCGGCTTCGGTTGGGGAGATGGTCTACCTGCTCCTGCAGGACATGGACCTTCTGGTGCCAGAAGCGGCCCTGCCTCTCTATGTTGCTGTAGTCACCGATACCGGAAGCTTCCGGTATCCCAGCACCACGATCCGGACCCATCTGATTGCCGCGCATCTAATGCAGATGGGTGTGGAGGCGGGGCCCGTGTCTGACCAGGTCTTCGAAAGGCGCAGCCTGGCCAGCCTGCGCCTGCTCGGATCGGCCGTGGCCGCTATGGAACTCGCCCTTGGGGGGCGGCTGGCGATTATGAGCGTCTCTCAGAAGACCCTGACTGAACTTGGGGCGACCAAGAACGACCCAGAGGGGTTGGTCAACTATGGCCGCTCGGTCATTGGAGTCGAAGTGGCTGCGGTCCTAACTGAACTGCCGGAGGGCAAGACACGGGTCAGTCTGCGCTCCCGGCAGCTGGTGGATGTTGGGGCCATTGCCACCCGGCTGGGGGGCGGCGGGCATGCCCGCGCCTCCGGCTGTACGGTGGATGGAGACCTGGACGCGGCCAGGGAGAAGATCATCGAGGCGGTTGCCCGGGCCTTGCCCGGGGAGGGATATGGACAAGTTTAGCGGTTTTTTAGCCATTATTAAGCCACCCGGGATGACCTCACACGATGTGGTTCACTGGCTGCGGCGTCTGACTGGTCTGAAGCGGATCGGCCATACTGGCACCCTGGATCCTGACGCTGCTGGCGTCCTGGTCCTGGCCATGGGAAGAGCCACGCGGCTGACTGAATATGTGACGGCCCAGGATAAACAGTACCGGGCCGAAGTGTATCTGGGCACGGTTACTGACACCATGGACCTATCGGGCCAGACCTTAGCGACGGTTGACGCCTCGGCAGTTGGACGCCGGCAGGTTGAGGAGGCTTGTGCCAGCCTGACCGGCACAAGCCATCAGGTGCCACCACTGGTCTCGGCCGTCAAGGTGGCCGGGCGGCGGCTGTATGAGTACGCCAGGGCCGGTGAAGAGATAACTCCGCCCGTCCGGACGGTGCACATCGGGAAGCTCGAGGTTGTCGCCTTCCGACCAGGGAAGCAGGCCGTTGTCTGGCTGGAAATCCACTGCTCCAAGGGAACTTATGTGCGGACTCTGGCTCACGATATCGGGGAACGGCTGGGTGTTGGTGGAAGCCTTGCCTTCCTGGTGCGCACTGCCAGCGGGCAGGTCAGCCTGGCCGACGGGCGGATACTGGGAGAGATTGAGAGTGCAGTTCAGCGGGGGCACCTCCCAGAACTGTTCTTGCCCGTTACCCGTGTATTGCCCGGACTGCCGGTCGTGGTGGCAGCTCAGGATGCCATTGAGCCGATTTCCCACGGCATACCCTTCCAGGAGGAGTGGGTGGCCAGCGGCCGATTGACACAGGTGGTCGACCTGCCGCACTTGGTGGTGGATGCCGCGGGCGGCCCGCTAGCGGTAGTGGCTTGGAGCGCGCAACGCACGCTTTGGCGCTACCGGAAAGTGCTTGCTGGGAGCTGATACCATGATCATACTACGGGATCAATGCCTGCCCCCCGAAGCTCCGGATCCCATCTGCCTGGCTCTGGGAGTCTTTGACGGTGTTCATCTGGGACATCAGTCCATATTGCGGGAAACGGTGGCTGAAGCCAGGAAGAGCCGCAAGCTGGCTGCGGCTCTAACCTTCGATCCCCATCCGCTGGCGGTGATCCGCCCGGATCTGGAGGTCCCCCAGCTATCGACGATTGAAGAGCGTGCCCAGATCATGGAGAGCTTGGGCCTGGATTATCTCTTCGTCCGCACTTTCGACCAGGAGTTCTCCGGGTTAGACCCCGAGCGTTTCATGGCCGACATCTTACGGAAGTGTTACCGGGCGTCCTGTATATTCGTGGGGTTCAACTTCAACTTTGGCCGGGGTGGTCGGGGGACTCCGGAGACACTTCGTCTCCAGGGTCCGCTCCACGGCCTTCAGGCATCGGTGTATGATGCGGTCCGGGTGGGGCGCCAGACCGTCTCCAGTACCGCCATCAGACACCAGCTAGTGCAGGGACGGGTGGGTCAGGCCTGGCGCCTGCTGGGACGACCCTATAGCCTGACGGGCGAGGTCGTGCCGGGCGATGGCCGTGGCCGGGGTCTGGGTTTTCCCACTGCCAACCTGGAGCTTCCGGTGGGGCGCGTGGTGCCCAAACCGGGCGTCTACGCAGTGAGGGTGGAGGTCAGTGGCACCAGCTATAACGGTATGGCCAACATTGGCTCTGCACCTACCTTCGGCGGGGGAAGACCGCGGCTAGAGGTGCATCTCTGCGATTTCTCCGGCAACCTATACGGCCAGACCATAAGAGTGCACTTCATCACCCGTCTGCGTCCGGAGCGGCAGTTCGCCGGCAGTGATGAGCTGGGAGCCCAGCTGGAGAGAGACCGGCTGGCAGCCTGCCGGGTGCTGAAGCAGGAAAGATTGGGCGGCCTCTGGTTGTAAGTGTCTGGTTGTTGTGCTATGATAGACGCGAACCGCGCACTCGGGGTAGCGAAACCTCCGACGTTACCCTGGGTCGCCGGGGATCACAACCATATGGAGGTGCAGCATGACTCTGGACACAGAGAGCAAGAAGGCGATTATCGCCGAGCATCAGGCCCATGAGGGTGACACCGGTTCACCAGAGGTCCAGATCGCCATCCTGACCAAGCGGATCAACGATCTGACCGAACACCTGAAGACCCACAAGAAGGATCACCATTCACGACGGGGCCTTCTGAAGATGGTCGGCAAGCGCCGAAACCTTCTGAACTACCTTCAGAAAGTGGATATTCAGCGCTACAGAGCGATCATCGATAAGCTCGGGTTGCGCAAATAGGGGCAAAGCGGGGGATTCCCGCTTTTTCCTTATGGCTGGTATACCCTCCGGGAAGAATGACGGTAGCTAGTTGAGAGATAGGGGAGGAAGAAGAAAGAATGACACAGCGCTATGAATATACCCTGGCCGGGCGGCCGCTCGTCATCGAGGTAGGGCGTCTGGCCCAGCAGGCCGGAGGCTCCTGTCTGGTACGCTACGGAGACACCGCGGTTCTGGCCACCGCCACCGCTTCGGCGGCCCCCAGAGAGGGAATCGACTTTTTCCCGCTGACTGTTGATTATGAGGAGCGGACTTACGCCATTGGCAAGATCCCGGGCAGTGTCTTCCGGCGAGAGGGTCGGCCCACCGAGAAGGCGATCCTATCGGCCCGTCTCATCGACCGGCCGATACGCCCCCTGTTCCCCAAGGGGTTCCGCAATGATGTACAGGTCATCCTGACTGTCATGTCGGTGGATCACGACCATGCACCAGAGGTGGCCGGCATGATCGGTGCTTCGATAGCCCTGTCTATCTCGGACATTCCCTTCAATGGCCCCATCGCCGGGGTGATTGTTGGTCTCGTTGACGGCCAATACATAATCAACCCTACCTCGGCTGAGGCTGAGAACAGCCGGCTTCACCTGACAGTAGCCGGGACCAGAGAGGCAGTAATGATGGTTGAAGCCGGTGCCCATGAGCTGTCCGAAGACGAGATCCTCGAGGCCATTATGGTCGGCCACCAAGAGATCCAGAAGTTGGTTGATTTCATCCAGACCATTGCGGCGGAAGTTGGCAAGGCCAAGCGCGAGATCGTTCTGTTCGAGCCGGATGACCAGATCGTGACTGCTGTGGAGCAGTATGCCGGTCAACGGTTGGCCGCGGTGATCAACAACCCCGACAAACTCGAGCGCGAGGCCGGGACCGAGGCTCTGCTCTCTGAGACACTTAAAGCTCTTAGCGGGGAGTTTCCCGACCGTGCCAAGGAGATCGGCACTGTCTTCCAGGATATGGTTAAGAGACATGTCCGGCAGGCCATTGTCCAGCGGGGCGAGCGTCCCGACGGACGGCGCCCGGAAGAGATCAGGCCCATCAGCTGTGAGGTTGGGGTTCTTCCCCGGACGCACGGTTCCGGGTTGTTCAACCGCGGTCAGACCCAGGTATTGACCGCCTGCACCCTCGGCATGGTCAGTGATGTGCAACGGCTGTTCGACCTGGGTGAGGATGAGACCAAGCGCTACATTCATCATTACAACTTCCCGCCGTTCAGTGTGGGAGAGACCAGGCCGATCCGGGGACCCGGGCGGCGCGAGATTGGTCATGGCGCCCTGGCCGAGCGGGCCCTGGAACCGATGATTCCGGGAGACGATATCTTCCCCTATACCATTCGCTTGGTCTCGGAGGTCTTGGGTTCTAATGGCTCTACCTCCATGGCCAGTACGTGCGCGAGCACTCTGGCCCTGATGGATGCCGGGGTTCCCATCAAGGCACCAGTAGCCGGGGTGGCCATGGGCCTGATCAAGGAGGGTCACGAGTTCGTGGTTCTCAGCGATATTCAGGGGATTGAGGACGCCCTGGGCGACATGGATTTCAAGGTGACTGGCACCGTCGAAGGGATCACCGCCCTCCAGATGGATATTAAGATCGCCGGTGTCGACCGGGCGATCCTTAAGACGGCCCTGGAGAAAGCTAGGGAGGGGCGGCTCTTTATCCTTGGTAAGCTTCTGGAGACCATTGCCGAACCGCGCCCTGAGCTATCGCCGTATGCACCGCGCATTATCACCATCACCATCGACCCGGAGAAGATTCGCGAGGTAATTGGTCCGGGCGGGAAGATGATCAACCAGATTATCGCGGAATGCAATGTCGAAATCGATATCGAAGATGACGGGCGGGTTTTCATCGCCTCCATCGACGGTGAGGGTGGCCGCAAGGCCGTGGAATGGATCGAGCGCCTGACCAAGGAAGTTGAGGCTGGTCAGGTTTATACTGGCCGGGTCACCCGGCTGATGAGCTTTGGCGCTTTTGTTGAGATCCTGCCGGGCAAGGAGGGGCTAATCCACATCTCGGAGTTGGAGATTGGCCGGGTAGAGAAGGTGGAGGATGCAGTTAACGTCGGCGACGAGGTTACTGTGAAAGTAGTGGAGATCGACCGAATGGGCCGGATCAACCTGTCCCGAAGGGCTATTCTCATCGAAGAGAAACGGGCCAATGGTGAAGCTGTTCCCGAGGATCGACCCAGAGGGGGGCGTCCGCCGGGCGGACCCCGGCGGCGGGACGGGGGTAACCGAGGTCCCCGACGTTAGCCTGAGCTGATGAAGGCGGCCGGCAAGGCCGCCTTTCTCGCTGCCGCATAGGAGGTTGTCTCAGGGAATACACTTGTGGCGTACTGGAAGGCGGTGTTGACCATGGTTAAGCGCAGTCTTGGTCTGGTCCTCAGCCTGCTGCTGGTGGGGGCCGGACCGATCGCCGCGGAGCCGCAGATCGCCGTGGGGCTGGCTGAAGGGGCGCCCTTTGCCGTGGTGGTCCAAGCGGGTAACCGCACGGAAGCCATGCCCGGGCTTACTACGATGGCGGCCCTTGTGGCCGAGAGTGCGTGGTTGCTGGGCGCAACCAGGCTTGACCTGCAGCGCGTCGGCATTGACTGCTACGAAATTAGTAAAGCCGTGGTGGCGACCTCGGCTGAAGGCGCCGCGGCCGGGGGGCCTGGCATTGTCTGGCGTCCTGTGGTCACCTACTACCCGTATCCCGGGGCCGACACCATACTCCTGCTCTCGGCGGGGGCGCCATCGGCCCCGGGGAAACAGGCTATATTTAGAGATGTCGCGCTAATTGAGGTCAACGGACGTCCCTACCGGGGTCGGGCTGAGCTCAGCCTCACTGCCCAGGGGCGACTGACGGTGATCAACCGCCTGGGGGTCGAGGAGTACCTCTTGGGCGTAGTGCCGGGCGAGATGCCCTCTTCCTGGCCGCTGGAGGCCCTGAAGGCCCAGGCGGTGGCGGCGCGTACCTACGCGCTGATCCAGCTGGGCCGCCATGGCAATGCCGGCTATGATGTCTGCCCGACCGTCCATTGCCAGATGTACCTTGGTGTTCACGGGGAGCGTGCCTCTACCTCGGAGGCGGTTAGAGCGACTCGCGGGGTGGTGGCCACTTACGGTGGGCGCTTAATCGACGCGGTCTATCACTCGCATGCCGGCGGCCAGACCGATGATGTCAGCGAGATCTGGGGCGGCCAGGCCCCGTACCTGGCTGGCACTTCCCAAACCCATGAAGGCGAATACCGTTGGACAGTTGCTACTACCGGCGCGCAGCTCGGATCGGGGTTGGCGGCTGCTTTCAGCCGAAGAGGTGAGGTTGGCCCCGTTGAAGTCATCTCGGTGAGGGGTGAGAGGAAATCGACAGCCGGGCGCAACCTGTCGGTATGGATTGAGGGGGCGCACAGTTCCATAGTGCTGCCCGGAGAGACACTGCGGGGTGCGTTGGACATTTTTGCTTTTAAGAGTTTACTCTTCAAGGTCAATACCTATCCGGGCTGGGGGGTGACCCAGGCCCGGCCGCTGGCTGAGGTCACGGGAACCAGTAGCCAATGGCTCATGGCCTGGCCGGGTCCGGACGGTACACGATTGGTGACGGTGGGAGGCGGGCAACCGGTTGCCTACGCTGAGCGAGGCGGGGTACTCGTCTTCACTGGCCAGGGGTATGGCCACGGGGTCGGGATGAGCCAATGGGGGGCCTATGCCATGGCCAGAGCCGGCTACAGTTATCAGCAGATCCTCCAGAACTTCTACCGCGGCATCACCCTTCAGGTTCGCTACCGCTGAGAGGAAGGACGGCCACTGAGTGCGAAATGGTTAATGAGACGGGAAGCGAGGAGACCTATTTGATCAATAGAACAGTGCTGGGGAATGGTCTAACCATCATCTCGGAAGAGATGGATCATGTGCGTTCGGCCGCTCTGGGTGTCTGGGTGTTGACGGGTGCGCGGCACGAGGGCCCAGGGGAGTCCGGAATCACCCATTTCATCGAACATATGCTGTTCAAGGGAACGGTCCGCCGGACAGCCCGCGAGATCGCCGAGGCTGTGGACGGAGTCGGGGGACAGATAAACGCCTTCACAGCCAAGGAGTACTGCTGCTTCTATGCCCGAGTTATGGACGAGCACTTAGATCTGGTGACCGAGATTCTGGGTGATATGGTCAACCATCCGCTCTTCGCCGATGAGGAGGTTCTCCGGGAGGTCAGGGTGGTCGGTGAGGAGATCAGCATGTACCTGGATGCCCCCGATGAATATGTCCACGAGCTGTTCTCCGAGGGTCTATGGGGCCAACACCCTCTGGGCAACAACATCTTGGGCGATCGGCAGGTGATCCAGAACCTCAGTCGGCAGAAGGTGGTCGACTATTACCAGAGGCACTTCACCGCTGGCAACATTCTGGTTACCGCCGCCGGCCGGCTGTCCCACCAACGGTTGGTGGAGAATATCGCCACACACTTCGGCCAGTTGAACGGAGCAGCAGTAGCCCGCCCGAGGGGACAGCGTCCCGGCAGGGTGAGGGTGATGGCGGTGGAACGTGGCATCGAACAGGTTCACCTTTGCCTGGGCAGCTGGGCGATACCCCAGGACCATCCGGATCTGTACAATATGCATGTGCTCATGACCGTCCTGGGCGGTGGGTCGAGCTCCCGGCTGTTCCAGGAGATCCGGGAGAACCGGGGGCTGGCTTACTCGGTGTATGCCTTCCCAGCTCTCTATGGTGATGATGGTTGTTACACCATCTACGCCGGGCTGGCCCCCGGCAATCTGGCTGAGGTGTGCCGGATCATCAGCGATGAGTTGATCAGGCTGGCTGAATCGCCGTTAGATGAGGCAACACTGGGGCGAGCCAGGGAGCAGCTGAAGGGCAATCTCATGCTGGGGCTGGAGGGTACCAGCTCCCGTATGTCGCGGCTGGCCCGGTGCGAGATATACTTCGGGCGTCATCTTACGCTGGAGGAGACCGTAGATGGTGTCGACGCGGTCACTGCCGGCGATGTCCAGCGATTGGCTGGCCGGTTGTTCCTGGGTCAGCCCCAGGCGGTGGCAGCTGTTGGCCCTTTGACCGAAGAAGAAGCGTTCCAAGCGGTGGCGCCAATAGTGGAGAGAGGTGAAGCCCAGTGAACGGGGAGTATTCCTTTCAGGTGAGGAGTATCCGTCTACAGCGCCTGCCCCATGGCGAGGGATTGCCGCTGCCCGACTACATGACTCCGGGGGCAGCGGGCATGGATGTGGCGGCAGCCGTCACTGAACCAGTCGTTCTGGCTCCAGGTGAGATCAGATTGATCCCGGCCGGGTTCAGGGTGGCGGTACCTCCCGGTTTCGAGCTTCAAGTGCGTCCCAGGAGCGGTCTGGCCCTGCGGCACGGTCTGATCATACCCAATTCGCCGGGGACCATCGACTCTGACTATCGGGGAGAGGTCGCGATTATCATGCTAAATGCCGGGCAAGAACCATACACAGTTGCCCGCGGCCTGCGCCTGGCCCAGCTGGTGCTGGCCCCGGTGATCAGAGCCAGGTGGGAGGAAGTACCTGAACTGGACGAGACCAAGCGGAAGGGCGGCTTCGGACACACTGGGGTCTAACGGCAGAGCCACAGCATACGGTATTAGCGGTGAAACACAGTGAGGTTTGGTGAACTCAGGAGCAAGGAAATAGTTAACCTGGCCACCGGTGACCGGCTGGGGACAGTAGGCGAGGCCGAGCTGGTCATCGATGAGCAGTCCGGCCGCATCCTGTCACTGGTCATTCGCGAGCGGCGCGGCCTGTTTGCCCGCCCGCACGAGCAGACTGTCCCTTGGCGCGCGGTTAAACGGATCGGCCCCGATCTAGTGATCCTGAACCTTGATGAGCACCGGTTATACTAGCCCGGCTGGCGGGTGGCTGACCCATCCTTTGGGAGAAGCTAATGGTGATAAACCCAGAGGAGTGAGGCGATGGGTCAGTACATCATCGTAAGCGGGATCTACTGCTCGGAGGGCCAGGTGGAGAGGGCCGTGGAGCGGCTCGTACAGCAAGGCGTCAACCGGGACCGCATTTCGTTGCTGGGCCCGGGCACACGTCGCAAGGACGATAGCCATTGGATGCACGCGCAGAATGTCGGCGAATCCATGACCGGGGTCGATCAGGAGATCGGCGATGGCCTATCGGCCGGTGCGGTCATCGGCGGGCTGGCTGGTCTGGTTTTGGGGGCGGCCGGGGCAGTTCCCGGTATCAGCTGGCTGCTGGCGGCCGGGCCGTTGGCCGGGATCCTGTCGGGGGCGGTGGCTGGTGGTGTGATCGGTGGGTTGGTCGATCTGGGCATTCCTCATGAGCGCAGCTCCGAGCTGGGCCAGGAGGTCGCGCGAGGAAGGATCGTGGCGGCTGTACAGACTGACACGATTGATCGCACCCGGGTGGTAGCGGCTATACTGAGCCAGACCGGGGCCGAACGGGTTCAGGTAGATTAGGGTCAGAGAGGAGTACTGCCTTACTTGGGCGTACTCCTTTGTCATACCGCTGGTTGGGAGATGATTGCCTGATGCTTATCAGAGTAGGTGTAACAGGCGCACTGGGCCGGATGGGCCGTGAAGTGGTCAGGGGGGTGATGGCTGACCGCACCCTGGAGCTGGTGGCGGCCATTGACCCCCGTCAGCCGGGGGTGGATATCGGTGAGGTCGTGCACGACCGGTCGCTGGGTCTGAAGGTAAGTCGATCGCTTTTGGAGGCTTTGGAGGCGAGCCCCCGGATGGATGTCCTGATCGACTTCACCGTGGCGGCGGCCGCCATGGAGAATGCTCTGGCTGCGGTGGAGGCCGGAATCCGGCCGGTGGTGGGAACCACCGGGCTGCCAGAGGAGAGACTCAGAGAGCTGCTTGATCGGTGTCGGGCGCGCCGGTTGGGGGCGGTGGTGGTCCCCAACTTCTCGGTGGGGGCGGCCCTGTTGGAGAAACTCAGTGCTGATGCGGCCCGGTATCTCGGCCGGGCTGAGATTGTAGAGCTCCACCATGACCGCAAGCTGGATGCTCCATCGGGAACCGCCTACCGGCTGGCTGCAGCCCTGGCAGCCGAGACAGGCCGCCCGGTATCTGACTATCCTATCCACAGCGTGAGGCTGCCGGGTCTGGTAGCGCACCACGAGGTCATCTTCGGCGGCTCCGGCGAAACACTGACCCTGAGGCACGACAGCCTCTCGCGGGAGTCCTTCATCCCCGGAGTCCTATTGGCGGTGAAGAGGGTCTGGCGCTCCGAGACTGTCTACACCCGGATGATGGAGATTCTCGATTCCTAACTTTACACGCCCCCCACCAAGAGGTCATATAGTGTAGTAGCCGTGCTCGGCACGGCGGCTTTCTTGGGGGGATCTCATTTGACAGCCAGTTGCCAGACGAGAGTAGCGCTGCTCGGTGGCGACGCCCGCGAAGAGCAGGTGCTAACCACACTGGGTGATCACGGTTTTCAGGTAGTATATGCCGGACGTCCGCCGTCCACCTCTGAGTGCCGGGCCCAATGGGTGGCCGACGCCGGCGAGGCACTGGTGGGAGCGAATCTTATCATCCTGCCCATGCGGGGTATGGGTGATGACGGCCGGGTCAGCTCGGCTTACCTCGATTATCCGGTTTGGATCAAGGGGGAAGACCTGGCCCAGACGGCCAGCGAGGCCCGACTGGTGGTGGGAGTGGCCAGTCAGCACCTCCGTCAGCTGGCGGACACATACGGGATCACCGTAATTGAGCTGGCCGATGACGACGAGGTTGCCATCTTAAACTCCATCCCCACCGCCGAGGGCGCGATTCAGATGGCTATGGAGCTCACCCCAATCACCATCCACAGCAGCCGTTGCCTGGTGCTGGGTTATGGGCGTTGTGGAGTGACGCTGGCCAGGGCTCTGGCCGGATTGGGGGCGCGTGTGTCGGTAGCGGCCAGAAAGCCACGTGACCTGGCCCGGATCCTGGAGGCCGGTTACCGACCGGTTTGCTTTAGTGAGTTCCATGGAGCCCTGCCGGAGATGGATCTGATCTTCAACACAGTTCCCAGGATGATCCTGGATCGAACGGCATTGGGGCTGGTTGGCAGTGAGGCGGTAATCATCGATCTGGCCAGCGCGCCGGGCGGCTGCGATTTCGATGCTGCCCGGTCTCTGGGGCGCCAGGCGGTTCTGGCCCCAGGGCTGCCGGGGAAGGTGGCTCCGGTGACCGCCGGTCAGATCATTGCCCGCAGGATTCTCCGCATCCTCAAGGAAGAGCCGTCCGCAGCCTGGCGGGGCGAAGGGGGATGCGGTAATGCTTAAGGGAAAGAAAATCGGTTTTGCGCTCACCGGCAGCCACTGTACCATCGCTCGGGCCCTGCCTCAGGTGGGGCGGCTGGTAGAGGCGGGTGCCCTGGTGCAGCCCATCGTGTCGGTATCGGTGGCTGTCACCGACAGCCGGTTCGGGCGAGCCGAGGATCTGCTGTCCAGCCTCGAGCAGATGACCGGGCGGGTGCCCTGGCGGACGATAGTAGAAGTGGAACCCATCGGTCCCCAGCGGCTGTTGGATGCAGTAGTCATCTGCCCGTGTACCGGGAATACCCTGGGCAAACTGGCTAATGGTATCACCGATACGCCCCCGGCGATGGCTGCCAAAGCACAGCTGCGCAATGGTGGGCCGGTGGTCCTGGCGGTGGCCACCAACGATGGGCTGGGGATGAACGCCCGGAACCTGGGGATCTTGCTCAACGCCAAGAATGTCTATTTTATACCATTTGGGCAGGATAGCCCGGAGACCAAACCGAATTCATTGGACGCGGACCTCGACCGGCTCCTGGATACGGTGGAGGCCGCCCTGGAGAGACGCCAGGTTCAGCCGATTCTGGTCGAACGGTTTAAACGATAACTCCCGCAAGGAGGTTGGCCGGGCATATGGGCTACAATGTGGCAGTGGTTGGCGCAACGGGAGCCGTAGGAACACAATTGCTCCAGATCCTCGGTGAGCGGAGGTTCCCTCTGGCCGGACTCCGTTTGCTGGCGAGTCCGCGGTCGGCTGGCCTTGAGGTAGAAATGGCCGGCCGGAAACATACCGTCGAAGCCATCTCGGCCGAGGCCTTTGATGGGGTGCAGCTGGCCTTCTTCGCAGCGAGTACCGGAGTCAGCCGAGATTGGGTGCCAGTGGCCCGCCAGAGGGGAGCTGTGGTCATTGACAAGAGCAATGCTTTCCGTCTGGATCCCACCGTCCCGCTAGTGGTTCCGGAGGTCAATGCCCATGCGCTAAGCGATCATCACGGGATTATCGCCAGCCCTAATTGCTCAACCATTCAATTGGTGGTAGTCTTAGAGGTAATTGAGCGGATCAGCCCGCTGCGTCTGGTGGTGGTCTCCACCTACCAGTCGGTATCGGGAACCGGTCGGCGGGCCATGGAGGAGCTCAGGGAGAACTGGCAGGCCCTGGCGGCGGGGAGAAGCCCGCTAGCCAGCGTCTACCCCCACCCCATTGGGTGCAATGTCCTGCCGCATATTGACTCCTTCGAGCGCTCAGGTTATTCGCTGGAGGAGATGAAACTGGTCAATGAGACCAGGAAGATACTGAACAGACAGGATCTCCAGGTTATCGCGACCGCTGTCCGGGTTCCAGTGATGATTGGTCATGCTGAATCGGTCTATGTAGAGACCGATGAACTGGTCCCCGCCGATATGCTCCGCCGCCAGATGGAGCGGAAGCCTGGGATTGTTGTGGAGGACGATCCGGACCGGGCCCGCTATCCGTTGCCTGCACTGGCGGCCGGGCAAGATAAGGTCTATGTGGGCCGTCTGCGCAACGACCTTTTCGGCCGGAACGGCTTGGCTTTCTGGGTGGTGGCCGATAACCTCAGAAAAGGGGCGGCCACCAATGCCGTGCAGATCGCCGAAGAGTTGGTTGAGAGAGACCTGATCTAGGGTTCTGAGGCTGGGGGGAAGATATCTTGCGCATCTTGGTTCAGAAATTCGGTGGCAGCTCGGTGGCGACTCCCGCCCTGCGGTCGCAAGTGGCTGAGAAAGTCGTGCGGGCCCGGGCCGATGGCTATGCGCAGCTAGTGGTGGTCTCGGCCATGGGGCGGGCTGGCGACCCTTATGCTACTGATACACTGCTGGGGCTGGCGTTGGCTACCGGAGCCGATACCACCGCGCGGGAACTGGACCTGATCGCATCGTGCGGCGAGATAATCTCCGCAGTGGTTCTGGCCGGCACGCTGAGGCAAAAAGGTGTTGATTGCCTCGCCCTCACCGGGGGCCAGGCCGGGATCATTACCGATAGCAACTTCACTTCGGCCCAGATCATCCGGGTCAACCCAGAACCAGTCCTCCGCCACCTGCGTGAAGGCCGAATTGCGGTGGTGGCCGGCTTCCAGGGCAAGACAGAGGAGGGAGAGGTGACCACCATTGGGCGGGGTGGCAGTGACACGACTGCGGTGGCTTTAGGCGCCGCGGTGGGGGCGGAGGTTGTGGAGATCTATACCGATGTCGATGGGATCAAAACCGCTGACCCACGCCTGGTGCCTGAGGCCAAGACACTGGAGCTCATCACCTACAGTGAGATATTCCAGATGGCCAATCAGGGCGCCAAGGTGGTCCACCCGCAAGCAGTAGAGATCGCCATGCGCCGCAACCTGCCACTGCGGGTGAGGTCGACCTTCAGTGACTCACCGGGTACCCTCATCGCCTCGGGTATGCCGGGTGGTTGGCCGGGGTTCCAGGTGGGGAAGATCATTACTGCGGTCACTCATATTGCCGATGTGGCCAGAGTCAAAGTCAGTACTCCGGAGGACGATGTCTCTCTGGAACTCAGGATCTTTGAGGAGCTGGCCCGAGGCAATATCAGCGTTGATCTTATTAACGTGTCTCCCAGTGAGAAGTCATTCATCATCAAGGACAGTGATGTGGCCCGGGCCATGTTGATTCTGGACCGACTGGGGCTGAAGTATGAGGTCTATCCGGATTGTGCCAAGGTATCAGTGGTCGGTGCCGGCATGCGCGGCGTACCCGGAGTGATGGCCCGGGTGGTCCGGGCTTTGCACGATGCCGGAGTGCGGATTCTCCAGACGGCTGACTCGCATCTCACCATCTCCTGTTTGGTCAGGGGCGGCGATGTGGGCAGGGCGGTTCGGGCACTGCACTACCAATTCGGGATGACCGATAAGAGTCAATGAAAGCCGAAAACGGAGGTGAGTCTGGTGGAGAACCTGGGAAGATTAATCACGGCCATGGTCACGCCGTTCGACAGAAAGCTGGGAGTGGATTACCAGCGGGCGGCCGAACTGGCCAAGTATCTGGCGGGAAATGGTTCTGATGGGATTCTGGTTTCCGGCACCACCGGGGAGTCACCCACCCTTTCAGTGCAGGAGAAGACGAGGCTTCTGGAAAAGGTGCTGGAAGCCGTGGGTGACCAGACTCTGGTTCTGGCCGGTACCGGCAGCAATTCCACCTCGGACAGCATCCACCTGACTAAGCGGGCCGAGGCCATTGGCGCGCACGCCGTGATGCTGGTTGCGCCGTATTATAACAAGCCGCCTCAGAATGGGCTCTACCAGCATTTCCGGGAGATAGCCGAGGCCACCCGCCTGCCGGTAATGCTCTACAATGTACCAGGACGCACCGCGTCCAATATCTTGCCGGCTACTGTCGCCCGGCTGGCCAGGATCGCCAACATTGTGGCCATCAAGGAGGCCAGCGGCAACCTGGATCAGATTACGGAGATCCGGCGGCTCTGCCCGGACTCGTTTCAGATATACTCGGGCGATGACAGCGCTACCCTGCCCATTCTCGCCATTGGGGGCGTGGGTGTGGTCAGCGTGGTCTCGCACATAGCGGGAAAGGATATCCGCCGCATGGTCGAGGCCTTCGAGGAGGGGAATCACCAGGAGGCTGCCAGCTGGCATGCCCGGCTCTTCCCCCTGTTTAAGGCGCTATTTGTCACTACTAACCCTATCCCGGTCAAGGCCGCGCTAGAGCTGGCTGGATTCCCCGTGGGCGGAGTGCGACTTCCACTGGTTGGGCCCGAGGAGCGGGACGTGGAGGTAATACGGCAGGCTATGGCTGAATACGGCTTGATTAAGTAGCCAGGCAGCCATCAAGGTCCCCCTGTCCGACAGGGGGACCTTGATGGCTGTTGACAAATGGAGCCGAAAACGGGCAATTGATGCTCACGATCGGGTCCATTTCGTCGCCGGTTCCCCGATTCCAAGATCTTCGAGGACATCTTCGAGGAGATCCTCAGGCAGTGCATCGAGGCCGGCCTGGTTTCCGGGAGCATTTCTACTGACTCAACCCACATCAAGGCGAGTGCCTGCCGCTGGAAGAGCGATCAGGTCGCAGTGACACTCCGCCGGGGATAAATCCCCCCGGCTTCTTCGGGCACCCGTGCGTAGTCGCTGCTCGTAGTATCTGCGGCGTGGCCGCTACTACACTGAGGGCGTAATGGGCGACGGATACCTCGGGTGGTGCCAAGTACCCGTGGCCTGTTCGGCATCACCCTGCTCAACTCCCTGGTCTCCTCGGTAGGAGCCTTTCTGGCTGCCTCCCGGGCGGTGCTCATCCCGCACCTGGCCGGCGAGGAAGACCTTTTGAAGGCCAACGCGCTCCTTGGGGCCATCTACGGCGGGTGCCTGCTCTTTGCCCCGACCATCGTCGGGGTGGCCATCATGCGCATCGGCCCCAACTGGGCCTTTGCCATCAACAGCCTGAGCTATCGGCTCCCGGCTTTGGCCATGTTCATCGTCCGGCCCGTAGCAGCTCTGCCCTCGTCCGAGCCGATCGCCGGGAGCGACCGGGGGATCGGTGCGGCGCTGCGGTGCATCATGCAGTCGCCCGCCTTTCTGCTGATGCTGGGCCTGTTCGCCATCTACGAACTGGAGATGTGGGCGGTGAACGCGCTCTACTACCCTTGCGTCTGTGATGTGTTGGGCGCGGGAACGGATGTCATGGGCTATAGCATCTCCACCTATTTTGGGGTTTTTCTGCTGGTGGCGGCGGCTCTCGCCCGCTGGGGAGACCACCTCAAGCGAGCCAGTCTGCTGCCGGTCGGAGCGGTGCTGGGCGCGTTGGTCTGGGTGGGCTATACCTTACTGGTGCAGCCTGGGATGAGATCGCCACTGTCCTGGGACAGCTGTCCGGAGGTGCCCTGGCCCTGGTGGCTACGGTCAACGGGGGGATTCGCTGGTCGGGTTTTGCCACCATGGCGCTGATTGGAGTGGTTCTGCTGGTCGACCGGTTGCGCAGCCGGCACGGTCAGTGCGGCTGCCCGGACTCTGGCTCCTCTTCGGCCAGCCCGAAGATGCGGCGCTTCAGGCCGCGGGGCACAACGGCTGAGAGGCGGCGGGCCGCAGCCTGAACCGCTTCCAGCTCTTGCGAATCGCCTTTCCAGTGGTCGGCCACGATCGCCTGGTCGATCTGGTTGACCAGACCATCCAGGACGACAGCCACGACCAGTACATCATCGAGATAACCAAGGAGTGGAAGGAAATCGGGGATGACATCGACTGGTGAGGCAAGGTAGACCACCAGAGCGCTGAGGGTGATCTTGGCCCGGCGCGGAACGCGCTGATCCCGGTACAGGGAGACAGCCAGGGCGCCGACGGCAGGGAGTGCGCGCAGAATTGACCTGATCTGCCGGTAACTGCGGCCAAACCGCCAGCCAGCCAGTAAGACAAGAACCAGGGCCAACGACCAGAGCACGATCCTGGTGGTCAATGCCATTCCTCCCGACTCCACTGATTCCCCGCCGGACTTAGCTAGTCCTTCCGGGAGGAACGCTATGCGGTCTCCGGTAGGTGCTGCTCGTTCGGTCGGCGAAGTTTCGCAGAGAATGAAGTCAGAATGGACGACGAGGGCTCTTCGTGGCCTTGATCACCCACCATGACCTTAACTTGTCGATTCTGCCCCTGCCCGAAGTTTACCGACACTGGGGAACAACTGCTTCGGGAGGTTTCTAGAAGGTCATGCGTGAGATTAGTCTAGTAACGACTGTTTAACACACACTGGAAACGGCACTCGGAAGCCAGTTATTTACCCAAGACTTCTTGACAGTCACTCCTGGCGCAGGTCTGGTTGTCTGGAGGGGGTAGTGTTCGATATATTAAATGGTAGATTTGCCGAAATCAGTCGCCACAGTGGGGAGGGGAGAGCGGTGAGCGACGTCGTAAGAGGTTTCTACGACCAGAATGCCTTGCGTGAATGGGAGAGGCTTGACAGGCCCTACAGGAAGCTGGAATTTGCCAGCACTGTATACCTTGTCTGCAAGTACTTCCCTCCGACAGGTCGGGTGGCAGACATCGGCGGGGGACCGGGGAAGTACACCATAGAACTACTGCGGCGAGGCTATAGGGTGACCCTAATAGACCTGTCTGAGGGCCTCCTGCAGGTTGCCCGGCAGAAGACCCAGGAAGCCGGGCTGTTTCCAGACGCCATCCACGCAGCCGACGCATGTGACCTAAGCTTCCTGCCAGACGGGCACTTTGATGCAGCCCTACACATGGGCCCGATGTACCACTTGGTCAAGAGGGAGCAGAGGCTTAAAGCCCTCGCTGAGCTTTACCGGATACTGAAACCCGGTGCTCCGGCCATTGTGGCGTTCATCAATTCATGGGGTCTTCTCCGCGCTCTACTCACAGAGTCACCCGAGTTTTACCGGGATCCCGAGAACATCCGCCGGCTTTTTGCGGAGTTTACTCAAGAGGGACCCCAACAGGGGTTCACCGAGGCGTACTTCACCACCCCGCCTGCCGCGCTCGGGCAGTTGGAGGAAGCAGGGTTTGAGATAATAAGCT
Organism: Bacillota bacterium; assembly: GCA_040758135.1. Classification (GTDB taxonomy): domain Bacteria; phylum Bacillota; class Sulfobacillia; order JBFLWA01; family JBFLWA01; genus JBFLWA01. The sequence continues at coordinate 119,910 of JBFLWA010000002.1, read as the reverse complement.
ATGCTGGGGTTGAGGGCTTTGCCAGCGGTAGCCTTGACCAGCTTACCAGGATGCACGCCGAGGACCATGGGGCTTACCTTAATATCCTTGAAGCTGTCGCGAGAAGCTGTGAATCTCCCCAGTTCAGGGACACCACCGAGCACCTGCATGTGGTGGTGAGGAAGCCCGCCTTGTAGGCTTCGGTCACCGAGCCCATCGGTGACGCGGTCGTCGACCCCCTTAACCACTCGGACGAAGAGTAAGAAAGAGAGTTGGTGGTGCTGCGACCTCCAGGGTCATCAGCCATTCTGGAGCCTCCTCTCATATATGCGTAAGAAGCTACACTGAATGTTGTGAACCACCCAGAGCGTTAAGGTGGGTGTGAAAAGGCATCCAGTAGGACCCGTCGAAAGTTCAGAATGATCATCACACCATCTGAACATCGAGAGGGACCTATTGGATGCATATCCAGCATACCAGTTTCGCCCTGGGTTTGCCAGACCTGTTTGTCAGCTACCTGGCCATCGCCACCGACGGAGCCCTCATGGTTTGGGTTGAGGGGCGTACAGGACATGCACTCCCGAAGATGCTTTTTCCCGGCTAGATCTACTGATGAGAAGTGGCTGACTTCCGGAGTTCCAGAACTGCGCAGGCTCGCGACCACAATGCGTTACTGGCAGACAGAAATCTGTAACTACGCCACATACCGCATAACCAACAGCATCACCGAGGCCAACTAGGTTCAGCCTTCTGAACACTGGAGGCTCCAACGAATCACAACATTTGACGAATAACAATTAATAAGCTTGTTGCAAAAACCTCGGGAGGAGCAGTGAAGGTTTGTGGGGAATAGGGAAAGCGATTTATGAGCTTTGCGGGGGTGCCAGCGTGGCCTACAACTTCCACCTGGTTGACCGTGAGCAGGTGTACCTGATGCCGCCGAGCTTGCGGGACTGGCTGCCCGAAGAGCTGTGCGATCCCCGGAGTCGGCTGGCCCGGCTGGTGGCGGCTAAGGCCAGGCTGGAGAAGGAGACGGCCGAGGTCGCTTTGGTCAAGGAGGCGAAGATTGGTGCGCGGTCTGTGGAGGAAGAGGAGACAGCAAAAAGAAGCGGGGGCGCAAGCCCAGGGGCCCTGACCCGACCCCAGACCGGGAAGCGAAAGCGAACGTGAGTGATCCCGACAGCCGGATCATGAAGACGCGTACTGGCTACGTGCAGGGGTACAACGGTCAAGTGCTGGTTTCCGAGTTGCAGGTCATAGTGGCTGCGGACCTTACTCAAGAGGAGAACGACTGCCGTCAGCTGCGTCAGATCGGGGCGCTGGCAGCGGATGCGGGTTACTGGAGTGAGGCCAATTGCGCGAGGTCCGATCCCGACGGGCCGGAGTTGTTCGTAGCGACCACGTTTGGGCAGGTGAAGGTGGTGAGTGGGTGCGATCGGTTCATGCGATGGGGTCATTCGGCCTGCCGGAGCGAGTGGCGGCTCATCTGGGCCACGCACAACTTGCTCAAGACAAGTTGTGGCGGCATTTTTTGGTGAGGTGGGGTAAGGCCAGGGGGCTACTTTGCCCTCACAGGCTGGGTTCTGCCTGGGCGGCCTGACAACGGGGTGAAGAGAGTAGGGAAATACCCTGTCAAGGGGTGAACGGACAACGCCCTGAGCCATGACCGTTCCCCCGTCCCCTATGTAACCGGCTGTTCCCCATCTTTGCGCGACAGGCTCTAATGGGACTAGAAATAGAGTGGTGAATACTGTGAAGAAGCATGAAGATAAGTTGTCCCTAATCCCCCTGGGCGGTCTCGGCGAAGTCGGCAAGAACATGCTAGTTATAGAGTACGAGGGCACCATTATTGTCCTTGATGCCGGACTCATCTTTCCGGAAGAAGAGATGCTCGGGGTTGATATTGTTATCCCTGACATGTCCTATCTCGCCGAAAGAAGGGACAAGGTTAAGGGGGTTGTCCTGACCCACGGACACGAAGACCATGTCGGCGCTCTGCCCTACCTTCTGAGGCAGTTGGATGTCCCCCTGTTTGGCACCAAGCTGACGCTGGGGATCGTCCAGCGTAAGCTCGAGGAGTTCGGGGTGAAGATGCACCGAGATACCACGGTCATTGAGCCAGGCCAGCCGGTTGAGGTTGGTGTTTTCACTGTCACCCCCTTCCGAACCAACCATAGTATCCCCGACTCTGTCGGTCTGGCCATTGAGACCCCGGTGGGTCTGGTAGTTCACTCCGGGGATTTCAAATTCGACCAGACTCCGGTTGATGGCGAGGTGGCTGGCTTCCACGACCTGGCTAACCTGGGGCGGCGGGATGTGCTGGTGCTCTTGTCTGATAGCACCGGTGCTGAGCGGGAGGGCTATACCCCCTCCGAGAAGGTAGTAGGCCAGACTCTGGATCAGGTGATCGGTTCGGCTCGCCGTCGGGTTTTGGTGGCCACTTTTGCCTCCAATGTTCACCGGGTACAGCAGGTGTTCGATGCGGCGGCCCGCCACCGGAAGGCGGTGACGGTGGTCGGGCGCAGTATGGTAGATACTTACGAGATTGCTAGGCGCTTAGGTTACCTGAGAGTCCCCGAGGGGCTGGTGGTACCAGTGGAGGAAATCGATCGCCATCCGGCCGATCGTACGGTTATCCTGACCACGGGGAGCCAGGGGGAGCCCATGTCAGCGCTGACCCGCATTGCTAACAATGACCACAAGTGGATTGATGTCATGCCGGGAGATACGGTCGTCATTGCCGCTACCCCGGTGCCGGGCAATGAGAAAATGGTGGCCCGGACCATCAATAACCTCTTCCGCCGCGGGGCTGAAGTTATCTACGGCCCGAATTCTGGGGTCCATGTATCGGGCCACGCTAGCCGCGAGGAGCTCAAACTTATGCTCAACCTGGTTCAGCCTAGATACTTCGTGCCGGTGCACGGCGAGTACCGGCATCTGGTCCACCACGCGGCCCTGGCCAAGGAGCTGGGCATCCCGTCCAACCATGTATTCGTGGTCGAGAATGGCACCATCCTTGAGTTCACCCGCGACGGGGCGCAGGTAGCCGGCCGGGTTCAGTGCGGTAACGTTCTGGTGGACGGGCTCGGGGTGGGCGATGTCGGTAATGTAGTACTCCGCGACCGACGGCAGCTCTCCCAGGACGGTATCCTCATCTGCGTGCTCGGCGTCGATGAGGATGGTCGGCTGGCTGCCGGGCCGGAGTTGGTTTCTCGGGGATTCGTCTATGTCCGGGAGTCTGAGGCTCTGATGGAGGAGGCTAGACAGCGGGTGGCAGATGCATTCACCAGCGAAGAGCCTTACCAACCAGGTGACTGGGGTGCCATTAAGAGTACGGTGCGTGATGCTCTCAGCAGTTTTCTCTACGAGCGCACCCGGCGGCGTCCCATGATCCTTCCCATTGTCATCGAGGTCTAGCTTATAGGTCGGCATAAATGCCTCCTCCCGAAGGATACTAAGAGGGATCAGGAGCGGGAGGTTGGTAGAGTGCCAGAGTCTGACGACGATCCGAGGCGGCCGCAACCGCCGACCGGCCGTGACCTGCGGCCAGGCGCGCGTCGGCCGCGCCGGGGTGAAGGCAAGAATGGGGATGGACCGGCTGAGAACATAAAGGAGCTGGGGACGGCCCGGGTCACCGAACCGCACTCCAGCGTGCATACCCTGACCATTATCGGCCAGGTTGAGGGGCATATGGTTCTGCCCCCGCAGAATAAAACCACCAAATACGAACACCTTATCCCCCAGTTGGTGGCGCTGGAGACCAACCAGGAGGTCGAGGGTGTTCTGGTGGTGCTTAACACAGTGGGCGGCGATGTTGAGGCAGGGCTTGCCCTGGCTGAGATGATCAATACACTGTCCAAGCCCACGGTCTCACTGGTCTTGGGTGGGGGCCACAGTATCGGGGTCCCCATAGCGGTTTCCACTACCTACTCGTTTATCGCTCCGACGGCTACCATGACCATTCATCCCATCCGCTTGATGGGTCTAGTGATCGGGGTGCCACAGACCTACGAATACCTGGATAAGATGCAGGACCGGGTCATTAAGTTCGTTGTCGATAACTCCAATATCTCCGAGGAGCGCTACCGGGAGCTGATGTTCCGCACTGGTGAACTGGCGCGGGATATCGGCACAGTGCTGGTGGGTCGCGATGCGGTGAAGAGCGGTCTTATTGATGAAGTAGGCGGGCTGGCCCAGGCCATGGCCAAGCTGCGGAGCCTGATCAGCCAGGGCAGGGGAACCAGGGGCGGGAGCCCCCGGGGAGATAACCGATGATCATCTACACACCACTGGCCGCTGAGGATATCTTCGCCGGCATCGAGCTCGGTGAACACCTGCCCCGCAGCATTGTCAACCTAGACCGCACGGTTGAGGTGGAATGGACCGGGCAGAACCGGGGACGCGTGGTCCGGCTGTTGAGTACTGATCCCCGCGATTTCCTGGATCCCCGCTGGCTGCCCGGGACTGAGCTAGTCTTTGGGTTCTGTCGCCATGACATGATCGAACCAGTGTAGAAGCAGACTCATCAGAGGGGCCGCGCCTGGCTCCTCTTCCTGTCGTCAACCTGTCCGGCTGCATACCCTCTAACCTGCTTTTTATGCTATAATGAGTCGGTGGCAAGCTTGGGATGGGGGTAAAGACAGTGACAACAGCGCAGGTTTTTGGTCTGGTGGGCGGTCTTGGTCTATTCCTTTTTGGCATGCAGCTTATGGGCGAAGGTCTGCAGCGGGCAGCCGGCGACCGGGTACGGCGAATTCTGGAGCTCTTAACATCGGTACCGCTGATCGGGACGGTTGTCGGGGCAGTAGTTACCGCCCTGGTCCAGAGCAGCAGCGCGACCACGGTAATGGTAGTTGGCTTCGTCAACGCCGGGCTAATGACACTCAAGCAGGCGGTTAGTGTCATTCTGGGTGCCAACATCGGTACAACTATTACCGGTCAGCTAGTCGCCTTGAAGCTAACCGATTATGCTCTGCCGGCCATCGGTCTCGGTGTGCTCTTGCAGTTCCTGGCCAAGAAGCGCCGGCAGCGTTACTTGGGTCAGGTCCTCCTAGGCTTCGGCCTTCTCTTTCTGGGTATGGGGACCATGTCGGCCGCGGTAAAGCCCCTGCAGCACTATACTCCTTTCCAGGAAATGATGCTGAGCTTCAGCCATAACCCATGGTTGGGGATTCTGGTTTCAGCCGGGTTCACCGCTGTAATCCAGTCCAGCAGTGCCACTACTGGTGTTATCATTGCCATGGCCGGGCAGAATCTCCTGGACCTCAATGCTGCCCTGGCGCTCATCCTGGGCAGCAATGTCGGCACGTGTATTACCGCTCTCCTGGCCTCTATTGGCACTAATCTGACAGCCCGCCGGGCGGCGGTGGCCCATGTAGCCTTTAACGTCCTTGGTGTTGTCATCTTCCTTCCCTTCCTCAGCTATTTTGCAGAGTTAGTTCAATCCACTAGCTTATTGCTACCGCGGCAGATCGCCAATGCCCACACTTTCTTCAACGTGTTTAACACCATTCTCGTCCTACCGCTTATCTCACTCTTCGTAGCCGCCATTGTCAAGTTGGTACCCGGCCAGCCAGAGATCGATGAAGCGGGCGCCAGATATATCGATCCCCGGTTGCTGGGAAACCCGGGAGTGGCCTTCGCTCAGGTTGAAAAGGAAATCCTGCGCATGTCCAAAATAGCTAATCAGAATGTGAAGGATGCCTTCAGTGCCTTTCTCAGCGGCAATGAAGCCCTGATTGCCCAGGTGCTGAAGAAGGAAGACCAGATCGACCGACTGGAGCAGGTGATCACCGACTTCCTGGCCCAACTGGCTCAAAGTCCATTGTCACCGGAGCAGTCGGAGAGGGTAACGCACTTCCTGCACATTGTAAATGATGTGGAACGTATCGGCGACCATGCTGAGAATCTGGCCGAACTGGCTGAATACAAGATCCAGCACCGTCTGCCCTTCAGTGGAGAGGCTATTAGGGAGCTCAAAGAGATGCTGGAGCTGGTCACCTCTACCTTCGAGGCAGCCTGCCGGGCTCTGGAAGGAGACGATGCCCAACTGGCCCTGGAGGTTATTGAGACTGAAGGAGCCATCGACAAGCTCGAAAAGGATCTGCGGAACCATCACATTCAGCGCCTCGGAGACGGACGCTGCAATTCGACATCGGGTATCATTTTCCTGGATATCATCAGCAATCTGGAACGGGTCGGTGACCACGCTGCCAACATTGCCCATATAGTGGTTGAAGGCGTCTAACCGGGAGAGGAGTATGGCCATATGCTTTCAGCTATTATTCTCGGAGTCGTGCAGGGGCTCACTGAGTTTCTGCCGGTTTCCAGTTCGGCCCATCTGGTGATCGCTGGTGAGCTGGTGGGCCTCCCCACAGGCGGCCTGACCACGGCCATTGTGGTTCACTTGGGCACCTTGCTGGCGGTGGTCATCGTTTTCTGGACCGACCTAGTGGGTATGGTGGTCGGCTTTCTTGCCGGGCTCTGGTCGGGCCTGACCAGGCGGCAGTCGTGGGCCGAGATCTGGGAGTACCCGGGTTTTCGTCTCTCGATGCTGGTAGCCGTCGGGAGCCTTCCGGCCTTGGTGGCCGGTCTGCTGCTGGAAGACTACTTCAGCCGCCTCTTTGCATCGACCTCCGCTGTCGGCGGTCTGTTGCTGGTAACCGGGGCACTCCTCTGGGTCGGAAGCGCTTTGAGGCCGCGAGACCGGGTCGTCGAGGCGATGAAGCCAGGCCAGGCCCTTTTTGTTGGGATCTGGCAGGCCTTGGCCATTCTCCCGGGGATCTCACGGTCGGGTTCCACCGTGGTTGGCGGGCTGTTGGCCGGACTGAGGAAGGAGGATGCCGCGCGCTTCTCTTTTCTTATGTCGGTACCAGCCATCCTGGGAGCCAGTCTGGTCGACCTGTCCAACCTGGCAGGGGCCGCCGCCGAGCACGGACCTGTACTGCTCGCGGCCTTTGCCGCCGCTGCCATCTCGGGGTTCCTGGCCATCCGCTGTTTCTTGGCCCTGCTCCGGCGCCGGGGGCTCAGGGGATTTGCTTACTACTGCTGGGCGGCGGGTCTGGTGATCTTGGTTTGGCAACGTCTCGGCTGAGTGGCAGGAATCGGCTGGGGTGCTAACGAAGTCCCCAGCGAGGTGAGGAGCATGGGCGAGGAGAGCAAGCGCGAGCGCAGCGGCGAGCCCCAGAGTGAGTTTTCTAAGGAACTGGTGGGGCTCCTGTGTCTGGCGGCTGCTCTTTTTTCATTCCTGGTTATCAGGTCGGGAAAAGGCGGTGCCATCGGCACCCTGCTGGTCCGGGGTATTGACTTCATGGCTGGCGAGGGCGCCTATCTTGTCTCGGTTGCCCTGGGTGCCCTGGGGCTGATCTACATGTTTGGGCGGGAGGCGCGTCCCGTGCGAGTCAGTGGTGCAGTACTTCTCACGCTCACTGCCCTCGGCATCCTGAGCCTCTCCCTGCCGGATGGCCGCGAGCTTGAACTGGGGAGGATCGGCCTGGGCGGGGGCTACCTGGGAGCTCTGCTGGTGTGGGCCCTAAGACGGGGCTTTGGCGCCGGGGGAGCCACTGTGGGCCTGTTGACCATTGGGGTATTGGGCGGGATGATGATCACCAATACTCCCCCCAGCCGTCTGGTAAAGGGCCTGGTCAAGAGTCTCTTCCTGGTCTTCCGGGGGCTCAGGGTGGGCTATCTGACCCTGTTGGATCTCTTCTATGAAGAGGTGGAGGAGACCGAAGCGACTAACTCCATGCCGGTACGGGCAACGACCGACAGCACCATCGCCCCGGTTGTGCTGGAACCACCGCCACAGACAGTCGCTGAAGCACCTCCGTCGCGGGCCGACAGGTCGTCTGTAGCGCCGCCAGCGCGACGGATGTCCCGGCGCTCCGGCGAGTACCAGTTGCCACCACTTTCCCTACTACAGACAGGAGGGCGTGTCCGCAGCCTTCAGGCGGCCCGGGATGCGGCCAGTCGCAGCCGACAGCTGGAAGAGGCACTGGCTAGCTATGGGGTGGCGGCCATAGTGGTTGACGTAGTGGCCGGACCGACAGTAACCCGCTACGAGGTACAGCCGGGCCCCGGAGTGAAGATCAGCAAGATTGCCTCCCTCGCCGACGATTTGGCCCTCAAGCTGGCGGCCTCGGGGGTCCGCATTGAGGCTCCTATCCCCGGCAAGTCAGTGGTGGGGATCGAGGTTCCCAATAGTGAAGTCAGTGTGGTCTATCTCAGGGACTGCCTGGAGACTGCCGAGTTCCGCAGGGCCGAATCGCGACTCACGGTCGCCCTGGGGAAAGATATCGCCGGCCGCCCGGTCATCACCAGCCTTGATAAGACCATCCATCTCCTCATTGCTGGGGCTACTGGCTCCGGAAAGAGTGTCTGCCTTAACACCATTATCACGAGTATCCTGTTTAAAGCTACCCCAGATGAAGTGAAGTTCCTGATGATTGACCCCAAAATGGTGGAACTGGCGACCTACAATGGAATTCCCCACCTGATCGCCCCGGTGGTGACCGATCCGAAGAAAGCGGCCATCTCTCTGAAGTGGGTGGTACACGAGGTAGGTCACCGTTATGCCCTTTTCGTGAAGGCCGGGGTCCGTGAAATTGCAAAGTACAATGAGGCGGTAGCCGCCGGATTGGTGGAGGATGGCAAGAGGCTCCCTCATGTGGTGGTCATCATCGATGAGCTGGCAGACCTAATGATGGTGGCTCCGGTGGATGTGGAAGATGCCATCCAGCGCCTGGCCCAGACCGCCCGGGCGGCTGGTGTCCATCTGGTGGTGGCCACCCAGCGCCCCTCGGTGGATGTGATTACTGGCACCATCAAAGCCAATATCCCGTCAAGAATCGCCTTTGCCGTCTCCTCGCAGGTGGATTCCCGGACCATCTTCGATGTGCATGGTGCTGAGAAGCTGGTGGGCCGGGGTGACATGCTCTTCTCGCCGGTCGGTTCTTCCAAACCCATCCGGGCCCAGGGGGCCTTCATTACTGAGCGGGAAGTGGAGGAGATCGTAGAGTACTGCCGGGTTCAGGCCGCGCCCGAGTACGAGCAGGGTGTCTTTGATATCCAGACTGCGGTGGCGGAAGACGAGGAAGAAGAAGAGATGGACGATGAACTTTTGCCCAGGGCCTTGCGCATCGTCCTTGAGACAGGGCAGGCCTCTGTTTCCATGCTCCAGCGGCGGCTGAAGATCGGCTATACCAGGGCCGGCCGGCTCGTCGACATAATGGAAGATCGGGGTTATGTCGGCCCTCACGAAGGAAGCAAGGCCCGTCAGGTGCTAATAACCTGGGATGTCTATAATCGGCTATACGGGGAGGAAGAATGAACGCGCTAATAGTTGCAGCTATTGGATGTGCTGCCGGAGTAATCGGTACCGGGGCCGGAGGAGTGATTACCTGCCTTCTAGGCAGGCCCAGCAATCGAGTTCTCAGCGTCTATCTGGGGTTCGCGGCTGGTATCATGCTGGCTGTCGTTGCTTTTGACCTAATGCCCGAGGCATTTGAGACTGGCGGACTCTGGCTGGCCGTGGGCGGACTACTAATGGGTGTTATTCTGCTAGCCATGGTTGACGGCTTGGCCCCCCATGTTCACGCTTTCTCAGAGGATCGGGAGAGCTCCCGGTTTGTCCGGACCGGTGTTCTCATTGGGCTGGGCGTAGCCATGCACAACTTCCCAGAGGGGATGGCCATCGGCTCAGGCTATGCCCATACCGGCTCTTTCGGGATCCTGCTGGCCATCCTGATGTCGTTACACAACGTCCCAGAGGGGATGGCTATTTCTGCTCCCTTCTGCCTGGCCAGAATGGGCAGACGACGGATCGTTTTGTGGACCGCACTGGCCGGTCTTCCCATGGGGGTTGGCGCCCTTGCTGGACTGGTGTTGGGAGCTGTCTCATCGGCTTTCCTCAGTGTTTCTCTGGGATTTGCGGCCGGGGCTATGCTCTTCATTACCTGTGATGAGCTGATCCCGGCGGCCAGCGAGATCGCTGTGGGGCATTCCGCAACCTGGGGGATTGTGGCGGGTATGCTATTGGGCATCTTCATCTCCTACGGACTCCACCACTGATCGCTTACCTGGCTTCCCTAGGAGGCATAATTATCCCTGAGAGAGGAGACGAAACGCCAGGGAGCCCGTTGGCGTAGTCTCAGGTGCGACAAGATCGGGAGGGATGGCTATGTATAGGAGGGGCAACTGGATCTGGGTCATCGTTGGAATACTGGCCGCTATTGCCGCGGCCTTCGTTTGGACCTCCTCCTTTTTCACTGATTGGCTTTGGTTCAAGAGTATAGGGTTTGGCAGTATCTTCAGTACGGTCCTGCTTTCCCGTTTGACGGTGGGTATTGTTACCGGCCTAGTCTTCGCGGTCTTTCTCTTCGTTAATCTCTGGTTGGCCAAGGGACGCTCTTGGCTGAGTATCGGCAATGTGATTGAGCTCTACACTGGCCACAGCCTGCTGAGCAGGGGCCTTACCTGGCTGAGCCTCGCGATAAGCCTGGTAATTGGCGTTCTCGCTGGGCTCAGTGCTTCCGGTTCCTGGTTGGTTTGGAGGAGCTACCTCCAGCAGCAACCCTTTGGGGTGACCGATCCCATCTTCGGCCGGGATATCTCGTTCTATCTCTTTAGCTATCCTCTGTTTAGCCAGGTCTATACCACCTTACTGAACCTGGTTTTCATCACCGGCCTGGCGGTGGTGGCCATATACGTGCTGACCCGAGCCATTTCCTTCGGCGTCGGCGGTCTGTCGGTCGAGCCACGGGCCCGGCGGCACCTGGCCGTCCTCATCGGCGCGGGACTCCTCGTCAAGGCTTTCGGCTACCGGTTAGCGGTTTTCCGCTTACTGTATTCGCCCCGGGGGGTGGTCTTCGGGGCCAGCTATACCGATATCCACGCCCAGCTCCTCGCGCTGAAGGTGCTCTTCTTCGTGGCCCTGGCCGTAGCGGCCCTGGCTTTCTCCAACCTGGTCTTTCGGAATCTCCGTCCGGTCCTGTACGGTCTGACTGGGCTCATCGCCATCTCATTGGTGCTGGGCACTGGCTACCCGGCCTTTGTCCAGCAGTTCACGGTCGAGCCCAACGAGGTGGTCAAGGAGTCACCGTACATTGCCCATAATATCGCGATGACCCGCCTTGCCTATGGGCTGGATGCGGTGCGGGAATCCCATTTTGTGGTACAGGATATGCTGACCCCTGAGATCCTTCAAGAGAACGCGGGTACCCTTAATAACATCCGCCTTTGGGACCACCGGGTACTGACCAGTGCCTATGACCAGCTCCAGGAGTTCAAGCCCTACTATGATTTCCTCGAGCCCAGTATAGACCGGTATGTCATCAACGGCGTCTACCGCCAGGTGGCCATCGCCCCGCGCGAGCTCAACCAGGAGCGCCTGCCCGAGAACGCCAAGACTTGGGTCAACCGGCATCTCTTTTATACGCACGGCTACGGTGTGGTGGTCAGCCCCTCTCGAGAAGCCACTGCTGAAGGCCAGCCCCTGCTCTGGGTACGGGATATTCCCTCTCTCAGCCCGGTGGGCCTGAATGTCACTCGGCCTCAGATCTACTTTGGACGCCTGACTAAGGGCTATGTGATTGTCGGCGGCGGTCAACGCGAGTTCGACTACCCGTCCGGTAACGACAATGCCTATACTACTTTTGACGCTGAAACCGGAGTATCCCTGAGGTCGCCCCTGGTCCAGCTGGCCTTTGCCTTGCGCTTCGGCGACTACCGCATGCTGCTTTCAGACAATGTATCCACCGTCAGCCAGCTGCTGATGTACCGCCAGATCGACCAGCGGGTAGCCAGGATTGCCCCTTTTCTGCGCTTCACTCCAGACCCCTATGTGGTAATTGATTCCGCCGGCCGCCTGGTTTGGATGATCGATGGCTATACCACATCGCACTTCTTCCCGTACTCGGAGCCTACTGCCCTGATGGATGGGATCAACTATGTGCGCAACTCGGTCAAGGTGACGGTCGACGCCTACACGGGAGAAACCATCTTCTACCTCTTCGATGAATCAGACCCGCTAATCCAGACCTATGCCCGGATTTTCCCCGACCTGTTTCGGCCCTATGCCGAGATGCCGGACGACCTAAAGGCCCATATCCGGTATCCCATTGATCTCTTCAACGTACAGGCGACTATGTACGCTACCTACCATATGACTGACCCCACTGTTTTCTATAATAAGGAGGACCAATGGATACTGTCCCAGACCAATGTGGATGGACAGATTGCCCAGAGTGAGCCGTATAATGTCATCATGAGGCTCCCCGGCGAGGAGCGGGAGGAGTTTGTGAGTATCCTGCCTTTCAGCCCGGTAGGGAAGGCCAATATGATCGGCTGGGGCGCAGTGCGCAGTGATGCCCCCAACTACGGCGAGATCATCATCTACCGGTTCCCCAAGACAACCTTGGTCTATGGCCCCTCGCAGGTTGATGCCCGCATCAACCAGGATGCTGATATCTCCAAGGAGCTGACCCTGTGGGGCCAACGGGGTTCAGCGGTAATCAGGGGAACCCTGTTGGTCATCCCGGTGGAGAGGAGCCTCCTGTATGTTCAACCCCTGTATCTGCAGTCAACCGGCACCAGACTGCCGGAACTGAAGCGGGTGATTGTGGCCTACTCTGACCGGGTGGTGATGAGGACCAGCTTGGACGAGGCTCTGCGGGCCATTTTTGAGGGCCGCACCGTACCCACGGTGCCGGGCCCCGGTCCCGGGGAGCAGACTGTCAAGGAGCTGGCGACGCGAGCCAGGGAGCTGCTCGACCTGGCCGATAGCCGGGCCCGCGCCGGTGACTGGGCCGGGTACGGGGCCGCGCTGGAGGAGTTGGCCGGGGTTCTCAGACGGCTGGAGGAACTGACGGGTCGTTAATCCGCAGTTGGAGCGGGGATCGCCGAGGTCCCCGCTTTTTCGTTTGCACTGCGGGCAACTGGCAGGTAGAATATAAGAAATGACAGGGTAAGGGGAGGTGTTGGCCTTGGTCTGCATCACCATTGACCAGGCAGGCGACTATTTGGGCCAAGAAGTGACATTGCAGGGGTGGCTGTACAACAAACGTTCCAGCGGCCGCATCCAATTCCTCGAGGTGCGGGACGGGACTGGCTGGATCCAGGCGGTGGTAGTCAGGAAAGAGGTGGATGAGGCGGTGTGGGGTGAGGCCAGTCGCCTCACTCAAGAGTCGTCACTGACTATCCGGGGCACTCTCAAGGAGGAGCCACGCTCCAAGTGGGGATACGAGATCTGGGTCAGCGATATCACCATCGTCCAGTTGGCCGAGGAGTATCCCATTACTCTCAAGGAGCACGGGACCGATTTCCTCATGGACCACCGACATCTCTGGATCAGGGTGCCGCGGCAGCAGGCGATCCTGAGAATCAGGCACGAGATCATCTGGGCCATGCAGGAGTGGCTGAACGACCAGGGGTTTATCCGGGTCGATACTCCCATTTTGACTCCCAATGCCTGTGAGGGCACCACTACCCTTTTTGACATCGAGTACTTCGGAGATAAGGCCTACCTGGCCCAGACCGGACAGCTTTATAGCGAGGCCACCATTGGGTCGTTGCGCCGGGTCTACTGCTTTGGTCCGGCCTTTCGGGCCGAGAAATCCAAGACGCGGCGGCATGCCATTGAGTTCTGGATGCTCGAGCCCGAAATGGCCTTCTGCGATCAAGAGGAGAACATGCGCATCCAGGAGGAACTGGTTGCGTATGTCGTTCACCGGGTGCTGGAGCGCCGGGGCGAGGAACTGGTAGTCTTGGGGCGGGATACGGCAGCGCTCCGGCGCGTTGTCCCTCCCTTCCCACGCATCACCTACGATGAGGCTATCGACTTCCTCAAGGCGCATGGCGAGGAACTGCCCTGGGGCGAGGACTTCGGTGCCCCCCATGAGACGATCATCGCTAGCCAGTTCGACCGTCCGGTATTTGTCACCAACTACCCGTCCCAGGTCAAGGCGTTTTACATGAAGCCCCATCCGGAGCGGCCGGAGGTGGCGATCTGTGCCGACCTGTTGGCCCCTGAGGGATATGGCGAGATTATCGGCGGCTCCCAGCGTATCGATGACCTGGATCTTCTGAAGCAGCGTATTAGGGAGCATAACTTGCCCGAGGATGCTTTTAAGTGGTACCTTGATTTGCGCCGCTACGGGAGTGTACCCCACTCTGGGTTTGGCATTGGCCTGGAACGGACGGTGACCTGGATCTGTGGGCTGGACCATATCCGGGAGGCTTCGGCCTTCCCCAGGTTGCTGAACCGCATTTATCCCTGAGAGTCGAGATATGGCGAAGGCGGTCGATGGTTCGACCGTCTTCTTGCTGTATGAGGGGGAAGGATAACGCTTCATGGCCATCGAAGAAAAGATGAAGGCCGCGAAAGGGGGAAGAACGGTGCGGGATATTGGTGAAAGGCTGCGCGCGGCCCGTGAGGCGAGGAATCTCTCGTTGGAGCAAGCTCAGGCCGAGACAAAGATCCGGAGTAAATATCTTCAGGCCCTGGAAAGCGGCCAATGGGATGAACTCCCCGGTCCGGGCAGTGTTTATCTCAAGGGTTTCCTGCGCTACTACGGGAATTATCTTGGACTCGACGGCCAGCAACTGGTGGAGGAGTATAAGAAGAGTATCGGGGCGACCGCCGAGGAGGAGGATGCGTCCCCCACGGTGACCGAGAGCGCTTCGACACAGGCCCCGACCCGACCACGCCGGAGGAACCTGGTCTGGGCCGCCCTGGTGGTGGTCGCCCTGCTGGCGGGCGGTGGGTATTACTACTGGCTGGCCGCACAGACTGATGTGGCGGTGGTCGAACCTCCGGGGAACACTGTAGACCAGAATCAGCCGCCACCGGGCCAGACTGGGGATGACCCGGCAGCTCCAACCCAGCCTGCCATCACCGTCAGTCGGCAGGAACTAGACGGTGCGACCGTTCAGTATACCGTGACCGGACTCGGCGACGAACTGCTAATCCTGTCCATCAAGGTAAACGCCAGGTGCTGGATGAAGGCCAAGGCTGACGGAACCGATATTCCTGGCGGTGAGGGGACATTCGAGCCGAAGCAGGAGATAGTCTTCCAGGCCCGAAACCGGCTATCGGTGCTCATCGGTAACCTGGGCGGCATTGAACTGGGGATCAACGGGCATTACCTCGGGGTTCTCGGCCAACCCGGAGAGACGAAGACGATCGTCTTTGTGGCTGACCGGGGGCAGTAGAATAATGTCGGAAACCCGGCCATAGGAAACTAGTGAATCGGCCGGGAGGAGTGGTCAAGTGTTCGCGCAGAGGTGGCGGTGGCCGGCAGCGGCCATCGCTTTCTTGTTGATGGCCTTGGCGCCTTCAGGCGGAGGGGCGCAGCCGTGGGTCAGCGCTGATGCCGCGGTACTGGTGGACGCTGACTCTGGCCAGGTTCTATATGACCGGGCCGGTGGGGAGTGGCGGGACCCGGCCAGCACCACCAAGATGATGACCGCCCTACTGATCATCGAGTCAGGACGGCTGGACGAGATGGTGGAGGTCAGTTCCCGGGCGGCGAGCGCGCCCGGGTCGGCCATGGGGCTGAGGCGGGGCGACCGCCTGCTATTGGTTGACCTGCTGAAAGGGATCCTGATATGTTCAGGCAATGATGCCGCTGTTGCTGCCGCCGAGCATCTGGCCGGTAGCGAGGAGCATTTCGTGGAGTTAATGAACCAGAGGGCACGTGAGCTGCGGCTCCTGGCGACCCATTACCGCAATCCGCACGGGCTGACCGCGTCAGGGCATAAGACCACCGCTCGCGACCTGGCCGCTCTAGCCCGATATTGCCTGAGGCACCCTCTCTTCCGTCACGTGGTCAGCCTGCGGGAAGCCGTGGTGGAGGTGTGCGACCGGCGGGGCACTCCGCGACAAATCGCCCTCAGCACCACCAATCGCTTGCTGGGAATGGGGTACGATGTAGATGGGGTGAAGACGGGGACCACCTATGCCGCTGGTCGGTGTCTGGTGGCCTCCCTGTGGCGGGGGGACCGGCGGTTGGTAGCTGTAGTCCTGCATAGCAACGACCGCTGGGGTGATGCCCTGCGCTTATTCGATTACGGGTGTGAAGAGTTCTGGATGGAGACGCTGCTTCATGGCGGAGAGATTGCCGGCAGCCTACCTCTGGCCAATGGCCTTAAGCCAGCCGTGGCCGTGGTCACGGCTGACGGGGTGCGGGTGGCCCGCCGGGGGGATGTATCTCCGGAGAACCCATTTAGCGTGGTCATCCAGACGACGCAGGGCATTGTCGCACCTGTGGCGAAAGGACAGGAGGTAGGCTGGCTGGTTGCCCGGGACCAAGATGGCTGCGTACTGAAGGTCCGCCTGCTAGCAGCGGAGACCGTTGGCCGGGATACACTTCTGGGGCGCCTGCTGCTTTATCTTCTCCCGGCCGTAAAGGCTCTGGCCAGGCGGGGAGTTGGCTGAAAGGAAAGAGGAGGTTGGTCTGAGGATGGACAAGCCGTTGATCCTGGTGGTCGACGATGAGGAGAGCGCCCGTGAGCTGTTCTCCCTCTGGTTAGAGGAGGCCGGGTACCAGGTGCTGACCGGTAACGACGTGGGCAGTTGCCTGAGGGTGGTGGCCGAGAGCGAGCCGGAGGCAGTCATTCTAGATCTGCGGCTTCCGCCGGGCGCCTGGGGCGGGCTGGATGCTCTGGCTAGCTTGGGGCAGCAGTATCCGAGTCTCCCGGTGATCATCGTCTCCAGTAAGGCTGATGTCAAGAAAGCAGCAGAATCCATCAGGCTGGGGGCCTATGACTTCATCGACAAGAATGACGCCCTTGACCAGCTGGTCATTACCGTAGCCAACGCCCTGCGCCTGAAGAGGCTAGAGCAAAAGGCGGCCCGGCTGGAGGAAGAGAACCGAATTCTGGCCTCGGAGCAGCGTCGGCGTTTCTCCTTCAGCAACCTGGTGGGCGGCAGTGACCAGATTCAGGAGGTCTACCGACTCATCGAACGGGTAGCCCCTGCCGATGCGTCCGTTCTGATCCTCGGCGAGACCGGGACCGGCAAGGAGCTGGTGGCAGGAGCCCTCCACTACCAGAGCCACCGGCGGCAGGGGTCGTTCATCAAGGTGAACTGCGCGGCCCTGCCCGATGCTCTACTGGAAAACGAGCTATTCGGCCACGAGAAGGGCGCCTTCACCGGCGCGACCCACCAGCGGGCCGGCCGCTTTGAACTGGCCGATGGGGGCACCATCTTCCTGGATGAAGTTGCCGATATGAGTCTGGCTACTCAGGCGAAGGTATTGAGGGTACTGCAGGGAGGAAGTTTGAGCGGGTGGGCGGCACCAAAACCATGAAGGTGAAGGTTCGGGTGATTGCCGCTACCAATAAGGACCTGGAGGAGGAGATCGGGGCCGGACGCTTCCGGCGGGACCTATTCTACAGGCTGAACGAGATCTCACTCAGACTGCCACCACTGCGCGATCGCCGTGAGGATATCCCCATGCTGGTGGAGTACTTCATCCGCAGCTTCCAGGAGCAGTATAGCGGGCGGTATGTCTCTCCGGCAGTCATGCGCCATCTTACCGACTACCAGTGGCCAGGCAATGTCCGCTAGTTGCTTCAGGTGACAAAACGCGCCTGCATTTTGGCGGATGATCCCGAAATGGGTCTGGGGGACCTTCCGGACGAATTGAGACAGGCCGGGGCTGAGCCAGACCAGACTGGGGCTAGCCTCGTGGGGCAAACGCTGGAAGAGGTGGAAGTGAAGCTTATCCGGGAGACGCTTCAGTGTACTGGCGGCAACGTAGCTGAAGCCGCCGAGTGCTTGGGTTTACATGACAGTCGCTGGACCGCGCCTGAATAAGCATGGGCTCCAGCCATCTGAGGCGGGTAGTTAGGCTACGGAAACGGAGAGAATGCTGGTATAAAATGTGCTAGGCGTATGGGGCAACAGTAGGAAGAACGAGGGGGTCTGAGGACTGTGGCCAAACTGGACGAGCTTGTTGAGGAATTACGGTGGCGCGCCGGGAAGGAGTTCAGCGAACGCCTGGTGCAGCTTCTGGCCCGTGGCCGGGCGGCCGCTGTGGCCGTTGATGGCCTGCTCGGTGACGCTGAAGTCCGCCGGAAACTGACGGAGGCGGTCAGGCGCGAGCCGCGGCGATTCGTTGAGCTCGCAGTGGCCCTGCCACGGACTCTGCTTGAACTCGGGTTAGTCAGCGAAATCATGGCCCGCGTTCCCCTGGGTGAGCTCGAGGCCACGGCTCAGGGTCTGTTGGCTCGTGGTGATGGCGAGCGGGCCCGGTGGCTGGCCGGCGCCCTGGAGAGAGGGGAGGCGCTTGGTCGGGCGGCGGTGGTTAGGGCCGAGGCGGCGTTGCTGGCCGGAGAGGCGGCCGCAGCCGGCCGGCATCTGGGCGAAGCCATCGCTAATGGGGATGCCGAGACCGGCACCCTGGTACGGGTGGCCGGCCTGCTGGCCCGGCGAGCCGGGCTGCGTCAGGTAGAGCCCGTACTGGAGCAGCTCTTAAACCGCGTCGGCCGGGAGGGGGCAGAACTCCTGGCTGACCTCGCGTGGCAGGCCATCGCGGATGAGGGGATCGGTGGATTGGAGCGACTGCTGGAGCGGGTTGGCGCGGCTGCCAGCGGGATCGGCTGGGAAGAGCTTTTCTTAGCCCGGACTGCCGAGGCGATCAAAAATAACCTGGCCCAACTGCAGGAACTCTTGGACTGGTGCGCTGAACCAGCTTCGAGCTTGCGTGGATTAGCCTCCGAGTGTCTAGCCGAGGGAAGGCCCATGCCTCCGCTGGCACAGGCCCTGGCTCAGGAGGCAGCTGAGGGACACCGCCGGGCTGTCGCGGTCATCCAGTACTTGCAGTGCCTGTTACCAGCCGAATCGGACCTATTCGAGGTATATCCGATCATGCTTGAGGTAGTGGCAGTGGCGGAGGATTGGGCCAGGGGCACAGGGGTCTCTGTCGAGCGAGAACTGAGACGTGACGGTGACCAGGCCTACCTGGATCGGGCTCTGACCCGCATCAGCCTGGCCAATATGGCGGCAGCCTTGTTGGGGCAGGCCAGTCGGGGGGCGACTCTGACTGTGGGCAGCAGGATCGAGCGGGACGAGATTGTATGCTATTTGCGGTTATCGCCAGCCCCTGGGCGGGAGGCTGGGCGCTACTTCTGGCTGGCCCGGCAAGCCCTGGGCAATATGGCGCGTAATTTCGCCCGGCGAGTAATCGAAGAGAGCGGCAGGGAGGGTCTTTCCATCGGCCTGGCCTTCTCCGGGGTGGCTGAGGAGGGGGCAAAGCCCGGGGCAGCGGCCGGGGCTATCTGGGGCAAGGCTCATCAGAGAATGACTCAGGAATTGGCCGGGGCGGTAGGCGTGGCCAACCACGCCCTGCACGATGTGAAGAACGCCTACAGCTCCATCGGGAACTGGGCCGAAAAGCTGCTGGCTCCCGAAGCATCTCCCACCGGCATCTACCGGCGGATCTCAGCCAACCTGGAGCGGCTGTGCACGGGGCTTGATGAGGCCAGAGGATACTTACAGCTGACCGGGATCAGCGAGTTTATCTATGGGAGGGTGTCAGAGGTGGTCCGGGAGGCGGTACGCGATGCTTCGGCCGCGGCCGTCGCCAGCCAGACACAGCTGTGTTTGAAGGCACCAGATGATGATCCCAAACTGAAATTGGACCGGCAGCACCTCTATTCGGCAGTGCTAAATCTGATCAAGAACGGCCTGGAGGCAGACCCGGGGGGCCGGGTCTCGGTGGCGGTACAGAACGACCCGCCGAATGCCCGTGTAACCATTACCGTCAGCGATCAGGGTCAGGGGCTGGAGAAGGCCGGCACCAGGGTTCCCGGTCGCACCGGGCTGGGGTTGGCCGCTGTCCGGCGCGCGGTTGAGCTGCACGGCGGCGACTTCCAGCTGGAGGACGGCCCTGAGGGGACCAGGGCGGTGATTTCCCTAAGTTCCGATGAGGCCGAGAGACGGTTGGCCAGAGAGTTTCCTGGTTGGGGGCAACTGGGCGATGAGGAGCGACGGGCGCTGAAAGCCGCGGTGGGCCTGGCCGCCCAAGGCGGTGCTGACGAGACGGTAGCTTTCCTCATCTTCCGCGTCGTCGAGAGTGAGTTAAAGCGTGCGCACCCCAAGCTCTGGGAGCGGTATCGGCTTCTTTCCAGCGCCCTGCAGTTACTGAACCTGGAAGGGGCAGAGACCCGGCGCGAGATCTGGCGTCGTCTGGTGGCGGGCGGGCTTTCTCCCGAGATAGTGGAACGACGTGGCCTGGTGAGGAAGGCTCAGGGTATCTGTGAGGGGGTAGCGGCCGACCGCTTGACGCGCGAACTGAAGGGAGCGACAGAGCTGGCTCTGGTTATTGGACTGTTCTTCCCTGATGGCCGACAGGAGCTGGTACGGGGGCTGGTTGGGCTGGATGAGGCCGATGATCTAATTGGCGCAGGACTGGGGGTTCTGCGGCTATTGCGGCAAGATTAGCGGCCGAGCTTCCGCCGAAGCCGGCGCAGACGGTGCTCCAGGCTAGCTGGGGCATATGCTTGGCCGCCGGCACAACTGGCTTGTCGGGCCATGGCCATCGCCAGTTCCACCAAGTCCAGGGCGGTCCGGTAGTCGCGACGGTGGTGTTCCAGATATTTGGCCAGTTCGATGAGGGCAAACGGCGAGCCTTCCGCAGCCATGAGTTCCCAGAGAGCGGAGGCCTGGCTCAGGTTGCCCTCTTGCCTGTAGGCCAGGGAGAGGAGATGTCGGGCCCGGCTCCGCAGGTTGGGTGGGAGGTCGTGGGAGAGGGCTGTCTCCAGGGGGGCAATAGCCCCAGTAGGCTGGGAATTGTCGTAGAGAAGCTTGCCCAGTCCCACCAGCTCGTCGCCGGCCGGAGACTGGCCGTCCGGCCGAGTCGGGCTGAAGATGGTTGCCAGGCGGTAGGCCAACCCGACCAAGCTGAGCAGGTCATTGGTGTTGTGGTCTACAATGGCTGGTAGATGGCAGGGGTCGCCTGACCGCTGGTATTCAAAATAGATGGATGGGATTTCACTACCAAGGATGTCGTTCTGGCGCCGGAAGCCTAAGATGGCGCTCTCTAGTGAGGTCAGAGAGCAGTTGCCGACGCGCTCCCCCCAGAAGCGGCGGGCGACCGGGAGCAGGTCGAGGTGAACAAGCTCGCAAGCGGGGAAGGGGAGTCGGTTCATGGTGAAGCGGGTCTTGAGCAGTGGCAGGTCGAAGGTACGTCCATTGAACGTACAGATGGCCGAGGTCCCGCGCAACCAATTGGCCAGTACCAAAAGAAGGGGAGACTCCTCATGGTAGGCCCGGAGAAAGAGGTGGTTGATCTCCAGCCCGACGGGGCGAAAGCGGGCAACTCCAATGAGAAAGGCCAGAGTCCCGGTACCATGGCCGAGGCCGGTGGTTTCGGTGTCAATGAAGAGCAGATCACGCCAACCCACCGCTGGCCCCGGGCCCGGGCAGAGGGGACGCAGGGCGGGAATCGTCCCCTCTGGGGGGAGCAGGGGTTGTGAGCCGTGGCCGTAGCCCCACGGATAGAGAAGACGCCGGTGCCACACCGGTCCGGACTCTGAGGGTAAAGGAACGAAGTCCGGTGGCGATACTAATTCCTCTTGACTGGGTCGTGCCTGGTTATGAGGTTGCTGTCTGCTTTGGACCAGCCTGAGGCGGGAGCGCAGATCCACGGTCGGCACCCCCCTCACGGAGCAGTGTCAGCCAACGCTCCCCCAGCTCCTTGGCATTGTCCTGATTCGTCCGGTAGACGCCGACACAAGCGGGGCAGCCGTTGGTGCAGGGACAGTGGTCGAGGATACGGAGGGCCGCGTCTACCACAGCACCATGTTGCTGGTAGAGCTTCTCGGCCAGCCCAATGCCGCCCGGATAATGGTCGTAGATGAAGAGAGTTGGCTGCCCGGTGTGTGGAGATCTAACCTCCACAGTAGAGTGGAGATCGCGCCGGTCGCACATCAGAAAGAGAGAGGCGGCATGAGTAAGCAGGTGTCCGGCACCCAGCAACCCAGTTTCGATTTCCTCCGGCGATTGGCCGGCCTCTGGCCGGACGGAAACCCAGTAGGCTGCTGTATGGAGCTCCTCCTCGGGGAGGCGGATCTTGCCCCAGCCAATGTTCTCATGGGTGTGAAGCTTGATTTTCTTGTAGATTGTCGCCATAGCTGTCACGGATACCTCGCCATGGGCTACCCGGGCGCTGCCGAGGTTGGTTTGTTGGAGCTCTTCCAGGACGCGTAGCTTGACCGCCAGATTGGCGTCGGTGAAGTAGTCTGCATCCACCCGGTGTACATACGCTTTCATCTCCTCCCAGTCCAGCCGGTCGACATGGTATTGCTGGCTCTCATGAAGGTAGATGGCGTTATCGTGAAGCATGGTCCGAGCCCCGAAGCGATCCATCTCCCCGATAACGCGAGGTTCGGTATCGGTGGTATCAACTATGACAAAGTTGTCACTGGCCGCCGACCGCAGGCTGATCTCCTCGGCCGGGAAGCTCTCGGCCGACCAGTACCAACGGTTGCCGGCCCTCTTGAGAAGGCCTTCTTCGGCCAAGAACTCGAGGATCTCAGTGGTGGTCTCAACGCCGAATTGCTCTCCCTCTACGAAGGGGAGTTCGAAGGCCGCGCACTTGAGGTGGGCGGTGAGTATGTAGAGGTTATTGGGGTTAACCAGGGCTTGTTCAGGCGAGCTGCCGAAGAAATACTCTGGGTTGTGCATGAGGTATTGGTCGGCCGGGGTAGAATCGGCCACCAGGATCGCCAGGGATAGCTCACTGCGCCGGCCAGCCCGCCCCATCTGTTGCCAGGTACTGGCAATGGTGCCGGGGAAGCCACAGATGATACAGGACTGCAGCTGGCCAATATCTATGCCTAACTCCAGGGCATTGGTGCTGACCACACCTAGCACCTGCCCGTCGCGGAGCCCGGCTTCAATCTCCCGGCGCTGCCGGGGCAGGTAACCACCGCGATAACCCCGGATGCGGTGGGCCAGGCGGGGCAGGTGTTGCTTAAGGTAGGTAACGATGACTTCAGCCGCTATCCGGCTGCGGGCGAAGACGATAGTCTGGATTGAGTTGGCCAGGAGCCGGCGGGCCAGAGAAGTAGCGGCCAGGCGGCTGCTCTGCCTGATACCCAAGGGCTCGTTGACCACTGACGGGTTGTAGAGGGCGATGTGGCGCTGGCCGCGCGGGGCACCGCTGCGGTCAACCAGCACCGCCGTATCGCCGATGATGGCAGTAGCCAGCTCTAAGGGATTAGCAATGGTGGCCGAACAGCAGATGAAGACAGGATCAGACCCATAGAAGCGGCAGATGCGCCGGAGACGGCGGACTACATTGGCCAGGTGTGAACCGAAGACTCCCCGGTAGTGGTGGATCTCATCGATTACAACATACTTGAGGTTCTCAAAAAGCTTAACCCATTTAGTATGGTGAGGAAGAATGCCGGTATGCAGCATATCGGGGTTGGTGACCACGATGTGTCCGGCCTCCCGGATAGCCTGTCGGGCGGCAGGAGCAGTATCGCCATCATAGGTGAAGGAGTTGATGTCGCCCCCCAGGGTTTCGATGATCTCGTAGATCTCATTGACCTGGTCCTGCGCGAGGGCTTTGGTGGGGAAGAGATACAGAGCCCGGGTCGTGGGGTCGTGCAGGATGGCATCGAGGATCGGGAAGTTGTAGCACAGTGTCTTTCCGGAGGCAGTCGGGGTCACAATGACTGTGTTCTCACCACGCCCAATGGAGCCGATGCTCTCCGCCTGGTGGGAGTACAGATGATGGATACCGCGCCCAGCCAGCGCGGCCAAGAGCCGCGGGTCGGCGTCAGGGGGGAAGGGATGATAGGTAGCGGCCTGGGCCGGCAGCACATGCCAGGCCACGAAGTTCCGGGCGTGTTCCGGGTCTCTCTTGATGACCTCGATCAGCTGCTCCAGGTTCAAGGTGACACTTCACTCCTCTCTCCCCTTGATTCTACCACGAACATATGTTCCGGTCAAACCATGGTGACTAGCCTGGCTAGCCTGGGTTAGGGTATAATCAGAGAACGGGGTGACTGCTTTGTGAGGGATCAGCTGTCCATGGTCGATATCCTGGCTTTCGGTCCTCATCCGGATGATATTGAAATCGGGGCCGGAGGCGTGCTGGCTGACGCTGCCGCCAGGGGATTAAGGGTTGGCCTGGTGGACTTGACGCGCGGGGAGATGGGCACCAATGGTACTCCAGAGACGCGTCTGGCCGAAGGTGAGCTGGCTGCCCAGGAGCTGGGGGCTAGTTGGAGGCATAACCTCGGCCTGGGGGATCGCGCGCTATCGACCGGCGTGAAGGAGCGGTCGGCGGTAGTGGCAGTCTTGCGGGCAACCCGCCCGCGCCTGGTCCTTATCCCGTACGGTGAGGGTGATCGTCATCCGGACCACCGCTCCGGCGCGCAGCTGCTGCGAGAAGCCCTCTTCGATAGCGGCCTGACCCGGTTCGCCCCGGAGACCGGGGCACCGTACCGCCTAACCCAGGTTCTCCATTATATCATTAATGCCCGGGTGGTGCCGCAGATCATCCTTCCCATTGCCGGCTACCACAGGAAGGAGGCTGCCCTGGGCGCTCACCGCTCGCAGTTCGGCCCCGGACTTCCCACTGAGCTGAATGGCGGCTACCTGCGACAGATTGCTGCCCGGGATATCTACTTTGGGAGAATGGTGGGAGCTGATTATGGTGAAGGGTTCATCATGGACGGACCGGTACGCATAGGAGGATTGGGCTCATGGATCGACGGTCTCTGAGGATTGGCATCACCTGTTACCCGACCTACGGTGGTAGTGGGGTGGTCGCCACCGAGCTCGGCATGGCGCTGGCCCGGCGCGGCCACTCGATTCACTTTATCACCTATGATCGCCCCTTCCGGCTGGATGGGCTGGCTGAAAACCCTTATTTCCACGAGGTTGAGGTCTCCAACTATCCCCTTTTCAAGTATCCGCCCTACCTCATCTCGCTGGCCAACAAGCTGGCCGAAGTAGCCGAATATGAGCAGCTGGATCTACTGCATGTTCACTATGCCATTCCCCATGCCACCGCCGCGTACCTGGCCCGCGAGATGCTCAGCGAAAGGCCGGTTAAGGTGGTAACGACCCTGCACGGCACCGATATAACCTTGCTGGGCAGCGACCCGTCTTTCCGCCGGGTTATCGAGTTTTCGCTGAACCAGAGCGACGGGATTACCGCGGTCTCCCGCCATTTGGCTGCGGCCACAGAACGAACCTTCGCGCTGAAGAGGCCTGTCCGCACCATCTACAACTTCGTCGACCCACAGATCTACCGACGCTGGTCGTCCGAGGAGTACTGTCAGCGGAACAGCCAGCGCCAGGGCGTCCCGGTCATTGTCCATATCTCCAACTTCCGCCCGGTGAAGCAGATCGAGACGGTGATCCGGGTCTTTGCCCTCGTCGTCCAGCAGGTTCCGGCCCAACTCTGGTTAATCGGTGATGGACCAGATTCGGCCGTTGCCCACGAGGTCGTCCGCGAGCTTGGACTGGAGCAGCGAGTCTGTTTTCTGGGCAAGCAGGGTTCAGTGGTTCCCTACCTTTCGCAGGCTGACCTTTTCCTCTTGCCTTCACGACAAGAGAGCTTCGGCCTGGCAGCCCTGGAGGCGATGGCCTGCGAGGTGCCAGTAGTCGCCGCCCGAGTGGGGGGCCTCCCTGAAGTCGTAACAGACGGTGAATCCGGGTACCTTCTGGAGCCCGGAGATGTGGCCGGGATGGCCCTGCGGGCTGTTCAACTGCTCACCGACCGCACTCTGAACCGCAGGATGGCCCTGAGCGCCCGGGAGCGGGCGGTCCGGGATTTTGGGGCTGACCAGCAAGTCGCGCAATACGAGGACTTCTACGCAGAGGTGCTGCAGACATGATGGAGACGAAAGCGACGGTGGCTTTGATCAACCTCGGGTGCCCCAAAAACCAGGTCGATGGTGAGACCATGCTCGGGATACTGGCTGCCGCGGGTTGCCCGGTGGTCAGTGACCCAGCCGAAGCGACGGTGATATTGGTCAACACCTGTGGCTTCATCGACCCGGCTAAGGAAGAATCCATTGAAGCCATTATCGAGGCGGCCCAGTACAAGGCCGGCGAGTGCCGCGCTCTGGTAGTAAGTGGCTGCCTTAGCCAGCGATATGTCTCTGAGCTCAGTCGCGAATTGCCGGAGGTCGATGCCTTTATCGGCACAGGCGAACTGGGGCGCATTGCGGAAGTAGTTGAAGCCGCCCTCGCTGGCCAACGCCAACTGGCAGTGGCTGCCCCACAACCGGCCAGTCTGGAAGTGGGCCCCCGTCTGCTCTCGAGCTTCGGGCCCACCGCATATATCAAGATTGCCGAGGGCTGCGATAACCGATGCGCCTATTGTGCCATTCCCGATATCCGCGGCGGATATCGGAGCCGACGCCGGGAGGCGGTTCTGGAAGAGGCCGGGCAGTTGGTCTCCCAGGGAATTCGAGAGCTGATCCTGGTGGCTCAGGATACCACCAGGTACGGTATGGACTGGAGCGAACGCTCCCAGCTGGCTTCGCTCCTGAGCGAGGTGAGCCAACTGCCTGAGCTTCGGTGGGTCAGGGTTCTTTATCTTTATCCGGCTCTGGTCGATGATAAGCTCCTGGAGACGGTAGCAGGTTCACCCATCATCTGTAACTACTTGGACTTACCCATGCAGCATGGCAGCGACCGGATGCTCAAGGCGATGAACCGCCGCTATTCGGCGGATGACCTTCGGCGGCTTGTCGATCGTTGCCGTCGGATCATCCCTGATGTGGTTTTGCGCAGCTCTTTCATTGTTGGGTTTCCGGGTGAAAGCGAGACTGACTTTGAGGCTCTCCTGGAGCTCATGAGCGATCTTGAGCTTGATCATGCCGGGGTTTTCACCTATTCGCGCGAGGAAGGCACCGTGGCCGCCAGCCGTCACCCGCAAGTGCCGGCCGCCGTTAAGCATGAGCGTTACCATCGGGCCATGACCCTGCAAAGGGAGATTGCGGCGCGGCAAATCCGCCGCTTTATTGGCCGGAACCTGACAGTAGTGGTTGAGGAGGTCGGCGAAAACCAGTCAGTGGGCCGTGCTGAAAAAGATGCCCCGGAGATCGATGGGAGTGTAATAATCGACGGCTACCATGGAAGACCGGGCGAGTTCGTATCTGTCCGGATTACCGGGGCTCTGGAATACGATCTTCTGGGTCACCTGCGCACCGAGGATTAAGAACCACCGGCCGACAGGAAGGTCGGGATCAGCGTAGTGATTAGCCAGAAACAGGAAAATAGCCACTGAACCGCCTGAATGAGACTGGGCCACGCCGGATGCGTTGGCCCGGTTTTGTTTGTTTCAGCCAATGAACTTCAAAAAGCATTCTCTAGCTGTTATAATTAGAAAGGTCGAGGATTATTAGCATAGGCCAGCTAGGGAGGGTTCGTACATGGATTTTGACGGCTTTAAGAGACTGCGCTGGATCTGGGTAGCCACATTCAGCCTGCTCGTTTTCGCCCTGCTGGCAGGAACGATATATGTGGCAAAGTGGCAGAGCACTGACCGTCCACTGCAGGCTGGGCTGTCCAAACTGGCCTATGTAAGGGGGGTGCATCTGGAACAGGATGGCCGCGAATTGGTAGTCAAGATTAGTCTGGGGGAGGTTAGCGACCTGGCTGCGGCCTATGGTGAGATGGAGAGCTTGGTCGCCGCCGCCTGGCGGGGCAAGCCCTACCGGCTGGTGCTTCATGACACGCGCGGGGCTGAATTGACGGCTCTGTGGCGGGAGACCCAGTTCGCTGTCTATGAGGCAGTGCAGACGGGCGGGTATATCGCGATGGTTCGCGCCATTGGTGAGGCCGCCGTTTCCCGGGGGATTCGAACCAGCCTGGCCATGGATGCCCGCTACCTGTATGTACATTACCAAAAGGATAGCTATCACCTCTGCGAGGTCATTCCACGAGGAGAGGAGAAAGGCCGGTGAGAAGAGAGCTTCTAATGGGATTGGCAATAGGAAGCATCAGCTTCGCCCTCTGGCGGGGCGTTAACCTCCTGCCTCTACTCCTGGTGGGCGCAGTAGGCTTCTTCGTTCTGCGCAACGGGTCAGCGGCCGGCCTGAACCGCTCGGCCAACCTGGTCAGGGAAGCGGGCCAGCTAGGTGTCTCTTTCTCTGACATCGGTGGACAGACGACAGCCATTAAAGAACTCACCGAGGCCCTGGATTTTCTGCGCGTCCCCGAAGAGATACAGCGGCTGGGGATCAGACCCCTAAAGGGTATCTTGCTGGCCGGGCCGCCGGGAACCGGTAAGACGATGCTGGCCAAAGCGGCGGCCAGCCACACCAACTCAGTCTTCCTGACCGCCTCTGGCTCAGAGTTTATCGAGATATACGCGGGTGTTGGTGCCCAGCGGGTGCGTGGTCTCTTCCGGCAGGCGAGGGAGAAGGCCCGCCGGGCCGGACGTAATAGCGCCATTATCTTCATCGATGAGCTGGAGGTAATGGGAGGTAAGAGAGGACAACACTCTAGCCACCTGGAGTACGACCAGACTCTCAATGAACTGCTGGTTCAGATGGACGGGATCGGCGCCGGAGATGAGATAAGGGTTTTGGTGATGGGCGCCACCAACCGGGCCGATCTTCTGGACCCGGCCTTGATGCGGCCTGGGCGCTTCGACCGGGTGGTCCAGGTTGACCTGCCTGACCGGTCCGGACGCCTACAGATTCTGCAGATCCACACTGTCTCCAAACCCCTGGGGGCCGATGTGGACCTGGATGCACTAGCTGGCGAGACCTACGGGTTCTCCGGCGCCCATCTGGAGAGTCTGGCCAACGAAGCCGCGATCCTGGCCATGCGCGAAGGGGCCAATGCCATCTACCAGCGGCATCTGCAAGAAGCCGTTGATAAGGTCATCCTGGGTGAACGGGCTGACCGGCGCCCCCGCCCGCAAGACCTGCGGCGGATTGCGGTACATGAGGCCGGCCACGCCCTCATGTCCGAGCACTTCCGGCCGGGGTCAGTGGTAGCCCTGACGATCTCGCCGCGCGGCAAGAGCCTGGGCTATGTGCGCCAGAGTCCCGGCGATGACCGGCACCTGGCAACCCGACGGGAACTGGAGGAGCAGATCATGTTCCTCCTGGGTGGGACTGTAGCCGAGGAGGTAGTGTTGGGAGAAGGCAGTACCGGAGCCGGAGAGGATCTACAGCGCGCGGCCGAGCTGGCCCGCCTAATGGTGGAGGCAGGGCAGTCTGACCTGGGGCTGGTTGACAGCGAACTGCTGGATCGGACCCAACTGGCTGCAGAGGTCGGTCGCATCCTGACCCGCCTTCAGGCGGAAACCCGTTCTCTGGTTGAGCAGCATCGTCAGGCCCTGGAGGGACTGGCCGAAACGGCCTTGGCCAATGAGACACTCAACGGCGACCAGGTGCGGGCCCACCTGGCTGGACGCGCAGCCTGACCACATTTTGGACGCGAACTGAGGCGCATCGCCCGGAGAGGGGTGGTGCGTCTTCTGCTCGAAGAGGGAAAGATGGTTGGCGCGAAGAAGTAACTATGGTCACAGAAGGGGGATACCAAGGTGCGGGCTGAGCTTCTCAGCATCGGGACCGAACTGCTTCTTGGCCAGATCGCCAACACTAATGCACAGTACTTGGCCCGAGAGCTGAATGCCCTCGGGATCGATGTCATCTGGCAGACGACTGTGGGGGACAATCCCGGACGACTGGCCGATGCCTTCCGGCAGGCCATGGCCCGGGCTGATCTGGTGCTGGCCACCGGCGGACTGGGGCCCACCAGCGATGATTTGACCAGGGAAATCCTGGCCGAGGTGCTGGGACTGCCCTTGCTAGTTCACCAGCCGACCCTGGAGGCGCTGGAAGCGGCCTTTGCTGCTCGCGGCCGGGTCACGGGGTCTGGCAACCGAAAGCAGGCTCGTCTTCCGGAAGGGTCCCGACCACTGCAGAACAGGCAGGGCACGGCTCCGGGAGTCTTCCTGCCATTGTCCCATGATAAGCTGGTCGTTCTCCTGCCCGGCCCGCCCCATGAGATGATCCCCATGTTCCAGGAGAGCGTTATCCCCCGTCTTCGGCAGCAACTTGGCCCGGAGGGGAAGACCACCGTCTCCCGTACCCTGCGGTTCGTCGGAATCGGCGAGTCTGCCTTGGCCGAACTGGTCCAGGATCTCCTGGATCAGGCTAACCCGACGGTGGCGCCACTGGCCGCACCGGGTGATGTAATGCTGAGGATCACCGCCAAGGCGAAGAGCGAGGCTGATGCCCGGGCGTTGATGGCTCCCACGGAGGCTGAGATCATCCGGTTGGCCGGGCGCTGGTGCTACGGGATGGACGATGAGACTCTGGCCTCAGTAGTGGGGCGTCTCCTGATAGGGCGCAAGGCGACCCTGGCGGTAGCCGAGAGTTGTACCGGGGGCCTTCTCGGTGGCGCTCTAACCGCTGTCCCGGGTGCTTCCCGGTACTTCATAGGCGGGGTGCAGGCTTACGACAACCGCGTTAAGAAGCAGCTGCTCGGCGTCGCCCGAGCCGATCTGGAATTGGCCGGTGCTGTCAGCCCGGAAACAGCCATCGCCATGGCCAGAGGCGTTCAGAACCTATTGGGGTGTGATTATGGACTGAGTATCACCGGTATCGCCGGCCCCGGCGGGGGGACACCGGAGAAGCCAGTGGGAACGGTTTGGATCGGGCTGGCTTCCCCGGGCGGAGTAGATGCCTTCGGCGAGCTGTTCTGGGGCGATCGGACCCAAGTACGCGAGCGTGCGGTAAGTGCTGCCCTGCGGCGCCTCTGGGAGGAGCTTCGTCCAGTGGCAACGGAGGTGGGGCATGGATGACTGGCGGGGAGATCCGGGCCTTCATCGCCGTCAGACCTGGCCCTGGGATAAAGGAAGCAGCCACCCATGCAATTAGTCGCCTGGCGGGCGGTGGTGAGCCAGTGAAATGGGTTGAAGCGGATAACCTTCACCTGACCCTGGCCTTCCTCGGGAACATTGCCTCAGAGTCGGTTACTGCCGCCAGACGGGCCCTGACAGCTGCGGCTCGAGAGGAGAGCGGGTTCACTCTTCGCACCGGGAAGCTCGGCGCTTTTCCCAGCAGCCAGCGGCCACGCGTCCTGTGGCTAGGCTTCAGTGCGGGTTCGCAGGAGCTGAAACACCTGGCTACAGCGATCAGATGGGAACTGGAGACGGCTGGTCTGGGATATGATCCGAAAGCATTCCGTCCCCATCTCACCCTGGGGCGTGTCAAGGGTGATAGTAGAGGACAATGTTGGCTGGAGCTGGATGGAATATCGGTGTCCGGAGAGGATTTTGTTGATACAGTTTGCCTCTTCCGCAGTGTCCTGACGTCCCAAGGGCCGATATATACAGTTCTGCACGAGGCGCGCCTGGGAGAGGGTTCCCGGACACAGACGAGTATGGTATAATATGGCAAAAGACAGGTCTGGCAGGAGGGGGATGGAGTTGGATAGGCAGCGGGCACTAGACATGGCTCTCGCTCAGATTGAGAAGCAGTTCGGCAAGGGTTCTATCATGAAGATGGGGGAAGCCGGTACCAAGATGACGGTGGAGGTAATCCCCACTGGCGCCTTATCACTGGACATAGCTCTGGGGATCGGAGGGATTCCCCGGGGCCGGGTAGTGGAGATTTACGGCCCAGAGGCCTCGGGCAAGACCACTGTTGCCCTGCACGTAGTGGCTGAGGCACAGCGAATGGGCGGCACAGCGGCTTTCATTGATGCCGAGCACGCGCTGGACCCGGTCTACGCCCGCCAGCTGGGCGTGGATGTGGATAACCTGCTGATCTCGCAGCCAGACACCGGCGAGCAGGCACTGGAGATTGCCGAGGCTCTGGTGCGCAGTGGTGCCGTTGATGTGATCGTTGTCGACTCGGTAGCTGCCCTGGTACCCAGGGCAGAGATCGAGGGCGATATGGGTGACGCCCATGTGGGTCTCCAGGCTCGTCTGATGTCGCAGGCCCTGCGCAAGTTGACTGGGGCTATCAGTAAGTCAAAGACAGTGGCTATCTTCATTAACCAGCTGCGGGAAAAGGTTGGGGTGATGTTCGGCAATCCAGAGACCACTCCCGGCGGGCGGGCCCTCAAGTTCTACTCCTCGATCCGACTGGATGTCAGGCGGGCTGAGTCTCTGAAGCAGGGTAATGAGGCCACTGGAATCCGGGTGCGCGTGAAGGTTGTCAAGAACAAGGTGGCTCCTCCGTTCAAACAGGCTGAGTTTGATCTCATCTATGGCCAGGGGATCTCCAAGGAAGGTTGTCTGATCGACATCGCGACTGAGCGTGACATTATCCAGAAAAGCGGAGCCTGGTACTCCTATGGCGAGCACCGACTGGGACAAGGCCGGGACAACGCCCGGGATTTCCTCAGACAGAACCCGGAGGTGGCGGCTGAGATCGAGGCTAAGGTCAGGGATGAACTGCGCCTGGGTGCACTGAAGGCCTCGGGCGCTAGTGATGAAGACTGATTGCCCGGACTCTCTCAGTGAGGCGCTCAGGGTTGCCGTGAGGTTCCTGGGCTACCGGCCGCGGAGTGCGGCTGAGGTAGTCCGCCGGTTAGAGACGAGAGGTTTCAGCGACCAGGTAGTGCAGGCGGCGATAGATCGGATGGCCCAGCAGGGGCTGGTGGATGATGAGCGCTTCGCCCAGCTCTGGATCGAAGGCCGAACCGGATCACGCCCGGTGGGTCCAGCTCGCCTGGCCAGGGAGTTAGCGCAACGAGGTGTGGAGCGCAGCCTCGCCGAGCGCGCCATCGCCCGGCTGTATCAGGCCGAGCGCCTGGAGCAGGCGATAGATCGGGAGATCCGGCGGTACTGGCCCAGGCTGGTTAGGAGCGGTAAGAATCAGCTTCGGGAGCGTCTGGTGGGCATCCTGGCCCGGCGGGGATACGAGCCGTGGCTGGTCGAACAGAGGTTGGAGGGTGTTCTGGAGTTAATTGATCTTGACAGGGAAGGAAGAGAAAGTTAATATAGTTAACTAAGGACTAGCCTTTGATCGATGCGATTCCCCGCTTCCATATAGATGTCTTACCGTTGTTAGGTAGTCGAGTGTTGATACCGCTGAAGGGCGCCGGCCGTGGCGGCATATTCAGTTGGCATCTTCCGGCAATAGGGCGGGACGGGGAACCCGTGGTGATTCTCAAGCCGAGTCCTGGAGGCTCGGCTTTTTTCGTTCAGAGGCCGGCAGAAGGAGGTGGTTACAATAGGCGGAATCACTGTACCAGGTGTTTTGCTTGCGCTGTTTCTTGGTGCGGTAGGTGTGGTCATTGGCTACCAGACCAGGCGGCGCATTGCCGAAGCGAAGATTGCCTCGGCCGAGGAAGAAGCGCGGAGGATTATCTCCGAAGCTATCAAAGAGGGCGAGGCTAAGAAGAAAGAAACGGTTCTCGAGGCAAAAGAGGATGTCCACCGCATGCGGCAGGATTTCGAGCGGGAAACCCGCGAGCGTCGCAATGAGCTCCAGCGCCTCGAGCGCCGTCTGGTCCAGAAGGAAGAAACCCTGGACCGTAAGATGGAGAACATGGAGCGCAAGGAGGAGAACCTGAGCCGCAAGGAGCAGGAACTGGCCCGCCTCCAACAGCAGATTGAGGAGTTGCGGGATAAGGAGCTGGCTGAACTGGAGCGGATCTCCGGATTGACCAGCGATGAAGCTCGGAAGATTCTCATGCAGAGTGTTGAGGATGAGATGAAGGGCGAGACCGCCAAGCTGATCCGAGATATGGAGGCCCAGGCGCGCGAGGAAGGCGAGAAGCGGGCCCGGGAGATCATCTCTCTGGCCATCCAGCGCTGCGCTGCTGATCATGTGGCTGATACCACCGTATCGGTGGTATCGCTTCCCAATGACGAGATGAAAGGGCGGATCATTGGCCGGGAGGGCCGCAATATACGGGCCCTCGAGACCTTGACCGGTATTGACCTTATCATCGATGATACTCCGGAGGCGGTGATTCTCTCGGGCTTCGACCCGGTTCGGCGGGAGATCGCTCGGGTGGCTCTGGAGAAGCTGGTGGCTGACGGTCGGATTCATCCAGCCCGCATCGAGGAGATGGTGGAGAAAGCTCAGAAGGAAGTGGAGGCCCAGATTCGCGAGGAGGGCGAGAAGGCCTGCTTTGAGGCGGGTGTGCACGGGGTTCACCCGGAGGTCATCAAGTTGTTGGGTCGCCTGAAGTTCCGCACAAGCTACGGGCAGAATGTGCTCAAGCATGCTCTGGAGGTCGCCCACCTGGCGGCCGTTATGGCCGCCGAACTAGGGGCTGATGTCAGCACAGCCCGGCGGGCGGGTCTGATCCACGATATCGGGAAGGCCGTCGACCACGAGGTAGAAGGAACCCATGTGGCCATCGGTGTTGAGCTGGCCAAGAAATACCGGGAGGCGGGGGCGGTCATCCACTGTATCGCTGCTCACCATAACGATGTGGAGCCCAATTCACTGGAAGCAGTCTTGGTTCAGGCGGCCGATGCTATCTCAGCGGCACGGCCAGGAGCGAGGCGCGAGACTCTAGAAGCGTATATCAAGCGACTAGAAAAGCTCGAAGATATCGCCGACTCCTTTGACGGAGTGGATAAGGCCTATGCCATTCAGGCCGGGCGTGAGGTGCGAATCATCGTAAAGCCAGAACGGGTCGATGATCTCAGCGCCGTGCGGATGGCCCGGGATATTGTCCGGCGAGTCGAGGAGGAACTGGAGTATCCCGGACAGATCAAAGTTACGGTCATCCGTGAGACTCGGGCCATTGAATACGCCAAATAAGCTAGCAGGAGGCAGCCCAGCGGCTGCCTCTCTTAACGAAACTGGGGCTTGACTGGCTCCCGATTAGCGGGAAGAATAGAGGGCAGAGGAGGGAAGTATCTCTATGGAGCTGGGCAACACACGCCTCAATGTTCCCAACAACAACAGCGTGGGTCTTCTCATCTCACTGCTGGTCCGCTATCCCGAGGTGGCGACCATTAACTTCGATCCCCGGGCGAGAACTCTGAGGCTTACCTTTCTGACTCGCCCCGGGCTAAGTGAGGATCAGTGGCACCAGGTTCTCAAACGGTTGCAGCAGAGTGTGGAGGTTTATGCACGCTTGGAACGGCAGCGGGTCCAGCGGGCCTGGTTCGATGTGGACTCCTTTGGCGAATTGGTCACCCTGGTGGTGGAGCGGGATGTGGAAACCCTCTCGCGCGGAGAGATCTCCCTTCTGGTAGAGCTTCTCCGCGATCTGCTCGGGGAGGAACTGATGGTGGATGAGGTTGGCGCCACCGGTGATGACGACATGTATATGCAGGAGCAGTATATAGATCAGCTGCTTGACGATCTGCGCGAATCCCGGCAGGAGAAGTGCCTGGTGGCTTTCAGGGAAGAGGGCCGGGTAGTTGTGTTTAACAGGTAGGAGGGTTCCTATGCGAATTCTCTTTATAGGAGACATTGTTGGGCGCGCCGGGCGGGATGTAACCCGGCGCTTCCTCGATTCGGAGCAGCTTGACGCCGATCTGATCGTCGCCAATGCCGAAAATGCCGCAGGCGGAGTGGGGCTCACCAGGGAAGTGGCTGATGAACTGTTCAGCTACGGGATCGATCTTCTGACCCTCGGCAACCACGCCTTCGACAAGCGTGATGTGCTAGAATTCATTGATGATGAACACCGGCTGGTGCGTCCCTTCAACTACCCGCCCGGCGTCCCGGGGCGGGGCTTTACAGTGGCGCGGGCCAGAAACGGTGTGCCGGTGGGTGTTATCAACTTGATGGGCCGGGTCTTCAACATTCTGCAGCTGGACTGCCCTTTTCGGACGGCTGACCGGGCCTTGGCTGAACTGAGAGAGGAGTGCCGGGTGATTTTAGTTGACCATCATGCCGAGGCAACCTCGGAGAAACAAGCCCTCGGTTACTACCTGGACGGGCGGGTAAGTGCTGTCGTGGGAACTCATACCCATGTTGCAACCGCCGATGAGAACATATTGCCGGGAGGTACGGCATATATAACCGATGTCGGGATGGTTGGCGCCGGGTGTTCAGTGATTGGAGTGCGCAAGGAGTTGGTGATCGAGCGGTTCTTGACCCAGCTGCCGGTGCGGTTCGAGGTCGCTAGAGGCCCGGCCTCCCTTTCCGCCGTCTGGCTGGAGATCGACTCAGAAACGGGGAAGGCCCTTTCCATTCAGCGACTGAGATACAGTGAGTAGACGCGGTTCTATTGCGAAAATAATGTGATTTTTTAGCCAAGATAGGAAGGAATTACCCCGACGCGCGGTGAAAGGGAATTTAGTCCTGTAAATAGCTGTAGCAGAGGGGGTAGTTCCTACGGAAGTCTTGAAGGTATCCTCGAAGTCCAACCCCAATTCAGTGGCAGGAGCGCTAGCCGGAGTCATCCGGGAGCGCGGAGGGGCCGAGATCCAGGCCATCGGCGCTGGAGCCCTGAACCAGGCGGTGAAGGCCGTAGCCATTGCCCGGGGCTTTGTCGCCCCCAGTGGGTTGGATCTGGTGTGCGTTCCGGCATTCACTGACATCATGATCGATGGAGAAGAGAGAACGGCTATCAAGCTCATCGTGGGTCCCCGGTAAAAGCGGGTAGATCGCTACATCTCCCGGGCAGGTCCTTTATCTCTGTATGCAGAAGCCAGCGAATTCGCTGGCCTTTTCCTTTGCCCGGCCAATGTTACGGGTTCAGAAGGTTATCGAGCGACGGCCGTAGAACGGTAACAGGGAAGAGAGAAAGGGGATGAAGCATGAGCCAAGGGAGTATGGAACTACATCGCAGCGCCACCGTTGTCGACACTCACTGTGATACCCTGCTGAGCCTGGCCAGCGGAAGACGCCAGCTGAAGGAGCGGTGCGACCAGGGTCATATTGACCTGCCCCGTCTCAAAGAGGGGGGAGTAGACGTCCAGTTCTTCGCCTGCTATATTGAGCCTCAGTACAAACCGGAACGGGCAGTCAAGAGGGTTCTGCAGATGATCGATGTTTTCTACCGGGAGATGGAGGCCAACCACTCTGACATAGAGCTGGCCCGAACCGTTGGTGATATTGAGCGCATCAGTTCCCTGGGCAAAGTGGCAGCGGTGCTCTCCATCGAGGGCGGTGAGGCCATCGGTGACGACCTGGGAATCCTCCGCGTTCTCCATCGGCTGGGGGTAAGGGCCCTCGGTCTAGTGTGGAATGAAAGGAACTCCCTGGCCGACGGCCTGGCCGAGCGGCGCACCCGGGGTGGGTTAACCAACCTGGGGGTTCAGGTTGTGCAGGAGATGAACCGCCTGGGGATGATCGTCGATGTCTCCCACTTGACCGATGAGGGTTTCTGGGATGTTATTGAGGTCAGCCGACAACCGATTATCGCCAGCCACTCCAACGCGCGGGCTGTCTGCGATCACCCGCGTAATCTCACCGATGACCAGATTGTGGCCCTGGCCAAGAACGGCGGCGTGATGGGCATGAATTTCGCTCCCGCCTTCGTCAGGCCCGAGGCCCCCACCATTGAGGATCTCCTGGACCATATCGACCACATCTGCCGCCTGGTCGGGCCAGACCATGTGGGGTTGGGCAGTGATTTTGACGGGATTAGTGGTACTCCCCGAGGCCTGGAGGATGTGACCCAGCTTCCCAGTCTTACCGCCGGGCTGGTGAGGCGTGGCTACCGGGCAGCGGATATCCGCAAGATACTGGGTGACAACCATCTGCGCGTGATGCGCGAGGTCTTCGGGGCTTAAGGGGGGCTGCTAGATGCGGATCGATGTCCTGCAGGGTTCGTTGACCCAGGTTTCCAGTGATGCTCTGGTAGTGAACCTCTTTGAGGGAGTCACCCGGCCCGGTGGCGCCACCGGGGCAGTGGATGCTGCCTTGGATGGGGCAGTCAGTGGCGCCATCGCCCGGGGCGAGTTCGGAGGTAAGCTGGGCGAGGTAGGCGTTATCCCCACGGGAGGACGCCTGGCTGCCCGTTGGGTCCTGCTAGCCGGGCTCGGGAAGCGCGACCGGTTCTCCCTGCGCGAGATCCGACGGGTGGCTTCTGAGGTTCAGAAGGAAGCCATACGTCTCAAGCTATCCAACGTGGCGAGTATTGTCCATGGCGCCGGGATCGGCGGCATGGATCCGAGCGAGGCGGCCCAGGCCATGGTGATTGGGACGCTGGTCAGGGCGCATCGCCCGGTCTCCTACCGTTCGCGGGGTGAATCAGATCAGGTACTCGAGTTCACCCTGGTGGAGCCGGAAGCCAACAAAATCGAGGCGGTGACCGCAGGCGCCCGCCGCGGACAAGTACTGGCCGGTGCCATCAACCTGGCCCGTGACTTGGTGACCATGCCGGGCAACAAGTTGTACCCGGAGACCCTGGCCGAAGCAGCCCGGTCGGCCATAGAACTCGGTCTTCGGGTGGATGTCCTGGATGAAAAAGATCTGACCCGGATCGGTGCGGAGGCTCTGCTGGCCGTAGGGCAGGGCAGCCAGCGGCCGCCCCGACTCATCGTTCTTAACTACGAAGGGCCAGGCGCAGAGGATAAGCCTCTTCTGGCACTGGTCGGAAAGGGGCTGACCTTCGACAGCGGAGGGATCTCGCTGAAGGATCGGGAAGGGATGGCCGCCATGAAGTTCGATATGGCCGGGGGCGCCGCGGTGCTGGCAGCGGTCAGGGCCATTGGCCAGCTACGACTGCCGGTTAGGGTAGTCGGGATCATCCCAGCGGCGGAAAACTTGCCCTCAGGGACGGCGCTCAAACCTGGTGATGTCATCGGGTCGCTCGATGGGCAGACCATCGAGATTATCAGCACGGACGCTGAAGGGCGACTTATCCTCGCGGACGGTGTGGCTTATGCCAGGCGCCTGGGCGCCGCGCACATCGTGGATTTGGCTACACTGACCGGAGCGTGCAGCATCGCTCTGGGTGACCAAGCTTTTGCTGTGGTCAGCACGGATGATCAGCTTCGCACCCGGATCCTCGAGGCTGCTGACCGGGGTTTGGAGCGAGCATGGCCTCTGCCAGTCTACCCGGAATACCGGGAGCAGGTCAAAAGCGATATTGCTGATCTCAGAAACAGTGGCGGGCGGGGAGCCGGGACCATAACCGGTGGCCTGTTCGTCGGCAGCTTCGCCGGAGATGTGCCCTGGGCCCATCTGGATATCGCCTCCACTGCTTGGGCCAGTGAAGACAAAGCGGGGCAGCCCAAGGGTGCTACCGGAGTAGGTGTGACTACCCTCATCGAGCTGGCCGCCCTGCTAGGCCGATGATGGTGGCTGTGCCAGGCTATGCTGATCTGCATGTTCACACAACGGCCAGTGATGGTACGAAAACCCCGGCCCAGGTAGTGGAGTTGGCGCTGGCCGCCGGACTGGCCGCACTGGGGATTGCCGATCACGACACTATTGAAGGCGTGGGGGCGGCGCAGGCGCGGGCCGACGGTACCGGGCTCGAGATCGTCCCGGCGGTCGAGATCAACAGCGAATGGCGGGAGCGCGATGTCCACATCCTGGGGTACTGGATCGACACTAACCATGATGAACTCAACGCGGCCCTGAGCCACCTTCGTTCCAGCCGCGACCGGCGGGTCGGCCGGATGATCCGGCGGCTGCGAGAGTTCAACTTTCCCCTGGACGAAGCCAGGGTCCGGGAGATCGCCGGGACCGGGGCTATTGGCCGCCCCCATATCGCCCGGGCCATGGTTGAGCGTGGATATGTCCGGTCGGTGCGTGAGGCGTTCGATCGCTACCTGGCACCGGGGATGCCCGGCTATGTTCCCCGCGAGAGGATCGAGCCGTCCGAGACGGTGGACTTGATCAAGAGGGCAGGAGGAGTGGCGGTCCTGGCCCATCCGGGTGCCCTGCGCAGT
Organism: Bacillota bacterium; assembly: GCA_040758135.1. Taxonomy (GTDB): domain Bacteria; phylum Bacillota; class Sulfobacillia; order JBFLWA01; family JBFLWA01; genus JBFLWA01. The sequence continues at coordinate 80,164 of JBFLWA010000002.1, read as the reverse complement.
GATGCACTCCTCGAGAGGTTATTGGAGCTGGACTTCGATGGACTGGAGGTCTATCATCCTAGTCACGATTCCCCGACCGTTGCCCGCTACCTGTCGCTTTGCACCGAGCGTGGGCTGTTGGTTACCGGGGGCTCCGACTTCCACGGGGGGACCGGGGGTGAGGAGGAGGCAATGCTCGGTACGGTGACAGTCGATGTGGTTAGGGTCGCTGCTCTCCGGGGAGCGGCCTGCCGACGGAAGGAAGGGCTGATTAGAGAGGAGGAAGCGCATGAAGGATCTGGCTGACCTGGCCCTCAGGGCCGTGCGTCAACAGGGCGCGACCTACGGGGATATCCGTTTCACCCATCGGCTGACCGAGTCCATCGGGGTTAAGAACGGAACCGTCGAGTCACTGGCCTCCGGCGACGACCGGGGATTCGGCATCCGGGTAATCGTTGATGGCGCTTGGGGGTTCGCCTCCAGCTCGATGCTTAGCCGGGAAGAGGTATTGAGGGTGGCGGAAGAGGCCACGAAGATCGCGCGGGCCAGTGCCTTACTTAAGCAGGCGAAGACCGTCCTCAGTACGGTGGAGCCGGTGACTGATAGCTACCGGACGCCAGTGGGCACCGATCCCTTTGCCGTGAAGCTGGAGGACAAGGTAAGGCTGCTGCTGGAGGCTGAGGAACTGCTGCACAAGGGTGGAGCTATCCGAGTCGGCGAGGGCACCCTGGGGGCGATGAAAGAGCGCAAGATCTTCGCCAGTACCGAGGGCTCTTACATCGAACAGGAGATCACCGAGTGTGGAGGAGGGATTTCGGCGCTGGCTGTGGCGGCTGGCGAGATGCAGCGGCGAAGCTACCCCAATGCCCACCGCGGCCACTACGCTACCCGGGGCTTCGAGTTTGTTGAGGAACTGGCCCTGGCCGACGAGGCAGAGCGAGTGGGGCGGCAGGCCGTGGAGCTGCTGGAGGCCAAGCAGTGTCCCAGTGGGGAGCAGACACTGATCCTGAGCGGGACCCAGCTGGCCCTGCAGATCCACGAGTCCTGCGGCCATCCCGTCGAGCTGGACCGGGTCTACGGCACGGAAGCCAGCTATGCTGGAACCAGCTTCCTGACCCCGGAGAAGCTGGGGTCCTTCCGTTACGGCTCCGAGAATGTTAACATCACTGCCGACGCAACCGTGCCGGGCGGTCTGGGAACCTACGGCTATGATGACGAGGGCGTTCCCGGCCAGCATATTCCCATCATCGAGCAGGGGATCTTCCGCAACTACCTGACTTCTCGGGAGACCGCGCCCAGCCTGGGGCAGAGCTCCAACGGGACCATGCGCGCCGATGGCTGGAACCGTATGCCCATCATCCGCATGACCAATATCAACCTGGAGCCGGGCGACTGGTCACTGGAAGAGATGATCAAGGATACCCGGCGGGGTCTGTTCCTGGAGATTAACAAGAGCTGGTCCATTGATGACAAGCGGCTGAACTTTCAGTTCGGCACAGAGATCGGCTGGGAGATCATTGATGGTTCTCTGGGGCCGATGGTCAAGAACCCAACTTACACGGGGATTACCCCGCAGTTCTGGAACTCCTGTGATGCTGTGGCCGGCAAGGAAGACTGGCAGCTTTGGGGCACTCCCAACTGCGGCAAAGGGGAACCCGGTCAGATGGCCCATGTAGGCCACGGGGCAGCGCCGGCTCGTTTCCGCAATGTGAAGGCAGGTGTAGGAAAATGGTAGGTCGTGAACGGGTTCTGGAGTTGCTTGAAAGGGCGCTGTCGGCCTCCCCGGGCGATCAAACAGAGGTAGTCTTCATTGGCCACAATCAGAATCTGACCCGCTTTGCCGAGAATCAGATCCACCAGAATGTGGCAGAGAAGAATGCCCGTCTCTCAGTGCGGGTTGTGGTTGGTAAGAAGGTCGGCGTGGCCGGGACCAATTCCCTCGATGAGGAGGCAGTCAGAAGCGCGGTGGCCCGGGCCACGGAGATTGCCCGATGGCAGCGGGATAATCCACGGTTCGTGAGTCTGCCCGCACCAGTACCCATCGCCGGCCAGAGTGAAGCCTTTTACCAGAGTACAGCCGATTGCAGTCCTGAGGAGCGCGCCGGGATGGTGGGCATGCTTATCAACCGTTGTCGTCGGGAGGGTCTCAGGGGCGCCGGCGCACTGGCTACCGGTACGGCGGAACTGGCTGTGGCCAACTCCCTCGGGGTACGTGCCTATACGGCAGGGACAACCGCCAGCTTCAGTACAGTGGTCATGTCTGAAGACAGCTCGGGCTATGCCGATTTTTCGTCGTCGGACATCGGCCGGTTTGACCCGGAGGCCGCAACCGAGCGGGCAGTGGCGAAGTGCCTCAACAGTCGTAGCCCGGTGGCGGTAGAGCCGGGTGAGTACACCGTCATCCTGGAGGAGCCGGCGGTGGCCGATGTTCTGTTCTTCCTCGGGTATCTCGGCTTCGGGGCTCAGGCCCTGCAGGAGGGGCGCAGTTTCCTCTCGGGGCAGATGGGACAACGCGTATTCGGTGAGAACATCAGTATCTGGGATGATGGTAACGATCCGGCTGGCATGCCGATCCCCTTCGACTTCGAGGGGATCCCTAAACAGCGGGTGATATTGGTGGAGCAAGGGGTGGCCAAGGGAGTGGTCTACGACTCACTCACCGCAAACCAGGAGTCCGGTCGCTCCTCCACCGGCCATGCCCTGCCAGCTCCCAATATTTTTGGCCCCATCCCCATTAACCTGTTCATGGCGCCGGGCAACAGCAGCCTGGAAGAGATGGTGGCCGGGAGCGAGCGGGGGATTCTGGTAACGCGGTTCCACTACACCAATCCGGTTCATCCGGTGAAGGCGATCCTCACCGGCATGACGCGCGATGGCACCTTCCTCATCGAAGACGGCCGGATAACCAAGGGGCTGAAGAACCTCCGGTTCACTGAGAGCATGCTTAAGGCCCTCAACAATGTGGAGGCACTGACTGCCCAACGCAAGTTCCAGGGCGGCTACTTCGGAGGATCTCTGGTTCCGGCTATCAAGGTGAGTAAGTTCACCTTTACCGGAGCTACCCAGTTCTGATTAAGGTCAACCTGCCTGGACTGTGCATATTTGCCAGCCCTCCCAGCTATAATAGCGAATAGGAGACGGGAAAGGCGGGAGGGGTGCTCACTGAACCAGGTTAACCGTCCTGAAGTACTGGAAGCCCGGGTGCGCGAGCTGGAAGACAAGCTGAGCCGCCTGCGGCTTAGCCGGAGAGTATTGATGAACCTCCTGTTGGCTCAAGAGGAATTTCGGCAGGATGAGATTAACCGTCTCAGGGCTGAGAATGAGCGCCTGCGGCGGTTGGGCAGAATCGTTGAACCGAGTTAGGCTTCAGCCTAGCTGAGTTAAGCCCTAGGTGGGTCCGACCTCTGGTCGGCCCCCTTTTCGTACAGGGCTTCCCCATAGGTGACCATAAGTTCTCCCGCCAGCCGCGGGCAACATCATCGGCAGCCAGACCCAGCGTCTCGGGTGGGTTGGTGGCATGGCTCGACAGCCCAGTATCAGGGGCCCTGCGGGCGGGCGGGCGGCTGATGGTGGCGGGACCGTTCTTTTCTGGGCATTGGATGTTTCCTCCGTGGAAGGACTTGCCCATTGAGGGTTGAATACACCTTCTAGTATGGCCGGACCCGGAGGCCATTAGAGGAGCAGAGAGTATGAACCAGATTGATCTCAACGCTGATGTCGGTGAAAGCTTCGGACAGTATCAACTGGGCGATGATGCCGCCCTTATGACTGCTATCACTTCAGCCAACATTGCCTGTGGCTTCCATGCCGGGGATCCGGGAGTGATGCGGAGGACCGTCGCCCTGGCGGCCAACAATGGTGTGGCCATTGGGGCTCACCCCGGCTACCCCGATCTGGTCGGTTTCGGACGGCGCGATATGAGCCTTTCCGCTGAGGAGCTTCAGGACATTATCATGTACCAGATTGGAGCCCTGATGGCACTGGCCAGGGCGGCGGGAACACCACTGAACCATGTCAAGCCCCATGGGGCTCTCTACAACCGTCTGGCCGACGACGCTGCCCTGGCCACTGCTTGTGCCCGGGCGGTGGCCGCCGTTGACCAGAGCCTCATCCTGGTGGGCCTGGCCGGCTCTGAGCTGGTAAGGGCCGGCCGCGCCGCAGGGCTGCGGGTGGCGGGTGAGGCCTTTGCCGACCGGGCCTATGACGGGCGGGGCCGCCTGTTGCCACGGTCGCGGCCGGGCGCAGTGTACCACCGCCTGGAGGATGTCCTGAGGCAAGTGGAGCGGTTGGCGAGGGAGAAGTCTGTTCGTACAGCCCAGGGTGATCTGATGGAGATCGAGGCCGATACCATTTGCCTCCACGGTGATACACCGGGAGCCGCCCAGATGGCCACGGCAGTGCGTCGGCACCTGGAGAGCTGTGGGGTCAGGGTAGCACCCATGGGAGAATGGCTGTGATGACGGCAGCCGGATACCGGATTCTCACCATGGGTGATAGCGCCCTCACTGTGGAGTTCGCCGGGAAGATCGATGAGGCGACAAACCAGAGGGTCCAGTCCCTATACCGATTGGTGCTTGATTCGGGTCTGCGGGGAGTCCGGAGCGTCATACCCAGCTACCGTTCGTTGACTCTCCGGTTCGACCCAGCTCATTTTGCGGTTGAAGAATTAGAACACCTCCTGGCCAATGTGAATCCTGAGGCCGGGAGACGCGGGAGATTATTCACTATCCCAGTGGTCTACGGGGGCGAGGCCGGACCGGACCTGACGGTTGTGGCCCAGCGGTGCGGGCTGACTCCCGAAGAGGTGGTGCGTCGGCATACGGCAGTGGAGTACCGGGTTTATATGATTGGCTTCCTGCCCGGCTTCCCGTACCTGGGCGGCCTCGATACGCGGCTTGTCTTGCCGCGCCGGGAGACTCCTCTGGCCCGAATTCCCGGTGGCTCAGTGGCCATCGCTGGCGAACAGGCGGGTATCTACCCGCTGGATAGCCCCGGGGGCTGGTGGGTGTTGGGCCGAACCTCCATCCAGCTGTTCGACCCGGGCCGGGCCAGCCCGGCCCTGCTGGCTCCCGGTGATCGGGTGCGCTTTGAGGCGGTGAGCTGATGGGCAGATGTGTCGAGATTGTGCAGCCGGGCCTGCTGACAACTGTGCAGGATGCCGGAAGGTCCGGTTTTGAGGCGGTGGGTGTGCCGCCTGGCGGGGCTATGGACCTGCACTCTTACTACCTGGCCAATCTCCTGGTGGGGAACTCGCCTGAGCAGGCCGCCCTCGAGTTCACGCTGACCGGTCCCACCGTGTTCTTCCCGGAGGGAGGGCTAATTGCCATCACCGGTGCCCCCTTCGAGTGCCAGATGGATGGAGAACCTCTTCCTCTGTGGACGGCATTGTCGGTGCCTCCGGGACGGGTGATCAATATCGGCAGTGCCGCCAGCGGGCTGCGTGGTTATCTGGCGGTGAGCGGGGGTTTCGATCTCCGGCCGGTCATGGCCAGCCGGTCTACCTTGCTGCGGGCCGGACTTGGTGGCCTTGAGGGGCGGGCAGTGCGGGCCGGTGATATCCTGCTACTGGGTGATACAGGGACGGGAGTGGTGGGAGAGACCGTTCCCAATGAACTGAGGTTGCGTATCGGTGAGCCGCTAAGGGTAGTGTTGGGGCCTCAGGATGATTACTTCGACCCGGACAGCATTGAGGCTCTCCTGAGCTCAAGCTACCTGGTAAGGCCAGAATCGGACCGGATGGGGATTCGACTGGCAGGTCGACCGCTGACAGTCATTGGTCCCAGCCTCATCTCCGATGGTACTGTGCCGGGCGCCATACAGGTACCTGCCGACGGTCAGCCGATCATCCTTGGTGCTGATGGCCAGACCACCGGTGGTTACCCGAAGATCGCTACCGTGATTAGCGCCGACCTGCCCCTGGTGGGACAGCTGCGACCCGGAGACCAGCTTGCCTTCGGGGCAGTCGGGGTTGTCGAGGCCCGACAGGCCGCCACGGAACAGTGGTGCCGCCTCCGGCTATGGGCCCAAAGGCGCCTAGTAGCTCGTAGGCGCCAGGTGCGGCTCTGGGGCAGCATGCGGGTGGAGGGACACTGGCACCGCGTGACGGTGGAGGAAGAGACTGGGAAAGCGTAAGTCCAGTGGAGGAGATTCGCCCTGAGGCGTCGAAATGGGAGACCATGATGGGGGGGGGAGGAGCTTGCTGGAGGAGAGAGCTCGGGCTTTTCACACTTACCAGGAGTGCATGGAGGAACTGGGGCTGCAACCCCATGTACTGCGATCGCTCCTCTTTGTCTTCGCTGAGTTTCTGGATGATGGTGAGTCCCAGGTGGAGGGAGGGTCTCCGTGCCTCTCCGAGTGGGCTTTTGAGCGGTTGCGGGTTATCGTTGGCCTGAGGAATGGCGGCCTGTCCGACGACGAGATCAGGGAGCGCCTTCGCTGTCGCGATGTTACCCCGGTGGAGCCGTGCTCAGAGCTTTCGGCCCTTGCCCAGAGCGATGGTGAACTGGCTGCTCAGTTCAAACTCCTCACCGGTCAGCTGGCCAAGCTCCAGGAGCAGCGCCGGGAGGACCGGGAGAAACTGATGCTGGCTCTCATGCGGCTGCAGCAGGAACTACAGCAGTTACGCTTTGAAATGGTACGGCAGCAGTCGCGAAAGGAACGGAAGAAGGGGTTATGGGCCCGGCTCTGGGAATTTTGAGCCCGAAAAAGTGAACCCCCGACCCGTTATTGCGGGTCGGGGGTTTTCCCTTGTGTGCTTTACTCCCATACCTGTGAGACATGAGTAACGCGGTAGCCAGCCTTCCGGAGTTCGTCCACGATCTTCTTGGGGTTGTCAGTCTTGAGGCGGAGGACTATATCGCGAAGATTGGGGGCACTATCCCGGTAGAAGCTGGCCATACTGGCTATACTGACCCCGTGGTTCTTGATGATCTGAGCCATTCCGGCCATCTGTCCGACTTTATCAGCCACATGAACGGTGATACGAGTGCCCCGCTCCATTAATCCAAGCATCTCCACAAAAACATTGAAAATATCACCCTGGGAGATGACGCCAACCAGGTTATCGTAATCATCTACCACCGGTAAGAGGTCGATGTCATGTCTATGCATGAGGAAGGCTGCCTCTTCGATGATCTCGTCTTGATTGACGGTGACAACGTTCTTCATCATGACCTTTTCCACGATTGTCGTTTCCAGGAAGTCCGGGCCGCAGTTCTGGGCCACCGCCTCCAGGAGATCCCACATGGTAATAACGCCGACGATGTGCTCTCCGTCGGTCACCGGAAGCCCCTCGAAGCCATGTTCCTTCATGATTCGCCGCGCCTCGCCCAGAGTGGCGGTGGGTGATACAGAGATGGTGTTGACAGTCATGCGATTTTTAACGAACACCTTGAATTCCCCCTTTTTGAGACTCCCAGTCTCACTGTATAGACCATTTTGACGAGTGCCGGGCCTATTCCTACCTGGCACACAAAAAAATGACTTCTAACGGCTGATCTGCCCCCATATGGTATTGCGGACCACGAAAGGAGGTAAGCCGCTTGGGCCAGGTCGTCCTGTGGAGTACCATAGCCGGGCTCGGTACCGCTCTGGGGGCGTCGCTGGTCATCTGGGGCGAAGTGCCTCAAGCTATTCGCGCCTTTCTTTTCGGCTTATCGGCCGGGGTTATGGTTGGCGTGGTAGCCCTGGATCTCCTCCCTCCCGCCCTGACTCAGGGGAACAGTCAACAGGTGGGACTGGGTCTGGGTGGCGGTATCCTGGCCATATACGGGCTAAGCCGGCTGCTTGCCGCCGAAGCCGTTACCGCCGGTTCGTCGCGTCGCTTGCTCCTATCGGGTTATCTTATCGCCACCGCCATCGCTATGCATAACTTCCCGGAAGGGCTGGCCATCGGGGCCGGCGCCGTGGCCTTTCCCCGACTGGGTCTGACCATCGCCGTTGCTATAGGGATTCACGATATCCCAGAAGGGATGAGTCTGGGGCTCCCGCTGCGGATGGGAGGAATGGCCCCATGGCTGGTCCTGGCCACCGCTACCGGCGCCGGGCTCTTCACCACCGCCGGAGCCGTTGCCGGTTGGATATTCGCCACTATGGCCCGGCGTTATGTGGGTCTCTGGCTCTCACTGGCCGCCGGGGCCATGGTCTATGTGGTGTGTCAGGAGGTATGGCCGGCGGCCACTGGCAGCAATCGGTTGGGAGGCTGGCTTGGAGGCATGACCGGAGCGGCCCTGGCCGTCGTGCTCACCCTGATGGAATAACCGGACCCGGCCAGGGAAAGGTATGACTATGAGGTCAATGCGGAGAAAGGCATCTTGTGGTTTGTGCTTGGTAGGGCTGGCCGGGGGATTCGTCAACGGGCTCTTGGGGGTCGGCGGGGGAATGCTATTCATCCCTGGTCTTGTCTACTTGGGCGGCCTAGATGAATACCATGCCCACGGCAGCTCCCTGCTGATTGTCCTACCGGTCTCGATGGTAAGCGCCGTAGTCTACCTGCTACGCGGCCAGGTCGAGTGGAGCCTGGCCCTAAAGATTGCCCTGGGTGGAGTGATTGGTGCTTACATTGGGGCGCGTCTCACGCGATCAGTGCCCGGCCGCTGGTTGCGGTACGCACTGGCCGTTACTATGGTTCTGGCCGGGACTGGGATGATCCTGTAATGCTGGTTATCACCATCGCCATAATCACCGGCGTCATCAGCGGTATGGGTTTGGGCGGCGGTGTTTTTTTGGTTCCGGCTTTGGCCCTTTTAGTTGCTTCAGCCCAGCACGAAGCCCAGGGCAGCACCCTGATGGCTTACCTCCCCACCGCTCTGGTCGCTGCCATAACCCATTACCGCCACGGCAATGTAGACCTGCCAATCAGCTGGCGCGTGGCCGTGAGCGGCCTTTTTGGTGCCATCGTTGGTGCGTTACTGGCCGGGATTCTGCCTCCGATGTTATTGCGTCGCGTTTTCGGTCTCTTCCTCCTGGTTCTTGGCATTTACTCAGTACTGCGTCCCGGCGGCGACCAAAGCAAGTGACCCGCCGGGCTGACTATCGACTGGGCGGCCGATTCGGCCGACTCCAGCCTTGCCAACCAGACGGGTCAATGCTATTGTCCCACGCCGAGTAAGCCTTATGTTGTCTAACCTCTGGGCAGGGAGGTTATTTTTGTTTGCATAGCCAATTCAGTGATAGGGGGCGTTTAGCTGCTACACCTGTCTACTAACAGAGAAACTGACCGAATTGATGCCATCGGTGAGTGCCAGGTTGGTCCATGATTCTAGGGCGACGAGTGTCATTGACTATGGGAGCTTCGCTGCTCTGCCAGGCCTTTTGGCTGCCGCCCTGGGCGGGTCGGGCTGTGCCTTAGTAGCTGACCTAATCAGCAGCGAGCCATCCACGAGGTGGCAGCGCTGAATAATCTCAGCCGGTCATTGGTCACTCGGCGCCTGGTCTGGCTCCGACGGTCTGGCCAGGGCCCGCTGATCTCCTGACCTTGGAGGCGACCGGGCTCAGCACCGATGAGATACAGGAGATCCTAGCCTTACTCCCTCGGGCCCTGCGGCACGGGGGGCGCCTGGCGATTGTCGATGGGCAGGCACGCCCGCTGGAACCCATGCTCCAGGCCGTGGGCCAACTGGTGGTAGGTGATGATGTACCCATTATTCAGGTAGTGTTCAGCGGAGCCGTGGTGCCCCCTCCAGAGTTGCCGCCGATTCGGGTGGATGGCGGACCCGGCCGTTGATCCTGAGGTCGGCTTCAGGTCTGTTCTTAGCGACGCGGCTGGATGCCGGGACCCTATCACTCATGGAGCACTGTTCACTGAAGCCCGGCGATGTGGTGGTGGACCTGGGGTGTGGATATGGGGCCATAGGGTTGATGCAGCTGAGCGCGTGAGTCCCGGGCGGGTCATCATGGTGGATTCATCGTTCCGGGCGGTGGAGCTGGCCAGGGCCAATGCCGTGACGAATGGTCTGAGTGAAGTGACTGCTCTGCTCAGCGATGGCTGGGAGGCAGTTCCCGAGCTGCTTCAGGGCCAGGTATCGGTGGTTCTGGCCAATCCACCCTACCACACCGATTATAGGGTCCCCCGATGCCTTCTGGCGGGAGCCAGGAGATTCCTGCGAACCGGTGGTAACTGCTACTTCGTGGTGAAGCGGGCCGGCTGGTATCGCCAGCGGTTCCAATCGGTGTTCAGAAATGCCTCCGTGCGAGAGGTCGGGGGCTATTCGGTGGTGCGGGGACTGAAGAGCGATGGGGTGTCCGGCGAGAAGGTTCCCACCGGGAAGCTCGCCAGGCGGCAAGCGGCCGCCGCTGAACGGAAGAGGAGACGGCGCTGACGGAGGAATCAGCAGCCAGCGGGCCGAAAATACAGAGAAGCTCGGGAAGAAGCGGGGGAGGAGTGCAGATTGAGATATCGCGTCATCGTCAACCCGGTGGCCGGTAAGGGCAATGGTCTTAAGGTCAGACCCATCGTAGAGGAGGCCTTTCAGCGGGCAGGCGCCGACTTCGAGGTCGTGCTGACCGAGCACCCAGGACATGGCGCAGAGCTGGCCAGAGATGCAGCCAGGGCGGGCTACGATGTAGTAGTGGCTGTGGGCGGCGATGGGACCATGAGCGAGGCAGTGAATGGGGTCAGCGGTACCGAGACCGCCTTGGGAGTAATCCCGGCCGGAACAGGCAATGATCTGGCCCGTACTCTGGGGATCCCCCTTGATGCCCGGCTTGGGGCCCAATACTGTTTGAACCCGGATTTCGATGTGATGGATGTGGGGCGGGAAAGGGAGAGTTACTTCGCCTGCCTGACCAGTCTCGGCTTTCCGGCTGATGTTATGCACTACTGCAATACCCGCACCGGGCCGTTCCGTGGGTCGCTAGGAATCGCTTTCGGGGTATTTGCCACTCTCAGCCGCCTGGTCCCGACGGAGATGGAGTTTGAGGTGGATGAGGGGCGCACCTTCAGACAGCGTAGTACAGGGGTCTTTGTGCTAAACACGCGTTTTGTCGGCGGCGGCATGATGGTATCGCCCGAAGCCCGCTATAATGACGGCCTGCTGGATGTCGTTATCATGAAGGATTTCGGGCGGCTGGAACTGACCAGGGTACTCCCCCTGGTCTACCACGGAAAGCATGTGGGACACCCCAAGATGGAGCTGGTTAAATGCCGGAAGATCAAGGTGACTACCCCGGAGCCGATGGTCAAGATGTACGATGGCAATGTTTTTGGCCAGTCTCCTCTGGAAGCCACGCTGATTCCGGCCGCTCTCAGGGTTTTGGTTCCCAAGCCAAATCTGCGCGTGGAGCGATGACATGAGCATCCTGGTCGTTCTGGTATTCGGCTACCTTCTGGGTTCGTTCTCTCCGGCGCTCTGGCTGGCCCGGTATAAGCTCGACATTGACCTAAGGGAAAAGGGCAGCGGAAATCTGGGCACCCTCAATGTCTGGCGAATCCTGGGATGGCGCTACGCCCTGATTACCCTGGCTTTCGATCTTGGTAAGGGCTATCTGGCGGTTTCCATGGGACGTTGGTTGGGGGGCGGGCTACTCCTCTGGGCTGGTTTGGCTGGGGTCATCGCCGGACACAACTTCTCACTCTTTGCCGGTTTTACAGGTGGAAAGGGGCTGGCGGCGGCCGGTGGTGGCTTGCTGGCTCTCTCTCCTGGACTCTTCCTGGGGACGGCTGGCGCCGGTCTGGCCACCCTGGCCATCAGCGGTAATCTGTACCTGGCTGCAATAGCCCTGGCGCTCGCTTTTCCGGTTCTGGTAGCATTGACCGTTGGCACTACCCTTCCGGTGATTGGCGGAGCCACCATAGTCAGTGCACTGGTCCTGAGCAGGCACAGCCACAATATCAGGGATATGGCTACCGGTGAGCGCCCTCTGGTCAGATCACGCCACTGGGCGCTGCTGGCATCCTTTGGGCTACTGGTCGGGAACTGGCTTGGCAATGGCCGTCGCCTGGGACCAATCGCGGCGGCGGTCTTCCCCCTGGTGGTAGCTGTACTGGTCGGGGCACTCGTCGCCCTGGTAGCCGTCGCTTGGTTGGGCAGGGACCGGTGCTGGCGGAATCTGGCCACCACTCTGGTGGTACCAACCATCCTGGCGGTGGTATGTGGAACGCTCCTCCTGCCCAACCCGGAACGCCTAGGGTGGCTGGTTGGGGTTTGGCCCCAGGCGGCAGCCCTGCCTGTCCGGGGGGCGGCACGGCTGCGGCTGGCTATCAGTTTTGATGTTACCTTGGGGGCAGCTCTGGCCATTGCGGCCTGGTTTGGTCCGCTTCCCCGCCACCCCCGCTCCGCCAGGGAACAGAGACCGAGGGGTTCTTCAGAGCGGTAAGCATCCGTTCCCTGAGCCCGGGGTATCTGTCCTCCAGTTCAGCCAGGAGGTTCTTCATATCGGCCCGGTGTGTCTGGCCGTTGGCCGGACAGCAGCTGCTTACTACTGGCAAGGGCAACTCCCTGGCCAGACGCTGGGTTACGGCTTCACTGACATAGACCAGGGGACGGATGACGGTCAACTGCTTGCGGGAGAGATAAGTGACTGGACTGAAGCAGTGCAGGCGGGCTTCGAAGAACAGGCTGAGCAAAAGGGTCTCGATCGCGTCGTCCCGGTGGTGAGCCAGGGCGACTTTGTTGCACCTCTGAGCCAGGGCGGCGTTGTTGAGCGCACCGCGCCGTAGGTTGGCACATAGACTGCACGGGTTTTTTTCATGACGGATATCGAAAACGATGGTGGCGATGGCGGTGGGCTCCACATGGTAGGGGACCTCCAGCTTGCGGCAGAACTCGGCCAGGGGGCTCCAGTCCGTGCCATAACCCATGTCGACAGTGATGGCCTTAAGTCCGAACTCCACGGGGGCGCTCCTCTGGAACCGCCTCAGGGCGTAGAGCAAGGCCAGGCTATCTTTACCGCCGGATAGCCCCACGGCGATCTGGTCTCCGTTATCAATCATCCGATAGTCACCCATGGCCTGCCCCATGGGTTGGAATAGATCGTAGCGCAGGTTAACCGGCAAGTCAGACACCTCCGGTAACATTGTAACCCAACCCCGGCGATCAGCGCCACTAGTGGTATAATAGGGCAGAGACCAGCGGAAGGGAGAACCGACTTGAGGTACCATATCCTGACTTACGGCTGTCAGATGAATGTGCATGACTCAGAGACCCTGGCCGGAATCCTGGAGAACACCGGCTACGAACCGACGGGCCGACCGGAAGAGGCCGATTTTATCCTATTGAACACGTGCGCTGTGCGGCAGACGGCCGAAGAGCGGATCCTGGGCCGGCTGGGCGAACTGAAGCGCTTTAAGTACGAGCGTCCGGGGATCATCATCGGTGTTTGCGGGTGCGTGCCGCAGCAGAAAGGCGCCGCCGAGCGGATCATGCAGCGGGCTCCCCATGTAGACCTCATTTTCGGAACTCACAACCTGCATCGCCTTCCGGAGCTACTGGCGCGCGCCGGAAAGGGCCAGCGTGTCATCGAGGTGGTCGAGGGTGCCGGGCGTGCCGAGGGCTTGCCCATGCGGCGGCAGGGGGGCCATGCTGCCTGGGTCAATATTACCTACGGGTGCGATAACTTCTGCAGTTACTGCATCGTCCCCTATGTCCGGGGAAGGGAGCGAAGCAGACCGCCCGAGGCGGTGCTGGAGGAGGTACAGCAGCTGGCCCGGGAGGGTTATCTGGAGATTACCCTGCTCGGCCAGAATGTCAACTCGTATGGCCGCGACTTGCGCGGTAGTGTTACCTTCGCCGGACTGCTCAGACAGCTGGACGCCATCCCCGGGCTGGAGCGGCTTCGCTACATGACCTCACACCCCCGTGATTTCACTGATGAGCTCATTGAAGTTATCGCCGGCTCCTCGAAGGTCTGCGAGCACTTCCACCTGCCGTTACAGGCTGGTAGCGACCGTATCCTGCGGGCTATGAACCGGGGTTACACCCAGGAGCACTACCTTGGCCTCATTGAGAAGATTCGAAGGGCTGTCCCCGGGGCCAGTCTCACCACCGACATCATTGTGGGGTTTCCCGGCGAGACCGAGGAAGACTTCCTGGAAACCATGCGAGTCGTCGACCAGCTCCGGTACGACGCGGCTTTCACCTTTATGTACTCACCCCGCGGCGGCACGCCGGCCGCGGCCCGCCCTGACCAGATCGCGGCTGAGGTCAAGAAGGAGCGGCTGGCCCGGTTGATGCGGCGTCAAAACGAGATTAGCCGTGAGATCAATAAGCACCTGGTTGGTACCAGGGCAGAAGTTCTGGTCGAAGGGGAGAGTGCCACTGACCCGGCCATGTACACGGGCAGAACCCGTACCAACAAGCCGGTGCTCTTCCCCGCCTGTCCTGATCTCAGTGGCTCCCTGCAGTCCATCCGCATCACCGAGGCGCGTACCTTCACCCTCTACGGAGTTGTCCATGACTGAGCTCTACATGGGTATGTGGGGTGGGAATGTACGTGATCCAGCCTGGCCAGACGGGATCGCCCAGGTCTTGCACCAGTGGGCACGGTTCTGCGGGGATGATCTCGGGACAGCCCGCAGCAAGGAGGTCGGTCCCGAACTCCTGGACTTCCTAGCAACTGCAGGCAGACGAGGAGATGGCCATTGTCCTGGAGAACGATATCTGTGAGCGCACCGCACCTTTCAGAACAGTGCCCTGTGGGAACTAGTCGTGAGCCCGAACATTGCTGAGGTGCATTACTCTGGTCTAGAGATAGTAGACGGGCGGATGGCCATGAGGAAGGTGCCGGTTTGGCCGGATCACCTGACATCGGATGGCTGGGCCCCAGCCGACCAGTTGCGCTCTCGGGTTACCGCCATGGCCACACCGCAGCGCCTCCTGTTCGAGCACGATTCCAGAGACCTCTCTCGGGCCGACCTAGATACTGTCTATGCTTATGCGACCAGCCTGATCCGGAAGGGAGAGCGACTATGCCCAGAGAGACACCTATGATGCAGCAGTATCGGGAGATAAAGGAGCAGTACCGTGACTGCCTCCTCTTTTTCCGACTGGGCGATTTCTACGAGATGTTCTTCGATGACGCGCTCCTGGCTTCGCGCCTGTTGGAGATCACCCTGACCAGCCGGGACGGGGGAGATGACGAGCGGGTTCCCATGTGCGGCGTCCCCTATCACGCAGCCGAAGACTATCTGGCTAAACTGGTGGGGCATGGCCTGAAGGTAGCCATCTGCGATCAGGTGGAGGACCCGAAGGAAGCCAAAGGGCTGGTGCGCCGGGCGGTGGTCCGCGTGGTCACCCCGGGCACAGTTATGGAGAGTTCCGCTCTGGAGGAAAACTCCAATAACTATCTGGCCGCGGTAGCCAGTGATGCCTATGGCTATGGGCTCGCTCTGGCCGACATCAGTACCGGGGAGTTCGGCCTGACTGAACTGCGGGGAACAGAGGCTGAGGATAAGCTTCGGGACGAGCTTCATCGTCTGAAACCGGCGGAGCTGCTCTTTGCCCCGGCCGGCTCAGAGGCAGATCTCATCCAGCGGATGGTGGGCGATACCGGGATAATGCTGACCCCATTAGGTGAGGGGCTTCCCTCACCCGACGAGGTGCGACAGCTCCTCCAGGCTCTCTATGGGGAATCGGGTATAAATGAGCTTGGTTGCGAAGGTATGCCTCTTGGCTTACAGGCGGCCGCTGCTATCATCGCCTACCTGAACCAAACCCAGAAGACATCCCTGGGGCATCTCCAGTTGGTGCAGCCATATCTGCCCGATCAGTATCTTCAGTTGGATGCAGCTACCCGTCGGAACCTTGAGCTAACCCGCTCTCTGAGAGATGGGGGAAGGCGGGGTACGCTCTTGTCGGTCCTCGACCGGACCTGTACGGCGATGGGGGGGCGCCAGATCAAGTCCTGGATTGAGCGGCCACTGGTGGATCCGGTCACCATTAACCGACGCCTGGACCGGGTAGAGGCACTGGTCCGGTCGGCCGCCCGCCGGACGCAGCTCCGTGAGGTTCTCGATCAAGTGTATGACTTGGAGCGATTGGTGGCCCGGGTGAGCTACGGTACGGCTAACGCCCGGGACCTGGTGGGTCTGAAGAGGTCGCTCTCGGTCTTACCCCGTCTGGCCTCGCTTCTGAATGAAGACCCGGCTCTGGCCAGCCTGGGCCAGGGGATTGACACTGGCGAAGGTCTGTGCGCGCTCCTGGCTGCGGCACTGGTGGATGATCCGCCCGTGAGCTTGGGCGAGGGCGGGATAATCCGGGACGGTTATTCTGCTCAGGTGGATGAGTACCGCCGGGCGCGGCGGGAGGGCCGAGATTGGATTGCCCAACTGGAACAGGCTGAGCGGGAACGCACAGGAATCAAGTCGCTCAAGGTCGGGTTCAACCGTGTCTTCGGGTACTACCTGGAGGTAACCAGGGCTAACCTTTCGGCGGTTCCCGCGGACTACCAGAGGAAGCAGACCCTGGCCAATGCCGAGCGGTTCATCACACCCGAGCTGAAAGAGAAGGAAGAGCTCATCCTGGGGGCCGAAGATAAACTGGCAGCCCTCGAATACCGTCTTTTCTGCGAGTTGCGGGATCGCGTGGCGGCCGAAAGCCGGACGGTTCAGGAGACTGCCCGGGTTATCGCCGAAGTCGATTGCCTGTGCTCCCTGGCGGAAGTAGCGGTGCGGCATCGCTATGTCCGGCCGGTGGTCGACAGAAGTGATGCCATTGAAATCGCCGGCGGCCGGCACCCCGTGGTGGAAGAAAGCATCGGGGCCGAGAGCTTTGTGGCTAACGATACCTGCCTTAACCGTTCCGACCACCGTTTTCTCCTGCTGACCGGACCGAACATGGCGGGGAAATCTACATACATGCGCCAGGTGGCGCTCATTGTGCTTTTGGCGCAGCTTGGGAGTTTCGTTCCCGCCAAATCGGCCCGGATCGGCGTGGTGGACCGCATTTTCACCCGGGTTGGAGCCTCGGATGATCTAGCCGGGGGTCAGTCCACCTTCATGGTGGAGATGACTGAAACGGCTAATATCATCCGCAATGCCACCAGCCGATCTCTGCTCATTCTCGACGAGGTGGGCAGGGGCACCAGCACCTTTGACGGACTTTCCATCGCCTGGGCGGTGATTGAGTATATCCATACCCGACCGGGTCTGGGCTGCCGAACCCTGTTCGCCACCCATTACCATGAGCTGACTGAGCTGGAGGCGGTCCACCCAGGGATCGTCAACTACTCCATGGCCATCCGGGAAAAAGGTCATGACCTCATCTTCCTGCGGCGGCTGGAGCGGGGAGGGAGTGATCACAGCTATGGGCTGCAGGTAGCCCGGCTGGCCGGACTCCCCGGTGAACTCCTGGAGCGGGCCGGGGAGATTCTCGCCACCCTTGAGAGCAACGAAGAGGTGAAGAAGGCCCAGCGTCAGGTGGCAGCCAGCAGCTACCGTCAACGCCACCGCACTCAGCTCAGCCTCTTTGAGGCGGCACCTCACCCGGTGCTTGAGGAGCTAAGGGGACTTAAGGTGATGGAGATGACACCCCTTCAAGCCCTTAACACCCTCTACCAACTCCAGGAGAAGGCGAGGAAGGATGAATGAGCCGGATCAGAGTGCTGGAACCGAACACAGCTAACCAGATCGCGGCTGGTGAGGTCATCGAGCGTCCCGCCTCGGTCATTAAGGAGCTGGTTGAAAATGCCCTCGATGCAGGCGCCCGTCGGATCAGTATAGAGATAACAGCTGGGGGCCGTGAACTGATCCGGGTCAGCGATGACGGCTGTGGAATGGACGCCGACGATGCTGTGGTGGCCTTCCAGCGCCACGCGACGAGCAAGATCTCGACCATTGATGACCTGATGACCAGCACCAGCCTGGGGTTTCGCGGTGAGGCCCTGCCAAGCATCGCCTCGGTGGCGCGAGTTCGCTTGCGCACCAAGCCGCCCGGGCAGGCCTCAGGGACCGAGGTGGAGGTGGTCGGGGGCGAGCACCGGGCGCCCTCCGAGATTGGCTGCGCCACCGGCACCCTGGTCGAGGTCAGAGATCTCTTCTTTAATACCCCGGCCCGCCTTAAATATCTCAGGACCGATGCCACCGAGGCCGGGCGCGTAGCTGAGGTTGTGCAAAATCTGGCTTTGGCGCACCCGGATGTCGCCGTCAGCCTTCGAGTCGACGGCCGGGAGCTACTGAACACGCCAGGTGACGGACAAGATGAGTCGGTGATCGTTGCCACCTACGGCTACGGCGTTTGGGGGCAGCTTATCCCTGTAGCTTGGGAGGGGCAAGACCTTAGCATCAGTGGCTATATCAGTCGGCCCTCATTGGAGCGGAGGACCCGCTCACACCAGCATTTCTTCGTGAACGGCCGAAGCGTAAGGGGAGGGATCCTGATCCGGGCCCTGGAAGACGGTTACGGGGAGCTATTACCCAAGGGCCGTCATCCGGTGGCCATCCTGCGCATCCGACTCGACCCTGGCGCGGTAGATGTCAATGTTCACCCCGCCAAGGCCGAAGTCCGCTTCCGGGATGAGCGGGCGGTCTTTATGGCCCTGCGGGAGGGAGTGCGGGAAGCTGTGTTGGCACGTCTGCCCATACCGGAGATACAGAGGGGCGCCAATCGGGATCAGCCCAACCCATTCCCGGCCTCCCCGGCTTCCCCGGGCGGCAGGCACCGCCCTGGGAACAGCACTACCTGGGATTCGGGTGGCAGCAGTTCACTGGAGCTACCCTTCGTTCGGGCACTGGCTGACAACCGCTTGGCGGCTACCAACGGGAGCTCTGCCGTTGGCCAGCCTCTGACCGGTGGCGAGTACAGAGCTGAGATACGCTACCTTGGGCAACTCGGCGGACGCTACCTCTTGGCCGCGGCTGATGATGGCCTGCTGGTGGTGGACCAGCATGCCGCCCACGAACGGGTGTTGTTTGAGAGTCTCCTGGCCGTATCGCCGGAGAGCGCCAGCCAGACCCTGCTCACGCCATTGACGGTGGAACTGACGGCGGCCGAAAGGGCCACTCTGGATGAGCACCGTCCCCTTCTGGCTGAGCTGGGGTTGAGATACGAGGATTTCGGAGGGGGAGCTATCCTGATCCGGGAGGCCCCGGCCCGGCTGGCTGGCGGTTTCAGTGAGAAGGCTGTCCTTGAGCTTCTCGGTGAGCTAACAGAGTCTGGCCAGAGCGGCAGCCGTGAGGTAGCGGCGGCTCTAGCTGCCTGCCACCGGTCAGTGCGCGCTAACCAGGTGTTGACGGCGGTGGAGGCTCAGGCGCTTCTGGCCCAGCTGCAGGCCTGCGAGAGTCCTTTGGTCTGCCCGCACGGACGCCCAACGATGTTGCGGCTAACCTATCGGGAACTCGAAAAGCACTTCTCGAGGCGCTAAAGTGAGGTGACCCAGGTTGAGAGTTCCCATTGTGGCGGTGGTAGGACCCACAGCTGTCGGAAAGACCAGGGTAGCCATTGAGGTGGCCCAACGGGTCGGGGGAGAGATTATCTCGGCCGACTCGATGCAGGTGTACCGTGGTCTGGATATAGGCACCGATAAGGTCCGAAGCGAAGACACTGGCGGGATCCCACACCACATGATCGACATCTGCGATCCGGATGAGCAGTTCAGTGTAGCCGACTACCAGCAGCGGGTTTACTCACTGCTGCCCGAGATCGCCGGGCGCGGCCGTCTCCCCATGCTGGTGGGAGGCACGGGACTCTACATCAACGCGGTCATTGATGGTTATACCTTCGACACCGCCGAGCCTGACGAAGCTTTCCGCGCCGATTTGCAGCGGCAGGCCAGAGCCGAAGGTGCAGCCGGGCTCCACCGTCGGCTGGCGGCCGTTGACCCCGACCGGGCGGCCCAGATCCACCCTAACGATCTGAGGCGGATAATCCGGGCTCTGGAGCGCCACCAGCAGCGGACCGGAGAAGCTCCAGGAACCACGATAGCCGATGCGGCCCGGCCGGACCTGGACCCACTCCTCTTTGGACTGAACGGGCCCAGAGGATGGCTCTACGACCGCATCAACCAGCGGGTTGAGGAGCAGTTGGCCGAGGGACTGGTCGAGGAGACCAAGCAGCTGTTGGCCAGGGGTCTGCCCCCGGGGGCCACTGCCCTTCAGGCCCTGGGGTATAAGGAGATCATTCCTTACCTGCTGGGGCAGGTCACGCTGGAAGAAGCCGCCGAACGACTGAAGCGCAATACACGCCGCTTCGCCAAGCGCCAACTCACGTGGTTCCGCCGCGATCCCCGTATACGGTGGATTGAGACTGGCCAAAATAGGAAAATGGGCGATGCAGTGGAAGACATTACTAAAGCCATTGCGGATAGATGGCAACTAGGGTAGAATGGGTTTAAAGGAGACTGGAGGGAGATACCGAGTGACAAAGTCCCCGATCAATTTGCAGGACAGCTATCTGAACCAGGTAAGGAAGGAATCCGTGCCGGTCACTATCTATCTAGTGAACGGAGTTCAACTCAAAGGACTAGTGCGGGGGTTCGACAACTTCACCGTCATTCTGGACAACGAGGGGAGGCAGTCCCTCCTATACAAGCACGCTATCTCTACTATCGCCCCGGTCCGCCCCATCAGCTATAATATAGAGACCAAGCGCGAAGGGGAATAAAGGAGACCAGAGCCAGATGAAACTGAAGCCCCGGGTTACCCCGGGGCTTTGGCGCGGTACGCCCGGGATGGGCGATGGCCGTAAGGTAGTAGCGGGTGCAGGTTGCCGGGGTAGCGGAAATAGACTTAACTGCTGGGAGGGATGGCCACCCTGGGGGGAGCCAAGGCCATGGGTCTGGCGGCCGAGGTCGGTACCCAGCGGCCGGCTGGGCACCGACCTCGGCATGGGGCCTGCGGTCGCCCTTCACCGCCCGACCGATGTCGTGTAATAGAGCGGCCAGTCTCGTTATAGCATCTGTAGGGCGAGACATCTGACAGGAGTGGTAATAACGAAGATTTTGACGGCCATAGTTGATCGGTTGACTGCTCTAACCACCTCGAATCGTCCGTTGTTGGTGGGGATCACCGAGATCGACGGCTCCGGCAAGACCACCTCCGCCCGTCAGCTGGCCGCCAACAGGAGGAGCGGGGTTACCACCTAATCATCCATCTGGACGATTTGCATCATCCGGGCGCCCGACGCCGCGGTGAGGGGCTGTCTCCCCCGGAACCGATGAGTATAGCGTGACCAAGCGCTTTGAGGTGGGTCCCGGCGAGATCGTTTAGGTGGAGGGACTGTTCCTTCTGTGTGATGAGGTAGCACCTTACCTAGATTATGTCATCTATCTCTACATCAGTGAGGAGGAGTGCCTCCGGCGGGTAGTCGGGTGTGATGGCCATCTGTTTGCCGAAGCCAGGCTATCAGGCGACGTTACGAAGCCAAATACCTACCTGTGCAGCGGATGTACGAAGCGGCTGCCAGGCCGGCCGAGCGGGCCCAGATGGTCATCGACAACTCCGACCCGGAAGGTCCCCGGCTCGTCAGGATGGACTAACCGGAGCTACCCCAAAAGGAGTCCCTCCCTTCTGGGCTTTTTTGTCCTACAGGCAAAACCAGGGTGAGAAAGCACCCGGAACCCAGTATGGGCGGAGCTCCAGATGCCCCACACACTGATCTGGTCGGCCAGCGCCATCTTCACTACTGACAGTGGGGTGCAAATGTGATGGGGACTGTGGGCCAGGCATGGGACTTAGATGGCAGATTTCCTCGAAAGAAGAAGGATGTGGTTTATCTGAGGCAAAAAGATATGGTAAAGAGGGTAAGGTATAAGACCAATTGGATAAATCGTACGGAGGAAATATGACAAACAATCTAAAGCGAATTCGGACGATTCATCGATGGTTCAAGATCCTAGCTACAATGCGGCAGGGAGCCATGGTGAGCGTGGAAGACCTTGCGGAACGGTTCGGTGTTACCAAGCGCACCATCTACCGAGACCTGGCCGAGTTGCAGGAACTTAAGATTCCGCTGGTAAGCAACCAGGGTTACTGGTATCTGATAAAGGGCTATCCGGTGCCGGCCATTGAGTTCTCGCTTGATGAGGTCGCTGTCCTGGCCGGGGCGTTGGGCTGGGCCTGCCGGAATCCTGCGCTGGGTGGGGCGGCTGCAATCAGCGCCATGGAGAAGCTGAAAGACGCTGTTCCGGACAGGTCTTTCCGCACTCTCATGGATGAGCTAGAGGCCTCGGTAGTGGTTGATCCGTCCCCTGCCCGCCCAACTGCAGGTGAGCTGGAGGTTGAGGAGGTTGTGCGGCGAGCCGTCCGCGAATCCCATAAGCTTGAGGTCGTATACGGCTCGTTCTACTCCGGCGAGGCTACCAGGCGAGTCATCCGTCCCTATGGACTGGCCTACCGGGGTGTAGGCCTTTATGTTATCGGCTGGTGCGAATTGCGTCAGGCCCAGCGCACTTTTAGACTTAGCCGCATCCGGAGTGCCCGGTGGCTTAAGGACCGGTTCCAGGTGCCAGTAGACTTTGACCTGAACGCTCACCTGATGACCGTTTGGGGTATTGAGGATGGCGCGGACATGCATGTCATCCTACGGTTCAGCCCCAAGGTGGCTCAACTGGCACGGGAGACCCAATGGCACCCGACTCAGGAGGTGGAGGAACAGCCTGACGGGGGAGTGCTGCTGCATATGGTCACGCGCGGCCGGGGCGAACTGGCCCGTTGGATCGCCCAATACGGCGGAGAGGTTACGGTGTTGGAGCCGCCAGAGCTGGCCAGGGCTGTTCGTGAGATTGGCGATGGTATTGTACGCGCTTACGCGGAGAAAGTGGAGAAGGCCCATGGATAGAAGAGTTTTTTGATTGTGACTCTCTGTTGTCACTAGCTCGTGATAAGTTAGGGGGGCAAGGTTGGTGAGACTGAGCTGCAAACGGAGGCTTGATCAGGAACAGGGGATACGACCTACGCCGTCCTTGGGAGTGAGAGCGACATGAGCAGGTACACCCGCCAGAAGGTTGGATGTTTCTCTGGCTTGCCGGATGGTTGGCTCCCGGCTGACCCAGTAGCTTTTTTGGACATTGAAACCACCGGCCTTGATCCCGATCATGCTCACGTGACGCTGGTGGGGGTGGCTTGGGAGGAGCGGGGCGTACGTTGGCTTGAGCAATTCTTTGTCGATGAACCGAAGGACGAGGAGGATCTACTCCGGGCTGTAGCTAACCGGCTTCGTCGGTTCTCCGGACTAGTTACATATAATGGACACTTCTTTGACCTGCGCTTTCTGCGAGTTAGGACGAGCACTCTGGGGGTCGGTTGGCCTAACTTGGAGCATCTGGACTTGCTTCATGTGGCGCGGGAGTGGCAGCGTAATCACAATCTGCTTCCTGATTGTCGTCTCCAGACCGTTATGGCTTTTTTCCGACTCGGCCGTACAGACCATACCAGTGGGCATGAGATGGTACAAGCCTACCAGCGGTGGCTGAAAACCCGTGATCCGGTGCATCGTGATCTGATTCTCGAGCATAATGCGCAGGATCTGATGCTATTACCTGATTTGATGATACACCTACTACAAGCACAGGTCCAGGGTCGGCGGGCTGGATCTTAGGTCGTGGAGACTCAGGGGAATTCCTACCAGGCGTGCCGGGAGGGAAGCCATTGAAGAATCTACGCATCTTACCGAAGGTTCGGGATAGCTGGAGCTACCTGTATGTTGAGCATGCCCGCATCGATCAAGAAGACAAAGGAATTTGCCTTCACGATGAGAAAGGTCGGGTCCATGTCCCCTGTGCATCCCTCTCCCTGCTGATGCTTGGACCCGGGACTTCAGTCACCCATGCGGCCGTCATGACCATGGCCGAAGCGGGTTGTCTGGTCGCCTGGTGTGGCGAACAGGGGATCCGTTTCTACGCCCAGGGGATGGGGGAGACCCGTAGCGCAGCTAACCTCCTCCAGCAGGCTGGCCTATGGGCCGATCCAGAGCGTCGTCTGCAGGTAGTCCGGCGGATGTACGAAATGCGCTTTCCAGAGCCCGTTGCGGAGGGACTCACTCTCCGCCAGATCCGAGGTAAGGAGGGCGCCCGGGTGCGAACCGCATATGCCCGAGCCAGCGAGGAGTACGGTGTTCCCTGGTCCGGTCGAAACTACGACCGCCTCAACTGGGATCGGTCTGATCCGGTCAACCGGGCACTCTCGGCAGGTAACGCTTGCCTGTACGGGGTGTGCCATGCAGCGATCGTCGCGGCCGGCTACTCCCCGGCCCTCGGGTTCATCCACACGGGGAAAATGCTCAGCTTTGTCTATGACGTGGCCGACCTCTACAAGATCGAGCTGACCGTCCCCGCCGCCTTCATGGAGGTGGCCAGAGGGACGCAGAAGCTCGAATCCCGAGTCCGGCACCGGTGCCGGGATCTCTTTGCTGAGAGGCGGCTGCTGGACCGGATCGTAGCGGATCTGGCCAGTCTCTTTGATCTAGGCTCAGCTGCGGGAGCGGTTCCGGACATGGACCTGGAAACTGCCCTGCCGGGCGAGCTATGGGATCCGGACGGGAGCGTTAGCGGCGGGCGCAACTTCGGTGGAGGGCAGAACTGATGGTTATCCTGATTCTCGATGCCGCCCCGCCCGGGCTCCGCGGCGAGCTCTCCAAGTGGATGCTGGAACCTAAGGCTGGCGTCTTTGTCGGCACGATCTCAGCCGCTGTGCGGGAGCTCCTCTGGGAGAAAGCCTGTCAGGAGGTGGGGATGGGCGGATGCACTCTGATCTACCGTGCTGCCAACGAACAGGGCTTTGCCCTCCGCACCTTCGGGGACACCTCCCGGGAGGTCGAGGAATGGGAGGGGCTCTTCCTGGTGCGCCGCCCTACCACGCCGTCTGAAAAGGCGCCGAGTCCCAAGGAGAGCCAGCCGATGCCTGCCGACTGGGGAACGCTCCTTCACCTTGAGGTCTGGGCGAAAAGCCCGGACCGGGTTGAGCTAGTTCCGGGGGAAGGGCTATACCATCCCCTGATCTGCCACATGATTGATGTGGCCATGGTCGCCTTGCGGCTCTGGCAGTACGTCTTACCCCCGGCCCTGCGGGAGCAGGTCCGCTCTCAGCTTGGTGTAGCGACTATGGAGGAGGCGGGGCGGTGGTTCGCTTTCTTTGCCGGGCTCCACGACATGGGGAAGGCGACGCCACCATTCGCCAAGAAGTGGGCGGATGGATGGAAGACGCTGGCCAAGAAGGGTTATCGCCCGGCCCGGAGCGATGAGAAGAAGCCACACGAAGTTCTTAGCACGCACCTGCTGCGGAACCTGCTCAAGCAGGTCGGTTTGCTGGATGGGATCGCCTGGCCCGTGGCTCAGGTGGTGGGTGGGCACCATGGACTGTTTCCATCGGCGTCCGACCTCCGCTATGCGGAGCGCTTCGCGGGTGAGGGCGTCTGGGCGCAGGCCCAGGCCAACCTGGTCCGGTTGCTGGCCCACGTATTGAAGGTGGATCAGCTCCCGGGGCCCACTGGCGATTTGAGGCGTACGAATGGGCTCATGATGATTCTGGCAGGCCTGACCAGCGTGGCCGATTGGATAGCGTCCGACCATCGATTATTCCCCTTCGCCGGACATGAGGTGCGCCTTCCCCGCTACCCGCGTCGAGCCCGGTGGCTGGCCTGGAAAGCGCTGTACCGGCTGGGGTGGTTTCACCGCCCCCGGGGAATGGCCCCGCCTATCTTCCAAGAGCTCTTCGACAGGGTGCCAAACCAGCTGCAGGAGCAGGTGATGGCTATCGCTCCCCAACTGAGCGGCCCAAGCCTTGTACTTCTGGAGTATCCCATGGGCGGGGGCAAGACCGAGGGAGCACTCTACCTGGCCGACTATCTGGCAGCGACGGCCGGGCAGAGCGGAGCCTATTTCGCCCTTCCCACGATGGCCACGAGCAACCAGATGTTTGGGCGGGTAAATAGGTACCTAATCAATCGGTTTCCCGGCTCTGCCACTAACGTACAGCTCTTGCACGGGCACGCAGCGCTGAATGCTGAGTTCGAGGTGTTGAAACGGGCCGGGAGCGAGTTTATCCAGCCGACCCGCGTTTTCGGGGACAAGGAGTCCGGCCTTCTGGCCGCCGAGTGGTTCACTTATAAGAAGCGCGGATTGCTGGCTCCCTATGGCATCGGCACGATTGATCAGGTGCTGCTTGCGGTGCTACAGACCAAGCACTTCTTTGTCCGCCTCTTCGGGTTGGCTGGTAAGGTGTTAATTCTGGATGAAATTCACGCTTACGATAGCTACATGCAGACTCTGCTTGGCCGGTTACTCACCTGGTTGGCCGCCTGTGGCACCTCAGTCATTCTGTTATCCGCAACCCTACCGTCCCGAACCCGACAAGCGCTCCTATCCGCCTATTCAGTTGGCCGCGGGCAGCCGGCGCCGACGGAGGGAGCGCCTGTTGCTTATCCCCGGATCACATGGGTCACGGAGGGTGGTGGGAGCTCCCGCCACATCACGGGAGGGGCAAACCGGAATTTAGCCCTGCGCTATCTAAACCACGCAAGTGAAGCGTGGATTGGAGAGCTCAAGGCCGCCCTGTCTGATGGCGGGTGCGCTGCCGTGATCCTGAACACCGTTACCCGAGCCCAGACAGTCTATCAACAGCTTAAGAACCACTTTTCGAAGGATGAACTCCTTCTCTTTCATGCCCGTTACCCATTCGATGAACGAATGGCGCGGGAGCGAAGAGTCCTGGAGCGGTTCGGCCCCGAGGCCGCCGACCGTCCCCACCGGGCCGTGGTGGTAGCCACGCAGGTGATCGAACAATCCCTGGATCTGGACTTTGATCTGATGGTGACCGACCTGGCCCCGGTGGACCTCCTTCTGCAGCGCAGTGGCAGGGTCTGGCGGCATCAACGTCCGACGCGCCCGCCCGGGCTGAGCGCACCTACCCTATGGGTGTTAATGCCTCCCGTGGATGAGACGGGGCGACCGGTCTTTGAGAAGGGTTCTGTCAGAGTCTATGATCCCCACACCATGCTGCGGACCTGGTTGGTTCTGGATGGACGGGGCAATCTCACGATCCCGGAAGGGGTAGAGGAATTGGTGGAGGCGGTCTACCGCGCAGAGCCGGCCCCCCCGGAACTACCAGAACCGCTCCGCTCCTTCTGGACCGAGACGTGGGCGAAGTGTGAGGAGGGCGAACGGCGGGATACTCTGGAGGCTCAGAGAAGGTACATCCCTGATGTTGCTGGAGACTTCCTCACCGTACCGCTGGAACCTCTGGATGAAGAGAACGAGATGCTCCATCGGGCCCATCAGGCGCTTACACGCCTCGGCGGGCCAGCGGTCAACGTGATCTGCTTATTGGCTGATGAAGGGAAGCTGTGGGCTATCGGGGAACAGCGCCAGGAGATACGCCTCGAGAAGCGACCGGACGAGGCCGATCTTCGGGCCCTGCTCGGCCGTTCCCTGCACATCAGCTTCGCACCCGGAGTGGTGAAGCAGGTTCTGGCTCAAGAGACGCCGTCCACCTGGCAGAGCTCAGCGTACCTGCGGCGGTGTCGCCTGCTCCAGTTCGGCCCGGATGGCGCTTGCCGAACGGCAGACCTGCCCCTTCGCCTGGACCAGGAGTTGGGATTGGTCTTGGACAAGAAGCGAGAGGAGGAGGATTTGTGACCCGCTATTCATTGTGGGAGGAGCCATGGATTCCAGTGCTAAGCCAGGCTGGCGAACCGTCTAACTTCAGCATTCGCAGCGTGCTGGTACAGGCCCATACCTTGCGGGAGGTGTTTGACCCGTCCCCACTGGTGACGGTGGCCATCCATCGACTGCTCCTCGCATTTCTCTATCGAGTGTTTCGGCCGCGCAGCGTTGCGGATTGGGTTGGCCTCTGGCGCACGGGGCGGCTTGACCCAGACCGTCTGGATGGGTATGGCGCCGCTTGGGCGGATCGGTTTGACCTGCTCGATCCTACCCGCCCTTTCTACCAGGTGCCCCGGATGGCAGATGAGAAAGTCCATCCCATCAGCGCTTTGGTCTTGGAAGCCGCTTCGGGCAACAACCCTACCCTCTTCGACCACGGCAAGGTAGAGGGAATGGAGGCCTTGCCGCTGGACCGGGCGGCCTGTCATCTCTTGGCCCATCAACTCTTTGCCGTTGGCGGCGGGGTAAGCAAGCCATTTAACCGGATGGATGGGCCGCTGACCAAAGGTCTGGTAGTAGAGGCGCGCGGGCGAATTCTTTTCGAGACATTACTCCTCAACCTGGTCCCGCTGGATCACTGGACGTCCCTGGTGCCTGATTCGGGGCTCGACTGCCCGTTCTGGGAGACGGAAACTCCCCCTGACCCGGTAAGGGAGGGGAGCAGCCCACTAGGCCCCATCGACTATCTCACCTGGCAGAGTCGGCAAATTCATCTATGTGTGGACGAGGCTTCCCAGATGGTCACCGGCTGTCAAGTTCGGCAGCGGTATTGCCTGCCCAAGGACGGCCGTCGGATTGATCCCGCCAAGGCTTACCGGAGGAAGGAGCAGGAGGGGTGGGTTCCTTTCAAAGTGGACAAGCAGAGAGCGATTTGGCAGTTCACCCACGTACTCCTGCAAGCCACGAACACCGATTTGGCACGCCCCTACCTGACTGACTGGCTGGCCACGGTTGACGAGACTGGTCAAAGAGAAGGGCTGGATGTTCCAGAAGTGATCGGGATGAATGTGAGCGGGCTGACGACGCACCCTGAGAGGGCAGCCAAAATCGAACTCTGGCGTCGAGAACAGCTGCCCGTTCCTACCGCGATCCTGGAAAGGCCGGAGCTCGTGGGGGATCTCGAGGACCTGATGCGCCAGGCTATCCGAGTGGAGTCGCTCCTTCAGCGGTCCGGTGAGGCCTTAGTTTGGGCGCTGAGCAAGCGGGAGACGTTCCCCCTGGCGCTGACGTACCTTCGGACGGGAAAGGTTTCTGACGTAGAGGTTTTGAAGGGGATCAGGATACTTTCCCGAAGTCTGGGCATGGTGACACGGTACTGGCCAGCCCTGGAGGCCCCGTTTCGCCAGGCACTGGAAGAGTTGCCCTATACGGAGTTCGCGGTCGTTCAGGAGAACTGGCGGGGAGCGATACGCAGCGTAGCCCTTCAGGCGTTCTGCGGGGTGCGCGACAACCTTCTGCATGCCGAAGCGCCTTTTGAGATCTTGACCCGCATCGAACATGCCTTCCGATCCCGCCTGGTTGGGATCTTTGCCGAGAATATGAAGGAGGGGTCCATGGATGACGAGGAGTCCGACGAGTAGGCAACTTGGGTTTGCCGCCTGGCTGGCCCGGTTGGCGGCCAATGAGGATCGAGGGACGCTAGCGGCCCTGCGACGGGGGTTGATGCTGGATGAGGAGCATCTGTTCGAGCTTTATGGCTGCGTGCCGCCCAGCTTCCTGGTCGGCCTCTCCCTCGGTGATGAGCGTCTTTATCTGATGGTAGCCGCTCTCTTCGGTTACCACCCTGTCTGTTTCCGGGAGGAGGAGCTGAAGGAGCGGCGGTGCAATCTCGGAGCATCCTTGCGGATGTTGGCCCTGGCCAGGGCACAGCGTCACTCACCCGATGCGGGAGAGGGGGATGATACTGAGGATCTTCTACCGGATTCCATGAAGCGGCGAATGGAAGCCCTCCTTGCCTCTCACCGGGATGATCTTTTTGGTCACCTCCGCCAGGTAATCGGTTTGCTTAAGACGGAGGAGGTACCGGTAGATTGGGCGCAGCTCCTGAACGATCTCCAGGCCTGGGAGTGGCAGGGACGCCCGGTCCAATGGCAGTGGAGTCGTTCCTTTTACGTCGGCCATCATGAAAAGGGAGGGGACGAAAATAATGTTTCTTGAGATTCACCTGCTCCAGAACTTCGCGTTATCCAACCTGAACCGGGACGATACCGGTGCGCCCAAGACTTGCATCTTTGGCGGTACTCGCCGCGCCCGGATCTCCAGCCAATGCCTGAAGCGGGCCATCCGAACCCATTTCCGCGAGGAGGGTCTGGTCCCGTCGGAGTTGCTTTCCTACCGGACCAGGTTGCTCCACCGGGAGCTGACCGGGCGCCTGGTGGCGGCCGGACTGGCCGACGAGGCGGCCAAGCAGACCGCGGGGAAAGCACTGGAGCTCCTCCAATTCAAGCTGAAGAATGGCAAGACCGAGTACCTCCTCGTGCTAGGAGAACGGGAGATCAGCCGGCTGACCGAACTCTGTAAGGCCCATGCGGAGAGCATCCTAGCGAGCGGGGGCGGAAAGAGTAGCAAGAAGGACGAAGAAGGTCGGCTCGCACAAGTTCTCCTGGACGCGATCGACGGGGGCGAGGCCCTCGACATTGCCCTCTTCGGCCGGATGATCGCCACCCACGCCGAGAAGAGTGTCGATGCCGCTGTTCAGATGGCCCACGCCTTCTCAACGCATTCAGTAGCCGCCGAGTTTGACTTTTACTCCGCTGTGGACGACCTGCAAAAGCAGGACGACGTTGAGGGGGCTGGCGCGGGGATGCTAGGCACCACGCTTTATAACAGCTCCTGCTACTACCGCTACGCCAACTTGGACCTGAACCAGCTGGCCAAGAACCTGAACGGCGAAACCAGTCATGTGGAGACTGCTGCCCGAGCCTTCCTGGTGGGAGCCATCCACGCAGTGCCGACTGGCAAGCGGACAAACTCAGCCCCTCAGAACCCGCCCGCTTTCATTATGGCTGTAGTGCGGGATAAGGGGCTCTGGTCCCTGGCGAACGCCTTTATCAAGCCGATCTTTTCCGGTCCCAAGGCCGACCTGATCCAGCTTTCCGCTGGGCAGCTTCTCCGCCACTGGAATCAGTTGGCCTCCCTGTACGGGATGGAGACGATCAGGTACGCGGGGGTGGCTACCTACCTCTCCGCCGGAGATCTTGAGGTCGCTGAAGCGGCTGGCGTGACTCAGGAGACCAAGGTCTCCGCACTGGTTGATCGGGTCATGGAGGCGATACGGGTGGTCCAGAACTGAGGTGGTGGAGATGAAAACGCTGCTCCTGCGGCTGGAGGGCCCCATGCAGTCCTGGGGGACCACCAGCCGGTTTACCGAGCGTGACACTGGACTTGAACCCTCCAAGTCGGGCGTGATCGGCCTGCTCTGCGCCGCTATGGGCAAGCCCCGGCTGGAACGTCCCGAGGATGGCGACTTCTGGCCCCGACTCTCCCGCTTGGCGGGCCTCCGCATGGGGGTTCGGGTGGATTGTCCCGGGAAGGTGGGGGTGGACTTCCAGACTGCGGGCGGAGGCAAGCTGGGACACCGCGAATACGGCGTGGCGAAAGCGGATCGCAGCAAGGGCGAGTCGGTGATGAGCTGGCGCTACTACTTGCAGGATGCCTCGTTCCTGGTCGGGCTGGAGAGCAAGGACCACGAACTACTTGAGGTCCTTCACGCTGCCTTGAAGGCGCCTGTGTGGCCTATTTTTCTAGGGCGTAAGTCCTATGTGCCTGGCACACCAGTCTATCTGCCGGAGGGGCTGCAGGATGGGGATCTCCTGACGGTGTTTGCCCGTTACCCCCTCTCCGTAGCCGCGGACGGGGAAACAGTTGAGCGGGTTCGGGTGATACTGGATCACCCGAATCCCCAGGGTGGGGAAGTGCGGGCAGACGTCCCGCTCGACTTTGCCCGGCGCCGCTTTGGACTCCGCCATGTCCGGGCGGACACGGTTGCGGCGCCCGGATGTACAGTAAACTAGGGAGGTGGACCGATTGTACTTGTCGCTCTTGCGTCTCAACCCGGCATCGGCGGCTGTCCAACGGGACCTCCGTGATGTGATGGGACTACATCGAACAATTATGAAAGCCTACCCGGACGTTCTGGACCCCAAGGTGGCCGCACGGGCCTGTTTCGGGGTGTTGCACCGTTTGGAGTTCGACCGGCGAACCGGTCGGGTTCTGCTTTACGTCCAGTCTCGGATGCAACCGGATTGGTCTCAGTTGCCGGAGAGGTATCTCCTTCCGGAAGATGAGATGCCAAACCCTACTGTCAAGTCAGTGGGCGAAGTCTATGCCGGTCTTAAGCCAGGCCGGGTGCTTCGTTTCCGCTTGCGGGCCAACCCGACTAGAAAGGTGGATACTAAGTCGGGTCCTGAGGGTAGTCGTCGCAACGGGCGTCGGGTTCCAGTAAGGAGGCTTGAGGAGCAAATCGAGTGGCTGGCTCGGAAAGCAGAGAGCAATGGCTTCGGGATATTGCAGGTAGCGGTTGCCGGCTCCGGTGCAGCCGAGTTGGTGAAGAGCCATCAGGCGGGGCTAACCTTCCAGGGGGTCCTCTTCGAGGGGCGGCTAGTGGTCCGGGACCCGGAACGGTTCAGGGAGGCAGTAGTCAAGGGAATTGGGCCAGGTAAGGCATTCGGGTTTGGCCTACTCTCCGTGGGTCCGGACTGAGATCATACCAAAAGGGTAGTTGAACACCTTGAGGAATGCCTAAGGCCAGCTAGCGATCTTTCGTCGTTAGTGTCGTCCCCACGCACGTGGGGGTGAACCGCACTTGACCGTATAATAGCCAAGTGCCTGAATGTCGTCCCCACGCACGTGGGGGTGAACCGGTAGAGGAAGCTTTAAAGGGAAAAGGCAAGGAGTCGTCCCCACGCACGTGGGGGTGAACCAAGTAACGGAATTTCCCCGGTTCTCCCGCTCCTCGTCGTCCCCACGCACGTGGGGGTGAACCGCTGGTAAACCTCTCCCAGCGGAAGAGGATACCGTCGTCCCCACGCACGTGGGGGTGAACCCGGAAGGTTGTACGCGGTGGGAGGGCTTGACGCGTCGTCCCCACGCACGTGGGGGTGAACCGGCGGAGGCATCGAGCGGCGGGCGACAAAGCTGGTCGTCCCCACGCACGTGGGGGTGAACCGACATTGGCGGCCAGCTTGAATGCGTCTTCAGTGTCGTCCCCACGCACGTGGGGGTGAACCGAATATGAATAAGGTGACCGTTGACCAGGTCGTGTCGTCCCCACGCACGTGGGGGTGAACCAGGGCGGCTTACTGCTAAACTGGCCGAGAGGATTGTCGTCCCCACGCACGTGGGGGTGAACCTCCAAGCGCAGAATGGCCGCCAGGTGGATCGTCGTCGTCCCCACGCACGTGGGGGTGAACC
>JBFLWA010000002.1:45860-47145 GCA_040758135.1 Bacillota bacterium | reverse complement strand
GTCGTCGTCCCCACGCACGTGGGGGTGAACCGTTTATTGCCGGGCTCATCAGAGCAGGTATGGAGTCGTCCCCACGCACGTGGGGGTGAACCGGTTCCAAGTCAAAATGCACGGCCCGGCAGACGTCGTCCCCACGCACGTGGGGGTGAACCGTCATATTTACTCCTTATACCATTGAATGCGATGTCGTCCCCACGCACGTGGGGGTGAACCGACAAAACCGAGGACCGGACTGCCAACCCTCCGGTCGTCCCCACGCACGTGGGGGTGAACCGGAACGGACCTCTTCGAGCAGGCGGTTCATGAAGTCGTCCCCACGCACGTGGGGGTGAACCGTAGGCAAGGCCCCCTACCCCCTCCTCCTGCACGTCGTCCCCACGCACGTGGGGGTGAACCGGCGTTCTACGCCTATCTGCGTGAGGGCAAGGCGTCGTCCCCACGCACGTGGGGGTGAACCGCGCTCCCAATAGCCGTCTGTCAAGGGCAGGATGTCGTCCCCACGCACGTGGGGGTGAACCGGGCCGTGAGGATTATTTTGTGGGCGTGCTCACGTCGTCCCCACGCACGTGGGGGTGAACCGAGTGTATGCGATGCTCTTGAGGGCATCATCTAGTCGTCCCCACGCACGTGGGGGTGAACCGCCTGCCTTCTCGCGCCCTCCCCTTCGGGGAGGTCGTCCCCACGCACGTGGGGGTGAACCTGAATGGAGGACGCAGGAGATCGCGTCCCAAGAGTCGTCCCCACGCACGTGGGGGTGAACCGTGGTAAGTACATCCCAGAGCTCCCGGTTCGGCGTCGTCCCCACGCACGTGGGGGTGAACCGTCGCGCAGCTCATCCAGTAGCGCAGGAGGCCAGTCGTCCCCACGCACGTGGGGGTGAACCCGTCTGGACAGCGAAAGCGTCCATGCCCACGGCGTCGTCCCCACGCACGTGGGGGTGAACCCGCGTCCTGCAGGTCCTCATAGTCCTCGGCGGAGTCGTCCCCACGCACGTGGGGGTGAACCGAGGCCGTTGAGTGGGGTGAGAGGGCGCAAACCGTCGTCCCCACGCACGTGGGGGTGAACCGAGCTTCCCGTTACCAGGCGCAGCGGCGGCAAGGTCGTCCCCACGCACGTGGGGGTGAACCGGCTCATCGTTAAAAGTACGGTTTTGGCATGCCGTCGTCCCCACGCACGTGGGGGTGAACCGAGCTTCCCGTTACCAGGCGCAGCGGCGGCAAGGTCGTCCCCACGCACGTGGGGGTGAACCGGCTCATCGTTAAAAGTACGGTTTTGGCATGCCGTC
>JBFLWA010000002.1:0-45760 GCA_040758135.1 Bacillota bacterium | reverse complement strand
CCGTCGTCCCCACGCACGTGGGGGTGAACCGAGCTTCCCGTTACCAGGCGCAGCGGCGGCAAGGTCGTCCCCACGCACGTGGGGGTGAACCGGCTCATCGTTAAAAGTACGGTTTTGGCATGCCGTCGTCCCCACGCACGTGGGGGTGAACCGTTGCAGAACCCGACCACTACATGGATAGCGTAGTCGTCCCCACGCACGTGGGGGTGAACCGATTGTTGGTGTCGCCTTTCCATTCCTCTTTAGGTCGTCCCCACGCACGTGGGGGTGAACCGGAAATGGAGGAAAAATCGGGGCCTTGCTGATGGAATTGGACGAAAAGTGGGGCTCCGGGAACCGCTACCTGGACATGGCGGAATATCTGGAATGGCGGGAGAAACAGAGAGAAACTCAAAGACATGCTTCAAACGTACATCGGCTTGGCTGGCTGATAGCCATTTGCCAAGGGAGAGTTTTTATACACAAATTCGGACTTGACCTTGCCATAAACAACTGAGCCGCAGGCTCCCTCGTTCAAATAAGGGTTACATATCACCAATCGATTATGCCTTAGCCCACCGGCCCCGGGGCATCCTCGGGGCTTTAGCGCAGTTATGTCACCTCACCAGCCGGCCAGATCCCGCGTATCATGGCAGCGAGGTGGGAAGCGTGGGCCGTATTACTGGCAAAGACCATCGTGGTACAATCGTCGAGCGGTTAAGCAAAGGTGAGATATCGCCGCTAGAGGCATTTCGCGCTATCCAACAAGGTGAGGAAGGTCGTTCGGCGCGCCCACAAGTCATGGCGGCCCGGCCGGAGTTGGATACCATCTTTCACGAGCTGGATGAACTGGTCGGCCTGAGAGAGGTCAAACACCTCATCCGCGAGCTAACAGCCTTCATCGAGATCCAGGGGCGCCGGGGCGAGATGGGTCTGGCTACTGAGCCTCTGGCCCTTCACATGGTATTCCAGGGGAACCCGGGAACCGGAAAGACCACTGTGGCCCGGTTGCTGGGGCGCCTCTTCAAGGAAATCAATGTGCTCCCCAAGGGTCATCTGGTGGAGGTCGAGCGGGCCGACTTAGTGGGGGAGTACATCGGACATACCGCCCAACGCACCAGGGAGCAGATTAAGCGTGCTCTGGGTGGGATCCTCTTCATCGATGAAGCCTACTCTCTGGCGCGGGGCGGGGAGAAAGACTTCGGCAAAGAGGCCATTGACACGCTGGTAAAGGCAATGGAGGACCACAAGGACGAGCTGGTAATCGTCCTGGCGGGCTATCATCTGGAGATGCAGTCCTTTCTGCAGACCAATCCGGGGCTCCACTCCCGCTTCCCGATCCGCCTCGAGTTCCAGGACTTCAACTTGGAGGAGCTACTGGAGATTGCCAGCCGTATGCTACGCCGCCGCCAATACCGGCTGACCCAGACGGCCCAGCTACAGATGGTGGCTATCTTAGAAGCCAGAGTGAGGGACGGGTCACACCATACCGGCAACGCTCGTCTGGTTCGGAATATTATTGAGAAAAGCATCCGGCGCCAGGCGCTCCGGCTGGTCAACAAGGGCCAGCCCTCCCGGGAAGAGCTCATGACCATCGAGGATCAAGACCTGCGCGACCCTGTTTAGGATGTACCCGCTGTGGGCGGCAGGCACTGCTGCGTTCCGCCCCACAGCGCTCTGCCCGGCTGTAGTATGGGGCTCCTCCGCTGAATATATATTACGGCAATCCGGTACGGATTGGGTGGAGGTGTTGGAGTGGGAACCTGTCTGGTGGTTGGCGGCCCCAACTCGGGGAAGACCTCACTGGTCCTCTCTCTGGCCAACCTCTTTGGAGCCGAACTGGTGATCCGGACGGTTACCTCCGCCGGCAAGGCAGTGGCCTGGGAATCGTCCCGGGCCCGGTGCGAGCTGGTCTCGGCCCACCCTCACACCACACTGGAGGCGCAAACCATCCGAGTGACAGTGCGCACGGTCAAGGCTTGGAAGGAGTTCGATCTGGTGGATACAGCCGGGCTGGTTAGCTATATCCATCACGATGAGGCAATCCGTCGGGCAATGGCCCAGACGGTCGCTCTCCTGTCTTCAGCCGACCTAGTCCTCCACTTGGTAGACGCAGCGACTCTGGGCAGTGGCCTGTCCGAGGCCGTTGGACCTATTGATCTAGAGCTGGCCAGCTATTGCCATGACCACCGTAGCTATCTGGTTGTGGCCACCAAAATGGATCTGGCCACCGCGCCCCGGGGACTCGCCCGCATAAGACAGCTCTTTCCCGAGGGACACATTGTCCCTGTCTCGGTGGTTACCGGACAAGGGCTTAAGGTGGTGAAGAGCTATATTATCCGCGCTCTCTGACTGCTTCAGGGTGCTGACTGCGGCCTGCCTCACCGCGCTGGCCCTCAAGATCCTCGATGAGTGGTTTGAGGCCATGGAAGCGGGCGAAGCCCGGTATCCGCGCTGGATGGCCCGCACAGGGCCCGGGCTATTAGTCTATGCTTTCCTGTCACTGGCCGCCGCCGCCATCTTTGATGCCCGGCTGGCCGCCGGCTATACCTTTGCGGCATATGCTGTCGGTATGCACGGGCGTCTGCGCGAAAGGCAGCTCAGTGGTGTTCCCGGCTGGGTGGAGTCATTGGTCTCTCTGGCCATCCTGGTAGTTGCCTGCAGCCTGCGGCTCGCCATCGGCTTCTTGGCGGCCACCATCGCCGCTCAGCTAGTGGATGATGTCCTGGATCGCACCGAGGACCAAGGCGAGCTGGTGCCCTCTCTGGCTAATCGCTTCGGGACCACCGAGTGCCTGTTGGCCGCCTTGGGGCTGGCGCTACTGGCCTGGTGGGCATATCCTTGGCTTCCCGTCTGGACAGCTTTGGCCTACGCCGGGGTCTACGCACTGGAACATGGCCCACCACAGAGGAAAACGGGGGGAGGCGCGGGCCCTTGCTGACCTTGGTTCTGGCAACTGCTGTCTTTCTGGTGCTGGGCGGCTACGCCTGGGGGCGGCGCGCCGGGCAGGCCGAAGGGCTGCGCGCCGGCCACCAGCGGGCCGGCCTTACCTATTACGCCAAAGCGCTCACCGAAGGGCGATGCCCGGTCTGCGGTATCCGAAGCAGATGCGAGGAGGGCAGGCCCGCGGGGGATAATATCCCCGGGAGGTGAGGAGGTTGTTGCCTGTTCTCCTATACCCGGGCGGGTTCTTCCTGGCTGTACTTGCTGTGGCCATGGTGGTTTCTGCAATCAGGCTCGAGGAATGGCTTACACTAGTCGCACTATTCTTTGGATCGGTGGCAGTTATCTGGCCTTTGGTGGCCTCAGCCAGGTCTGCCCGATGGGCTGAGTGGCCGAGGGCTGTCCGCTTTGCCTTGGTCGTGGCAATCGCTATAGCCCTAACCGGAGCCTTTGAGTTTCTTGACCTCGCCTTTGGCCAGACCGATCGACTCATTACATCGAAGGCACCGCTAGACGCCTATTCTCCCATGGCCTCTATTGCAGAATCGAAGAGCCAGCGGCCGGCGATGCTCCTTTGCGGCAGTGAGGAAGGCGAGTTATTGACTCCTCTCTCGGCACTGGTGACGGCGATCAATGAAGATCTGACGGTCGTGCTTAACGGCAGTGATCTGGTCCGGGTAGCCGGCCTCAGCCCGCTCAGTCCAGAACAAAACCGTCAACTGGCTGACCGAGCCCGTCAGGAGCTCCTGGGCCGTGAGGTTGCTGTCTCGGTCTCTTCACTGTCGACTCCTCCTCAGCTGCCGGTTCTGGTCGAGATCTGGGTCAACGGTCGCCCCTGGCCTGAGGGATCCAGAGGCAAGCTTCGCTCACCAGAGACTAGTAACTCCCCCGAGGGGCACCAGCCATGATATAATGGGCTGGACAGGGGGGAGACAGCATTGGAAAACGAGAAGCGTGCTCTTTTGATCGGCATCGGTCCGGAGGAGACCCCCTCCCGGGATCCCCTGAACGAGCTGGCTCTCCTGGCCTGGTCAGCCGGACTGGAGATAGTTGCCCGGCTGACGCAGCGCAGGGAATTGCCCGACCCCGTCTTCTACCTGGGCGAAGGGAAGGCCAACGAAGCCAGGGAGTTGGCCCGGCGCGTCCAGGCGAACATCGTCATTGCTGATGACAGTCTCACTCCGACCCAGATCCGGAATCTGGAGGAGAAGACCGGACTGAAGATCATCGACCGAACCCAGCTCATTCTAGACATCTTTGCCCAGCGCGCGAGATCCAGGGAGGGAAAAGTCCAGGTCGAACTGGCCCAGTTACAGCATCTTCTGCCGCGGCTTTCCGGTCACGGTGGCAGCTTATCGCGCCTGGGTGGTGGCATTGGCACCCGGGGACCTGGCGAGACGAAACTGGAAACCGATCGGCGCCGGATCAGGAAGCGTATTCATGTACTCCGCCGTGAACTGGAAGAGATCCGCCGGTCACGGGCTGTCCTCCGGTCTGGCCGGCAGGAGCGGGGAATACCGGTGATTGCCCTCATTGGCTATACTAATGCCGGTAAATCCAGCCTGCTCAATCGCCTGGCCGATGCTGAAGTACTGGCCGAGGACCGCCTCTTCGTCACCCTCGACCCCACGACCCGTGGGGTTACTCTACCCAGTAACACACAATGTCTGTTCGTTGACACGGTTGGTTTCATCCGCAAGCTCCCTCATGAACTGGTGGCTGCCTTCCGTGCCACCCTGGAGGAAGTGACGGAAGCCAACATCCTGGTGCTAGTAGTTGATGCTACCGACCCGAACCGGGAGGAGCATATCGAGATCTCGCTTTCCCTCCTGGAGGAACTGGGTGCCTCTGACAAGCCCCTGCTAATCGCCTACAACAAGGCCGACTTGTTAGACAGCGGAGATACGCCAGCAGCTGGCCGCCTCCAGGCGGTTACCGTGTCGGCCTTCACCGGGCAAGGCCTGGATACCCTACTGCAGGAGGTGGATGATTTGCTGAGGCGGAGAAGGGAGATGGCTGAGTTCATGATCCCTTTCTCCCAGTCAGCGCTGCTTACCATGCTCCACGAACATGGCAAAGTCTTGGATCAGGAGTTCACTGCCCAGGGGATCCGGGTCAGGGTAGAGGTGGATGCCGTTTGGGCGAGCCGCATTCGCGCCAGACTGGGGGCAGAGGTGAGTACATGATTCCCAACTGGCTCCTGACCGCCGCCGAGAGACTTGGAGCCTCTGAGAGAGTAAAGCAGGCAGTTGGCAGTGCCTGGCAGCGGGCACTCCCAGTCTACCAAGGCCTGGATGAGCTGCAGGGTCGGGTCTCGGCCCGGGTATGGAGCGCTTTTCGGCAAGCCGGAGTGAGGGAGACTGATTTCGCGTCGACCAGTGGCTACGGCTACGGCGACCGGGGGCGTGAGGTAACTGATCAGGTCTTTGCCCTGGCACTGAATGCCGAGGCAGCCCTGGTCAGGCCCCAGCTTGTCTCGGGGACCCACGCCCTGGCCACAGCCTTTTTTGGCTGCTGCCGTCCCGGCACAGTTCTGATATCTGCTACTGGCGCTCCCTACGACACCCTGCGGGCGGTAATCGGGTTGGAAGGCGACTCTGAGGGGACCCTCCGGGAGCTGGGGGTCGAGTACACCGAAGTGGCCATGCCGCGCTCTGGTCCCGAACACCTGGGCCGGCTGGCGCAGGCGGTGGCCAGGGCCGATAAAGCGCGCCCGCTGGTCGTCTTCATACAGCGGTCTCGGGGGTACGCATTGCGCGAATCCTTGAGCATCAGTGCCATCAAGGATATGGCCAGCCGCACTCTGGCGATCCGCTCCGATGCAACGATCTTGGTGGATAACTGTTATGGTGAGTTCACCGAGGAGTCAGAGCCCACAGCGGTCGGGGCTCATCTGATGGCGGGCTCTCTCATCAAGAATCCCGGCGGGGGACTGGCCCCAACCGGAGGCTACCTGGCTGGCCGCGCCGAACTGGTCCGGCGGGCAGCCCGACGAGTGACCGCCCCGGGCCTCGGTGAACACGTAGGACCGAGTCTGGGTCTGACCCGCCTGATGCTACAGGGATTGTTTCTGGCCCCGGGCCATGTGGCCAATGCCTTGAAGACCGCGGTCTTCGCAGCGGCTCTATTCGCGGAACTCGGTTACGAGGTGCACCCGAGGCCAACGGGCTACCGTTCAGACATTATCCAGGCCATCGTACTGGGCGACCCTCATAAGCTAGTCCGTTTCTGCCAGGCGGTTCAGCGGTATTCGCCCGTTGACAGCGATGTACTGCCGGAACCTTGGGAGATGCCTGGTTACGGAAACCGGGTCATCATGGCCGCCGGAACCTTCATTCAGGGCGCCACCTTGGAGCTAAGCGCCGATGCCCCGCTTCGCCCGCCTTTCGCCGCTTACCTGCAGGGTGGACTCCAGCTGCCCTATGGACTGCTGGGAGTAGTTGGTGCAGCGGCCGCCATCGAGTCGGGCCGGGAGGGAACCGCATGACCGTCCTGCTGTCCATCGTGGCCATTCTGGCTATTGTAGCTGGCGCGGCGGGGGTTATCTTGCCAGCCCTTCCCGGGCTGCCGCTGATCTTTGGCGGAATACTCCTGTTCGACTATGCCCATGGTTTCAGCTATGTGGGTCCGGCCCTACTGGGCGCTCTCCTGGGAGTCACAATTCTGGGGCTGCTGGTGGATCATCTCAGCGCGGCCTGGGGAGCGCACCGGGCCGGAGGTAGCCGGGCCGGGCTCGTTGGGGCTACCCTCGGTACCCTGGTCGGGCTCTTCTTTATCGGCCCCATTGGTCTCCTCTTCGGGCCCCTGGCCGGAGCAATCCTCGGTGAACTCATGTACGGTGCTCCGTTGGACCAGGCGGTACGCGTGGGGATGGGCAGCCTGGTTGGCTTTCTGGGGGGGGCCCTGGTTAAGGCAGTCTTGGCCATCGGTATGATTTTTGTGTTCGTATCAAGGCTGTTCTGAGAGACGGGGAGAGATGGGAGGGATGGAAGCGATGCGAAATATGGCCCTTGTCCTGATGCTGGTTGCCGTCATCGCGATTACCGGAGCATGTCAGCGCCAGTCGGCCTCTGTTGAGCTCTTTTTTGCCACCGAAGGAAATGAGACTCTGAGCAGCGAGTGGCGCCGGGTTGAGTTCCGCAATACCCGGCAGAAGCTGACCCGGACCCTGGAGGAGTTGGTGGCCGGGCCCACTCTGCCGCAAC
The DNA here is from genome assembly GCA_040758135.1 of Bacillota bacterium. Taxonomy (GTDB): domain Bacteria; phylum Bacillota; class Sulfobacillia; order JBFLWA01; family JBFLWA01; genus JBFLWA01. The sequence continues at coordinate 38,633 of JBFLWA010000002.1, read as the reverse complement.
TCTACCGTGCAGTGAGTGCCGAGACGAAAATCCTCGCAGTGAAGTTGGATGGAACCGATGTCACGGTGAACCTCAGCCGCGACTACCTTTCCTTCGGTGGGGTTCTGGCCGACCTCATGGCACGAGTCTCTATCGTCAACACCCTGACCGCCTTGCCCGAGGTAGAGCGGGTGCGCATTCTCGTGGAAGGGGAGGAGCTCAAGGACGGGAACGGGCAGCCCCTGGGTTACTGCTCATTCGTCGACCTGTCCCAGCCATCTGCGCAGCAAGTGACCCTTTACTTTGCTGATGACCAGGCAATGTACCTGGTGGCGGAGATGCGCACCATCCAGCTGCCGCCGGGCGCCGACTTGCTGGCCCTGGGCCGGGCCATCGTTGAGGAGTTGATCAAAGGTCCGGTTCAGAGCGGGCTGGGCCAAGTAATCCCCAGGGAGGTGAGGGTCAGGAGCGTTTCATACGCCGATGGCACCTTCTACATCGACTTCTCCGAGGAGATGCATACCCGCCATTCAGGTGGAGCAGCGGGCGAGGCCATGACTCTGGGTGCCATCGTAAACTCCTTGACCGAACTGACTCAGATCAGGCGAGTGATGATGACCGTCAACGGGGGTACTATGAACATCGAGCATGTGGTAGTGGAGGAACCGCTGACCCGCAACGAAGCCATCATCCGCTGATGAACAAAGGGGCGCACCCAAGTCCTGGGGTCCGCCCCTTTAGCTTCTCCAAAGGTCAGCTGATGTTCCGGAAAAGACCGACTACCCTGCCCAGGATCTGGACCTCGGTTACTACGATTGGATCCAGTCGGCTGTTTTCGGGTTGCAGCCGGATATGGTCGCGCTCCCGGTAAAACCGCTTGACAGTAGCCTCCTCGCCCAGCAGGGCTACTACGATATCGCCATTACTCGCGGTGCTTTGCGGCCTAACAATAACCAGATCACCGTCAAGAATGCCAGCTTCAATCATGCTATCCCCTTTGACCTCAAGCAGGAAGGAATCCTCATCGCGTACCAGGTTCGCCGGGAGCGGGAAGACATCCTCGATGTTCTCCACGGCCAGGATTGGCTCACCGGCAGTGACCCGTCCCACCAGTGGGACATTGACCACCCGTCGTAACGGGGTGATATTCCCTTCATCGCCAAGCACCTCGAGAGCCCGTGGCTTGGTGGCGTCGCGGCGGATGTAACCCTTCTCCTCCAGGCGGGCAAGGTGCCCGTGTACGGTTGAGCTGGAACTCAGCCCAATAGCCTCACCGATCTCGCGAACCGATGGTGGATAACCCTTGCTGGCTATCTTTTCTTTGATAAAGGCGAGGATCTGTCTCTGCCGTTTGGTCAAGGCATCCTTCATGCGGCAACCCTCCATGGAAAGATGTGGTCCAACCCGATTATAGCATAGCGTCATAGCCGCTGGCAAACATTTGTTCGTCACACATCTTGACACGAACACCCGTTCGCTCTATACTAAAAACGGAGACTTCTTATTGGAGGGGATATTGTGGCCAGATTGCGCATCACCAAGCCGCACCGTTTTGTCGCCTTCTGGGTGTGTGTCGCACTGATCACGCTGACCGGTTACGGGGTCGTCGCCGCCCGCCAGTCAGCTGTAGCTTATGTCGAGATCGTTGTTGAACCGGGCGATACTCTCTGGGCAATTGCCCAGCGGTATACCAGCCCCGGCCAGGATCTGCGGGAACTGGTCTGGGAACTGAGGCGGATTAACCAGTTGCCCGATGCTCTTCTCCATCCGGGCCAGGTCCTGAGAGTGCCGCGGTAGGGAGGGAGTCCTGTGGTAGATGCCTACCTTGATGACCGGATCCGTACCGTCTCGGCCGCCTTTGTGCTGGCTGCCGGCGGCTCTCGGTATCGGCGGCATTGGTCATCTATCCAGCAAGCAGCCAGAGATGCTTTGATGGCAGCGGCTGGCCATCCTCTGGTGGAATTGATGGGCAGGGAGGTCGGTCCCGAGAGAGCCTTTCTGGCCTATGGACACGTTCTTCAGCTTTCCCCGCCACCGAGCTTTCTCCTGGCCTCGGAGAAGGTCCCAGCTTATCTCTATGCTCTCCCCAAGCTCTTCAAGGCCGGCTTCGGCGATCTCTTGGTCTCCTTCTACCAGCAGGCTGACCTGCCAGGCTTCTGGAAATCCACCCAGAGCCACTGGGAGACGGCAGCAGTCCTCGTGCGACAGATCCTGGCGGAGCACCAGGTGAGCCAGGGGTTCGACCGCTGGTGCCACGGGGTGACCCTGAAAGTCGTGGTAGATCCTTTGGCCCTTCAAGATGCGGTCTGTCCCACGGCCCCTGGTTGTCTTACCTATCTGGTGGGCGGCAGTGTCCTCGATCGCCTGCGACTGTCCGAAACGGAAAGCTACGTTCTGGCCCTCAACATCCTTCTTGAGGGGATCAGATTGGCCGCAGCCAAGACAGTCCGGGAGAATCCGGCTGGGGCCGACCCCATCCGGGTGAAGCTGCGTGACCATGGTTTGAACCAGGCTTTTGTGACCAACTTCCCCCACTGGCTCGACCGGGTGGTTGAACTCATCGCTCGCACAATAGCCTCTTACCATGCTGAGGAGTTTCTGCCCACCAGTGCTCTACAAGGATATCTGACCCATCAGGATCGGGTTGTCGGACCCGGTGTCATCGCGGCTCTGCGACAGTGTTTGCTGCAGACCTCACTCTACCAGGATCTCGACCGTGGCCAAAATGGTGCAGATGATCTACCGCTCTTCCGGGCGGTGAGCCCGGTCCTATGAATCACCTCTGTCTGGGATGGGCAGCCTAAAGTCACCCGAAGGAACAGGAGGGTGGCTCGTGGAGCGGATCCCTTATCAACCCCCTCAACCAGACCGTCTCTATCCCGAATTGGATGAGGAGTTTTTCTTCCAGCTCCCTTATGTGGACGATAAAGAACATGAGGAGGAATTCAGTGACCCGCTGGTTCCCTGGGAGGAGTACTCGCTTATCGATCCCTTTCCTTTTGCCCATTATCTAGTCGACGAGACCAGGCCGCGACCGCCCTGGGATGATCCTCCGAGCTAAGGAGAGCTTCCCTGACAGAAGAGGCACCCGCCGGGGTGCTGGGCCTGATGGGCCGGAAGGTAGTCTTTCGGCCCTTTTCCTTTTCCCCTGTTGGATAGGAATTTTACTCTTGATATACTGGTAGCGTAACTGCGACAAGCTATCGTGGGGAGGTGTCGGCTTGCGTAGACGCGCTCTATTGCTTACCCTCACCGGGGCGGGAATTGTCGTTACACTGGTTGCCTGCGTTCTCTGGGCGTACTGGCGGCACCTGGATAACCAGGTCTACAGTCAGACCGCCTTTCTCATGGGAACCAGTGTTGAGCTGCGTGTGTACGGCCGAAATGCCCAGACCGCCGCTGCCCGCGTGTTTGACCGACTGCGTGAGATCGAGGCCAAGATGAGTGCCAACCTGCCGACCAGTGAGATCTCCCAGGTTAACGCGGCGGCCGGACAGGAGTGGGTGAGGGTGAGCCCTGATACGCTAGTCGTCGTGAAGAGGGCTTTAGCATACGCAGACCTGACCGATGGCCGCTTCAACCCAGCCATTGGCCCCTTGGTTGCCCTCTGGGGCATTGGCACTGAGCGAGCCCGGGTTCCGCTGCCGGCTGAGATTGCCCAACGGCTCCCCCTGGTCGATGCCAATAGTGTCCTGATTGACGAAACACGTACTTCTGTCTACTTGACCAAGCCCGGAATGAGTCTGGACCTGGGCGGTATCGCTAAGGGCTATGGTGCCGACGAGGCCGCCCGAATCCTGCGTGAACTTAAGGTCAAAGGGGCCTTCGTCAACCTGGGCGGTAATGTCTACGCGGTAGGAAGCAAACCCGACGGTACTCCCTGGCGCATCGGTATTCAAGATCCGGTGCAGCCCCGGGGAGCGCTTCTCGGGGTCGTGGAGACAGGCGAGGGCTCGCTGGTGACCTCGGGCGCCTATGAGCGCTGTTTCGTCGAGGACGGGCGACGCTACCACCATATCCTTGACCCCCGCGATGGTTACCCGGCTGAGAGCGATATTCTCAGTGTGACCATCGTTGCTGCCAGTTCTACGGACTGTGATGCTCTGTCCACCAGTGTGTTCATCCTGGGAACCGAGGCCGGTCTGGCCCTTATCGAGCGTCTGGAGGGGTTCGAGACCATCCTCGTTACCAAAGACAAGAGAGTGTTGGTCAGCAGCGGCCTAAAGGAACGACTCCAGCTTCGCAACGAGGAGTATGAGATTGATGAGACGCGGTGACCGCTGGGCAATAGCAGCCATTATGGCACTGCTGGTGCTGAGCTTCGGGGTGCGGGCCCTTTTCGCCTACTTCCAGCGGGGGGCTGGGATGACAGCCGTGATCTCTCAAGATGGTATGGTCTACCGCCGCATCGATCTGCTGAAGGTTGCTGAACCCTACGAGTTTAAGGTTGTGGCCAGAGATGGCGCGTACAACATAATCCGGGTAGAGCCCGGGCGCATCCGGGTGATCGAGGCAAACTGCCCGGAGCAGATTGATGTGCTCCAGGGCTGGATTAGCCGACCCGGGCAAAGCATTATCTGTTTGCCTCATCGGCTGGTCATCATCATCCAGGGCCGGGAAACCGAAGAAGATGAAGAAGATATCGACGGGATTTCAGGTTGACCGGGGAGGGGAGCTACGTGTTTGCCAAGCGCTTGATGCTTATCTCTGTCTTGATCTCACTGGCCATGGCACTACATGCCGTGGAACGATTGCTCCCGGTCCCGGTGCCCATGCCTGGCGTCAAACTAGGGTTGGCGAATACAGTCACCCTTGTCGGCGTTTACATACTTGCGCTGCCGGAGCTGGTGCTCCTGGTTGTGGCCAGGACCTTCCTCGGTTCTCTTTTCGGCGGGGGAATGTCGGCTTTCTTCTTTAGTATCAGCGGTGGGCTGCTGAGCCTGGTGGCTATGCTGCTGCTGGTCAGATTAGCCGGCCGGTTCCTCAGTGTACCCACTATCAGCATGGCCGGAGCAATCTTCCACAATCTCGGCCAGCTGCTCGCCGCCGCGCTAATTGTCCGGACGCTGGGAATCATCTTCTACCTGCCAGTGCTGATGTTGTCAGCGATCGTCACTGGCTTGGCCACGGGGATTGCCTCCCGGGGAGCGTTGATCTTTCTGCGGAGGGCAGGCTATATAAGGAACAGCTATGGTTCGTTCTAGGGTGGGGGAAAGTAGTTGAACCTGTGGGGAAATGGACATAGCAGTCTCAGCCAGCAACTGGCCAGCGTGGAGCGGCGCATAGCTGAAGCGGTCCAGTCCCGGGAGCCGGTCCTCGCCGATCTGGCTGTCGATCTACTCGAGGCTGGTGGCAAGCGCTTGCGCCCGGCCCTGGTGCTTCTGGGCGCCAGCTATGGGTCAGACAATGATGAAACCACCATGGATGTGGCTGCTGCCATTGAGCTCTTGCACATGGCGACCCTGGTGCATGATGATATCATCGATGGAGCCTCAAGCCGGCGCGGTCGGCTGACGATTAATGCAGTGCATGGCCCTGAAGTCGCTGTGTTCACAGGAGATTTCGTACTCACCAAGGCTTTGTTGCTGCTGGCCCGAGCCAGGGAACGGGAGCGCATGGTGGAGCTCGCCCAGGCTATGGTCCGCATCTGCGAGGGAGAGGTTGGGCAGTTCGTTGACCGCTATACCCTCGATACCTCCCTGCGCCGGTACCTTCGGAAAATCCGCGGGAAGACCGCAATCCTCTTTGCTCTCAGTGCGGCAGCGGGGGCCCGGCATTCCCGCGCTCCCGAGCCTTATGTCAAGGCCCTGGCCCGCTACGGCCTACATTTCGGGATGGCTTTTCAGATCCTTGATGATGTGCTGGACTATGTCTCAGATCAGAAAAAAGCCGGTAAGCCGGTGGGGCATGATGTGGTCTCAGGGGTCTACACCTTGCCGTTGCTGTATGCTCTGGACGACCAGACGGTGGGCCCACCCCTTCGATCGCTTCTAGCCGATCGCGTGCGTCCCAACAGCCAGCGTATTGTGGATCTGGTGCTCTGTACCGATGGACCAGCCCGGGCGGAGCGGCTGGCCCGCTCTTACATGAGGAAGGCGGGACTGGCACTGAGCGATCTGCCCACTGAGCATGAGAGCACGCTTCTCCTCAGAGAGCTGCCCGGGCAACTGCTGTCACCGATCCTCGCCCAGTTGGATCAGGCCACACGCGCCAGGAGAGAGATCTAGCCTCTCTCCTGCTTGGCTCCAATCACCTTTAAGGTCGAGCTTCGCAAGGCTGAGGGCTGTCTGGCGGTGGAGATGGAGGCGGCGGCGTTCTTGGCCGTCGCGGTCTTCCGGAGTGTCACGATCTCAGCGCTGATCAGTGGGATGGCCGGGGCTGGCAGAGTCGGGCAAGCGCTAGAGAGAAGGTCTTTTGGCTGGCTGCCGAGGCCTGCTTGGCGCTGTAGAGTGCTCTCAGCGAGAGGCTCCGGTTTTTAATACTCCTCTAGTGTGTCGCATAATATATGTTATGTCACCGAGGAGAGGGGTAGAGCTGTCTGGGATCGTACCAGACTCTCCTCAAGCGCACTGCTCGCGGACCGAACCTGTCTTTCACCAGGCGGGCTGCCCGGGTGCGTAAAAGCCAAACTACTCGTTTGCCCATGATACAGCGGCTGTGTGAATACGGCCTCAAATCTGCCCGAGAATTTCGCCCTACAGGCGACGTTCTTCCTTAGCCGAGGGTTGTGACCCCTTCCGGCTCACCAGCCAAGTCCCCAGAAACAGCAGTCCCGGCAGGGCAAACCAGAAGAAATATGGCCGCATCGGCCAGTTTCCCCGGCGGGCCCACTAGGTCAAGCAGAACAGCACGAGGCTGGCTGCGCTGATGATCCCGCCCAGGCGTTCGCTCCACCACCCGACCAACGTCCCCAGTGTCACGCTGCCCGCGAGCAAGCTGAGCTGGATCACCTCAGGAAGAATGATTGGCCTCACCTGGTGTGGATCAGGCGCGCTCATCATCGCGACAACGATAATCACTAATGGAATACTCAATACTCTAGCCAGCCACCGGAGACGCGTTGCCAGTTTGTTCATGTTACCCGCCTCCATCTATCTCATTGATCTAAGCTACGCTCTTTGGCCAAACCTAAGCAGCCTTGTCCGCCCTTCTCCCCCCTCTCCACCCTCTACTTTCCTTATTTACCCATCATAATGCCGTCAGCGCCTCTTGACAAAGTTGACTTCTGGCATTATGCTACAGGCGTAACCACCCCCCGTGGTGCCGCCAAGTCCGTGCCGAAAGGTGGCCTGGAGCAATGAAGATTAGTACAGAGATGGTCGCGATGTCCGATGGCATTCAGTTGGCGACTGATGTATACCTCCCTGGCGATGGCAGTTATCCGGTGGTCATGGCCATGACTCCTTACGGCCGGCAGCAGATGCGTCCCCTGGCCCAACCGGTGGTTAGCCGCGGGTACGCCCTGGTCGTTCAGGATGTGCGAGGCCGCTACGATTCAGAGGGGGAGTTCAACCCAATCGAACAGGAGCGTCAGGACGGGCCGGAGACGGTGGCCTGGCTCGGCCAACAGCCCTGGTTTGATGCCGAGAGTGGCATTGGCATGCTGGGCCTCTCCTACCTCGGGGAAGTGGCCCTTCTTCTGGCTGCCCGCTGCCCGGAGGTGAAGGCTATCATCGATGTGGGAGCGATGGCCGACTTCTGGGATGTGAGTCACCGCGGCGGAGCTCTCGTTCTGCACCACTCTCTCCCCTGGACCATTATTACCAGCCGCTCGCCTCAGCCCAGTCTGAGGCATCAGGACTGGGCCCAGGTCTACGCCACCCGCCCGCTGGTCGAAGCCGCCAGTGCCGCTGGCCACGACAATCAGCGCTGGCGGAGCTGGGTCGAGCACGAAGTCAAGGATGCCTACTGGGAGCGCTGGAGTATTCGCGCCGACCTACCCGCGGTGAAGGTTCCCATTCTTCACTTCTCCGGGTGGTATGACATCTGTCTCGGGTCCACTCTCGACCTGTACAACTCCCTGTCAGCCAGTGCCGGACAGCCGCATCGGCTGATCCTCGGGCCCTGGACGCACAACGGGGTGCTCATAAGCAAGCCCGAGCTCCTTGGCGTGGATTTCGGTTCTGAATCCAGCAGTCGGGCCCCGGAGCGTATCCTGGCCTGGTTTGACTACTGGCTCAAGGGCGAGGCCAATGGGGCACTGTCAGAACCCACTGTCCAGGCCTTCCTCACCGGCAGCAACCGCTGGGTCTCTGGGAGCGCCTGGCCGCTGCCCAACAGCTCGAAGCGCCGTTTCTACCTGGGCGACGGATCGCTTATGGCTACCCCGCCGGGACAGGACCTTCGCGTCTCTTTCGTCTCAGACCCGGCCAAGCCGATCCCCACCATTGGCGGCAGCGTCTGGGAGTTCCAGGTGGCCGGACTCGATCCTGGTCCGGCTGACCAAGCTGTTCTGTCCCAGCGCCCTGATGTAGTAGTCTTTGAAACTGAGACCCTTGACTGCAACCTGGACCTGGTGGGGCCGGTCCGGTGTACCATCTTCGGTGAGCTGGATACCGAGACGGCTGACTGGGTCTGCCGGCTGGTTGATGTCGCTCCCGATGGCACCCGGCGGTGGGTGGCCGATGGGATCGTCCGAGCCCATCTACATTCTGGTACCGCCGCCATCCGTCCGGTGAGCCCGGGTAAAGTTGAGGAGTACCAGGTCGATCTCTGGGCCACGGGGCACACCTTCCGGCCCGGCCACCGGTTAGCCCTGGAGGTCAGTGGAAGCTCCTTTCCCAAGTGGAGCCTGAACCTACACTCGCTGGATGGTGCAGACCCGGTGGTCGCCAGACAGACCATCCATACTGGTCCCGAGTATCCCTCGTATCTCGAAGTTTTTACTCTGGAGGAGTAGTTTCTTATGGATGTCCTGGCCGATCTCCAGCAAATTGGCTTCTCTGAGAATGAAGCCAAGGTCTATCTGGCCCTGTTGGGCAGGGCGGAGGCGTCGGGCTACGAGGCCGCGCGCCTGGCCGGTGTCCCCCGGGCGAAGGTTTACGAGATCCTCGACTCCATGGTGAGCAAGGGGACTGCCCTGGCCATGGATCTGGACGGCAAGCGGCTTTTCCGGGCGGTTCCCTATGAAGAGCTCTTGAGCCGGAAACGCAATGAGACCGAGACTACCCTGGCTCGACTGGCTGAGTCGCTGGCCGCAGCTGCCCTTCCGGCCGAGGCCGAGCAACCGCTGTTTACCCTTTCCGGACATGAGGCGATTTTGGCCCGCTGCCAAACTCAGCTGGCTGCGGCGCAACACTCGGCCTTCGTCTCCATCTGGCCCGTGGAAATGGAGGTACTGGCTCAGGCTATATCCGATGCAAAGGAACGCGGCGTTCCGTGTTATGTGGTGTTGTACGATGGCGGAGAACCGGGCTTCGATGACCAAGGCATTTGCCACCATGGTCTCACCATCATTGAGGCCCAACGCAAGGAAGACTATGGTCACTGGCTGCTGGTGGCCACCGATACCCACGAGGTGACTCTGGCCAGTCTGGCTCCTGATCAGCAAACCGCCCTCTGCGCCCAAAACCGGCTCCTGGGGTCGCTCATCACCGGCTGGGTAGCCCACGACGCTTATCTCAGTGAGGCCAGTCGTCATCTGGGGCCTGACGCCGAAAAGGTCTTCCCCAGTGAGACTAATCAGCATTTGCGTCGCATGTGGCAGGTGGCATCAGCACCCTGGCTGGAGCCGGGATATAAGTAACGGTTGGCGCGCTAAGTGAAGAAGGCCTCCTCAGGCCCTCTCCGCTTTCCTGTGACCAAGCCAGGTTTTCAGCTACCCTGACGGCCCCTGCCGGGCAGGTTGATCTCACCCGGTGTCGCCCAGAGCCGGTCAGGTAGGCGTCTACTCTCGATCTCGTGGCATATGAAATCAGCCCGCCTAAGGGCAAGTAAGAGGTCATCTCGGCCGATCAGATGGCGTTCGTAGGCATCGGCCAGGTCATCGAGGTCGACAGTAAGCACCCGGCCGTCGGGGTAATGAATCACATCGAGGGCCAGATCCAGGAAATCGTAGACCCCGGGGGCTACCTGCCTCCCCCGCTCCACATGGTAATACCAGAAGAGGAACTGGCCCTTGTGGCCGAACATCTGTTGGACTGAGTAATGGCGTTCCAGGCAGTGGAAGGCTATAGCTCTAGAGTAGCGGGGATGGTCAGTGAACTGCCACTCCTCTACTACCAGCAGGTCGGAGGTGTAATGCAGCCGGTTAGCCGGATAGATGCGGATCACATCTGGCGCCAAACACGACCGTTTTCTTATGGTAACCTCAGCCATGTCGCTCCCCCCCCCACCCCGTTATTCGCCCGCTGGCTCCAGTTTCCTTCCTTGCGAGGTCAGGCGGTAAGAGAGGGCGGCAACGACAAAGACTACCTCTGGAGGTGACGGTAGCCCGTGCTTCGCCGATGTCAACGAACCAAGGTTCCCACCTGTCTGGCCGTTTTTGTTGCGGTCTGGTGGATGCTGGCCCGCCTCTTGGTTCCGGCGGTGCCGGTCACCCTTTTGCGGGTCGAAGTCAATGGCGTGGCGGTGGCCTGGGGGGTAGAGCACCGAGCGGGTTCACTGGTGCCGTTGGAGCCTCTTGCGCGTCTCCTCGGTATCTATCTTAGCTGGGATCCCGTGAATAACTGGTACATGCTGAACGACCGCCGCCTGCCTCTATTCGCCATTGGCCAGACTAACTACTGTCCGGCCGACCCACTGGCTGCCGCAGCCCGGGCCAATCTGGAGCGTCGCGGACGGACCATTGCCTTCTCCTTGCCGGGCTGGGAGTGGGAGCGCCCGTCAGTCGGCCTCCCCCGCCGCCTGGTGATAGATGGCATTGATTTGGCTCCCTGCTGGGTGGCGGGTAATGACCAGATACTGGTCCCAGTTCAGCCGCTAGCCCTCGCTCTCGGTCTTGGTACACCCGGCTACAGCTACAACCGACGGTTGCTCCTCGGCGATAGAGAGCTGCCCCTGTTGGCCTGCGGTGAATGGTTAGTGGCCCCGTTGGACGCGCTAGCGCCTCCAGGTGCGACCATCACGGCTGAACCAGACCGGGTTTCGGTGGCCCTTTCGACGCCGGCCAACCCGGTCTCACCCAGAACTGTGGCTAGCGGTCCGCTGGTCAATGCCGTGGCCCTCACTTTCGATGATGCTCTGGTCTCCGGGAGCACGCGGCTGGTGGAGATTCTCGAAGCCAAGAAGGCCCCAGCCACCTTTTTCATCACCGGCGACCCGGGACCACTGACACCATTGGTTCATCGCATTCTCTCCCTTGGCGGCGAGATGGGGAGTCATGGCTATACCCATCGTCCCCTCCCTCAGCTGACCATAGAAGAGGCCACAGCCGAGCTGGTTGCCTCACGCCTGGCGCTGGGCACTGCAGCTGGCCAACCACCGCGCTTCTTCCGTCCACCCCTGAGGGCCCTGGACCCGGCTCTAGTGGAGATAGCGGCGCAGGCCGGAATGATCACCATCCTTTGGTCGGTGAGCGCCGACGATGTGAGCGAGCAAGCCACCGCCGCGTCGGTGGAGCGCGCTGTCCTCTCCCAGGCGCACCCGGGAGCCATTATCGTCTTGCATAGTGCCCCGGAAGCCACCATTGATGCCCTGCCAGCCATCATTGACGGCCTCCGGGCCCGGGGGCTGGAGCCCGTTTCCCTCAGTGAGCTATTGGGCCCCTGAGTTCATTGGCGAAGGCAAACGGCAAGGGAGCACCCAGGAGGGTGCTCCCTTGCTCAATGATGCCAGACCGTCAGCCGCCGGAGACCGGCGGGATCAGGGTGATCTCCTCCCCGGCTGTCAGTCGGTAGTCCTTCCCTCTTTTCTCGCCACCGGCGACCACCGCCATCACCAGCTCCAGCTGGAGCCCCAGCGCGCCGATGAGTTCTCGGACGGTTGCGCCTTCAGGCAGCTCCACCTCCATCCGGTCAACTCCATTGCTGACATAATCACGCAGCGCCCCAGCCAACACCACGACGATCCTCATCGGCGCCTCCTCAACCCTGGTGTGCAGCCGAGACCGCACAGATCGCGAAAGCAAGACCCAGTTCCTTCAGCTTCTCCGGAGTCGGGATACCGTTCTTGTCCCAGCCGCGCTTGGCGTAGTAGTCGTCAAGAAGTATATCCAGCGTCTCCTTGGGCAAGTACTTGCCTTTGGCCGGACCGGTGGGGATTGGGTCTTCCATGAAACGGGCCGGCGGATACTCCATGGTCCGGCCAAAACCCGGTACTTCCCTCACCCAGAAGGCGCGCGTCAAGTTCCAAATGCGCTCAGATATCTGGAGCAGATCCTGCCAGCTGTAGTTGAGCCCAGTAACCAGCGGGAAGATCTCCTCATAGTGGTTCAGCTCGAAACCAATTTCCACCCATTGCAGACGGCAGATGCCCAGTGCGTCGAATAGCGGACGGATGTGCTGCAGCTCGATAACCTTATCAGCCTTGCCCTCCAACGACTCGCGCCCAACCGCCACATCGTGGGTAATTGCCCACGAACGGTTGTGGTGTGCTCCGACATCACAGGTCATGTAGGAGAGCATCATCGATGGCGAGTAGCGGGACTCGTAGCCACTCCACTCCAGCCCCTTAACCTGAATGGCGAACCGTTGGGAGCCACCGCCCAGTTTCTCGCTGGCCGTCTTCACGCCCTCAGCCAGCAAATCACCTACGCCTTCCCGCCTGGCGATCTTCTCAAGCAGGTAGACCACAGAATCCAGGTCGCCAAAGGACACCTTCCGCCCGACCTGTTTTTCGGTGAGGATCCCCTTCTCGAAACACTCTAGGGCAAAGGCAGCCACATTGCCGCCAGAGATAGTGTCCAATCCCAGCTCGTCGCAGACGTAGTTGGCATAGGCCACCTTCTCAATGGAATCTAGCAGGCAGTTACCGCCAAGGAGGGCTATGGTCTCATACTCCGGCCCCTCCACATGCGTTGGTTTGGAGCCGAAGCTCACCCGGGAGTACTTGCCGCAGGGGATGGGACAGCCGAAGCAGCCCTTATCGGTGACCAGGATCCGCTCCCTAAGGGCCCGACCGTTAATATTGCCGTGATGTTCGAAGTAGGTGGTCTCAAAGTTCTTTGTGGGGAAAGCGCCGACCTCATTCACCCAGTCGGTAACACCCGCGGTGCCCTCGGGAGTCCATTCCTTGAAACCGGGCTTGGAGAAGCAGATTTTGTACATCTCTTCCCCTTTGCGCAGCACTCCTTGGGGATCAGCCACCGGGACAGTTTGACTGCCGCGGACAGCAATAGCCTTAACCCGCTTCCAGCCAAGTACGGCAGCAACACCGGTGCGGCCACTCTGCCGACCAAAATCGTGGCTGACGCAAGCGAATTTGACCAGGTTCTCACCGGCCGGGCCGATGGTAGCAATCTGAAACTCCTCACCCAGGTCGTGCTTGAGCATGGCTTCTGATTCCAGGGCCCCCTTGCCCCAGTACTTCGCCGCCGAGACAAGGCTGACCTTATCATCATCAATGACGATAACCACTGGTTCAGTGGCCTGCCCCTTGATAACAATCATGTCATACCCGGCGTACTTAATCTCCGGAGCGAAGTGGCCGCCCATGTTGGAGTCACCATAGCCACCAGTGGCTGGTGATTTTGTGGCGAAGGTTACCTTGCCACTGCCCGGCAGGAAGAGCCCGGAGAGGGGCCCGGCGGCAATCACCACTATGTTCTCAGCCGAGAACGGTTCAACCCCCTTGGGAACCTCCTCAAACAGGGTCTTGGCGGCGAAGCCGCGTCCGCCTAGATAGTCGCGAGCCAGCTCCGGCCGAAGAGGCTCGGTCGCGGTCTTCCCACTGGTCAGATCGATGCGGAGAATCTTACCGGCGTATCCGTTCACACCTCTTCACCTCCTACGCTTTTTCCTCGTCGTAAAGGGCTTCGCGCGGGCAAAGCTCTATGCATTTGCCGCAGTTATTGCACTTAAACGGAGCTTCCCGAGATGGGTGGACCATCATCACCCCGCTGGGGCAGGCCTCCACGCAAGCGAGGCAACCAATGCAATCCTTTTCTACCACCTGGGCGATCCCATCGTCTTCCACGATAGCCCCAGTGGGGCAGACGGCCGCGCAAGCACCGCACTGATCGCAGACGGCCACATGATAGCGGCCGGGCACCGGAAACTCACCGCTGATCTTCAGACGGCTCTTTCCCGGGTTGTTCTCCAGGAAGTTGTGCATAGCGCAGACCAGCTGGCAGACGCGGCAGCCCGAACATCTCTCGTGTCGTGCAGCCAGTTTCATCCTCTTCTCACCTCCCGTTTAGACTACAGACGGTTCTTTGACCAGCTCGCCCCGGTCAAAGCGCCCGAGATCGAGCATGTCAATGGGCAGCGAAAGCTCCTGCCCCAGGATATCCTGGGCAATCAACTCACCCACCATGGGAGCGAGCATGAAACCATGCCCGCTGAAGCCGATGGCCATGGTGTAGCCCCGGAGTCCGGGTACCTGTCCCAGGATGGGCTGGGCATCAGGCGTGATATTATAGAGGCCCGACCACTGTCGCACCACCCGTAACTCGCTCAAGAGCGGCAGATGGTGGTCAATACACTTGGCCATCTCCTCGAGGAACTGCCAGCTCTGGCCAATGTTGAAGTCTTTGGGTTCATTAGGGTCTCCCATCCCCATAATGAAGCTGCCGTGTGGCGTTTGCTGCACGTAGAAGCGGCGGGAGAAGGACATCACCATCGGGTCCTGTACCGGCTCCACTGGCTCGGTGACCAGAATCTGATGGCGTTCCGAATAGACCGGGAGCTCGAGTCCGACCATCTGCCCGATCACCTGCGAATAGGGGCCGGCCGCATTGACCACCATCTCGGTCTCAATGGATCCACGGTCAGTGATAACCCGATACACCCGGCCCTTCTTAACTACGATGCCGGTGACGGTAGTGAAGGTGTTTATCTCCACCCCCAGGCGACGGGCGGCCTTGGCGTAGGCATCGGTGGCCTTGAAGGGGTTGATATGACCGTCCTCGGGGCAGTAGGTCGCCGCCAGCAGCCCTTCGGTATTCAGGTGAGGCACGATCTCTCTGGCTTCTTGGGGAGTGACCATTCGGGACGGGATTCCCAGGGAGTTCTGAAGGACCAGATTCCTCTTGAACTGCTCGTGCTCCTTCTCGGTGTGGGCCAGAATCAGGTACCCCTTCTGCTTGAACTCGATATCCCCATCGTAATTCAATTCCTCGTTGAGATGCTCGAACTTCTTGATGCTGGCCTGGGCCAACCGGCAATTCATCTCGGTACCCCATTGCTCACGCACACCGGCCCCGCACCGCCCGGTAGAGCCACTGGCCAAATAGCCCTTCTCCAGCAGGACCACATCATGACACCCGCGCTTGGCCAGGTTATAGGCGATAGAAACTCCATTGATCCCGCCGCCGATGATAACTACCTGCGCCCTATTCTTCATGAATCTCACCCCTGGCAACAGCGGCCAGCTTCACTGGTTTGGTGGGCGGGCGGAAGGTGGGCATCAGCACTTCCTCCAGCGACTTCCCGGTAAAGCCAGCGACCTCTCTGGCGATGAGCTGTCGGCAGGTTCGCCCCTGGCAGGGCCCCATTCCGCACCGGGAAATGCGCTTGATCTCATCGACGGTGGTATAGCCCGCTCTCAACAGGCGACGGACTTCACCCAGAGTTACATCCTCGCAGCGACAGATAATGGTGTTATCGTCCATCGCTCTCCCTCGCTCTCATGTTCCTGACCACCATAGACAGCCCCCGGGGGACTGCCAGCCAGACCTGGTTGGTTCGGTCCTGGGCCTTCGCGGCCAGTACCCGCTCAACCCGGGCCTCGCCCACCACGTTGCCACCCCGGTCCAGAGCCCAGACCCGGTCACCGGGCGATGGTAACGGCAGGAACTCCCAGGGAATGCGGACAATGGCCTCGCTCTCGCTGTATGACTCATCGACCACAAAGATGGCCAGTCCGGGGCACCGGCTAATGCACACACCGCACCCGTTGCACTTCTCGTGGTCGATCTCTGGCAGATCGTTGATATCCTCAAAGGGCTGCATCGCACCAAAGCGGCAGGAAGTGTAGCACGGGTTACAGGGAATTTCCTGGAAACACTCGACTACCGCTACCGGGCCGCGCGCCCGCCGCTCCGGGCTGGGTGTCACCCGAGCCAGCTGCTCATCGTCGGGAATGCCAGTCCGCTCCAGCATTAGGCCTTACCACCTTTCGCCAGCCGGGCCAGGCCCGACCTGATCTTCTCACCTACCGGTCCACTGCGTAGGGACGCCAGGTCGGCCAGTGCCTCCTGTCGCCGCTCTCCTACCCCGTGGGTGTAACCGAAACGGGCAGCCGCTGAGAGCCCGGCCAGGCGTCCCTCTACCATGGCACTGGAGGCTTCTTCAACACTGGAGGCATCGCCCGCTACATACAGCCCGGGCACCGAGGTCTCCATCCATTGGTTGCGCTCGGGGACATGCCCCCCCAACTCGGGCACATAGGTCATGCGGCACCCGGCCTGCCACAGCATCTCCACCAGAGGCGACAGGCCGACGGCCAGGCAGAGGATGTCCGCCTCAATGGTCCGCTCGGTACCCGGAATGGGCTGCCAGCTGCTGTCCAGTTCCACCACGGTCACCGCCTCAAGTGCCTCGGTGCCATGAGCCCGGAGGATACTGTGTCGTGTCAGAATGGGTACCCCGGCCCTCCGCACTTTGGAGGCGTGCACCAGGTAACCACCAATGCGTTCGGCCCCCTCGACAATGGCCTGCACCCTAACCCCGGCCTGCATCAACTGATAGCTGACGATGAGCCCAATGTTTCCGGCGCCAACCATTACCGCCTTCTCCCCAGGTAAAATCCCATGCACATTCATCAGAGTCTGCACGGCGCCAGCTCCGTAGATTCCGGGCAGATCGTTATTCTCAAAGGAGAGGAACTTCTCAGAAGCGCCGGTAGCGAAAACCACCGCCCCGGCCTGGCAGGTCAGAATGCCCTCGCCGAACTCAATGCTGAGGATCTGATCGTCGCGGTAGAACCCTAACGCCGAGGCCTCTAGAAAGGTCTCGATATTCGGGTTGGCGGTGACCCGCTGGCTGAGCATGGCCGCAATGTCGATACCACGGGTGCCGGCGTGCTCCTTCTCAGAGCCAAAGAAGCGGTGAGTTTGCTTCACCAGTTGGCCGCCCAGATGATCCATGGCCTCAAAGAGCATGACCCGTGCGCCCTGCTCAGCTGCAGCCAGGGCAGCCATGAGGCCGGCTGGGCCACCGCCAACAACAGCTACTTCAGTCTTTAGCACATAACTCACCCTTTCCGGTCTGCCGCTGGACTACCATCCCTTCACGCAGCTTCTCCACACAGACGCGCACATTGGGGTGTCCGTCAACCACCATAAGACATGACGAGCAGTTGCCGATGGCGCAGAAAAAGCCGCGGGGACGTCGGAGCTCAGCACTATGCCTCAGGACTTTAACTCCAGCGTCGTGCAATGCTGCAGCGATCGGCTCGCCTTCATAGCCTTCGAGGGTCTGTCCCTCGAAAATGAAGCTGACTTTGCGCCCTCTTTTGTAGGTAAGAATCGGGTGCTCAGTGATGCGCATTACCTTCCTCCTCTCCCAACTCGGCCTGGCCAATCTCCATAATTCCGTCATATAGATCCGCTAGGTGCAACCGCATGGCCTCGGCCGCTTCGGCACTGCGGCGTGCCTTGACATGTTCCATGATCTGGCGGTGTTCCTGGCACAGAAGCCGCCACCGCTCCGGACGCAGGAGCGCTTTCTGCTGCATGCCCTTAAGAAGGCTCACCTGGGTGGAGATGAGATCCCTGAGCAAGAAGTTATGGGTGGCTTCGGCCAGAGCCAGATGGAAGTGAAGATCCGGGTCGGAATCAGTGGGCGGCTCGCCATAGGCCTCTCTGACCAGCGCTTCCAGGCGCTGTACATCGGCTTCGGTGGCCCGTTCTGCTGCCAGTGCAGCAATCCGGATCTCCAGTATCTGACGGGCCTCGCAGATGTCAATCAGGACCGCCCTCTCCAAGTCGATGAGGGTCCTTCCCGAAGGCATAACTTTCCGCTGGTTGAGGCTGCGAAGATAGCGACCACTGCCGCGACGGCTGCTAATCCAGCCCCATGACTCTAGAACGCGGAAAGCCTCCCTCAGTACCGGTCGGCTCACCCCCAACCGCTCCTCCAGTTCCCGTTCAGTGGGCAGACGGTCGCCCGGACGGAGGGTACCTTCGCTTATCAGCTCTTTAATCCTAAAAATAACTGCTTCATACGCCCTTGACCCCTTGGATCTGGTCATTATACCGTCTCCCAGCAGAATTGGAAAGCCCAATTTTAGCGCAAGAAAACTTCCGCACCATTACTGCGGAATCCTTCCGTCTTGCGCCCATTTTTCCATTTTTCCTTGTTGTCAAAGACACCTGCAAGTGTGAGTCGCAACAGGATGTTCTAGCATCGAATCAACAGCCAGCTCGCACTCTAATATTACGAGAGAACAAAGGAGGTGGCTAAATGGCCCGTATGAATCGAACCAACTTGCTCTCTAACACTGCTCTTAATCGGCTTAAGTATGAGGTGGCCGAAGAGATTGGGCTGATGGATAAGATCCAGAGCATTGGTTGGGGTGATATGACATCCAGAGAGTGTGGGCGAGTCGGAGGCCATATTGGAGGCAACATGGTAAAGGTAATGATTCGCTACGCTGAGCAGGCTCTGGCTGATGGAGCGAAATTGCCCCGCTAAGCCTAAGGATATCTGGTCCGCCCATAGATGGGTTCCACCCCCCATCTTTAAATGCGAAAGAAGGCCTTTGTTCAAAAGAGGCCTTCTTTCGCATTTAACGGGGACCATCATTTTGCATCAGCTCAGACAGGGTCAGCGTTTGGTAGCCTTGCTGTCGTAGGCTTCGCAATAGTTCTGGCAAGATGGCTATCGACAGCTCATCGCTGGGAAGTTTGAGGATTGCTCCTGGTCTTGCCATTCGCAGAATGTAGTCAACACGTTGCGATCCATCCATAGCTTCCATTCTGGCGATATTGTGCCACCAAACAGATATCAACCCGAGTTCAGCAATAATATGTGGACGCCATTCCCCGGATGGCCTGAAGTAGACCGGCCGTACTCCCCCACACCGTTCAATGAGGCGAGATGTTTCAGCCACCAGCTCCCGATAACGCTGGTCAGATAGCATCCTGGTATCCTCGTGGTTATAGCCATGGTTGGCTGCCTCGTGGCCGACGGCAATGATCTCCCGAAGCAAATCGGGGTATCTTTCTACATCAACGCCATTCACGAAAAATGTCGCCCGTCCGCCTTCGCCACTCAACACCCGAGATAGGCGGCGAGTGATTTCATTGGGGCCGTCGTTGAAGGTGAAGGCCAGGTAACGGGTTTCAACGGGAAGCAGCGCCCAGACCGCGGTCGCAGCCGTGACCGCTTCTTGCTGTCCTTCGGCGCAGAATGGCTGACGACCAGGTATGACCAGTTCTTGTCCGGGGTAGAGCCGGTCAGTGTCGCCTAGATCGTTGAGAAGCAAAAGAACACCGACGGTACTTCCGTGCTTCTCCGCGATTAGTCGAAGGGTGTCCCCGGCACTCACCCGGGTTCGCATGAGAGCTAAACCGGCCCGCCACTGCTCAAGAGTTTGACTTAGTGCTTTTTTCGTGAGATCGCCTATGTTTCCCGTGCTTGCTATACCCTTTGCCCGCTGAAACTCTATGACCGCGGCGCGCGTTGCCGGGCCGAATACCCCATTGGGAGCAAGGTGAAAATGGCCGGCCTGCCGCAGCAACTCCTGAATGGCCAGAACATCTTGGCCCACCGCGCCCGGGAAGATCACCGAAGAACGCCAGGGCGCGGCCACTGCTGCTGCCGGCCATATCAACAGGAGGACGACCAGGAAAACCTTCAACCTGCGCAAAAAACCACCCCCTGCCACCATTATCGCCCGGCAGACGGTGGTACAAACCTCTATTCTGGAACCTGCCACCGCTTGATAGCGGCTCTGATCTCCGGTAGCTTCGCCTCGGTCGCCCGTCGTCCGGCTTCCACTATCTCGGCCACATGGTCGAGATCAGCCGGGCTAAACTGGCTGAGATCGGGCTGAACAAGAATATCTGCTTCCTTCAGGTCGTTCTCTACTGCCTCCCGTTGCAGGATATCCAGGGAGAGTAGAATGACCTGGAAGATGCTGTGGGGTTCAACCGACCGAGAGGGCAGTGAGTTGAGATCGACCGCGATAACCACCTGGGCCCCCATGCTTCGGCAGACGCTTATCGGTACACTCTGCCTTACCCCTCCATCCACCAGCAGCATATCACCTACCGCCAACGGTTCGAAGATCCCGGGAATCGAGCTACTGGCCCTCACTGCCCGGGCCACATTACCCTCTTGAATCACGCAGAGGCGCCCGGTCTTCAGGTCGACAGCTGTTACCGCCAGGGGAATCCTCAGCTGGTCGAAGCTTTTACTCTGTAGTAGTGTATTGATGAATGTCTCCAGCTTGCCAGTGGCCACCAGACCCCGGCGCGGCACCGTCAGCCTGGCCAGGTGCGCCCATGATGTATGTTCGGCCAGCTTCTCCAGGTATCGCGGGTCCAGCCCCCCAGCGTATAGCGCGCCCATCAGAGCCCCGGCACTGGTCCCGGCCAGGTAGTGGATGGGGATGTTGTTCTCCTCCAAGACCTGAAAAACCCCAAGATGAGCTAGGCCACGGGCCGCGCCCCCTCCCAGGGCCAGCCCGATACGTGGTTCTATCATAGCACCCTCCCCAGAGCAGGACTCCCCCAGCCGACAATTATTCGCCGTAGGCTGGGGGATACCCTTTAACAAAAGCAGGCAAGCAAATGGTCAGAGATTTACGCCGAGCATTCCACCGATGGCTCCGACCCCCAGCCCGATGGCCAGGCGGATTAGGCTATCGGCCAGCGCTGGGACCAATCCGGTGAGGAAGAAGGTCAGGAGCAGGGCGATGACCACATAAACAACCCCCAACACCGCCCCGTGGAGCAATCCCCGATCCCGCGTCCGGCGTCCAGTTCCTATGGCTCCGAAGAGCAGAGCCAATACCCCCAGGGCCGCCGCAATCCAGGGCAGGTAGGCATCGGGCACCGCGGTCTTGAACATAACCAGTCCCAGCACGATGGCGAAGAGGATCAGCAGCCCATAGGCAATTCCCAGACCGCCCACGATGGCGCCCCAGTGGAACCGGCATCCGCCACCAACCTCAATGTTGTCCTTCTTCACGTCACGCACCTCCCGCCCAATTCCTATGCTCAGACGGGAAATGTTATGTGATAATAGTGATATCGTTGACGCCCGTTCAGCTATCGTCTTAGCTGCCGCTCTGATGGGCAGTGCCGGCTAAGGCAAAGCTGGGCCCCCCACCAAAACTGCTTCTCAGTGAAAAAAGAACCCGGTGGGATGCAGCATAACACCCCCACCAGAGTCCTTTGTCGCTGGACTGTCAGTTAGCCCCGTACCAACACGGCCGTTCGTAATTGACCCCTTACCATTTCCACGCACCTCCCACGAGATGCTATATCCATGGGGTAGGCTGTTATGTCTCGGTTACAGGCTCCAGTAGGGACTGAGGATCTGCCGCAGGTCGTCTAGGCGCTGCCCCAACTGGGCGCCAGCATCCTCCCAGGGCGCCTGGTCGCTTACCGTCAGTTCTCTCCCCAGTAGGGCCTGCCCCACGGCCGCTACACTCTGGGCCAGGCCGGTCAGATGATATCCTCCTTCCAGAACCAGGACCAGGCGCTGCGGTCCGGCAAGCTCCATCAGCTGTCGGGTCAGCTGGTAGTAGCCACGGGCGGTGAAGTTCAGTGACCCCATGAAATCCAGGTGGTGCCCGTCGAAGCCAGCTGAAACCAGTATCAGCTCGGGCTGGAACTGTTGTAGCATGGGCCGGATTAGGGTGGCGAAGGCTTTGAGTATTCCCCGGTCGCCGGTCCCTGACGGAAGGGGGATGTTCACAGTATAGCCCTCCCCCTGCCCCACGCCGATATCACTCAGCCATCCAGTCCCCGGGTAGGCTGGTGACTCGTGCAACGATATGTAGAGCACTGATGGGTCATCGTAGAAAATCGATTCAGTCCCATTGCCATGGTGCAGATCCCAGTCGACAATGGCAATGCGCCTCAAGCCAGCCTCGGACTGGGCATAGCGGGCACCCACCGCCACATTGTTGATCAGGCAGAATCCCATCGCCAATCTGCTCCCGGCGTGGTGCCCGGGTGGCCTGGCCAGAACCAGCCCGGGCCCGCTGCCGCTGGATAGTGCCTTTATCGCTGCCTGGACCGCACCCGCCGCCCGGCAGGCCGCCCGGTAGCTATCGGCATTGACCAGAGTGTCAATGGCCAGATGCCCTCCGCCGCGGCCGCAGAAGGCCTGGAGGTCATTGAGGTAGCGGGGCTGATGAACCCGTAACAGGTCTTCCAGGGTGGCTAGTGGAACCGGGGGATGGTCAAAGGCTTCCCAGAGGCCCTTCTCTACAAGCTGGGCTCTAACGGCCGCCAACCGCTCCGGGGCTTCCGGGTAGTTGCGGGGCTCGTGGGCCAGGAAGTCATTATGAAAAAAGATTGACGGCATTAAACGTCACCCCGCTCCCGCCAGTTCAGCTTGAGTCCGGCCACCTTTTCCAGTAGGTCGTGCTTGGTCAGGTCGAGATGGACTGGGGTTACCGACACTAGATTGTCGCGGATGGCTTGGACATCGGTGTCCGGTAAGTCCTCCTCGTCCAGCAGCTCTCCGGCCAGCCAATAGTATGTGCGTCCACGGGGATCAACCCGCTGCTGGAAGCGGTTTTGGTAGTTGCGGGTTCCCAGGCGGGTCACTGCCCATCCTGCCACTTCTTCTTCAGGTAGGGCTGGGACATTGATATTGAGCAGTGTGTTACGGGGGAAATCTGCCGCCATCAGGGCTTCAGCGGCCTGACGGGCAAAACGGGCGGCAAAGGCAAAATCGGTGTTTTCGAAGGCGCAGAGCGACACGGCAATGGCCGGGAAACCCAGAATAACCCCTTCGATGGCCGCCGATACCGTCCCTGAGTAGAAAAGGTCGGTCCCGAGGTTGGGGCCGCGGTTGATCCCCGAGACCACCAGATCGGGCGGTATCTCCATCAGGCTCTTGATTGCCAGCTTGACGCAGTCGGCCGGAGTGCCGCTCACCGATAGTCCTACTCCTGCCGGTTCACTGAACTCCACCGCCTCGACCCGCAGCGGGTGATGGATGGTGATGGCATGGCCGGTGGCACTCCGCTCCCGGTCAGGGGCTACTACGGTGAGTGTATGACCGGCCAGAAGAAGCTCGCGCCTCAGAGCGGCCAGCCCATCAGCGTGAATCCCATCATCATTGGCAAGCAGAATCCGCAAAGTTGCTCATCCCCTTTGGTTAGTTAGCCTCCTCGGGCCAGATATCACTAGCCAGTCCGTCCGGCCTTTCGCCCCGCAACCAGCTCTCCACCGCTTTCTCCAGCCCCTCCGGATCACCCATGCAGACCTCCGACTGAGGCAGAGAGGCGAGAAACTGGTGCCGGTAGCGGCAGCTGCGGTCGGCCAGCCGCGGGTCGAGGATTACCACCGCCCCCCGGTCATTCCGGGTACGGATCAACCGCCCAAATCCCTGCTTGAAACGGATAACGGCCTGAGGTACCGAGTAGAGGTAGAAGGGCGATAGGCCTCGCTTCTTCAGATCCTCGACCCGGGCCTCGATGACGGGTAGGTTAGGAGGCCAGAAGGGCAATCTGACGATGATCACCAGGCTCAACGAGTTGCCCGGGATATCCACACCCTCCCAGAAGCTGCTGGCACCGAAGACTACGGTCCGGGCGCCATTACGCAACTCCTCGGCTAAGGCCGTGCGAGAGCCGTCCAGGCTCTGAGCCAAGACCTGGATGTCGGCTGCCTCCAGTTCCTCCCGGACATCGTAATAGACCTCCTTGAGCAGGCGGTGGGAGGTGAACAAGACCAGGGCCCGGCCCTGGCTGGCTCTGACCAGCCGGATGATGGCCTCACGCACTGCCCAGTCGAAGCCGCTCTTGGCCGCCTGTGGGCGGGGCAGGTCACGAGCCAGGCAGACCAGAGCCTGCTCCCGGTAGTTGAAGGGTGAGGCCGCCTGGTAGGTCTGCAACCGGTCACGGTCGTAACGCTCCAATCCCAGTCGCCCTTTCACGTATTCGAATTCGCCGCCCACCGTTAGGGTGGCCGAGGTCAGGATGACGGAGTGCTTGGTTTCGAAGAGCTTCTCCTGTAACACCTGACCGACATTGATGGGCGCTGCATTTAGCCCCGTTATGATTAGGTTACCCCTCCGTTCGGTTGCAGCCCAGAAAACATAGCTCTCGTCACCAGCTCCGAGTAGAAACTCTAGGTTTCCGGCGAGGGTAAGACTCATCGCCGTTAGATTCGTCAGATCCTCGCGCGTTGCCTCAAAATCCCCTTCCACGGCCAGAGTCAGTTCATCGAGGGCCACCGCAATCTGCTCCAGCGAGCTACTGACTGCTCTCAGCGCCGAGAGGAGCACCTGGCCCCTCTCGGCAATGGACTGCCAGCGTGGGCTGGCCAGTACTGAACCTATCAGCCGCAGGGTGGAGCCATACTCCTCTTCCCCGGCCGTGGCCTCAACCAGGTTCCGAATCTCACTGAAGACCCTGGCCAGCTCTTCAGTGGCCTCCTCAACCGCCCCAATACCGGCGTCTATAGCCCGGCTGGCCGCCTCACCGACGTTTCCGTAGCGGCCGACCCGCAGCTTCAGCCCTCCCAGCAGCCCCGGACTAACACGACTTGGGCGGTAGAGGGTCTCCAGGAACCGCCGTACGCCGGCATCGGTGGTCTCTAGGCCCAGGTGCTTGGTGGCTGCCTCTTCAAGGTTATGGGCCTCATCGATAATGGCTACATCGTACTCGGGAAGGATCAGGTTCTCCATTTGCAGGTCGGTCAGGAGCAGTGAGTGGTTAACCACCACGATCTGGGCGCGGCTGGCCCGCTGGCGGCACCGGGTAACATAGCAAGCCCCGCGCTGAAACTGGCATTTCGGTCCGACACAGGTTTCACTGTCGGCCGACACCTGCCACCAGAGATCCTCCTGAAAGCCGAAGAGGTTCAGCTCAGACCGATCGCCAGTCTCGGTATTGTTCAGCCAGGCCGCCAGCCTGGCCCAGAAGGGACGCTCCTCCGACGGCAACTCGGGCCGAGCCAGGAGCTCACCCCACTTCCGAAGGCACAGGTAGTTCCCACGCCCCTTCACCAGTGCACACTTCACCTCTTCATCGGCCGCCCGGCTTAGCAGGGGGAGGTCGCGTTCCATCAGCTGCTCCTGCAGGTTGATGGTATTGGTCGCTACCACCACCTGGCGAGAGTTCCGGCGGGCCCATTCCCAGGCTGCTACCAAATAAGCCATGGACTTACCCGTTCCCGTACCCGCCTCGACCAGCAGGTGGTGGCCCTGGTTCAGCGCGCGGCCAACTTCCCTGGCCATGCCCACCTGTGATGGCCGGTGCTCATAGGAGCTATGCTGTGTGCTCAAAGGCCCATCTGGCGAGAAAAAGGCAGCTATCGAGTGGAGGTCAACGCTTTCTGGCTCTTCCCGCTCCCCAGTTTCATCAGTTTCACCCCAGAGGCGCTCTGGCCCGGGCCGAAAGCAGATGTGGCGCTCACGGGGCGGCAGTGGTCCTAACCCTGCGGTCTGGTAGGCCTGGCGGAAGAACCATTCCACCTCGGCGCTCTCGGCGAGGGACAGGACAGTGCTGAGCACCCGTGGTTCTACCGGAACAACCTCAGCCAGAAGGCGCTGGGCCAGCCGCGCCGCCCGTCGGGCATCCGCCAGGGCGCGGTGGGTCTCAGACTCATCCAGACCGAGCCCCAGGGCCAGATCGGGCAGCCGGTAACTGCGTACCACCAACAGCAACTTGGCCAGTTCCACCGTATCAAGGACCAGGGCCGGTTCGGCAGCTAGCCCGCAGCGCTCCAGTTCCGAACGGAGAAACCCCAAATCGAACCGGGCATTGTGGGCAACGACCACCGCTCCGCGCAGCCGATCGGCCACATCGGACGCAATAGCCGCAAAGGGTGGCTGATTGACCAGGTCGGCATCAGACAGACCGGTCAGGCGCCTGATGCGCATGGGCAGTGTCACCCCCGGCGAAACCAGCGCCTGGTACTCTTCCAGGAGCGACTGAGCGTCGAACCGTACCGCCCCTATCTCGATAACCCGGTCAGAACGGGGATCTAGACCCGTGGTCTCTACATCAACGGCAATGAGCTCCAGCGACAAAGGCCTCTCCCTCCCTCGGCTCAACTACTTCTAGCCGGGGAGCCGAAAACCTCCACCGCTCAGTGCCTACTATGCCGATGTTCGCCCATCATCAGACAGGCACCGAGAGCCGGGCCCGCTGTACTGCCGGCCAAGAAGGAAAGCCCGTCTGATATCACCTGCAGTGGGCTGGTTCCCGCCGCCAGCTGTCCCAGGGCCAGACTACCGATGGTGGCCAGACCAATCATCGCTCCCAGTAGGCTGGCTAGCAGCGGGTGTATACGGCGCAGGGCCGCCGCTCCGTACAAGGCGGTAATCGCCAGGAGCCAAAAGAGGGCGAACAAGCCGAGGTGTCCCCGGGATGACAGGCAGTTGGCCGTGAACAGGAGGAAACCGCCCCGGTAGCCGAGCTTCAGGTATTCACCGACCACAAAGGTGAGATCAGCCGCGGCAGCCGAGATCAGTCCCCAATAAAAGAATCTGGCGGGGTGCATAAGTAACACCTCCACCAGATTCTTATGTCCATGAACTGAATTGTCAGAACAGCTCCCCGAAGGGCACCCGGCAGTTATAGGCTATTAGCCGCCACCACTGGCCGGCATGCTCCAGAACAGTGACTCCGCAGTTATCCGGCCGGAAGGAGTATCGGGCGACGTTGGGGAGCTGGAGCAGGTCGATGAGACCCCCGCGGATAGTACCCCCATGGCCAAAGACCGCTATGGTCTCTCCCGCGTGTTGTCGGGCCAGGGACCTGAGGGCCCGGCCCACCCTCTCCCGCAGTTCCTGAAAGGATTCACCACCCGGGGGAGCCCCATGCCCGTCCGGATGGCTGTAGGCCTGGTAGGCCGCAGCCTCGGTCCTAATGATCTCGGCCATGGCCCGGCCCTGCCAGCCGCCGAAGCATAGTTCCCGTAGGGACGGCAGTCGGATTGCCCTGAGCCCTTTCACTGCAGCAAACGGACGGGCTGTGTTAAATGCTCGCCCGAGATCACTGCTATAGCAGGCGGCTACCTCCAGTTTTCGCAGGCTGCTGGCCAGGCCATCGGCCTGGGCTAACCCCGCTTCTGAGAGGTCAATGTCCATATGGCCCTGGATTAGTCCCTCTGAGTTCCATACCGTCTCACCGTGGCGGATGAGGAGAAGGCGGCTTACCTTCACGGACGACGGCTGAGATCCAGCTTGCTAACGAGCTTCACTGTGGCCTGGACTGCCTTCTCCACTGTCTGCAGGTTGACAGCCTCGAGGCGGTCGTCCAAGCTATGCCAGTGTTGCAGATCACCCCCGGTTTCACTCATGATTGAGATGGCCCGGAACCCATGCGCCATTACTGGATGGGCGTCGGTGAGGGTGAAGTCGACCAGGCCTTCGGTGAGCCCAAGCTCGGGGTTCTCGACCCCTACCTCCCTGATCAGGTCCAGCAAGACCTGATCTGCCCGATAGGTCTTGACCAAGCCCTCGAGCAGGGTGTAGAAGAGCTTATCTCCGCCAACGCTATCAAGGTTAATAAAGTAGTCACCGCGAATCTCCCGCCCGTGACGGGCCAGGAAGTTAACCATCCCCAAATTCCCCGAAGCGTGACTCCCGGTGCTAAGGCACCAGACCTCCAGGTGCCGAGGACGTTCCGCAGCCAATCGTCGGCCTGCCTCCAGGAGCGCCTGGATACCGCTAGCGTTATCGTTCGCTCCCGGGGTCGTACGACCGAACCACTCCCTGAACAGCAGGTACAAGGCAGCGAGCAAAGTTAACACGCCCAATACGAGGTTAACATAACGCATCACGCCGTACACCGGGAAGATAGCTACTCCGATGCTGACAAATAGCATAATGACTAAAGCCCAGAGAACCAGCGATACTATGGACCGCAGCCGGTACCCGCTGGACAGTCCGGGGACGGTCTTGGGGCTGTCATGGTGGGCCACCAGGACCACCCGCCCGCGCGCCTTACCGGTCGGGTTCATCACTCCGATGACATTGCGGCTCTCATGGCGCTTCATTACCTGCCAGAAGGTCCCCTTGCCGGTTAGTTCGGTGTAGTAGAGCACCACTGCCGCCAGGCTGGCGCCGATTCCCAGCATGGGGTTACCGAACACCGCCAGTCCCCCCAGACCCCCCAGCAGCAGGATCACCAAGTAGGTCCAGGTCAGGGTACGAGGGGCCCAGAAATCCTCGATAGCCACCTCGTCGCACCAGGCATTCATCTCCCGGGCTATGTACTCTGCTGCCTCCATCTCGGCCAGGCTCGCGGCTGGTCGCGCACCGATCTCTTCTGCGAGCTTCTTCAGGTGTTGGGCTTGATCCATGGTTGGCCTCCTTTCTCAGTCCATCCTCTATTCTTCGCTATAGCTCAGCTCTCCTTCCCCGCTACTCCTGCCGGCCAGCAGGAGTCCGCCGTTCGCCTGCCGAAGGTTATTTCAATGTGGTTCAGGAGGTGGCATCTTGGGCCGGAAGCTTCCTATAGCCCCGCCGCCGTGGGGTGCGGCAGTGTTGCTCGCGGCTGCACTCGCTTTCTTCGCGTTTACCGCGCTCCACAGTTCCCCTCCCGGGCCGGTCGCCGGCCCTATCTGGACCTGGGTGGGCTGCCTGGCGGTGGTCATTCTTCTGGTCGCATCACTGCTGGCCGGCGCCCAGGGCCGCTCGATCGCCGCCTTCTTCCGTCAGCTGCCGGCGGCTTTGGACGGGACGACTTCTTTCGATAATCTCTTGGCAGAAGCACCATCGGGCCTGCAAGAGTTCATCGAGTGTCTGCAGCAGTACCGTTTGCGCGTTAACCAGGAGATGGCTGAACTAGCCCTCCTTCACAATACCGCCGCGGCAGCAGCCAGCGGGCTCGATCTTCAGACCACCCTCAAAGAGCTGACGACCGCCATTGCCAACTACTATACCATTGGTTTCTGCAGCATTCTCCTGGCCGACCCGGTCAAAAGGGTACTGCGGATAGCGGCCATCCACGGCTTTCCAGAAGATCAGCTACTTGCCGATAAGTTGCACTTCTCCCAGGGCTGTACCGGCTGGGTGGCCACCCACGGCGAGACTGTGGTCGTTGACGATGTTGACTCCGACCAACGATACCTGCCGCTGGCCCCTGGTATGCGCTCCGAGATCGCCGTCCCGCTCAAGGTGGGCCAGCGCCTCATCGGGGTGCTTGATCTGGAGTCAGACCAGCCAGCCGCCTTCTCGGCGTGCGATGCCGAGTTGCTGCAGGCCGTAGCCGCCCAGGCGGCCATTATCATCGACAACGCCCGGCTCTACCAGGAGGCCCAGCAACGCATCAAGGAACTGTCCATCCTCTACGACGTGACGGCTGCCCTCAGTGCCTCCATCGAACTAGCCGATGTGCTTGACTCAGTAGTGGATATGATGGTGACCATGCTCGATACCGACACCTGTTCCCTGTTCCTCCTGGATGAGGCCTCACAGACCCTCTCCCTCAAGGCCAGCCGCGGGGTGGATCCATCATCTCCTCTGTTGCATCTGTCTCTGCGGCTCGGCGAAGGGGCTGCCGGATGGTGCGCTCAGCACCGAAAACCAATCATCATTGACGATGTCTCCCAGGATGACCGTTTCGCCTTCGGTCAAGGCGCCGAACACATTACCACCTCGCTCATGTGCGTCCCCCTTCTACATGGAGAGAAGGTCATCGGAGTAATCACTGTAGGTAGTGTGACTCCCCGGCAGTTCACTGACGAGGAGCTGAAGCTCACTTATATTATCGCCAGCCGGGCAACCTTGGCCATTGAGAATGCCCAGCTCTATGAAGCCACCCAGCGCCTGGCCGTCACCGATGGTCTGACCGGCCTCTATAACCACCGTTACTTCCAGGAGCAGTTACAGGATGAGCTTGACCGGGCTACCCGCTTCAACCAATCTGTCTCCCTGATCATGCTGGACTTTGATCGGTTCAAGCGCTTCAACGACACCTTCGGCCACCCCGCTGGCGACCGGCTGCTCCATGACGCGGCCCGCCTCCTGCGCCAGAGCATTCGCCGGATCGATATTCCGGCCAGGTACGGCGGTGAGGAGTTTGCCGTAATCTTGCCGGAGACCGATAAGGCTGGAGCAATGGTGCTAGCCGAGCGGATCCGACAGACCATGGAGACTCATCTCTTCCAGGACAACCGGGGCCGTCCGGTAGTCACCGTCACGGTTAGCCTGGGGGTAGCCACCTACCCCGAGGACGCCTCTACCCGCCAGGAACTGGTTAGCTGCAGTGACCTTGCCCTCTACCGGGCCAAGAAGAACGGACGCAATCGTACGGTAGCTTTTGGGCAAAACGGCGAGCAGACATAGGAGAAGGCGAGGCGCAGGGGCGTCTCGCCTCTCTCATGCCGGACACCTAGAGCCCGCTGATCCGGTCTACCCGGAGTCCCCGGCGCTCCAGTTCGCGGACAAACGGGTTGATCCCTACCAGGTCACTGACCATGTGCCCGGAGATGATCAGATTCCCCTTACCCTCCTGGCGCAGACGACGCACATGGCTGATATCGCAATGGATGTAGACCACTGTCTTTACGCCGTGTTCGAAGTAGGCATTGGCTACCTCGTACCCGCCGTTGGTGCCGGCACCATGGGCCACTACCACCTTTCCCGCCGGGTTACCCGGTTCGCCCACCGCGATCAACGGGCGGGTCGGGGCCGCCTGGAACTCGGGCAGGGTCAGCAGAGCATCGACAACATCGCCCACCGTCGCCTCTGGCGTCAGACGGGTCTGGATAGCCTCATCCATGATCCTTCTTCCCAGCTCGTCCAGGGGATTGTGGATACTCAGATAAGGCATCCCCAGAAGACGGGCCACCGAGGGCGCATGGTCATAATTGCCCGAATGGTACCGGTACTCCAGCGCTTCCTGCAATCCCTGCACTGCCTTGATGGCTACCGGCTCGGGCACTCCGGCCTGGACCATCTGGTGGATGTGCAGATCCAGAATCTTCGGGAACGAAAGGATGGCTGGCTGTAGATGGTGGGCAATGACGGCTTCATAGCCCAGCTGTTTGGCCAGGACCAGTTCGGCCACGCCCATGTCAATCCCCATCAGAACCCGCCGAAGCCCCGATCCCTCGACATAGATGGCACTGTCGGCGGGAATCTCACTCAAGCCGGCCATCTCCAGCGCAATCTGCATAAGCTCTCTGGTATCTATGTGCTTTGCCTCCTCTCGACCCTCTTTTCCTGCTCTCAGCCCTGATCCAGTTCAGAGATGGGCATCAGCGTAGCTTGCCGGGCGTGGAAGCGAGCCACCTGACCGATCCCGGCCCAACGCAGCCAGCTGAGTCCATACCCCACCCCTCCGCCGACCCCCTCCGGACGGTGCGCATCACTACCCACCGTGAACACCCGGACCCCGGCACGAACCGCCTTGGCCAACAGCTCCCGCCCAGGGAACGGCGCCAGACCACCCAGGCGGACCGGTGAGGTGTTGACCTCCAACCCCACACCGTGCCGGGCGGCGGTGGCCAGGGCCGAACCAGCCAGCTGCCGTCCGATGCCAGCCAGATCGTTCCCCGCGGCGGGTCGGGAATAGCGGTGATACACATCGAGATGCCCCAGGACATCAAAGAGTCCTGAGGCTGCAGCCTGGGCCACCAAATCGTAGTAAAGCTTCAGCAGGTGGCCGGGGCGGTACCGGCGCCAGAGTTCAGACGCCTCGACCGGGTCGGTGATGGCCAGACCATCGACATAGTGGACCGAGCCCAAAACGAAATCCACCTCAGCCAAAGTCGTGAAGCGGCTGATTTCATCCTCCAGCCCTTCCACGTAGTCTACCTCCAGGCCCAGTCGGATACACAGCCCCGGGTAGCGTCGTCGTGCCTCCTCCACGGCGTCAGCGTAGGCCTGAAACCAGATGGGATCGAAACTTGAGACCAGTTTCCCAGCCACCCGGACGATGTTCGCCTCCGGACGGGCCGGGTTAAGGTCCAGATGGGTGGTGAAACAGATCTCCTCCAGCCCGGCCCGTATTGCCGCCCGGCAGTAATCCTGGATCCCACCCGCCGCATCCGTGGAGAAATCGGGGTGAATATGATAGTCGAGACGCGGCCGCGGGCCCTCTTCTGGCACCACGCCACGCGACCTACACACGGGTTCCTCCGGCCGGCACCAGACTGTCGGTGTACTTCAGGCCTGACCCGGTGTTATAGATGACCACTCTCTGCTCCCCGGCGATCCAACCCGACTCCACCAACTTCTCAACGGCGGCCAGAGCCGCTGCTCCCTCTGGCGAGGCGAAAATCCCTTCAGTCACGGCCAGCCTCCGCTGGGCAGCAAGGATCTGCTCATCACTGACGGCCAGGGCGGTTCCACCCGTTTCGCGTATGGCCCGCAGAACCAGGAAGTCTCCCAGCGCCTTGGGTACCCGAAGCCCGGCGGCCACTGTCCAGGCATCCTGGAAGAAACAACTGACGGTCTCGCCTGCCTGGTAGGCTCGGACGATGGGGGCACAGCCTTCGGCCTGCACCGCGACGAGCCGCGGCCGTTGGGTCCCGATCCAGCCAATGGATTCCACTTCATCAAAGGCTTTCCACATTCCGATAAGCCCGACCCCGCCACCGGTCGGGTAGACAATAACATCAGGCACCTGCCAGCCCAGTTCTTCCAGGACCTCCAGGCCCATGGTCTTCTTGCCCTCAATCCGGTACGGTTCCTTCAGGGTGGCCACATCGAACCATCCCATCTCACGGCACCTGGCCCCGATGAACTGGCCTGCGTCGGAAATCAGCCCATCAACGGTGATAACCTCGGCGCCGTAAGCCTGGCACTCCGTCTGGATGACCCGGGGAGTGTCGGCCGGCATGGCGATGTGAATCTTAAGGCCCGCCCTGGTGGCGTAGGCCGCCCAAGCGCTCCCGGCATTTCCGGCGGTGGGCATAGCCAGTTCGCCGAGGCCCAGTTCCAGGCAGCGAGAGACTCCGGCAGCCGCCCCCCTGGCCTTGAAGCTTCCAGTGGGGTTGAGGCCTTCGTCCTTAACCAACAGCTCGCCCACGCCCAGCTCGCGCTGGAGCCGGGTGGCTCGGATGAGGGGAGTTCCCCCCTCGCCCAGACTGACAATATTGACCTCTTCTCGCACGGGGAGAAGCTCGCGATAGCGCCACATATTCCAGGGGCGCCCCGCCAGATCAGCCGGGCGCCAATAGGTCGCCAGCCCTGCCAGATCGTATCGGGCCAGTAGAGGGCCACCGCAAGGGCAAAGAGCATGCGGCTCTTCAGATGGGTATTGCTGGCCACAGCGGCTGCATTCAAGGTGCGTCAAATAGCTCAATCTGTTCTCCTCCTCGGTGAGGCTCAGCAACCTGGAAACCCGCTTCCCTGAGCATCTTCTCCAGCATCATGGCATTGGTGGCCGCTTGGCCCCGGTGGCAGTTGTTGAACAGGACGAGAACCTGCCCGCTGGCGTCATCCATCTCCCTGATTCGCGGCAACCACTCGGCCAGCTCGTCCTCGCGGTAGAGGTAGTCATAGCGCTCCCAGGCAGCTTCGTGCTTCCACCACCGCGCGGCATTACGGCCGTGGAAGCGTAAGTACGACAGGGGCGAAGTGACGGCCACCACCGGCGGTATCAGCCCGGGTAGTTGGGGTTCATCCACGGCACAGAAGCCCAGCCCCAGCTCTCTCAGGAACTCGAAGTACTCGGCTTTCACCCATTGGGAGTTCCGGAACTCCACCACCGTCGGCAGGCCCGCGAGGAGCCTGGGCCATGAGCGCAGGTAGGCCAGAGTCATGGCGCTGGGGCTGAAGCTCCACGGGAACTGGGCCAGGACACAGGCCAGTTGGCCGGTTCCCACCAGAGGTTCTACGGCGACGCGAAACTGGGCGAAGGCTTCATCTGAGCCATCCCCTCCTTCAGCGCCCCCATGGGTCATGCTCCGGTTGGCTTTCACAGCTAGCCGGAAACCGGGCGGGACCCTGGCCCCGATGCCGGCCATAGTCCGGGCATTGGGCATTCGGTAGTAGGAAAAATCGAGCTCCACCACGGGGAAGCGTCGGGCATAGAAGCGGAGCATCTCGCCGGGACGGATATCCGAAGGGTAGAAGCAGCCGCGCCAATCGCTATAACTGTAACCTGCCGTCCCTACCATAATCATCTCTTCGTACCCCTCAGACCTCGATAAACACCCAGCTATCAACGGCCCGTTTGTAGTCAACCAGCTCATCCTCGGAGAAGAACAGAGCTATCTCCCGCTTGGCCGCAACCATATCGGTGCTCGCATGGATGACATTGGCCCGCACCGACATGGCGTAGTCGCCCCGGATGGTACCGGGAGGTGCTTCAGCCGGGTTGGTCGGACCCACCAGGTTTCTGATTTCCTGGATCGCCCGGTAGCCCTCCCAGACCATAGCCAGGACCGGTCCGGAAGTAATATAGGATACCAGGTCACCGAAGAAAGGCTTGGTTGAGTGCTCCTGGTAATGGGCCTCAGCCAGCTGGGTCGAAACCTGAAGCAGCCGGGCCGCCACCAGCCGCAGACCTTTCCGCTCCAGCCGGTCAATGACACGCCCGCATAAGGCACGCTGCACAGCATCGGGTTTCAGCAGTACCAGGCTTCTCTCCAAAGCACACCTCCACTATCGCTAGACTGGTGCCCCGCCCCTCGGCGGGTGCGAGAGGGGCAGAGAGAATCCTCCCTGCCCGCCACAGGTCTTCAGATACGCAGGCCGGCGACAGTATTCGCATCGAGCTGCTTGATCACTGCCACCAGAAGTTTGACCGCATTTTCAAAATCGTCCCGATGGATGATGCCATGGTGGCTGTGGATGTAACGGGTCGGTACACCCACAACCAGACTGGGGACGCCCCGCTTGTAGGTATGGATTCGCCCCGCATCGGTGCCGCCCCCCGGCAGGGCTTCGAACTGGATGGGGATTCCCTCGCGCTCGGCCACCTCCACAGTGAGATCCCTCAGTTTATAGTTGGGGATCATCGATCCATCGTACAAGAAAATGGCCGGGCCCTTCCCCAGCTTCTCCTGGGCTTCGTGCGGCTGGACTCCAGGCATATCACCGGCAATACCCACCTCGAGAGCGAACCCCACATCGGGTTCGACCACGCTAACACTGGTAGTGGCACCCCGCAACCCAATCTCTTCCTGCACGGTACCGACGCCGTAGACAGTGTTGGGGTGCGCTTCAGTTTGTAGAGACCGGATGACCTCCATGAACATGGCGCAGCCGATCCGATCATCCCATGCCTTAGCCATCAGTAGCTTACCGTTGGCCAGCTGGGAGAAGGGACTGTACGGGGTGACAATATCGCCGGGCCGAACCCCAAAGGCGCGTGCCTCCTCCTCGGAAGAGGCGCCAATATCGATGAACATATCCTTCTTCTCCACAACCTTCTTGCGCTCTTCGGCGGAGAGGATGTGGGGAGGCTTTGAGCCAATTACCCCATGCACTTCATTCTGTCGAGTGTGGACGACCACCCGTTTAGCCAGGAGAACCTGGTCAAACCAGCCTCCCAGCGGCTGGAACCTAAGGAAGCCTTCCTTGGTAATGAGGGTAACCAGGAAGCCTATCTCGTCCATGTGGCCCGCCAGCATAATCCGGGGCCGATCACTGCTGCCTTTCTTGCGTAAAATGATACTGCCCAGGTTGTCATATTCGATCTCGGCCAGGCCCTCCATGCGTTTGGCGATCGCCTGGGCCACGCGTCCCTCGTGCCCGGGAACGCCTGGGAGATCAGTGATTTCCTTCAGAAGTTCAAGTGTCTGATCCAACCGGTTTCACCCTTTCGTAAGAATCCCTGAATAAGAAGCCCCAGCCTCGGCTGGAGCTTCTTCCCTAGGCTATTAGATTGTATTCTGTCCAGAAAGGGTGATTCCTTCTCAGGCACCGGCCGCTACATGCACCGTCCCATCGTTACTCAACTCGCCGCGTTGCAGTTCCTTAGTGCGGACATCCTTAGCACCAAACTTGTCGAAGAGATAACGGCACGAAACCCACGGATCAACCCGGTCGCCGCAGGTGAAAACATCTACAGCACAATAGCCAAGCTCGGGCCAGGTGTGGATAGCCAGATGAGACTCGGAGATAACCACAACGCCACTAACGCCCTGAGGACTAAACTTATGAAAAGCCACCTCTCGGACCTCAGCGCCCGCTTCCAGAGCCGCCTGAACCATGATCTCCTCAACCTGTTCGACATCATTGATGATGTTCGGATCACACCCGTAAACCTCTGCCAGTACATGCCGTCCCAAAGCGTTCATCTGACTACCAACCCCCTTTAGTTTTTCACGTTTCGGTCAACTGACCTATAATCACATTAAATTCTAGCAGAACTGCCCCTGTTGTCAAGAACTTTTGAGGATTGCACTGGTTCGCCGGGAGCTTGCATCTAGCCCACTCTATCTTCGTCTGACGCCATCTGGCTCTTTGTGACGCTGGTGGATGATTCATCCGGTCCGTCAATCTCATCGCGGTATATGGCTTTGCTGAGCAGCACTGAACTTACGGGAACCAGTAACATGGAGGCTGCCACCACGCCCGAATCATTGACGGCCAGGCCAATGACAGCGGCTACAATCGCCGCCAGGCTTCCCGCCCAGAGATAGGGTTGCCGCGAGCGCAACCTGGCCAGGAATCCCACTGGCGCGACCGATAGCACAATCCACACCAGTACCGCCAGGAGCATGACCCAGGTCCAGTTAGTATAGTAGAGCAGGCGCAGGTTCATCAGCAGTTTGCGTGAGGCTATTGGCCTCAGGCTACCTACCCCTTCCCCCGAGACAAGCCGCAGCGCCTGACCAATATGACTTGACTGAAGGGACCACCAGTGGTTACCAACTACCGCCATGCCGAGAGCTACCAGCCACCCGGTCAGAGAACCGGCCCGACGCGGCCACCAGAGGCAGCCGACCCCAATCATCGCCCCAACCATGGTTACCAGCCCGCCGAAATTGGCGCCACTGGCCGGGTAACCCACGGTCAATACAGCGACCACTGATGTGCACACCCACCATCTACTCTGGGGCTGACTCGCCTGAAACAACAGCGCCATCATCACCACGAGGGAGCCAATGTAGACCCCCATGTACTCATTGCCCATCCCGTAGAAGCGAGCACCGGTGGCCACTGAATAGCCCAGAGGAGAACCTTGCTGCAGCCGGGCACCGGTCCAAGTATCCACCGTCAGCACGAGACTGGTCAGGGTAGCCAGCCAAAAATGGGCAGCCTCTTCCCTCTTCATGGCTGCAGTTGGAAGGCACCTGACCAGCCAGACCAGGAGCACCGCAGTGAGGGCAATAGCCGCTCCTTCCAGTGTCGTGCCCGCCGGATAGGTAAACCCCGCCAGCAGGGAAGCCAGTGGCAAAGCCACCAGCCAGGCCAGGGCCACTGCCGCCCAGCGCCGCCTGCGGGGCGGTACAGCCACTGCCCCCACCAGGCCTGTTGCCAGCAGGATGATACAGACTCCTACATAGCTTCGTACTAGGGGAGCGCGGGTCGCTTCCCATTGGCTGACGGCAGTATAGACTCTCCTCAACTGGGCCAGCGGTGTTTCGTTGGGTATCACCCGTAAAGGCTGCCCCTCGAACCCAGCCGGCAGTCTCTGGTCGAG
Organism: Bacillota bacterium; assembly: GCA_040758135.1. Taxonomy (GTDB): domain Bacteria; phylum Bacillota; class Sulfobacillia; order JBFLWA01; family JBFLWA01; genus JBFLWA01. The sequence continues at coordinate 866 of JBFLWA010000002.1, read as the reverse complement.
CCAGAGCCCGATAGTAGCAGTCAGATCGCCCGGGGTGACCACACTGGTTCGGCGTGTACTGGTCGAGCTGGTCAGGCCCGCTGGCACCGACGGCCCGAGCAGGAGCACAGGTCTTAGCGAGCACCCTCCGGAAGCTCTCGCCCCCTGAGGTGACAGCCCGCTCACCACAATCAGATCACCGTTTTTGAGCTGGGGTAGAAGCGCTTCTATGGATACGGCTGCTAAACCCAGATCGGTCTCTTCCAACCAGCAGTACCGGCCCGACCCCGATTCCGAGACCAACGGCGGGTAGACAGACCCGCCGACCATCCGCGGACTGATCAGCCCCAGGCAAGCCCTGTCGGCCAATGATTGCCAGACCGCGTCATTGGCTAATGTATCAACGGTGAGTTCAGGTAATATCCACAGGCAGACCCGGTTATCGGATTCTGCCCATGAACAGGGGGTAAGACAGAGGAGAAGGGCGCTTATTGTCATCAGCAGAGCAAGAGACCGATGCTTTCCCGGCAATACTTTCACCTGCCCTAGGTTGAGTGCTTATTCTCTATTGTCTACTGGGCGGGCAAAAAAAAAGACGATTCCTGATATTCACAGGAATCGCCCATTGTCGGAGCGGCGAGATTCGAACTCGCGGCCTCTTGAACCCCATTCAAGCGCGCTACCAAGCTGCGCCACGCCCCGATTTAGCACAGTCATTGTACCATAGTCGTTGGGTCTTTTCAACTATATCAGATATGGAGTGTTGTCGGCCTGTGATATTGTCACCCTGTAAACGGACTGAGAAAATGTCCTCATGAAAGGAGACATTTTCTTGAGTTCTAGAGAGTCAAAAAGAGTCTTTGTCATGGAACGTGTCCTTGGCGCTG
>JBFLWA010000001.1:0-247339 GCA_040758135.1 Bacillota bacterium | reverse complement strand
GCCGCTGACCACGGTAGGACAACAAACAGAGGCGTCTTTCCTTTCTCAATGATATGGCCATTATATCCAGCAGCCCCCGGTCAGGCAACCCCGTCAGCTTTCGGTCGTTTTAGGTTAGCCCTAACACCATGCCCATCTATAGCGAGTCTCGACTAGTACACAAAGTTACCTAGAAGGCCCATCCCTGTTGTGCCATGAACTGTTCCAAATTTATCCAGGGCACACCGAAATGCTCGCAAACATTCGGCACTTTGGCAGCATTGGGCTTGAAGCGCTCTTGCGTTACTACTATAGCGCCCTTGACCTTTCCCGCTGCAAGCACGAAAGGATCGGCGATGGGCTTGCCTCTTAGAAGGGCTTCGGTGCTGATTAACGTCTGAAAGTGCGGCACGGCGAGAATCTGCTGAACAACCAATAGCTCGTCATTGCTCGGCTTAGCAAAGATCCTCTTGTGCCGCTTCGCCCAGTCTTGAATAAAGTTAGAGTCGTTATAGTTAAGCAGCTCGTTGAATACCTCTAGCACGGACCCTAGCGCTCCACTTGTCGCCATACTGTCGAGTTGAGTCCAAAGCGTTTGGAATGTGGATGGGTAGTAGTGTTTTAGGACGATGAACGGGCCGGTATCGAAAACATAGCTCATATGGCCCCCTCCTTACGTACCATAAAGGCCTCCAATCCGGCTACGTTCTTTGTCCTAACGCCGAGATGGTCAGCAACTTCTTCTAAGCTAAGCCTGCCTTGATAATGCATGCTGAAGACGAGTCGCAGGTAGCGCTCTCCAAGATAGGCTGCCTGTGTGGCGTAGTAGTCACCTCCAGATGTTCCGTGCTTTTCGGCTTCTGCCGCCCATTCTTTGGCCTTATCCTCGTAATACGCTTGCTCGATAAGGCCGCGGTCCAGCATCCGGCGGAGCACAGTCTCACGGCTTACGTGGTAGCGCTTGGCTAATTCCCCAATTGATTCGTCGTCAACGTGTGTTAGTGATGAGATCTGTATTGTGAAGTCACCGGAAGGAATTAGAACTTCGGCTGCCACCGCATTGCAGAACTGTTCGATGCGTTTCTCCTTCCGAGGAAGGTATTCAATATAGGAGCGGTCGTACTTCGAAATGGCATTGATCTTCAGAAGCAAGTGTACGATCTCATGAAATAGGCTAAATATCTGTCGAGTTTTGGCCGTGCTGTTGTTCAAATAGATTATTGGAAACTCATCATCTGCCAAGCAGAAACCAGAGATGGCTTTCTGCTTGAACGCGCGTTTGAAAACGAAAACACCGACGTCTTCCAAGGAATTTCTCCAGGCCTTGAAGGCATCTTCATCGCTTCTCCAGCGAGACTGCGTGTCCAGTGAAATGCCTAGGTAATCCCGAATGGAGGTTGCAACCTTGAATACGTCGCTGGTCGCGGAAATGGTGATATCGCGGAAAATCTTGCGATTCGCCGGGTTAACACCGTTGTTCAACTCGCGAAGAGAGTTCTGGTAGGCGTAAGCCAAGCGCAGTTGGTAGCGAGTATCAGGCGAGAGCTGGTCGAGCTCAAAGTCGGGTAGAGTACGGAAGTCTTTTTTTAGGTTACGCTCCGCAGGTGGAGCTGGAAGAAAGAAGACGGCGAGCGGACGTTTATAAAGCTTGTAGGCAAGGACTTCCAGTTGCGTGTATGTCGGCGCCGCTATGCCAGCCTCCCACGCTTCAACTTCGGCCGGGTCACGCTTCAGTTGGTGAGCCACCTCTTCGATCGAATAGCCCTGAGATTGCCGTGCCCAACGAAGCACGGAGGGCTGAATACCTACAACAGAGTTAGCCATTTTCATGACCCCTTCTCGCGCTTTCTCGCGCATGCTTAGTTTACCACGGCCCCATCTAGGGATCGGAAGACGTATGAGAACTACCTGCCCGCTTCTCTCGCTGTTGTTGAAAGAGCACAAGCCAAGCTTGACCGCTGTCGGGATTGGCGTGCCTGTCAGTCCCCATGCTGTGTTCGCTCACGTCAAGCTCCACCGCAAGGCAAAAAGTTGCTCCTCCTCGATACGCTGTTCCAGGCGGCTGCTGATCTCGTCAAGTAACGCGTCTTTCTGGCGGTCGATCTCGCGGCTGGCCGCATCGTAGGCGCGCCAAGCTTCCTCACGTTTGGCTTCGAGGTTGCGGATGACGCGCTGCCGCTCCAGCTTCTCCGGGAGCGTCGGAGCCAGCCGAGCCGCTTTCTTGGCTTCTTTCAGGGCCTCGTCCAGCTCCGCCAACTCAGCCTTGAGGGAAGCCCGGCGGTCTTCGGCCCAGCGGTCAAGCTTGTCCATTTCAGTGTCGAACCACCGAGCGTTGCGGTCAGTCATTTCTTCCAGCAACGCTTGCCGGCGGCGCGCCCGGGCTTCGTCGAGAACGGCGGCGACCGCTGCGGGCAGCGTGCACGGGCCGCCCTGCGTCGCCGGAAGGTCAAAAAGGCGGCGGCACTGCGCTTCTTCCAGCGCCATGCCGTCATCGGTGATTCCGGCAAAGACAAGCAAGTCCTCGGTTTCCAGCGCGCTCACCGTAAGGCGCGCGCAAACCAGCCAACCGCACCGGCCGCGCAGGGGTTCTAGAATGGCAATGTTCTTGCCACTGCCGGCGTAATCGAACGTCACCTCCGCCGGCGGTGTGGCCACGTTCTTGCCCCACTCCAGGACACGTTGCGCCAGCGGGTGCCCGATTCGATAAGTATTGGCATCTTGCACATCCTTGCCCATACGGTACGGCCCTGGGCGGATAGCCTCCCCGGGGAACGGGTTGGCGTGAAGGGTAAAGCTGTACCCGTGGTTGTCGAAGTGGGCATAACCAGCCAGCAGGTAACGGGTGAGCCGCTAAAGCTGTTCGTTGAAGCGGTCGAGCACGTCGTGGCTCTGGATGCGCACCTTCTCGACGACTTCCTGGTCGAAATTGTCCAAAAGCTTCTCACGGGCGTCGCGCTGGCTTTCGGCGATCTGGGTCTCCAATTCGCGCTGAAGCAGGTCGAACTCGAATCTGCTCCGGCGTTCGACACTTTTGGTAGATGGCGGCGATGCGCTTTTCAAAGTCCACACCTGACTCCACTGCACCCAGCACCTCGTCGCTGGCGCCGAAGACGCCGTTGAACAGGCGGAACTTTTGATCGAGCAGCTCGTACACCCGCTGATCGGCGGCATTGTTTTTGTTGAGGAAGTTAACCACCACCACGTCGAACTTTTGACCATAACGATGGCAACGGCCGATGCGCTGCTCAATACGTTGCGGGTTCCAGGGCAGGTCGTAGTTGACCACCAGATTGCAGAACTGGAGGTTAATACCTTCGGCCGCCGCCTCGGTGGCGATGAGGATGGCGGCATGATCCCGGAAATGCTCCACCAGTGCGGCGCGCATGTCGGCGCTGGGTGAACCGGTGATGCGGTCGGTGCCGGCATGTTTTTCGAGCCAGTACTTATAGATGGCCCCGGAGGTGGGATCGGTGTTCGTCCCGTTAAAAAGCATAACCTTGCCCGCGAACTCGGTCTGTTCCAGCACGCGGAAGAGATACTCCTGCGTGCGGCGGGATTCAGTGAAGATAACGGCCTTTTGCTGAAGTGTTGCAGCACCCTGGTTCTTCTGCGCCTCGGCGGCGGCGGCGAAACCCCGGCGCAGGGCGGTAAGCAGCACCTCGCCTTTGGAGTTCTTGCTGATCGATCGGGCCAGGTCGAAGAACTCCCGTAGCTCATCCCTCTCCTGCCGCAGTTCCGCCAATTGCTCAGGCGTGAGGCGCGACCGCTTGGGCTCGGTGGCATTGGCGTCGTCGCCCTCCCACTCGTCGGCCAGTTCGTCGAGTCGTTCCCAGTCCTGCGGCAGTTCCTCCGGCAGCGCATCGATAGTCGAAGCGCACTCTTCCGCTGCTTCTAGCCGGCGCACGAGGCCTTCGAGCGTGCCCGAGATGGCGTAGGTGGACGAGGCCAGCAGTTTGCGCAGGATCAACGTCATGAGCTGGCGCTGGCTGGCCGGCAACGCATAGAGCGTCGGGCGCTGCAGGTAATCCGAGACTAGATCGTAGAGCCGCTGTTCGTCTTCGGTGGGCACGAACTCCTGCACCAGCGCGTGCCGGTTGGTAAACTTGACGTACTCCAGCACCTGCCGCCGCAGCGTGCGCTTGCAGAGGGGCTTGAGGCGCTCCTTCAGTTCGGTGAAATCGGTGTCGTTGCCGAGGCGGGTGAAGCGGGTACGGAAGCTTTTCAGATCGCCGAAGGCGCAGTCGTCAATGATGTTTACCAACCCATAGAGCTCCAGCAGCGAGTTCTGCAGCGGCGTGGCTGTAAGCAGCACTTTGGGAAACGGGGCCACTGCTTGCTTGATGGCAAGGGCGATCTTACTCGTGTTCTTATAAACATTTCGCAGCCGGTGTGCTTCATCGATGACGACCAGATCCCATGCTGTCTGCCGGAGGTAGGGCTCCTTGGCCCGCGCGAACTGGTACGAGCATAGAACGATGGCGTTCTGCTGAAACGGGCCTCTCGAAGCCGCAGATAGCAAGGTCCGCTCTTTATGGTGACACGCCACCGTATCCATGTTGTTTCGAAACTTGACCGTAGAATGCCAAGGAGTATATTCAAGCCTAGTGCGGTACCCACTTGGGAAAAAATACTATGGATGTTGCAACCAATTCGACATAAGTCCTTTAATTCCTTTGTGAAACTGGTAAAGGCCATCCTTGCACGTTGGCCTCTCTCATTATACTTAACTCCAACACGTGTTTTTCCCAGCGCGTCAATCAGGGTAATCTCCTGTCCTCCGATGACTACAGCTCCCAGCCACTGCTGGCCGAGCTTCTGGGCGAGCCCAGCCCGGCTGGGCCGATGGAACTAGTCTCGGGACCCGACGGCAAGGCCCGTGTCCGCCAGGCGCTAGCCCTTACCAAGGGCAATGTATCGCGGGCGGCGGACCTGCTGGGCATTAGCCGGGTGACCCTGTACAAGAAGCTAGCAATCCGGCCTCCTCATTCCCCGGGAACCCTAAGCTGCCGCCTCCCCCACTAGCTGGCCGCGTTTTTGGAGGCTTCGTCAGCCAGCGCAGGGACCATCTCGCGCAACGCGTCCCACATCATATCGTTGAACTGGGCGACTACCTCCGTGGAGAGCTCGCCCGTCCCCCAAAGCCCAGTGAAGGCCTGCACCAGGTGACCATCCCACTGGGTCCACGCCCCTTCGTTCAACACCCTGAGTCCTTCCTCCGGCGAACGTTTACCGGCATAGGGGCGATTCTCGAAGACCATCGCGTCAAAGGCGTCGACCACGGCAATGATCCGTCCCCCGAGGCTCGTGCTGTCCGAGGGGAGGCCAGCCGGATACCCCTTCCCATCCCACCGTTCGTGGTGGTCGTGGATGTAGCGCGCCTCCGGCCCCAACCGGAACATGCTCCGGGCCACAGAAGAGCCTATATGGGCATGCCCTTTGATGAGCTCATACTCGAATTGGGTTAGAGCCTCGGGCTTGAACAGGATCGATTCGGCGATGGCAAGCTTGCCAATATCATGCAGAAAAGCTGACTTATGCAGCTCCGGGTCATGGAACCCTACGGCATCGGCCAGGCGGGTAGCAATGAAGCCCACCCGCCACAGGTGAGGAAAAACCAGAGCTTCCACCCTGGGGTGGCAATCAACCTGCTCCACCAGATGCTTCAGGAGCGGCGTGAAGCAACTGGCATGGCTGGTATACATACTGGCATCAGTCCCTTCCCTGCAAAGTATATGGAAGACGGCCCAGGATGCTAGGCAGTTGGCAGGAAACCGCTGCCTAATTGAAGAAAATCATCCGACAAGATCTCTGCTTGTTTGCCAATATACAGCATATTTCGTGCCAAGTATGTTATTGGTGTTTAACATACAGCACCACATTTCGACTAGACCTGTTTAACTATGTCGACGCCAGCTATGGCAGTAGCCTACGACCGCATCGGGCGCCAGGATCAGCCCCAGGACTGTAACACTGGCTCCCCGGCACTGTTCAACCTTTACACATCCATCTCGCTGTCATTCTATACAGGCGCCTTTTCACAGCGCCCGGATCGTCTGGCAGCTCGGGTATGGATCAACCACCCCCCACGGCGGAGGTCACCAATGCGCAAAGATAAGTACCAGGTCTTCTACGACATAGCCGTAGCTCTGGGTAGCCCTATGCTATGGATCTCGGCTGACCGGAAGATTCGTTGGTACAACCGACAGGCTGAAGCCCTTCTGCCGGGAATCCCATCAGCCTTAGGTGCGGCCTGCTTCACCAGGATAACCGGAATTATCCCCGCCGTATGGCATCAATTGGCTGCAGGGCGATTAGTCGAGAGTGTCAGCATCACCTGGAATGGTCCAGAGACCCGCCTTCGCCTGAAATGCCAGCTGATCCCGGTTATCCGGGAGGGCTCTCTGGTGGGCGCACTCTGCCAGCTGTTTCCCGACCGCACTCGCGATTTCGGCCTGCTGGCCAGCCGCTACTCCTTCGAGGATATTCACACCAGAGATGCCTCCCTGCTCAAGGCCATCTCCGCGGCCCGGCGGCTGGCCGTGGGCGACCAACCTATCCTCATCACTGGCGAAACCGGTGTGGGTAAGGAGCGGTTTGTCCACGCCATCCACCGGGCCAGTTCAGTGGCCAACGGCCCGTTCGTGGCCATCAACTGCGCGGCCGTCCCCACTGAGCTAGTAGAGAGCGAGCTCTTCGGCTACTTGCCGGGATCCTTCACCGGTGCCGACCGACACGGGCGGCCGGGCAAGTTCGAGATGGCCTCCGGTGGCACACTCTTCCTCGACGAGATTGCCGACCTTCCCCTGAGGGCCCAGGGGGTCCTGTTGCGGGTCTTGTCCAGCGGAGAACTGTACAAGGTGGGAGACAGTCGCCCGACCACCGTGAATGTACGGGTCATTGCCGCCACCAACCGCAAACTCACAGAGCTCTGCGGACTGAGCACCTTTCGGTGGGACCTCTACTACAGGCTGGCCGCGTCGGTAATTGACATACCGCCGCTTAGGGCGCGTCTGGGCGACATCCCGCTCTTGGTTGAGATGATCCTATCCGACCTGGCCATGAAGTATGGAGCCGTGAAGGTACTCACTGGGGACGCCCAGGCCTATCTGCAGCTCCAGCTGTGGCCGGGCAATGTGAGGCAGCTGGCTCATGTCCTCGAACAGTCATACCTGTTATCTCCGGTCGATACCATGAGTCTCGAATTGGTGGCATCGGTCTACGGTGGATCGTGCCCGCCCGATGCCGGCCAACTGGCTGACAGAGTAAATGACGAGTTGCTTGTAAGCCGAGCCGTGACCCTCGCTGAGGGCAATGTATCCAGGGCGGCCAGACTGCTCGGCATCAGCCGGGTAACCCTCTACCGCAAGCTCCGGGCCTACGGATTTCCTTCCCGAACGAGGGCTAAAGGCCAGAGACAGAGGAGGCCTTACCTTGACATCGACTAAGTGGTACCTTCCGCAGTTTGGCCCGGTGGTTGGTGGCCTCCAGAAGACCGATAGTCAGTGGCGAACAAGGACGGTATCTCACAGCTGATTGATGCCCCGGGCCGCGTTGTGCGTGAACTGGGCATCGGCGAGACGGGCGTCCTGACCTGGGAGTATCATTTGGCCCCCCTGACCAGTGGTTACGCCCGCTTCGGCCGCTGGCTGGAACTGGCCTTTTTCCTCATCCTCATGCCTCTGGCGGCTCTGGTCGCCGGCCGCCGGTCCCGGGCCTGAAGAGAAGAAGAGCGCCATGGCGGCGCCCTTTCTCATGTGAAGCTATAGTTGATTGGCCAAAAAGTCAGCCCAGCATCTTACCGGTAGAGCTTCAGGTTGGAGACCGCTGCCTTCATGGTGATCTCGATCTTGGTAGCCGCTTCAGCATAGCCGGGAGTAGTCCAGACCCCATTTTCCCCGACCAGCCCGATGGCACTGAAGTTATTGCTGCCTACGGCGGTCTCCATGGTAATCCGGACACCGGCGCTGGCGGGAACATGAACACTGATACTGGAGGCTCCAGCATTGATGCTGACCTTAGTCAGGGGGTGCTGGTCGCCCAGGCGGATCTCCAGGTCGGAGGCGCCCATATTGATACTGAGAGTGGCCACTGCCAGCTGGCGCAGATCAACCAGCCCGGAGCAAGCTCCATTATCGAGGAGGAGATCCAGTACCACGTCCCGCGGCAACCGCAGGCTCCAGCGCTGGCCGGAGCGGTTTCCGATCAGCTGGCCGTGTGTCTTATGCTCCAGCCCGTAGTCAAGACGATAACCGCCAGCGTATTCCTGGAACTCTACCCGTTCCACCGGGCGGAACCCGTAGTAACTGATCTCACCGGTAATGCGCCGGCCCGAGGTGTTGGCTCCAATCTCCACCCGACCGGCGGAGAAGTCCAGAGCAACAATGGCGGCCGAGACATGCTCGGGTACCTCCTGGTCAATGGACAGCCGCGAGGGCGAACCCCCAGAGCCCCAGCCCAGCCAGAAGACGCCGAAGATGACGGCCGCCACCACGACGAGACCCACCAGGCCCCCCAGTGCGCACAACCGGCCGCGGAACAGGATGCTGATCCCCACCAGAATCAGGAGGACAGGCCACAGACGCCAGATCTGGTTCCAGGCTGTCCAGGAGATAATACCCAAAGTATTAAGAAGCAGCAGAAACCCGATGCCGATGATGAGTAGCCCATTGATGAACCTAGCTGTGTTCATCAACCATCCCTCCTGAAGCTTCCGCCCAGGATGGCCACACCCAGAACGACCAGGATGATCGGCCAGAACCGACCCAGATCAAACCAGGGCCAGAGATTCTTCAGAAGCATTATTAGCCCCAGGCCCACCAGGACGAGCCCCAGAAAGGCCGGGTTATTGCTGCACTTACCGGTCTCCTGCTCCTGTGGCTCATCGGCCTCCCCCGCCGATCCTGGATTCTCCGGGATGAAGATGGCGCAGAGGAAATAGGCCAGGATCCCCAGGCCGCCAACCAGTCCGATGAGAACCCATCCCAGTCTGACCAGTACGGGGTCAATGTCGAAGTAATCGGCCATCCCGCCGGCTACCCCGAAGAACATCCGTTCGCGAGTCGACCGGTAAAGGCGTCTAGTCAAGGCTTATCCACTCCTCTCACCCGGCTGTCGGCTAGTCGCGGCTGGGGATGACAATGATGCAGATGATGTAGAACAGCAGGCCAAGCCCACCAGCCAGGGCCGAAGCCACCCAGAGCAGCCGGATAAGGGTGGGGTCGACATCGAAATACTCGCCCAGCCCGCCACAGACGCCGGCCAGCAGGCGGTTGGTCTTTGATCGGCAAATGCGTTTCTTCTCCATTTCCGTATCACTTCCCCCTAAACGGCGCATCACGGCACCGTAATTGCTTGCACCAGTTACTACGAAAGATGACGGCGAAGGTCTGATAGTAAAGACAAGGAGGTGCTACACCACCCCGGGCGCCCGGGCGGAGGCACTATTTCTCGGACCGCGGCTTCTACCACCTGTATTTCGTAATCGTCGTCCTGCAGTTCTACTTCCTCATCCCTCTCTTCCGGCTTCTCCTCAATACAGCGCGCCATAGTCACGGCCGTCTCCTTCTGCTGGGTCTCGTCCTCTATCTGGCGTTGACAGCCTGGTACTTCTACTGGCCGCCTCCATCCGAGGCAGTTCTGGGCGCCCTGGCCGAAGTCCGGATCAACCTGCTGCACTCCTGGTTCTACTTCTTCCTGCTGGGAGCGGTAACCGCCGTCCACTGGGGCCCGGTAACGGCCTGGCGCAGACAGCATGCTGGCCTGGTCCGGGCAGTCTTCATGGCCACATTGCTGGGCATCACGGCCGAAGCCATCTGGAACTTCACTATCAACCGGGCCTACATCGGCTTCCTCACTACACCTCTGCGACCGGCAGCCGTCCTCTATGGCGTGGGGGCGCTTCCCTTCCTTTACCTAACCACTAACGATTGGCTGGCCCGCGGTAGGCCGGTGGTTGCAGCCCTCAACCGTATCGGGCAGGTCTCGTTCGCCATGTTTCTCGTCCATCCTCTAGTGATGGCCGTGGCTGAGCAGGCTTAACCGGATCAGCCTGAGCGGACCCGGGAGTGCGGCCATCCTCTGGCTGACTACTGTAGCTGGCAGTTACCTCACTGCTGCCACCGGTGTCCGCTTGCCCGTCATCGGGCGCCTGGTCTTTGGCCCACTGCGCCGCTAACGCCCGGCCTGCCCGGTCTCCCGAGCTCTGGCGCCCTCAGGCTGCAGCAGATAGCTGCCGACCAGTGCAGTGATGGGTATGGTTAGAATCAGACCGATACTCCCGGCCAGGGAGCGAACGACCTCGGTGGCCACCAGATCCATATTGAGAATCCTCACCAGCGGGATGTCGTAGGCGAGGAACAGCAGGAGCAGGGGGATTGCCCCACCGGTATAGGCCAGGATCAAGGTGTTAGACATGGTTCCCATTACATCCTTGCCCACATTCATCCCGGCTTGGCGGAGCCCTCCCCGGGAGATCCCGGGTCTGGCCCGTCTAACCTCTTCCATGGCTGATGAGATGGACATCCCCACATCCATTACGGCTCCCAGTGCACCAATGATCATCCCGGCGAATAGCAATCCCCGGAAATCGAACTCAACCTCCTGGGGGATGAACAGGAGCATCTGAGCCTCCTCACCACTGAGCCCGGTCAAAGCAGCAATGGTACCTATCTTCATGGCAATAAAACCGGCGATAACTACCCCGGCGGTAGTGCCGACGATGGCCGTGAGAGTCTTGCGGTTGAACCCGCTGACGACCGTCAGGGTAAAAGCGGTAACCGAGGCCGCCACTGCCACCGCCAACCACAGAGGGTTACGCCCCAGGAGCATCTGGGGGAGCAGCACCTTAACCACGGCCAGGATGGTCAGGCCGAGGGTAAGCGCGGCCTTCACCCCCTTCACCTGCCCGACGGCTACCAGCAGCAGCACAAAGACGATGGATAGCCCCAGAAGCAGATGGTCGCGGGCGATAGACTCGATGTATGCCTGGCTGATGGCTCCGTCTTCCAACTCCACCAGCAGCAGCACCCGGTCTCGCAGCCGCACTTGGAAGTCAAAGGCATTGCGGCCACCACGATGGTGTTCGGCGGTGACAATCTCCCCCTTGAAGGGGCCCTCCAGCAGTTCGACCTTGATCCGCTGCTTATACAGGATCATCCCGTAGCCCAGATCCTCGGTGAGTGTGGCTCCCACCTCACGGACCACGCCGCGGTAATAGGTCGTGGTAGGCTCGTTAGCGATACCATCTTCGGCGTCGGCGGCAACGGGAATTAGGAGAGACAGAACTAGGACAACCAGTAACAAGCTTTTTCGGCTCATGTTCTCCTCCGTAGTGTTGTTGAGAACGGATTCCACTGAACAGCCTCACTTCCCTGCTACTCCTAACGGATGCGCGCCAAAAGCGGCCGGCTCCGGTTTGAGCCCGATGAGCCGAGACCCCGACTCAGCCCTCCAGGCAGATCCCGTAAGCCTCGCGCTCCCGAAGACAGACTGCCCGGGAGCCGTAGTAACCCAGTAGCAGCTGGATGCCGGCCCGGGTCAGTTGGGCTATCTCCTCCTCCGTCAGATCGCTGGCCCTGGCCAGGAGCACCTTCTCGCCGCAGACGCTGCACTGGCTGAGGCCATACTGAAGTGCTAACTCGGCGGGGCTGCGCAGGTTCATCCGCCTCACTCCTTCACCCGTTTTCTAACCCTTATGGGGAAGCCGACCAAAGCATTGCCTGTTACCCTTGCCAGTCATCCACTGATGGGGTACTATAAAGAAAATCCAGGCATAACCGAAGGAGGATGGAGCATGGGGAATGTCTATGATGTCTGGCACGAGCGAGGCCTCATCCAGCAGATCACCCACGAAGAGCCTTTACGGCAGCTGCTGGCGACCGAGGTGGTTACTGCCTATGTTGGTTATGACGCCACTGCTGACAGCCTCCATGTCGGCCATCTGGTCACCATCATGGCCCTGGCCCACCTGCAGCGGGCTGGCCACCGCCCCATCGCGGTGGTTGGTGGGGGCACCTCCATGGTCGGCGATCCCAGCGGAAAGACGGAGATGCGCCCGATGCTCACCCCAGAGGAGATCGAAGCCAACAAGCGGGTCATCCGCAGCCAACTCGGTCGCTTCCTGGACTTTGGTGAGGGCCGGGCGATGATGGTGGACAATGCCGAATGGCTTCTCCGGCTTAACTATGTGGAGTTTCTGCGCGAGGTCGGTCCCCATCTGTCGGTCAACCGGATGCTCACCGCCGAGGCCTACCGTTCCCGGTGGGAGCGGGGGCTGACCTTCCTTGAGTTCAATTATATGCCCATGCAGGCCTACGACTTCCTAACCCTCAACCGCCGCTTCGGCTGCCGCCTGCAGATGGGCGGTGATGACCAATGGTCCAACATTCTGGCCGGGGTGGATCTCGTCCGGCGCCTGGAGAGGCAGGAGGCTTATGGGCTGACCACACCTCTCTTGGCCACTGCCTCCGGCAAGAAGATGGGCAAAACCGAGGCCGGTGCCGTCTGGCTCTCGGCCGAGAAAACCAGCCCCTTCGAGTTCTACCAGTTCTGGCGCAATATCGAAGATGCCGACGTCGGACGCTTCCTAGCCATCTTCACCTTCCTGCCCATGGACGAAGTCCGCCGCTTGGGCGGGCTGCGCGACCGCAAGATCAACCAGGCCAAAGAGATCCTGGCTCACGAAGTAACCCGCCTGGTCCACGGGGCAGAAGAGGCCGACCGGGCCCGTTCAGCCGCCCAGGCTCTCTTCGGCGGCCAGGGAGACGCAGGGGCCGTACCCAGCACCGAATTGCCCCACCAGGAGCTGTCGGCCGGTGTTACCGTTCTGGAGCTGATGGTCCGGACCGGACTGGCCGCCTCCAAAAGCGAAGCACGGCGCACCATCCAACAGGGCGGACTATACCTCAATGGAGAGCGGGTCGATGATATGCAGCTGGAGGTCACTGCCGATCATGCTCGGGACGGCATCATTGAGCTGCGCAAGGGCAAGAAGGGTTACCACCATGTGCGGGTGTGCTAGTTGGCGAGAGGATGCTGCAGTTTCTCCTGAGGGGCCTCAGGCCCCTTTTTCGCGTTGCTGCAGTCGTGAGTGGCTTCGGCCACTAAAGGAGTTGACCTCCGGCAAAGAATATGGTAACATATATATACCCTAAGATATACCGGGAGGAGGATGCGTTCTTGGCTAATGACCATATCCCTGTCCTACCGACCCTGGACGAGCTGAGGCCGCGCCTTGAGTCTATGCTCGCCCAGCACTCGCGCCTGACCATGGCTTGTTTGGATCTGGATAACTTCATGGAGATTAACCAGCGCTATGGCCGGGCCGTTGGCGACCAGGTGCTGGCCACGGTTACCCGGTTGCTCGCCGCCAACCTGTCCGATATCGCCGCACTGGCCCGCCACGGTGATGAGTTCTACGCCATCCTCACCTCGCCCCGGGAAGTCTCCTTTATCGAACTGGAAGAGCTGCGGCGCTACATCCACGAGAACCAGCATCCCATCGGCAGTGAGCATGTCTCGTTCACAGTCAGTACTGGTCTGGCCGGCTACCCGGAAGACGCCCGGAATGCCCAGGAACTGTGGCGGGCGGCTGAATCAGCCCTATTCATCGCCAAGCGCCAGGGAAGGAACCAGATCCGCCTGGCGGCCAATGAGAGCATGACCCTCAAGTCCAATTACTACACAGGCACCCAGTTGGAGCGCCTGTCCGACCTAGCCCGACGCCTGGGCCGGACGGAAGCATCACTCCTGCGGGAAGCCCTGGATGATCTGCTGCGCAAGTACTCGGAGTAAGCGTGGTCTCATCGTAGGCGTGGTCTCATCGGTACCCCCTCCCACCGGCCGCTCCCCCACAGTCCGGGCAGTCGGGTACCGGTCCGAAGTCCACCCGGCTAAACTCGTTCCACCATACATCGACCATCAGCAGCCAGCGGTTGAGGAGTTCATCCGCCCCAACCAGCCACTTGAGGGCCTCGGACACTTCCAGGGCGGCGATGACCCTGACTATGGAGCCGATAATCCCGGAGGTCTGGGCGGTCAGCGCTGATCCGGGTTCCTCCCCGAAGAGGCAGCGCAAACAGCCGGAACGCTCGGGGATGATGGTGGCCGTCATGCCGAAACTGGCGGCCACCCCGCCGTAGACCCAGGGGATCCCCTCCTGGAGGCAGGCCCGGTTTATGGTGTACCGGGCCTGGAAGTTATCGGTACCATCCAGCACAATGTCGGAACCGGCGATAAGCTCCCTGGCGTTGCCCGGCTCCAGCATCACCGGACAGATCTGTACTGCCACCTCCGAGTTGATGGCCGCCAGCCGGTCACGGGCCGCTTCTACCTTCAGCCGCGACGCCCGGGCATCGGCCTCATCATACAGGTCTTGTCTCTGCAGGTTAGAGAGCTCCACCCGGTCGCCATCGACCAGACGCAGTTTGCCTACACCAGCCCTGGCCAGCAGGCTGGCTATGTTAGAGCCCAGGGCTCCGAGACCAATGATGGTCACCTGTCCCCGCTGAACCCGCTTCTGCCCCTCGGGACCTATCCCGCTAAAGTGAATCTGGCGGTCGTAGCGTTCTCGAGTCATGGTTCCCCCGCCCTCCCACCTTTGACCTGAGAACCCTTTTCGCTCTGTTCACCCTTAACTCCTTTTGCCGCCTCACTGGGCGATTCTCTCCCAGTGCTCCCGTGCTTCGGCCAGTTCAGCCAGGGCTCCCCCGCTGTCCGCAGCCTGAATGCGTCCTCCCAATCTGGCCAGGCTATGGTTCACACCCCGGATCTCCTCCCGCTCAACGCTGAACTGGATGCGGCCGGTCACCACCTGCCACGCTTGTTTTGCCTGCTCCAACTCATGACCGGCTCTACTCCAGTCATCGGCCATAATTGCCATCTCCACCGCGTCCAGATGTCCGGCGAAATCGTCGGCCGCCCCGAACGGTCTCTTCAGGTAACTGCCGCTCAGGAAGACTGCGGAGAACATGGCAATTAAGACTACGGGAAACAGGTAAGCCAGGATTCTTCTCACATCTGATCACCTCTCAGTGCGGCCCGGGGAAATCACTGATATCGACCATCTGCTTCAGGCGGTCTTGGTAGGTATCCACATACAGGTTGCCCGAAGCATCAACGGTAGCCAGGAAGACTTCGGAAGAGCTGTTGATCTTCCTGGCCTTGAGCTGGGCATCGAGCCAGCGGCGGTTCACATTCGCCTGCTTGAGGTTTTGCTCAACGACTATACCGTCATAGATGACCTCGATACTCATTCCATCCGGGCTGGTGGTCATATCCATGTCCCTGGGGGTTAACGGCTGACATTCGGATTTCTTGAGGACTGAAAGCTGTCCGTTTGTTTCCAGCACAGCAAAGGCCACCTGGTTCAGATCGAAGACACCGTTGACCCGCAACTCACCCATCAGGTTCGAGGCGCGGTAACGCAACTTGCGCATGGCATCCTCCATGATCTTGCCGTTCATAATCAGGATGGTAGGCTCTCCGTCGATATACTTGGCGGCAAACCGCCATTTCATAGTGATCAACTCCATGGCCAAGACGGCTCCGGTCCAGACCATCAGCCCAACAAGCTGGGGCCAGGGTCTGGTTGAGAGATCGGTAGTCAGTGTGGCAGCTATAGACCCGATAGTAATTCCTAGTACATAGTCAAAGAAGTTCAGCTGACTGATCTGTTGTTTCCCCAGTAATCGGGTGAAGATAAGCAAACTAAAGAAGGCGATCACTGCCCGAACCGCCACCACCAGACTCTCGTTCATCTGAGCTGACCCCCTCCTTGTGCTGCCGCTAGTTTTCCCCCACCCCCCGAGGATATGTGAAACGACGCCCCGGATGGGGCGTCGCTGCTACACCAGGGCTGTCAATTAAACCAGTGCGTAAGCAACGATCAGGCGGGCAGTCGCCTCCAGCGCCTCCTGGTGGGTGCGCTCGTGGGCGTGGGAGGCATCGACACCGGGACCAATGAGCCCGGTGCGGATATCGGCACCAGCCCGCACCGCGGCGGAAGCGTCAGAACCGTAGTAAGGGTAGATATCCAGGCGATATGGGATGTTGTTCTTCCGGCAGAGTTCGACCAGCTTGTTACGGATCTCCAGGGTGTAGGGGCCGCTGGAGTCTTTAGCGCAGATGGAGACAGTATACTCATCAGAGGTCTGCCCGGAACCGATGGCCCCCATGTCAACGGCGATGAAATCCACCGTCTCCTGCGGGATTCCCGCTGAAGCGCCGTGGCCGATCTCCTCGTAGTTGCTGATGAAGAAGTGGACAGTCCGCGGCGGGCACTGGCCTGAGCCGGACAGTGCCCTGGCCGCCGCCAGGATACACGCTACACCGGCTTTGTCATCCAGATGGCGTGATTTAATGAAGCCCGCGCTGGTAACTACTGTCCGGGGGTCAAAGGCAATGAAGTCACCCACTTCGATCCCCAACTGGCGGAGGTCATCGATATTGCTGACCTTCTCATCCAGCCTTATCTCCATATTCTCCGGCTTTCGCTCGAGTTTGGTCGCCTCGGCCGAATAGACGTGAGTCGAAGCCTTGGTGGTCAGGATGGTTCCGGAAACCTGGCGCCCACCGCTAGTTTCTACCCAGCAGCGTTCTCCCTCCACCGCATTCATCATGTAGCCGCCGATGGGAGTCAGGGCCAGGCGCCCGTTGGACTTGAGTTCCTTGACCATGGCTCCCAGCGTGTCGACATGCCCGGAGAAGGTCACCGCCCCGTCAGACGACCTTCCCTCGAGAGTGGCAATGAGAGCCCCTTTATTGGTGTAGCGGGTGGCCAGCCCCATCTGGCGGAACTCGGTCTCGCACAGGGCCACCGCCTGCCGGGTGTTACCAGTCACGCTGGGGGTAGTGCACAGCTTAACCAGGATATCGGTGAGATAGCTCATATCAATGGTAGGCATTCAGTCATCTCCCCTGCTCCAAGTTGTGGTCACCTGCATTCTACCAGAAAGCGGGCGGCTGGTAAACGCCCGGATGGGCTGTCCAGCGGTTTTCACTGCATCACCACTTCCCGGGCTACTTACACCTGCCGGATGACCCCAAGCGCAGTGCCCGAAACCTCTTGGACCGCTGGCAGATCCCATTGGTGGCTTCCCCGCTTGGCCTCGGGATAGTGGTGGATAACCATGAACCGGCGATGTTCGGCCCGGTTCCCGAACGCTTCACCATCTTTGATCACCACGCGGTGGAAGACACCTCGCTGGTGACCCGGGCGATCTCGACCACCATTCGCCCTTATGCCTCCTGCTCTTTGGTGGTGGCCGAGACCCTGCTGGCCTTGGACTATCCGATCAGTGCCCAACTGGCCCGACTGGCCCTGCTGGGCGCATTCAGCGACACCAACGGCCTCAGCTGGCGGTTGGATCCGGTCTCCTTCCGTCTCTTGGGCGAACTGCTCTCTCGGCCGACGAAGCACTGGCAGTCCGTCGCTCCCTGCGCCAGGTGGGCCTAGCCTTCGGGTTAGTGGGCGTCGCCTCGGGCAACGGCTGCACCGTCTACCTATCCCACTCCGCCGAGTTTTCCCGCCAGCGCCTGCAGGTTCCCGTGGCAGTCCTGGCTGAAGAAGCGTGGGGGGTACCGGTTTTCGCACCAGACCCTGCTGGGGACAGGTTCTGGAGGAATTCCGGGAAGCCCTGAAGGCATAACGAAAGGCGGCCCCGTAACCGGGTGCCGCCTGCGCAAAGCCACTCATATCAGATCAGCCGCAAACCGGGGACAAGCCCGACGTAGTTCTGGATGGCCCCCAGGTGGTCGCCGGGCACCACGATATGGTGATTCCCCAGCGGATACTGCAGGAGCTTCTGAACGGCCTCGGGACCGATCTCCAGCGTCACCTGGGTCCGGCACAGGTCCTCCCGGAGCTGATCTCTCCCATCCACCAGCCGTCCGGCGAAGACGGCTATCTCGTCGAGCCCTCGGCCGCCGATGCGTACCACCGTCATAGGGCCGGGGGCAAAACGCCCGGCCACCCCCACCCCGAGCCCCGACTCGAAGTGGGAGCGCAGACTGACCGACTCCACCAGGCTCAGGGGAACCGTGCAATGTGCGAAAGTTATGGTGCCACGATCCACATCCAGGTCCGACGGGTTGGCCATGAACGAGCCCCGGCCGGTGAGTTCCCGGACCAGCAGCATGGTGAGGGTGGCTGGCAGGTCGCCCTCGCAGCCGGCGACGATCCCCTCATCGTTGAGCCGGGAGAGAGCCAAGCAGCCGGTATTGGCTACCGCCCCCAGCAGGTCGAAGCAGCGGGCCGATAGGGCATCCAGGCGATAGCGGCCCACCAGCTCCCGCAGGGCCCGGTAGAGGCCGATGGCTCCGGCCAGGGTCGCCTGGTCCGGCTCGACCACTTCGGCACCGGTGAAAGCCAGGTCATCGGCACCATCGTCGACCCCGCCGAGACAGCCGTAAGCTTCCAGCCATTCCTCCAGTGCGATGGGGATTACCTCCGGCCCCCAGACCGCGCGCACCAATCCGGCCCCAGGGGTGCTGGCTGCCAGCCAAGACGAAGCCCCGCCCAGCAGGCCCAGGCGAACCCGGCGCAGGCGGTGGTAGACACGCACCACCCGCAGCGCCGCAAGCAGTTCCTCGCGCCAGCCGGTGCGATCGCCGACAATGATCCTTCCGGCTCGCCCGTTCTGCCGTAACCGGGCCAGAATCTCCAAAGACGCCGGAAGCGAGTTGGAGTGCGGCAGGGCCAGCAGCACCACGGGGGTCGAGAAATCATCTCCTTCCAGGGCCGATAGAACCTGATCCTCGGTACCACCGGTCAGGACTACCGTCAAGAACACCGGTTCGTCCCAACCTTTGGCTTCTGTCTCGCCCAGCTGCCGGGCCACGCGGCGGGCGGCCGCGTCTATCTGTTCGGCGCGGGCAATGGGTGAAGCGAAAAACCTAAGTGTCAGCCACCCCAGGCTGATCTCATTCAAAGCAATACCCCCCTCGGTGGATAGCCCCCGCTGCTACTGCTCCTCTCCGGGAACATCATGGGACATGCCGGCCAGCCGTCCCAGCCCCTCCACATGGCCAGTGGGCAACTCGGCCTCACGCTGGCTCCAGCGGGCACCGTCCCTGGTCAGCATCTTCCCGTGGTACCAGGTCAAGCCATGACGGGCCACCAAACGCTCAATCTGGAAGTAGACCGCGTGGCTCTTATCGGTCGAACCATACATCCAAACCAGTTGCCCGGGCCGGTAGCGAGGCGGTCGGGACGGTGGAACCGGTACTGGCTGGTGGACCACCAGGTGCTGATCCTGCCGCGGGTTGGTGCGCAGCGGCGACCGCCCCTCGGCCCAGAACCGCCAGGTGCCGTCGACAATCTCCAGCGCGGTCCACCGACCCGCCTGCACCATCCCTGAGTCAATGTTAACCAGCGCGCCGTCGCAGGATACCCTGAGCCCGCCGCACGGGCTATGCCCAATTATCTGGTGCGCTACCCCCAGCTGATCGTTGGCGCGGCCGACCCCATCGCACCGGTGGTCCCGGAGCCAGAGGGGACCCGTTCGCCCGGTCACGATGTCACGCTGCGCCGTCCCCCGCTCGGCAATGGCCCGCGGTGAAGCCAGCAGCTCAGCAACAACTCGGTTCAGCTCTTCAGCGCTAACCCAATCGTGGTCTCCGACTCCGGCGTGCGAGAAGAAAAGGTCACCCTCCTGCCAGCAGGCGGGGCGGGCAGCCAGCCACTGGTAGTGTTCGGAACCGGGCGCGAAGAGTTGGAAGAACTCCTCCTGGTAAGGCCACTGCTGGCGCATGTCCTCTCCCCGACGGCCCAGCCACTCAGCGTAGACGGCATCGCCCCCGTTCATCATCCACCCCAGCCGCGCCTGGTGCGAGCCACAACCGGCCGCCAGAGCCAGGAGCTCATGATTGCCCAGGAGAAAGACAGTCTGGCCCCCTCCCGCCTCGGCGGATTCCTCTAGCTCTCTGGCCAGAGAGAGACAGGCCAGCGGATCCGGGCCCCGGTCCAGCAGGTCGCCCAATTGGATCAAGCAGGTGCGGCCGCCGATCCAGCGGCCGCTGCTGTCGGTTAACCCCAGACCAATGAGGGCGGATCGAAAGAGATCGACCCGCCCGTGTAGATCGCCGAGAACCACCAGTCGCACCATTGCCCCACCCCATTAGTCAGTGGAAGAGGAATTCTACGGTAAGCACACCATCTCCTTCGGTCACGGCGTATCCCGAAAGGTCAGCGCCGAACTGCAGGACCATGACGATTTGTGAATCGTCGTAGGTGGGCTCATCAGCCATACTCAACAGAAGAGGTGGCAGACTCTTTAGCTCAGCCTGGCGATACCGCACACCGCCGAAAGAGAGCCGGAAGCGGCGCTGGTCCTGCTGGTAGCTGGCTTCAAAGTAAGGCACATAGTCTATGGACCGCTCTTCTCCCGACCACTGCTGGTGGCCAAGGACAAAGGCAAAAGCCAGAGTCAACCGCTTGGGGTCAGGTACTGCCTGGGAGATGGACTTAAGGTTGCACCCGTCAGTGATGACACCACCCGTTACCCGCTCAGCCGCGGGATGCCACCGCCTGGCGGCCAGCATCTCCTCGGCCTGGAGGAGGAGCTTTTCCGCCCGGGACCGCTCGGCTAGCCCGGCCTTGGGGTACTGGGCCAGAGCGCGCGGCAGTTCGGTCAAGGCTGCATCCACCATTCCTAGGGCCAGGGCCGACTCCTGCTTCTCGATGACCCCTCGCAGGGCGATGGTCTGGGCGCGGATGGTCAGGTAGTTGTAGGTGAGCAGAGCTCCGAGAGAAACCGCAGTCAACACTAGAACAACCATCAGGTAGCGAACGGTTCCAGGTGACCTGATACCTTCCTTCATGGCCATTGGCCTCCTTTCATATGTTGCTTCGTCGGGAATAGCCGAGCTCCTGCTGCTAGCAGGATGAGAGGTCCCTTGCACCGAATTGGTGACTCATGTTCGGATACATCAAACCCTTTCAACCGGAGCTCAAGTTCAGAGAGTACCACCTCTTCCGCGCCTACTACTGCGGGCTCTGCCTGGCCCTGGCCCGCCTGGGAGGCCATCTCTGCCGCGCTACAGTCAGCTATGACAGCACCTTTCTGGCCATAGTTCTGGCCTCGCTGGCTCCCGACCCAGAGCAACTCTCGCCTTACCGGTGCCCCCTGCACCCGCTTAAGCCCCGCCCGGTGGTAATCACCTGCCCGGAGCTGGAATACGCGGCCGGGGTGAACCTCCTTCTGGCTCACCACAGTGCCCTCGATGCCTGGCAGGATGGTGAGCGCATCAAGGGCCTGGCCGGTCGCTTCCTGATCTCCCGGGGCATAGCTTCGGTGCGGCGCCACCCGCGCCTGTCCCAGATCGAAGCGGCCATCACCGGTCCCCTGGCCGAACTGGCCCGGCTCGAACTGGAGCAGTGCTCCAGCCTGGACCGGGCGGCCGACCCATTCGCCCGCTTGCTGGCCGCCATCACCCTGGCTGGCCTTCCCGATCCGCGGCCCGCTCCTTCAGCCGAGCGCGTCGGCTACCTCTTGGGCAAGTGGATCTATACGATCGATGCCCTGGCCGACCTGGAGCGGGATGCCTGGCGGGGGAGCTATAACCCTCTCCTGGCCGCCCATCCCCAGCTGCGGCAGGAACCCGGGCGGGTCAGAGAGAAGATGCGGGAAGAGATGCGGTTTGTCCTCATGCAGACCCTGGCTGATCTGGCCCGGGCTACTGAGGATTTGCCACTGGTCCGAAACCGCGGCCTGATCTCCAACATACTCTATGAAGGTCTGCACCAGGTCACACAACGCTATGCCTCGACGGGAGGGCATGCCTGTGAATCCGTACGAAGTTCTGGGTGTCCGCGCCGGAGCCAGCGAAGAGAAGATCCGCCGGGCCTATAAAGAGCTTGTCAAGAAGTACCATCCGGATCGGCACCGCGGCAATCCTCTGGCCGATTTGGCCGAGAAGAGGCTGCGGGAGGTTAATGAGGCCTACGAGATGCTCGTGGGAAAGAATGGTCGGATCTGGGAGGCCCAGTCCGGCTGCGAACGGGAATCCGGTCTTGCCCGGGTGCGCGAGGCCCTGCAGCGCGGCGACCTGTGGTCGGCTGAATCGCTCCTGGACGCCATAGAATTCAGGGGAGCCGAATGGCACTTTTTGAAGGGGCTATGCCTCAGGATGAAGGGCTGGTACGGCGAGGCCCGGCAGCACTTCGCCCACGCGGTCCGGCTGGAGCCGGGCAACCGGGAGTATCGGCAGGCTATAGAGGATATAGAAGGCACAGCCGCGGCTTATCAGGAGAGGGTCTACGCCAGGGGCGGCGGGGTTGATGACGCGTGCCGGATCTGCCAGTGCCTGATTTGCTCCGACTGCTGCTGTGAGTGTATGGGCGGCGATCTGATCGCCTGCTGCTAGGAGGTTGTCGAGTGAGAGCACGCCTGGTCGCGGTCGCTGGTCTGTTCGCGGCGGCCGCCTTTCTCTGCCTGGTCCTGGCTGGGCTACTGCCCACCGGGCGCCTGTCGCTGCTGGCCGCAGCCTCTCTGGCGACCGCCGGGGCCCGGATGGCCGGCGGAACCGGCGCCGCGGTCGGGACCTGGCTGGCCGGCTCGGTGCTGGGGCTGCTTTTCTCACCGCTGCGGCTGGTCGCTCTGGTCTATTTCATCTTCTTCGGGCCTTACCCATTGGTTAAGAGCGCGGCCGAGCGGTGGGGCGGATGGTGGGAGTGGGCGCTGAAACTGCTGCACCTCAATCTAGCCCTGGCCACGAGCCTGGGGGGGCTGTGGCTATTGGGCCTGCCCTGGCCCCCACCGACCTGGCTCGGGTTGGGTTGGCTGGTCGCCCAGCCCGCTCTGGTTCTCTATGACCATGCTTTCAGCGGCATCATCATCTACCTGGAAGACCGCCTGCGTGCGGTCTGATCAGCCCTACCGGGCGACAGTACTTAGCATAGTGATTAACACCAGTATGATTAAGTTGACTTTCATAATCCCCGGGGTCAAAAAGCCCCGTAGGGCCGTTCCCAGCCTAATAGGGCTCTCCCTGCGCAACTGGCACCAGTGCTGCCAATAACGACGGATCGCCGGCCAGCCAGCTGCGGCTACCAGTAATGAGAGGATAATCACTCCCCACCCCAGCTGGGAGAGGGCAATCCGGCCGGCCAGTGCCGCGTTGGACAGCAGAGCTGCTCCCCAGTTGTTGACAAAATGGATCAGGACCGCTGGCCAGATCGACCCGGTAACCAACCGCATCATCCCAACCACCAGTCCGAAGATGAAAGCCGTGGGAAAGGTGAGCCCGTGGTTGAGGGCAAAGAAGGCTGAGGTAAGTAGCAGAGCCGGGTAATCGCCGAGACAGCGGGCGGCCGAGAAGAGATAACCCCGGAAGGTGAACTCCTCGAACAGGCTGACGGCCAGCATGATCACGGCCATTCCCAGGGGAGACAGGCCACTGGTGATCCAGTCCAGGTCGGGCCGGACATCTGTCTTGATCAGGGCCGCGAGAGCCATGGCCAGGGGGATCTGCACCAGCAACTGTAAGCCGACCAGGCTCAGGCTGCCGCTGAGGTCGCTCCTGGTGGGAGCTTTAAGGCCGAGGACTGGCCTCCGGTCGACCTTCCAGTATCGGAGCAGCAAAAAGATGAGGGCAATGGCCGTGGCCAGCCCAGCCAACCACCCCCAGAACTTGGCCTGCGGGCCGGCGCCGATACGCATTTGCGTAGCGCCGCCGACCAATCCGTAGGCGACCATGGCCAACAGATATAGCCATCCCGCCTGGCTCAAGCTGAGATTGTCCTTCATGGATCAATCCTCCTCCGTCTCCGCTGATGCCTGTTACATACGGCGAGACCCCAGCCAATACCTTCCATGTAGGGCATCTACCACCATGGTCCTCCCGCACTAAAGCCCGCGCGGGTGACGCGGGCTTTAGATGATCTGTATCTACCGGCCGCGGCCTCCCCCTCGGCTCTGCCGCTGCCCCCTCTCCTCACGACCTTTATCCTGGCGGTACCCCTTGCCTCTCTCATCCGGTTGCTTATCGGGCTTTTTCTGGGCGTGCCGCTCTTCGTATCGCTCCTCCTGCTTGGCCTCTCTGGCGGCAGCCTCTACTCTCTTCTCGGTGCGGAGCTGTGTCAGGTCGCCACAGTCCTCGTCTCCGGCTATCCGGATCCATTGGGCCTCGCCGTAGTTGTTTTTGACCGTTACCTTCAGACCGACCTGCAGGTCATCTGCCGCCAGGGTCCGGCTACGCCAGAAGATGGCAGTGGCCTCAGACAACCCGAACGAGTGCTCCTGGCCATTGGCCGTAACTATACTCACCTTCTCACCAACTGCGGTGATCCTCCCCGCATAGGCACGCACCTGTAGGCCAGGGATATCGGCAGCCGTCTCGTTGTCGCCGTCATCCTCTTCCTCATCGCCGTCGGTGATTGTCTCGTTGTCGTCGTCATCCTCTTCCTCATCGCCGTCGGTGATTGTCTCAACGTCGTCGTCATCCTCTTCCTCATCGCCGTCGGTGGTTGTCTCAACCCTGATCTCAGCCACCAACCCACCAATGATCGTCAGCTCTACCAGGTCGCCAGGGTTGATGAGGTACATACCATCATCGTTCAGCGGGGCTTCGATTCGGACCAGTTCGGCTACCTCCAGGGTAGTCTCGGCTCCGGCTTCGTCAATGATGGTAATGGTCGATGATGGTTCAGTTTCCTCCGGTACCTCGGTCCCCTCTCCGCTGTTCTCGGTGTTGCCAGTCTCAACAGTCTCACTGGGTTCAGTGGCCTCAGCTGTTTCAGCTGCCTCCTCTGGTTCCTCGGTAAATTCTTGGCTAACCACCCCTGGTATGTTCACAGCCACTACCGTACCCGTCAGCTCGAGTTCATCTTCAGCTTCCTCAGCTTCGGCATCGTCGGACTCTTCGCCCACGGTCTCCTCCAGCGGGATGCTGCCCAGCTGTACGTTGGCGAACGCGCTAGTGCCCAGGATCAGAGATAGCAGGAGAACGGGAACCAAGACCCTGAACCAAAGGGATCTGCTCATCTTCACTCCTCCTTCACGATTCTTCTTACCGTTTCGCTATTGGCGCGGTTTTTCTGGGGGTCGTTTCACGAGCAGACCAGTGGCAGGAGATGACCGATGGTGGCGACGAATCCCTTATGGACAGGGGAAGGAGGTTCGAGCGTGCCCGATCTGTGGACTCACATCATCTACGGCAATGAGATCATGGGGCGGATTACCGACTCCGCCTGGCGGGAGCTGGTAGCGAGGCGCCAGGCCTGGTTCGACTTGGGCTGCCAGGGACCTGATCTCTTCTTCTACTACAACTTTTGGCCCTGGAAGAAAGGGACGGCCGTCGGTGAACTGCTCCACCACGGCCAGACCACCCGGTTCTTCATGACCACTCTCCGCTATGCCCGTGACTACGAGGGACCCGACTGCGACGGGCTCCGCGCCTACCTGTTGGGGTTTTTGTGCCATTTCGCGGTGGATGTCAGCACCCACCCCTATATCCACCACATCTCCGGTATCCCCGACCCGGACCACCCGGAGCTGGTGGGCAACCACAAGCGAATCGAGGCCGCCATCGATGTGCTACTGGCCCGGGAGAAGTTAGGCCTGGAGCCCCACGATACGCCAGTTCGCGATCGGCTCTGGCTGGGGCCTGAGCTCCCCACCACCCTGAGCCGGTTCTACCAGGCCGTTCTCCCTGAGGTTCTTCCCGCCGGGGCAGCCGGCCCAGAGCTTCCCCGACTGGCATCTAAGTCGTATTCGGATATGATGAAAGCACTGGCTCTCTTCCACGACCCGCTGGACCGCAAACGATGCCTACTGGGGTTGCTCGATCCGCTCCTGCGGCGCCAGGTCAGGGTATCGGTCTTCTTCTACCCCTGGCAGGTCGATGCCCGGGAGGACCTGCTCAATGAGGGCCGGGCCCAGTGGTGCCACCCGCAAGAACCGGAGACAGTCTCCCGGGCCTCCCTGCGCGACCTGTTGGATCAGGCTGTGCACCTGGGCACGACAATGGTCGAAGCCGCCATCGCCTATTGGAGCGGAGAGGCCAATGCCAACCGTTTGCGCCAGGCTATCCCCAACCTGTCCTACTCCACGGCGCGTGACCCGGGGGGCAGTAAGGAGCTACCCCACTGCCGCCCCAAACTGCCCATCGCCAACTAGACCGGACCCGCCTGGTTGGGGCGAATTCCTCCGCTCCTATAGCCTGGTCAGCCGGTCGCGCCGGTACTCCTGGTAGGCGGTGAGCGCCGCCGGGTTAGCTTCGAAATACTCCACCAGGTCCCGCATATAGGTCATAGTCTCGGGACTGATAAAATGCTCAATGGACTCTACCAGACGGTCAGCTTCATCCCGGGCCCCCAGAGTGGCGAAGAACTTCCTCAGCATCTGGTCACGCCAGAGGAGGAAGCGGCCCATGCTACGGCCCCGCGGGGTTAGGGTAATCCCCCCGTACTTCTCGTGGGTCAGGTAGCCCAGACGCCGGAGTTTCTTGACCATCCGGCTGACCGAGGAGGGCTGGACCCCCTGGGCCTCGGCCAGGTCACCCGTGCGGAGTGCACCGCCCTTTTCACCGATGAACGTGTAAATTGACTCTAGGTAATCCTCCATGCTCTCGGTCAGCATCTTTCTCCCTCCTTTGCCGCTCAGGCCAGTCCCAGCAGGCGAACGGTCTGAGTCACCACCAGACAGACCAGCAGAGCCACACCGGTCGGGATGAGGGCCGCCAGCAGCGTCCATCTGGAACTGTGAGTCTCCCTCTTAATAGTCAGCAGAGTGGTGCTACAGGGGAAGTGCAGCAGGGAGAAGAGCATAGCCGAAAGGGCGGTCAGCCAGGTCCACCCGTGCCCGACCAGTACCTCCCTGAGCGCGCTCAGGCTGTCCAGCTCAATCATGCTTCCCGTGGCCAGGTAGGTCATGAGGATGATGGGCATGACGATCTCGTTGGCTGGCAGCGCCAAGATGAATGCGGCCAAGATCACCCCATCCAGGCCAATCAGGTGCGCCAGTGGCTGCAGAAAGGCGGCTCCATGCTGGATTAGGCTGAGCCCACCCACATAGGTATTGCCCAGTATCCAGGTGATAGCCCCGGCTGGCGCGGCCACCGTCACTGCCCGCCCGAGCACGAACAGGGTTCGGTCAAAAATGGAGCGCACCAGGATCCGTCCAATCTGCGGCGGACGGTATGGGGGGAGCTCCAGCGAGAAACTGGAGGGGATACCCCGAAGTAGCGTCCGGGAGAGCAGCCAAGAGACGCCCAGCGTGACCAGTATCCCGAAGAGTACCAGGCCCACCACCGTGGCGGCGGCTCCCATTGACCGCAGGCCGACAGCGGTACCCCCGGTCACGAAAATACTGGCCAGAGAGATCAGAAACGGAAACCGCCCATTGCAGGGAACGAGATTATTAGTCAGGGTGGCAATCAACCGCTCCCGGGGAGAGTCGATGATCCGGCAGGCGATGACCCCAGCCGCGTTGCAGCCAAACCCCATGCTCATGGTCAGAGCCTGCTTGCCGTGGGCTCCGGCCCGACGGAAGTAACGATCTAGGTTAAAGGCGACCCGGGGCAGGTAGCCCAGGTCCTCTAGTAGCGTAAATAGCGGGAAGAAAATGGCCATTGGGGGCAGCATCACCGAGACCACCCAGGCTAACCCCCGGTACATGCCGAGGACTAACACACCGTGAAGCCAGGCCGGCGCCCCCCAGACAGTGAACAGGTCAGTCAGGCGGTCCTGCCCCCAGAATAGCGCCCGGGCCAAGAGTTCCGACGGGTAATTGGCTCCGCTGACGGTTATCCAGAAGATGACCCCCAGCAGTATGAGCATAATGGGAATGCCCAGCCAGCGCGAGGTGAGTATGTCATCCAGTCTGCGGTCCCAGTCAATGCCCCTGGGTTTTCTCTGGCTCACCGCCAGGCCGGCGACCTCTTCGGTGCGGCGGAATATGGCGGTCACCAACCGGTCACGGATGGCATCAGCCGGCAGGTCTCCGCGCCAGCCGACGGCTGCCTCCCCAGCCGCGTCCAGGGCGTTGGCCCGGGCCAGCTCCCCCTTCTCCCGGTACGCGCTGACCAGCTTCAGGTGGACATCGCTGTCACCTTCGAGGAGCCGGATGGCCAGCCACCGCCGGGGGACACTCTCCCCCAGGGGCTGGAGATGATCCATCAACCGGGCAATGCCCGTCTCTAGTTCGGGATCATAGACCGGCCAGGAGGGATAGGAGGCCACTTCCCCGCCAGCAACCCGGGCCAGAGCCTCCTTGAGTTCGTCGAGGCCTTCGCCCCGTCGGGCCGCCGTCAGGACCACCGGGATTCCCAGCTCTCTCTCGAGACGGCTGCTGTCAACCTGGATACCCTTGCGGCGCGCCTCATCCACCAGGTTGACACAGAGAACGACCCGCGGTGTTAGCTCCATAATCTGCAGGACTAGGTTGAGGTTACGCTCAAGGCAGGTGGCGTCGGCCACCACCACCGTAGCGTGAGGGCAGGCATGGTAGATGAAGTCGCGGGCTACTTCCTCTTCTACCGAGTTGGCCAGCAATGAGTAGGTGCCCGGCAGGTCGATCAGGGTGTAGGCCACCCCCCGGTGTCTAAAGGTCCCCTGAGCGTGCGTAACTGTCTTGCCAGGCCAGTTGCCGGTATGCTGGTTCATCCCGGTCAAGGCGTTGAAGACGGTGCTCTTTCCGGTGTTGGGGTTACCGGCCAGGGCGATGACGATTGGAGCAGTCGCAGCAACACATGGTCGTACCTGGGTCACAGCCGACCCACAGGAATCTCTGGTCAGACCCATTTGCAGTGAGGTACCTCCCTGCCAGAATCTTCGTTCTGTCTCTATCTCAGAGGACGCGTATGGTAATCAGATCGGCCTCTTCGTGTCTTAAGGCAATGGTGGCGCCCCGCAAAGCGAAGGCGGTTGGATCACCAGCCGGACTCCTCCGCACCGACTCCACCCTGGTACCGGGCACGAAACCCAAGTCAAGCAGGCGCCGGCGGGGGAGTCCGGTGGCCAGCAGACTGGTGACCAAGCCACAACGGCCAGGGGCCAGATCGGCCAGTGCGCTGCTCAGCCCATCAACCCCGATAGCCATGGGCATACCTCCCCATAATCCCATTTTTGCCTGTGAGCAATCGCCTGTCGGGCATTGCCTTCGCCCAATCTCTTTTCTAACTGCGCTGCCATCATATGCTGACCGGGTCAACAGTGTCACATAATGCGGAACCCTTTGCCCGAAGACAACAAAAAGCGGGATCGCCAGTCTGGTTCAGTCCCCGCCCGGCAGGAAACTGGGGCCGTCCACCGGCTGCCGGCTGGTGGGAATCCGCTGACCCCCTACCTCCTCTGCCAGCTCTATCACGGTCTGAACGCCAAGTACTACGGGCCGGAGATCACGGTCGATCCTGAGCTGGCCACGGAGGGGCGCGCCTCCCCCATTTCTACTACTCTATGTCTATAGGTACGCCACCGGCTATTCAGCAGCGGGGCGCTGGCCAACCAGATCCTGTCCGAGGGCCAACCCGCCATCCAGCGCTATCTGGAGTTCCTTAGCGCCGGCAGTTCGGACTACCCTATCGAGAGGGAAGGCTCATTGCTCCCCCCCTTCCTTTCTCTACCGCCACACCAGCCGGCTGCTTCCGGCCTCCCGGTAGACCTGTAGCACGTTGGGGAAGTCCTCCTTAACCTCATCGATATGGGTGATGATGAATACCTGACGGAACTCTTCCGATATACGGTGGAGGGCGTCCATGATCTCCCGTCGCCGCTCCTCGTCCTGGCTGCCGAAGATCTCATCAAACCCCAGAAAACCCACCAACCCGGCACCGGAGAGCCTGGCCACCACCTTGCCAATAGCGATGCGCAAGCACAGGTTGGCTAGGTCAATCTCGCCCCCCGAGAAACGACGGATCGGGTAATACTGCCCTTGGTCCAGTATTTCAAATTCGAACTCCTCGGTAACCCGTATCCCGGCGTAGCGGCCCCGGGTAATCTGGTTAAAGAGATTGGTTGCCTCAGCCGAGATGTCCGGTCTGACCTTCTCCAGGACCGCGGTTCGGAAGCTTTTCAGCACCTCGGCCAGTTTCTCCAGATCCCTGAGCTCGGCCCTTTTCTGGTCAAGGATCGCCCGTTTCCGGCTATCCTCGGCCAGCCGGTGCTCTAAGCCAGAGGCTTCGGTGACCAGACCGACCCGCTGGCTCTCCAACTGCCCCAACCGCTGCTGCGCTTCTTCCTTGGCGGCCAAGGCCCTTTCCTCGGCCGCCCGCGCCCTGGCCAGGAGCTCGTCCGAGAAGCCCACCTCTCGCTGGCTCTCCTGCAGCCGGCTCAAAGTCTCAGCACACTCCCGCCGCCGCTGGATGGTGGCCAACCTCTCCTGTTCCAGGCCAGGAAGGCGGTCGGCCCGGGCCAACAGGCGCTGGTACTCAGCATGCAACGGTTCGATGGCGCCGAGCTCTTCCCGTACCCGCTCCAGGGCCGTCGGATCGTATCGCTCCTCGCCCAGGGCGGCCAGCTCCTCGGTTTTCCGCGTTATCTGTTCCCTTTCTTCCGCCAGGTGCTGGCGGGCATCTGCGGCTTCCCGCCTCAGGTTCTGCCGGCGCTCCTCGGCCCGTCCCAATTCGGCCAGTTCGCTTTCGGCCCTGGCGCGCTCTGTTTGTAGAACCTGGCGCCGGCTGGTGAGCCCGGCCACCGTCTCTTGCAGGGCGGCCAGCTTCCTTTCCTCCAGCTGGGCTATCTCCTGCAGGAGAGCGGTGATGACCTCGTTATACTGCTCCCGCAGGGGCCGGGTGCAGATGGGACAGGGGCCATCGGGACCCAGCTGGCGCACGGCCTCGATCTTGCGGCGGCGGTCGGCGATATTCCCCTGGATGGCGCCAATCGCCCTCTGGGCTCGCTCTAGCTCAGCGGTCCCCAACTGCTCCTCAGCCGCCAGACCGTCGCGCGTAACTCGGGCAGCCTCGATGATCTGGTCGAGCTGGGCGTAGGGGGCCAGTTCAGTCTCGGCACGGTCGATCACCCCTTGCCAGTGGGCCGCGTTTTCCCACGCCTTGGCCAATTGCTCCTGTAGCCCCAGCCGACGCTGGTGACGCTTCTCTTCCTCATCCAGCTCCCGGCGGAGGCTGGTCAGCTCCTGGTAGCGGCCTTCGTCGGGCTCCAGCTGAACCAGGCGCTGGCCCTCGGCAAGCAGTTGGGCGATCTCCCCCTCCAGCCGGCGGACGGCCTCAGCCAGGGCAATACCCCGTTCCTCCTCGCGGACCATCTCCCGCCCGATTTCTTCGTATCGCCGCTGGCGCTCCTGCTCTACCTTGAGCCCGTACCGGGCGGTGGCATGCCGTTCAGCCGCCTGCCTTAAACAGTCTTGAGCCTGACCCAGAGCGGAGTCAACGGCCTGCAGCGAGCGACCAAGGTGGTCCAGGCGGCTGGTCAGCTCCTCAACCTCGGCGGGCTGCAGCAGCACCTTCTCCATGCCGTCCGCCTCCCGGCGCAGGGCTAAACGATCGTCGGAGACCATCTGATAGACGGCATCGACCCGTTCCAGGCCGATCATCTTCCGGACCATCTCCTTGCGCTCATTGCCGCTGCTCTCGGAGAGGGCAGTCAACTCCTTCTGCCCCGAAAAGACGGTCCGGCAGAAAGCCTGTTCGTCCAGGCCGGTGAGCCCCACCACCGCCCCGGTCACCTCGGTCTGTCCACTGGCCAGGGGGCTGCCGTCCGGGCCGTAGAGGGTTGCCCTAGCCGCCAGTGCCTTGCCCCGGAACTCCCGGACAACCCGGTAGGGCCGTCCCTTGACCTCAAAGGACAGTTCGATTTCGACCGGTTCGCGCTCGTTGGCTCCCTGGAACCGGACATATTCCTTAACAAACCCGACGCGTCCGTAGAGGGCGAAGATGATGGCTTCGAAGATGGATGACTTGCCGGACCCATTGCGGCCGATAACCCCGGTCAACCCCAGCGTCAGACCGACCTCGGCCTCACGGAACCGCTTGAAGTTGCGCATTCTCAAATGGGTTAGGACCATTGCCCATCACCTCCCACCCGGGCAAAGTAGTCGCGGGCTAGACGGTTGAGGCGCTGAAACTCAGACTCATCGGCACTCTCCTTAAGATACCTCCCGAACAGGTCCTCCAGGCTCTCGGCGCTGATCTCGGCCGCGGCCAGACGGGTCCCTTCGGCCGGGCGGAGCCGGCGCACCAGCTGCAGGTGGAGGCAGGGCTTAAAAAGATCCTGAAACGACGCGGCCGTCAGCTCCACTGCCTGAGCCTCGGTGAGCCCGTGTAGGTAGAGGTGAACCAGGCTCCCGTCAAGGGGTAGGCCATCAACCGCGGTCTCCACCTCCCGGAAGATGCTGTCGTAGTCCTTGTCGCAGCAGTCCCCGACATCCACCCGGTGCCAGGGGCGGGTGGCAATGGGCCGAAACTCGACCCTGGTTCGGCCCTGACCCTCTATCTCAACCAGAAGGAAACCCTTCTCATAGCCGGTCTCTCGGTCAGAGCAGCGTTCGGTGGACCCGGCGTAGTAGGCATTGGGGTAGGGTTTCACCGACTGGTAGCGGTGCCAGTGTCCGAGTCCAACATACTCGAACCTTGGGAACAACGCCTCGGCCCTCTCCCGCGGGAAGACTCGCTCACCGTAACTCTCCATCAGGTATTCGGGCCCCACCGACTGGTGGAGCAGGAGCAGGTTGGGGAGGTCGGCGATAGGCTCAATCCGGTCGATCTCGGCCAACGCCTGACTCTCATCATTGATATGGGGCAGGCAGTGGATGGCGGTATCCCCCAGTTCGAACCGGGCATAGCGCTCCTCGAAGACGGGGCAAACATGGTCCAGAGCCCGCAGGGCCTTGAGGATGGGGCTGGCCAGGCTGGTTCGGGGGGTAGAGTGGTTACCGGCGATAATCACCAGGGGAATCCCCAGGGAGGTAAAGCGCTTTATCTGCAGCAGCCCCTCGGTGAGGGCGCGGTTGGTGGGCGAAGCCCGGTGGAAGAAATCGCCGGTGTGGATTACCAGATCCGGCTGGATGGCCAGGATCTCATCGGCCACCCGTGCGAAAGCATCGTAGAAGTCCTGTTCGCGCTGGTTGACGCCGGCTTCATTTACCCGGTCAAGGTCGCTGTAGCCCAGGTGGCTGTCGGAAACATGGATGATCTTCAGTGGGCATCCCCCCTGGTAATGGCGAGCAGTCTTCTTTTCCGGAGCTTCTCCGCTTGAACAGGGTGTTCCTGCCCAACTGGGGGCGAGGGCAGCCCGGTCTGGACTACCCGCTGCTCAGCCCCGCTTACTCTCTCTGGGCAGGAGACTATGGCCGAAAAAAGAAACCAAAATTCATGAAGCTCATTGAACCTTAATCCCTCTGTCTGCTACTAACTGGCGGACAGTCGATCACCGGAGGACAGCCCAGTGGTACACCCGAGCGATACCGAGCTAATCCAGTGCATAGCTGCCGGCCAGCAGTCGGCCATGCACGATCTGTACAGCCGCTACGCCCGTCGGCTGTTCCGCTTCGCCGTTGCCCGCCTGGGCAGCCGCTCAGCCGCCGAGGATGTGGTCCAGGAGACCCTGGTCGCGGTCTGGCAGAGCGCCGGCCGCTACCGCGGCACCGCCCCGGTCAGCACCTGGCTCTTCGGGATCTGCCGTAACAAGGTGGGCGACCAGCTCCGGCGACGCGAGCTAGCCCGGGAACCACTGCAGCTGGCCGAGGTGTTAGGCTCAGCGGCAGCCGGAACCGCCGCCCTGGAGTTCTGGGAGGCCTTCGGCCAGCTCAGCGATGAGCAGCAGGAACTAATCCTCCTGGTCTTTCACCACGGTCTCCGGCAGGAGGAAGTGGCCGAGATCCTGGGGATACCACTAGGGACGGTGAAATCCCGGACCTATCACGCCCGGAAAAGGCTCCAGACCATTCTGGAAGGAGGGGAAGCCGATGAACCAATGCCAGACCATGCGTGAGCTAATGCCCTGGGTCGTCCGAGGAACCGCCTCCCGGCCCGAGGCAGATGCCCTGTATGCCCACACCGCCCACTGCAATGATTGCCGCCGGGAGCTGGTCGCCTTGTTGGCTCTGGAGAAACGGATCCACTCTTCGCTGCAAGTGCTCCCCGAACTGCCCCAGGGGGCCTGGAATCGCCTGGCCGGACGGCTCTTCCCGGAACCGGAGAGTGTGATCATTGCCCGAAAGCTAGTCTCGATACTAGAAGCAGTGGGTCTGCCGGCCATCCTGACCGAGTTGATAGCCAGCTGCCTGGAGCTTGGGCAGCGTCGCCTCACCTATCGCCTCAATCCGCCACTAATGGCGGTTTTTGAGATAAAAACCTAGGATGAAAGGAGAATGGACCATGTCTGATAAGAAGCGCGACATTCCCGTGGAAGAGCTCAAGGAGGTACTGGATATCGTTGGTCAGAAGATCCCCGCTTTGATTAAGGGGCTCAAGGACTCGCTCTTCTCGGAAGAGGCCGGCCGCGAACTGGGCAAGGCGGTGGGAGTCTTCTACAAGGAACTGGTAGCCGCCGGCATCCCATCCGATGAAGCAATGCAGATGGCCCGGTCGTACATCGGCACTATGCAAGGCGTGCTCAAGCAGAGCGGCAACTGGAAGATCAGCAAGGACGACGACTAAGATGGGTGCGCCCGTCCGCATCGTCCAGCTCCTGGGGGTCGCGATCTTCCAGAGCGGGAAGCTCATCGCCCGGCTGGCCCCATCCCTGCTGGGGCTGACCATGGGGCGGCGTCAAGCAGTAGCCGGCTTTCGCCGGGCCCTGAAAGAGGCGGGGCTGCCGCCGGAGCTCATCGAAGCCCTGGCCAAGGAGTATCCCAGGTTTGATATGATGAAAAACATTTAACACCAGTTCCTGACAGACTGAGAACCGGAGTCCGCTGGGGCTCCGGTTGCCGACCCGTTGGGTGCGCCGGAGGCCGTTCTGGCCTCCGGCCTGAACACTACCCGGCCGCTAACGGCGGACCGTTCCTCCTGCAGGTTGATGAACAGCTGCAGATCATAGTGGTTTCCCGGCACGGTCCCTCTCTCTTCCGATCAATGGTGGGCCAGGTTTCCGGTGGCCCGACAGCGCCGCTCGATGCGCCGGAAAACCAGATAGCCGCTGAAGACCGAAATAGCCATCACCACCACCAACAACAGCTGCTCAGTGGCGACGGGCAGCAGAGTCCTGGTTCCCAGAAGCAGCCCGCGGATGGCATCATAGCCGTAGGTCAGCGGGATGGCCAGGCTGAAACCCAGCAGAAACTTAGGGAGTACGGTGATGGGAAACTCCCGTCCACTGAGGGTATTCACCATAAAGTGAGTCATATCGATGATGTTATTGGCGTTCTTGCTGATTAGGACTAGAGCGGCAATTCCCAGCCCCAGACCGTACAGTCCAATGATCATAGGAAGCACCGTCAGGAAGGCTGGCCAGATACTGCCGGTAATGCTGAACCCAAAGATCCGCCAGACCAGAGACATGGTGCAGGCTATCTTGATGGTGGTATGGGTCAGGTTAAAGAGAGAGCGGCCGACCAGCTGGATCACCACGGGAACCGGAGTCAGCCAGTTGACCTCCAGAACCCCTAGATCCATCTCATTCTTCAGGGAGAAGCCCATGCTCCACATGACCGAACTGACGTAGGAACCGATGACCCCGCCCAGTACAAGGAAGGCCATGTAGTCGCTGGTCCCCGTGTACCCGGCCAACCCCAGGTTCTGCCCGCCCACCGCGAAGGAACGGGACATGAAGTGGAGGGGAGTCAGCCACATGATGGGCTCAAAGACCCAGAAGATGGCGTCTACCGGGTAGCGGAAAAAGATCCTGAGGTCGCGTCTGAAGATAGCGCCTGCCGCCCGCAGGTAGTGTTTGGCTCTACTCATCATTCTCCCCTCCTCAATGGTGCCCCAGAGTACCGCTGCACCTGATCCGCTGCTGGATAAAGCGCAGGGCAAGCAGACCGGCGGCGATCAGAAGGGCGCCGGACAACAGCAGGTACCAGAGATCGGCGGCAATTTCACCAAGCCCGTCTCCGGCCATCACCGCCCGGGTCGCCCGGATGGCATGGGTCAGAGGGATCACCTCGGCCACCCTCACCATCCAGCCGGGCATAACCGCGATGGGGTAGGTAATGCCGCAGAAGATCAGCATAGTGCCGCGCACCAGATTAACCGCCACACCAATTTGCTTGGCCCAGAGGACCAGTGCGGCGAAGACAAACCCTAGCCCGTAGACGCTCGGGACTGAGGCCAGGATCACCAGCCCGAGGTGCCAGGGGCTGCCCAGCCACCACACGCCGTAGATCAGGTAGAACTCGACCCAGGCAATGCACATAAACAGCATCATCTGGGCCGCGTCAGCCAGGGCAGCGCCAATCAGCAGAAAGGTCTTATCCACAGGAGCCAGCCAGTTTGACTCCAGGGTTCCCCTGAGCTGCTCATTGCGAAGGGAACCGCCGAACGTCCAGAGCATAACATTGACCCACATCCAGAGAATGGTGCCCGATACCACATAGGCCAGGTAGTTGGAGGTGCCGGCCAGTTGGACAAAGGAGGAGAGCCCCTCGTTCTGGGGACCAGCCAGGGCCCGGTAGGTAAACAGATAGCCGAGAGGAAACATCACAGGCCAGACGCACAGGGAGATAACCCAGGTCGGGTAGCGGACCAAAATCTTGATATCCCGCCAGGCGACCCTGAGGATGGACCGAAGCAGCGACGGACGGAGTGCAACTGACTGGTGCATAACCTCTCCCCCTACTCCCGCAGCGATTTGCCGGTCAACTGGATGAAGACATCCTCCAGGCTCGGCTCTTCCACTGAGAAATTGAGGATCCCGTTACCCATCTCCAAGTAGGCCGCGAGCACCGCCCCGACGGTGGTCTCGCCGCCCAGGTGAAGCACTACCCGCCAGGCGCGGGCAGCGCCGTCGTAGGCCGGGACATAGTTGCTAATCAGGCCGGCGGCCCGCAGGTTGTTGCCAACCCCATCCTGCCACTCCTGGACCTCCAGGTGGACTACTCTGGTCTGCCTGATCCCTCGCTTGAGGTTCTCCGGGGTGTCTAAGGCGATGATCTTCCCGTGATCGATGATAGCCACCCGGTCGCTGAGGAAATCAGCTTCTTCCATATAGTGAGTGGTCAGCAAAACGGTGTGCCCCTCCTCCTTCAGCTCGAGAATGATCTCCCGTAGGTTGCGGGCGGACTGCGGGTCGAGGCCGGCCGTGGGCTCATCCAGGATCAGCAACTTCGGGTTGGCCAGCAGGGCTCTGGCCAGCGAGACCCGCTGACGCATTCCGGTGGAGTAGCGCTCTACCAGCTCGTCGCCGCGCTTGGCCAGCTGGAACCGCTCCAGCAGGTAGGAGACGCGCTCCTTCAACTCTTGGCCGTAGAGACCATAGAGGGTGCCGAAATACTCTAGGTTCTCACGGCCGGTTAGCTTCCAGTAGACACAGCGCTCGCCGGCCAGGACGGTCCCAATCTGGGAGAGCACCCGCGTAGGCTCCTTCTCCGGGTCAATGCCGTGAACCAGCACCCGGCCACGGGTAGGGCGAAGCAGGGTCGAGATCATCTTAATGGTGGTGGTCTTCCCGGCCCCGTTTGGCCCCAACAGGCCGAAGACCTCGCCCGGAGCCACCTGGAAGCTGACCGCGTTGACCGCGATGAAGACCTTCTCTTCGTCTGCTGCCGGGCGCCGGAAAAGGCCACCCTTCTTCTTCACCTTGAACTCCTTGTACAGTTCCTCAACTACCAAAGCTGGTACGCTCATGCCTATCGCCTCCCCACACTGCTTACGGCCTTATAGTATTCTGATAATTTCTACGTGTCAACCCCCTATTGTAAATAGTGAATGCGTCCTTTATATATATTAAGATAGCGACTGGTGTATGGACAGAGAATAACACCCCAACCTCGCGGCCGGGGCGTTGTCTGCGCCAGGGAGGTTACTCTCCGCCGGCGTTGAGGTTGCTGCCCAGGATCATGGCCAGATTGCTCTGCCAAAACAGCTCCCCATCAATCTCCAGCAAATTGGGGTAGACGGTTACCACCCGGTCATGTCCGCCCACAGTGAAGACCAGGCTGGCTACTGGCCGCTCGAGGGTACTGGCCGGCGGTTCGCAGTAGACCGATTCCCTCAGGAGGCGCACCACCCTAGCAATGCGCCAAGCGGCCGTATCATTATCCGAAACCCGGTAGGTCCGGTCCAGCCCCATCCCTGCGATGACCAGGCTGTCGGCCAGGAAGAGCTGGCCAAGGAGATCATCATCGCCGGGCAGTACCGGGTAGACCTCCCGGGCCACCTCCCAGAGCCCCTGGCCGCCCCGATTGTAGCGACCGTTGATCTCTACCCGGTCGGGCGACTGCAGGTGGATGTTTAGGGTATCGCCATTGGGCAGGCGGATCTTTATGTAGTAGCCGGGATACTGGCTCTCCAGGGGACTGCCGGGATCATAGGGAACTAACGCCTCAGCAGCACGGGCCAGTTGTCTCCGCTCGGCCTCGGCGAGGCCGGTGGAAGGGTCGGTACAGTCAGTAGCCCCGATTACCGTCTCATTAGCCACCAGCAGGCGGCCCAGGCTCCTGGGCCTTTCCGGGTCAAAACTGGTCTCTGCGCAGCCCGCGGCCATGCCCAGGGCCAGGCTGAGAACGAGGATCGGGAGAAGAGTGGATTTGGCCCGACCAACTTGTATCATTTGGTAACGCCTCCCAGTCAGTTCAGGGCCAAGATGAGCCCCAACACCGTGGTGCCGGGGCCGCAAGCATCTACCGCAAGCCGTTCAGGGCCACGATGGCCTCCACCGTGGTCCCGTATTTACGGGCGATGCTCTCCAGGCTATCGCCCTCCTGGACCACATACTCGGTCTCGCCGGTCCAGGCAGAGTCGGGCAGAAGCTCTGGAATGGTGGCCGTCTCAAAACCGCGCTCCCGGATCATCTGCACAATCTGGGGCAGAGCCTCGGGGGTCTGAAAGGTTCCCACATGCATCAGGATAATCGCCCCGCCGGCCAGCCGATCCCGAATCCGGGTGACAATCTGGTCGACTCCGGGCTCCATCCAATCGAGGCTATCGATGGTCCAGTAGACGTTGTACCAGTAGCCCTCCTCCACCAGGGCCGCGCGCAGCTCATCGTTGTAGGCACCGTAAGGAGGCCTGAATAGGAAGGGACGCTGGCCGGTGATCTCCTGGATCAGTTGGGTGGTGCGTCGCAGCTCGTAGCGCATCTCTTCCCGGCTCATTTTGGTCATGTCGCCGTGGGTCAACGAATGATTGGCGATGAGGTGTCCGTCGGCGGCGATCTTCCGCACCAGGTGGGGGTAGTCCTCCACCCAGCCGCCGCGCAAGAAGAAGGTGGCGGTAACCTCCAGCTCCTTCAGCACAGCCAGTAGCTGATCGGTGGGCTCGTGGATCCACCCGACGTCGAAGGTCAGTGCTACCTTCTGGCTCTTGCTGGAGTGCGCTTGAACCAGTGTTACCGCTTTATCAGCTCCCCCGATGGCTGGGATGGGGATCCGCAGAGTCTGCCCAGCAGCCATCAGTGGCTGGGGCTCCTGTGGTTGGCCTGGCTCTACAGTAGAGGGGGGCTCGGCCGGCAAGTCTCGCTGACGGTCCCGGAGAAGGCTAATCCCGGCCAGAACTCCGCCGATGACCAAGCCGATGATGAGAAAAACGATTATGCCGCGATGGGGCACCGCGCTCACCTCCAATCTCAGCTTAACAGGTTTTTTTTGCTCCTGTGTGACTCATTGTTACTAAGAGTTCAAAAACGAACCCCCTCTGAGCAGAATCTGCAGCCGCTTGCTTATTCTGCCCACTCCGAGGAGGTTGGTTTGGTCTACGCCCTCTTGCGTGTTGTTCAGTTACTTGATCTCAAAGAGGTCAACCACATCGCCGAGCTTCACCAGAGCCAGCTTCCCGTCGGCCCAGGCGTACTGGGTGTAGCCGCCCATCTCCACTGCCCGCAGCTGTCCGCCGGAGGCCAGCACCAGCAGACGCTGGGTCTCGTTCTTGGTCTTTCTCTCCATGATAAAGCTGACCGTCTGGTTATCTGCCCAGGCAACGGCGCTCATGGGCTCCTTGCTGGCAGCCAGTTCGGTTACAGCGCCGCTGGCCAGATCGATGCTAACCGCCCGGTACTTGCCCCACTCGGGTTGGTAGACCGCAGCCAGCTTGCTGCCATCATCTGATAAGGCAAACGAATCGATGTAGTACCCCTTGACCAGCGATGCCTGGTCAGCGACGGCTCCGGTCGGGTCAATGGCGGTCAGGGCTTGCTCTCGTTCGGAGAGCCGCTCCGCAACTGCCAGCTTGCTGGCCCTGGCGTCCCAGGCTACCCGCACGCCCTCACGGAAAGCGTAGGTTCTCAGCTGGCTGCGCTGGCCAGTCTCGATATTCCACTCCCAGACACCCTGAGGAGTAATAAAGCGCACCGCGTCAGCACTGGCGAAGGCCGGCCTCAGATCAAAAAGCGACCCGACCTCTTCCCCAGTGAGCGGCAGCTGGCGGGAGGCGCGATCCTCCACGGTATAGACCATGATGGCGTAGGCGCCGGGTTCCAGCCCATCCTCCTGGGTGTAATAAGCGAGGTGATTGGCCCCCTGGTCCCACCAGGCCACCAACCCATGGCCGCCCAGACCGGGCAGCCTGGTCATCTGGCCGCCGAGATCAGAGACGGTGGCCACATTGAGGTTGGCCGGCTGGTAGAAGACAAAGTGGGTGCCGGTGGGGCTAAAGATGAGGTGATTGGCGGTGGGCGGCAGGGCCACCGAGGTTACTTTGCTCTTCCCGACCATGGTGAGCTTACTTTCGCCCCGACAGCCAGCCAGGAAGAGAGAGGCCGCTAGAACAACAATGGCGAGCACAATAAGGTTCCTTTTCATCAAGAACGCCCTCCCCGAGGAGAATCCAGACACATCCTTCTTGTATTTGCCGAATGCCGCTCATCTCCTGCCGGACGCGGCCTGGTGAGTTATGGCAGGCAAAGCCACTGGCGAAGCCAACATTCTCTGTTCAACAAGATGAATCTTTTAGGGCCTTGGCGAATACTTACATGAGTCACTACCCCCGTCTGATGAGAAGAATGCCCAGCACCACCAGAATGACGCCACCGCCCTTGGCCCAGGTCAGCTTCTCTCCCAGGAGGAGAGCCGCCAGGATGACGGTGATAGCCGGGAATGCCGATGTCACCGGCACCAGGCGTGAGGCTTCCCCCAGCTTCAGGGCATTGAGGAAGGTGAAATGGGCCAGGAAAGAGGCAGACAGCCCGCCGGCGGCCAGGAGCAGGACTGAGCGGCCATCTACCGTCGCCAGGCGCGGCAGGCGCCCGGATAGGGCCAGAGTACCCAGGATAGCCAACGACACCGTGAAGCTTCGGATACCCACCGCCAGCAAGGGATCGGTTCTGGCTACCCCCAGCTTATCGAAGATCGGGGCGATGCCCCAGAAGAGTACGGTTAAACCGGCCCAGACCCAGGCGCTCATCGGCTTTCCTCCCCCAATGTTTTCTCACATGTTATCTTAACCACTGGCGGCCAGCTTCCTGCTGTCGCCGGACGAGGCAAAGGAGGATGATCATGTCACTGAACGGAGTCCCTGTCCTGGAAGTAACCGATCTGCGGAAGACCTTTGGTTCAGGCAGCCGCCGTGTGGAAGCGGTCAGAGGCATCAGCTTCCGCGTGCAACGCGGTGAAGTGGTCGGCCTGCTCGGCCCCAACGGGGCCGGGAAAACCACTACTATCAAGTGCATTCTCGGCCTGATGCAGCCAACCTCGGGCGAGATCCGTCTGGGCGGGGAGCTACTACAAGGCAATTACCCGCGGATTCTCAGCCAGGTCAGCGGGGTGCTGGAGGGAAGCCGGAACATCTACTGGCGGATGAGCGTGAGGGACAACATCTCGTTTTTCGCCGGGATCAATGGCGTCTCTGAAGCTGCCGGCCGCGACTACTTCGACCACCTCATTGAGCTCTTTGGCCTCCAGGAGAAGCGCCGTGCCGAAGTGCGCTCACTCTCGCAGGGGATGAAGCAGAAAGTGGCCATCGCCTGCGTGCTGGCCAAACAGACCCCTCTGGTCTTCCTGGACGAACCGACCCTGGGTCTGGACATCGAGACGTCGTACGAACTGCGGGAGACCCTGAAGCGCCTGGCCACCCACGAGGAGCGGACCTTGGTGGTCAGCAGCCACGACATGGATGTGATCCAGGATATCTGCCAGAGGGTGATTATCGTCTCCGGGGGAAAGGTGGTCACTGACCAGTCGGTGGAGAGCCTGCTCCAGCTCTTCCGCACCCGGACCTTCCGGGTGGTAGTAGCCGGCTCGGTTAACGGTTGGCTCGATAAGGCGCTGGCCGCCCGCTTCGCCCATTGCCGGGTGACCCGTACCGACTACCAGACCCAGGTCGAGGTCGACCTGGAGCACGAAGACCACATCTACGACCTCATCGATCTCCTGCGCGAGAGCGGGGCGAAGATCGAGACCCTGAACCAGCAGGAACCCGACCTCGAGCGGGTCTTTCTGGCCATTGTCCGAAGGGAGCGTGGCGAGCAATGAAACTGTGGGTAGCGTCAAAAGCCATCTTCTACCGCAATCTGGTCCTGATGAGAAGTTACTTTTTTAACACGATTTCTATGTTGGTCACTATGTATATCGTTTTCCTGTTAATGTTCTATGGCGCCAAAGCGGTGGGTGGGGCCAGCCTGAGCATGGGCGATACCCTGGAGGGCCTCATCGTTGGCTATCTGGTCTGGATGTTCGCCATCATGGCCTATTCAGATCTCTCCTGGAGCCTGACCAATGAAGCACAGGTGGGAACTCTGGAGCAGCTTTATCTCTCTCCGGCCGGGTTTAAGTGGTTGAGCGGCATGAACCTGGCCAGCAACTTCCTGCTCAACGCGGTCATCGCCTTTGTCCTCCTCCTGGGAATCATGCTCACCACCGGCCATTGGCTGAGACTTGATCTCATCAGCCTCCTGCCACTGCTGGTGGTAACCGTACTATCGGCCTACGGTATTGGCTTCGCCATGGGCGGACTGGCCCTGATCTTCAAACGTATCCAGTCGTTCTTCCAGATTCTCCAGTTTGTTTTCGTTGCTTTTATCGTGCTTCCCTGGGACCGCTTCCCCTGGGCCAAGTACCTGCCGCTGGCCATGGGCAATGTGTTGACCCGGCGGGTAATGGTAGAGGGGACGCGCCTGTGGCAGCTGCCGTTTTCCGACCTTTTGGTGCTGGCTGGCACCAGCCTGTTCTACCTGGCGGCCGGACTGGTAGCCTTCAGTACCTGCGAGCGGGCGGCCAAAGATCGCGGACTGCTGGGACACT
Organism: Bacillota bacterium; assembly: GCA_040758135.1. Taxonomy (GTDB): domain Bacteria; phylum Bacillota; class Sulfobacillia; order JBFLWA01; family JBFLWA01; genus JBFLWA01. The sequence goes on along the minus strand of JBFLWA010000001.1, from coordinate 204,137 downwards.
ATTAGAGAGGCCTTGCGATCGGGTGGGCGGCGGGCCTACTCCGCCGTCCCCGAATGAGAAAGGAGACTCCGAGATGTGACATTCCGCCGGGGATAAATCCCCCCCACCCGGCTTCTTCGGGCACCCGTGTACCGCCAGCCTGTCGTTAATGTTCAGGTCTACAGCAGCTTCCAATACAGAGGATGAAGGCCACGGCTGAGGGAAAGCTATACCCCAATTAGATGGGAAAGAAGGAAATCGCCATGCTGACCAAGATCCATCATGTCGGGATTGTCGTTAGCGACCTCCAGCGGTCGCTGGAGTTCTACCAAAAGGTCCTCGGCTTCCAGCCCGGCCCGCGTCATCGCCTGCCCCACGCTGAGCTGGCCTTTCTCTCCTTAGGTGGCCAGGATATCGAACTCATCCAGTACCTGGACGGAAGGCTGGGCAATGCCAGCACCTATGGCCGCATCAGTCACCTGGCCATTGTCACTACCGACCTCAAGCAGGATATTGAGCGACTCCAAGATGCTGGTGTGGAGATGCTCTCCCAGTCATCGATGGCCGGCGTCGGTGGGTCGCAGATCTTCTTTATCAAGGGACCCGACGAGGAGATCATCGAGCTCTTTCAACCTGGGACCCCAAAAGGTTGACACAACTGGGAGGAAGTGCGAGGGGTCACAGCTAAACCTCCATATGAGGAAAAGGGAGGCGAAGCTCTCTGTGCTCTCTCGACCAATCTCACTCCTGATAGCCCTACTCATCCTCGCCACGGTGGCCCCCGGTATCGCTACCGCGGCTCCCCGACCCACGGCCGAGCAGTCGCTCCTGGCCCTGTTGCCTCTGGCCCCCGAACAGTTGGCCTGGCTGTGCGCGGAATTGCGTGCTGGTGGGGTTTTTTCGTTTCTGCCCGTCGAATTCCACCTGGCCCGGTACCTGGCCGCGAGACTGCCAATCGCCTGCCCCTGGTTGGCACTGGGCCAACTGGAGCTGGCCCGGGCACTGATACCACCGGCGACCACCCCGCCGGCCGCCAGATGGCTCCAGAAGCTGGTGTCTGAGGCGCCGATGCTGGGCTCCCTGCCGCAGCAGGTAGTCAACCCCAGGCAGGTCTACGGTTACAATAACCTCATCCGAGACCTCGGTTATCTGGCCGCGCTCTACCCCGACCTGATCTCGGTCTGGAGCTACGCCACCAGCGTGGAGGGGCGTCCCATCCCTGTGGTCCGGCTGGGGAGCGGCCACCGCTCAGTGCTCCTGACCGGAAGCATCCACGCCCGGGAGTGGATGACCACCAATCTCCTCATGTACCAGCTGGAATACTACGCCAAGGCGGCCACGGAAAACAAGGTGCTCTGGGGGTTCGACCTAAGGGCCCTGCTGGAGGAAACCTCGCTGGTCGTCATCCCGATGGTCAATCCCGATGGAGTGGTAAAGGCGCAGTCGAACCGCGCCTACCGCACTTGGAAAGCTAATGCCAACGGGGTTGACCTCAACCGCCAGTTCCCGGTGAATTGGGAGAAGACCCCGATCACCAAACCGAGCCCAGCCGGTTACCGCGGACCGGCCCCCCTCTCCGAGCCCGAGGCGGCCGCTTTGTTTAGGCTGACCCAGGCTCTCCGCCCGGAAGCATCGGTGATGTACCACTCACGGGGCGGACTGATCTACTGGTACTTCAACCAGCAGGGAGCGGATAAGGCCCGGGATCTGGTGTTGGCCCAGAGAATCAGCCGCACCACCTACTACCCCTTACTGACCGAGCGTGTCACCGATCCTTCCTACATCGGGGGCGGCTACAAGGACTGGTTCATTGAGACCTTCCGCCGGCCCTCGTTCACCATCGAGATTGGCTGGGAGGTCAATGGCCAGCCGGTGGAGCTTTACCAGTGGAATCATATCTGGCGCGAGAACTGCGATGTAGCAGCTATTCTACTGGACTACGCCGCTACCCAACCGGACTAGGAGGAACTGACACGATTGATCTGTGCAGTTATCCCTGTGCCTGCTACTGGCTGCCAGAGGCCAGAGACGGTCTGGAAACACCGTCTTGGGCGACTGAGGAGCGGCGGGGGCCCGGCTTTCTACAGCCCGATGAGACACTGCAAAGCAGTGGCCACCGGGTGTGGGTCCTGCCCAGCCCATGGCGACACCAGCTCCGGCCTATTCGGTCATCGAGCAGTCGGCGATACCGTCACCCTGGGCGATGACCGTCTCCCGGGGGATGCCAAGCTCCTGGCAGAAAGAAGCCAATAGTGAAGAAACCGGTTACCTCGCGGCAGGCGAACTCCCGCTCACTCAAGAGAATGAGGTATGGCATCAGCTTCTCTCCTCAGCACTCAAAGTCCACCGAGACCGACGATTCGCGAACCTCAGACATGTACTCCGAGACCGGCTGGTGGGCCGGATGCGCCTGATACCGCTCAAGGTCTTCCCGGGAGTCGAAGACGGTGATCAGGGCGATATCATAAGAACGCGGCGAGCGCAGGAAGTCCACGCCGACCTCAATCTCTCTCAGGAACTCGATCTTACCTTCCATCGCCCGCAGCACCGCCGCGGCCCGCTCGATACTCTCAGCGCTCCGGTCTTTCAGGCGGAAGAAGACTATGTGTTTAACCAATGAGACCACCTCGTTCGATGATGCGTACACTCACCCTCCTTCACTCGTACTTGTTTCCCAGCTCTGGCGGGGAGTAGGTCTCAATGTAGCCGAGAGCCGCTGGAGCACTCTCCACCACTGCATACAGCTCCCGGTAGACCGGGCGGGCGAACTGCTCCACGTAGCTCCGCTCGAACTGAGCCAGCAGACTATCGTAGAAACCCCGGAAATTGATGAGCACCACCGGCTTGTTGTGGAACTGAAGCTGCTTGTGGGTAATAGCCTCGAGTATCTCCTCGAGAGTACCGAAACCTCCTGGCAGAGCGATAAAGGCATCACTGTGCTGGTCCATGACCGCCTTACGCTCCCGCAGATCGGCGGTGAGGACTACCTCGTCAGCCGCCTGGTAGGTGACACCCCGGTCGTGGATACGCCGGGGGATGATGCCGATAACCCGGCCGCCCGCGTCGTGCACACCCAGCGCGACGAGCCCCATCAGGCCAATACTGGTTCCACCGTAGACCAAAGTATGGCCACGCTCCCCGATACTCCGGCCGAGTTCCCAGGCCAGGTCGCAGTAAGCATGGTCCAGTTTGTTGCTGGAAGAGCAGTAAACACAGATGTTCAGCAGGGAGCCCACCTTTCATTCGATATTGGTGATTCCCTCAGTAAGCCGCCAGCCGGGCAGATCCATGACGAAGAAAGCCGGCATGCCCAGTTGGTTCCAGAACTCCAGCGGGTCAGCGCCTGACCAGTGGGCGGCGAAGAGGGTCAGGACCGTCCCATGGGCGACTACCGCCAGATTGCCCTGGTGCTGATGGTGGATAATCCTCTCGATGGTCAGTGAAAAACGGTCATGGGCCTGAACGGCGCTTTCGTTGCCAAAGACTATCTCCGTCGGGCGCAGAAAAAACTCGATGAGCTTCTGCCGGAACTCGTTCTTGCTCAAACCAACCTCGCCCTCCCGGTTGTGTTCCTCCAACCCCTTAGCGGTGACCACCTCGAGGCCCAGGCGCTCCCCAATGATAGTGGCCGTTTGCTGCGCCTTCTTCTCCGGGCTGGCATAGAGAGCCACCGGCTGGTAGGCAATGAGAGCCTCAGCCAGTCTCTCCGAACGGACCCGGCCTCCATCGGTCAATTCCCACAAGTGTGCGTCTACAGTCGGATCCGGCTCAGTCTCCGCGTGGCGGATGAGAATCAGCTTTCTCATTTTGTGCCTCCTTTTCTCCCCACTCGCTTAGGTATTTGAAGTAGAACGCCAGGGCGGCCCGGTCAGCCCAGAGGAAGTCCTCCGGGTTGCGGTCCAACCGCTGAGTCCCTCAGCACCGACGACCTCAGTGACCGTCAGACGTTCGCTGTTGGATAAGGATATGCAATTGCCCGTCAAGGTAACGCTCGACAAAGGCTCTGTAGTGCAAGCAGGCACCTCCTGTCCGCTGAATGGGAATCTGGGCTGTTTTTCGGGAACGAAGGCAGCCTATCCTCCCCCCTCAGTCACTACCGGCCGGCACCGGTCCTCAGCATTAGCGGCGATGCGAGCCTCAGTTCCCCCGGCTTCGCGTCTCCCGGTAGACATTGTAGGTCATGCCCGCCAGGAAGGCCACCACCAGAGGCGGCACATCTGGATCAAACCTAAGCTCCACATTGTGCCCGAAGGTGTCGCCGCCGATCCGCCCGAAGAATCTGCCGGAGGCGTGATCCCAGTATAGACGGAGGTCGTACCCGATAACCTCGCCACCCCAGCGCCCACGAAACTCCCCAGCGCCCCCCTTAATCTCAGCGGTCCAGCCCAGTATGTCGCCCCCGACCCTTCCGTGAAGACAGTTCCCTTCGATACTTGCCTGCACATCCCAGCCGATGAGGTCACCGCCGACTCGACCGCTCAGTTGCCGCCCGTCCGCTGAGAGCTCCAGGCGGATGTCACGCCCTTGAAAGGTGCCGCCAATGCGGCCGCTGTAGCGCCCTTCTGATACCTCACAGACCAGATCCATACCACCAATCGCCCCGCCGACTCTGCCAGTGATGCTGCCCAAGACGCTTCCTCCTTATCGTGTTGTGTGATCGAGACAGTGCCAGCCTGCTATCACTAGTAGCCATGTGCTCTATATCTAGAAGCATAGACGAAGCCGAGTTTCAGTGATGCGTGTGGCAGTGGCGCCTGGGCCCATGCCAACTGCTCCGTAGCCAAGTGTAACATGGATCAGCGGTTGGGGCACTACTAAAGCTACCGTAACCTTCTGCGCTCCTTCGTACAACCGAATTGCGCTGCTGACCACTTCCGGTTGACGCGCCAGGCCTCATAGGAATATGATATAGGGTGGAGGTGAAAGGCAGGTGAAGAAAATGGACCCTGACGGCGGCAGTAGTCTTCCTCACAGCCGAAATTGGCCGTTGGAGCCGTTTTCTCGCCGCGCCCGCCGGTAAGTCCGGTCAGACACTGAACCCGGGCCAGGCAGAAGCGGCCAGCGGCCGTTGCGCCTGGCCTTAGCGCGTTCACAGGCCAAACACCTGGTACACCCTGACCGTACTCTGACCGGAGGTGACCATCATGAGTCTGGATACCATTCGCGAACTAGTCAATAGCGGCCAGTACGCGCTGCTCAAGTCCGAGCTGGCCCTAATGCGGGCCGCCGATATAGCTGAGTTCTTGGACGAATTGGAGCCCACAACCGCGCTGGTTGTCTTCCGCCTCCTGCCCAAGGATGCCGCGGCAATGGTTTTTGCCTATCTTTCGCACGAGCGTCAGACCAGCCTCTCGCAGCTGGCCAATGAAGTCGAATTATCTAGCATCATGGAAGCCCTTTTCTTCGACGATAAGATTGACTTCCTGGAAGAGATGCCGGCCAATGTAGTCAACCAAATCCTGCGCAACTCGCCCGAAAGCGAGCGCCGCCTGATTAACCAGTTCCTCAACTACCCTGAGAACTCGGCCGGGAGCCTGATGACCATCGAGTATGTCGCCCTCCGGCCCGATCAGAGCGCCGGCGAGGCGCTGGCACGCATCAGGCAGATCGCCCCGCGCAAGGAGACAATCTACACCTGCTATGTGACGGATTCCGAGCGCCGCCTGACGGGTACCGTCTCTCTGCGTGACCTGGTTATCGCCGACCCGGAAACCACTGTGGGCCAAGTCATGCGGCTCGACCCGATCCGGGTCACTACCCATGACGACCAGGAGCACATCGCCGGGATCTTCAAGAAGTACGACCTTCTGGCCATCCCGGTAGTGGACGGAGAAGACCGCCTGGTGGGAATCATCACCATTGACGATATCGTAGATGTCATCGACCAGGAAACTACCGAGGACTTTCACCGCATGGCGGCCCTGGTCCCGTCTGACGAAGAATACCTGAACACCAGCATTATGGCCCTGGCCCGTAAGCGCATTGTCTGGCTGCTGGTCCTGATGGTGTCAGCCACCTTTACCGGCTATATTATCCGCAGTTTCGAGACAACTCTGGCCTCGGTGGTCGCCCTGGCCACCTTCATCCCAATGCTGATGGACACCGGGGGTAACGCAGGTTCACAGGCCTCGACCCTGGTTATCCGCAGCCTCATCCTGCGGGAGATCGAACTCCGGGATATGCTGAAGGTGATCTGGAAGGAGATGCAGGTCAGCCTGTTGGTGGGGGTCGGGCTGGCCGCCCTCAATTTCGTCCGCATCCGCTTCTTCGAGGGTTATTCCACACCCATTGCTCTGACCGTATCAGCCACTCTGGTAACAACGGTGATGCTGGCCAAGATTCTCGGCGGCGTTCTGCCTATGGTCGCCCAGCGGCTGCGGCTGGATCCGGCAATCATGGCCGGTCCCCTGATCACCACCATCGTCGATGCGGTAGCACTGGTAGTCTACTTCTACCTCGCCCGCTGGTTCATCGGGATCACTGTCTAGCCTGGCGGGAGATACTAGGGGCATAGCCTGTCAACTTCCAGCGGGTTTTGGGGCGGGAGGAACCAGGCGCGCCGCGGTCACTCTGGAGCGCTGGTACCGGAATATCGACCCTGATCGGCTGGACTTCGTGACCCGGCTAACTCTCGATACCGTCCAAGGCCAGCAGGTCATGGTGTAGAGAGGCTGACCGGCCAGGACAGCTGGTAGCCATCAGAACACCTTGCCCGCGAGAGTACCGGAGTGAACCGGGCCATACTAGGCGTGAGAACTCATGCCGGAAAGGGATGGTCCATGTTCCGCCGACTCGCCCGCAAACTCGGCTTCCTGTCCGCCTCCCGCCATCAGATCCCCAAGCATAGATCGGGCGCGCCGGAGGAGCGCCAGCCCCTTTCCGCTCGCCTGGACGAGAACCTGAAGACCCTCAGGGAGCTGTTCGGCGGGAGCATTGATCTCACCATCCGCGAGTTCATTGTCGGCTCGCGCCCGGACCTCAGAGCGGCCCTGGTCTTCCTCAGCGGCCTGGTCGACAAAGGGACTATCGATAACCAGATCCTGCGGCCCCTGATGGTCGAGTCGGTGTTGGCCGAAAAGGAAGGTCGGCTCTCGCCTGCCCAAGCCCCGGAGCAGATGGCTGCCGGACTTATCACCGCCTGTGCGACCAAACAAATAGATACGGTGGGCGCAGCCGCCCACTCCATTGTCTCCGGTGAAACTCTCCTACTCATCAATGGCTCCGGGAAAGCCCTGGTAGTGGACACCCGGGGGTGGAGGAGCCGGAATGTGGAGGAGCCCGAGGCAGAGGTGGTGGTGCATGGCCCGCGGGAAGGGTTCACCGAGGATCTCCACATTAACCTGGCTCAGCTGCGAAGGAAGCTACGAAACCCGGATCTCACCATCGAGGTTGTAACCCTAGGCCGCCAGACCCGGACCGATGTGGCCATCATCTACCTCCGGAAGGTAGCCAACCCCAAGGTGGTGGAGGAGGTAAGACAGCGGTTGCAGCAGCTTGATATTGATGCAGCCCTGGCTTCTGGCTACATTGAGGAGTATATCGAGGACAATTCCTTTTCTCCCTTTGCCACTGTCGCCAACACCGAGCGGCCGGATGTAGTGGTAGCCAAGCTCCTGGAGGGCCGCGTGGCCATCGCCGTCAATGGCACCCCCTTTGTTCTCACTGTACCCATGCTGATGGTTGAGAGCTTCCAGAGTCCGGATGACTACTACTCCCGCCCCTATTACGCTACGGTGGTGCGCTGGGTAAGGTATGCTGGCTTCGCCATGAGCGTGCTGGGGCCCCCGGCCTATGTGGCTCTAACCACCTTCCACCAGGAGCTCATCCCCACCCCCTTGCTTATTAGCATGGCCGTGGCCAGAGAGGGAACCCCGTTCCCAGTTGTCCTGGAGGCCCTGATAATGGGGCTGATGTTTGAGGTGCTGCGCGAGGCTGGCATCAGGCTCCCCCGCCCAGTCGGCCAAGCGGTGAGCATCGTCGGAGCCCTGGTCATCGGCGAATCGGCGGTGCGGGCTGGTCTTATCGCAGCACCCATGGTCATTGTAACGGCAGCCACTGCCATAGCCTCCTTCACTGTCCCGGCTCAGGCCGATGCCGCCGCCCTGCTGCGGCTCAGCTTCACCGTCCTGGCCGGGGCCATGGGCGCCTTCGGAATTGGCATTGGCTTGATGGGCACTCTCATCCATCTGGCCTCGCTGCGTTCGTTCGGCACCCCGTACCTGTCGCCCCTGGCCCCGCTCAGCACGGAGGATCTCAAGGATGTCCTGGTCCGGGCGCCCTGGTGGACCATGCTGACCCGTCCCCGGGCTATCGGTTGGCATAACCCCTGGCGCCAACAGGCTCTCCAGCGTCCCGCTCCCCCGGATCGGGCCGAGAAGACCGACGAAGGGTCGGGCGACTAAGTTGCTGGCCCCCAAGTCGCGCTACCTCGCCTGTCTCCTCCTGGTTCTCTTACTCCTCCCATTGCTGGGTGGGTGCTGGAACCGCCGCGAGCTGATTGACCTGGCCGTGGTGGTAGGGATCGGCCTAGATCTGGCCGATGAACCGGGCCAGGTGCTGGTCACCGCGCAGATAGTCAAACCAGCCGAAGTCTACGCGCCCGGAGAGGGTGCCGGCGGCGCCCAGGGGCCAGCGGTCTGGGTTGTCAGTAGCGCCGGGGAAACCGTCTTTCAGGCGGTGCGCAGCCTGGCCTCGGTGTCCGACCGGGAGCTCTTGTTCTCCCACAACCAGATCATCGTCATTGGCCGGGTCGCGGCCGAGCAGGGGATCAGGCCCCTGCTGGATTTCTTCCTCCGCAACTACGAGACCCGTCGCTCGGTCTGGGTGCTGGTTGCCGAAGGGCAGGCCTGCGATGTCCTGGAAGCCGAGTCGGAGCTCAACCCCATCCCGGCCATTGCCATCATGCAGCTGGTGAAGCTACAGGCGACCCGATCTACAGTAGCACAGGTCACCATGCAGGATTTGGTGGCGCGGCTGGTGAGTCCGACGGCCGCGCCGGTGGCCTCGCTGGTTACAGTCTTCACCGAGGGGGCTCAGAAGAGGGTGTGCCTTTCCGGCACCTCAGTCTTCCGGGATGATCGTCTGGTGGGCAGGCTGGACGAGACGGCCAGCCGGGGACTCCTCTGGGTGCTTGGCGAGGTCAGGAGTGGGATCATTGTCATTTCTGGCCCGGGCGGCGGGAAGGTAGCATTGGAGATAATCGGTGCCAAAAGCAGGGTAATCCCACACCTGGACGGGGGTAGGCTAACCATGAGATTGGACGTGGCGGCCGAAGGAGATCTGGGCGATCAGATGGTTCCGAAAGACCTGAGCAAACCGGAGCAACTGGCTTTGCTGGAAAAGGGAATGGCCGAGGCGATCCGCCGTGAGATCGAGGCCGCCCTGGTGCGGGCCCGGCAGCTGGGAACCGATATCTTCGACTTCGGGACAGCAGTTGGTCGCCGTTATCCGGAGGCCTGGAAGAACTGGGAGAAGCGGTGGCCCGAGCTCTTTCCCTCGCTCCCGGTGGAGATAACCGTCAAAACCAGGCTCCGTCAGGTAGGGCTGATTACCAAGCCGATTATACCCCAATAGGCCACCAGAAAGGTAGGGTAAAGGATGGGGTTGGAACAGGGCCGAATGTCCGGCTCACAGCTAGCTAACCTGGTCATCGGCTTCACCATTGGCTCAGCCTTGGTGCTCATGCCCGGCCAGGCCGCCAAACAAGATGCCTGGATTGCCATTCTTATCGGCCTGGCTGAGGGGCTGGCCTTTGCCCTGATCTATCTCGCCCTGGCCCAGCGTTTCCCCGGCCGCACTCTGGTGGAGATCAGCCAGGCTGTATATGGACCCTTCCTAGGAACCGCCATCTCCGCGGCTTTCCTCTGGTTTCTCTTCCACCTGGGTTCATTGGTTCTCCGGAACTTCAGTGATTATTTCACCATCACGAGCATGCCTAAGACCCCGCCCATGGCCTTCTTGGCTCTCATTGTCTGGGTCTGCATCTGGGTCACGCGCAACGGCATTGAGGTACTGGCCCGCTGCAGTGAGGTGCTGGTCCCTCTGCTCCTGGCCACTGTGGCTCTCACCGTCGCCCTGATGATTCCGGAGATGGATCTCCGAAACCTGCAACCGGTCCTGGCGACACCCCCGGGGCAGCTGCTCTGGGCGGCCCACCGCTCAGCCACCTTTCCTTTCGCTGAGACGGTCGCCTTCCTGATGGTCATCCCCTTCCTCAATAACGCCCGGCGGGCCAAGGGGGCAGTAGTCCGGGCACTAATAATCGCCGGCCTTACCCTGGCCCTGGCGGCCGCGCGCAATACTGCCGTCCTCGGGGCCACTGGCGCTATCTCCACTTACCCCTCGTATACTGCGGTCCAACAGATCGATGTCTTGGATGTCATCACCCGGCTGGAGATCCTAGTGGACACCAGTCTATTGACCATGGGGTTCATCAAGGTCGCCGTACTGCTATACGGGACCACCCTGGGCACCGCCCAGTTACTGGGGCTCCGATCATACCGGCCACTGGCCACTCCCATCGGGACACTCATGGCTATCCTGGCCATTCTGAACTTCGACAATGTCGCCGAAAACATCGCCTTCGCCGACCTGGTCTGGCCACTCTACGCCCTGCCTTTCCAGTTGGGGATCCCCCTGCTGACCCTGGTGGTGGCCATGGTGCGAGGGCTCCCCCGGAAGGAAGCCTGATATGATAGCCCTCGTCTTGCTGGCCGGGTTGACCGTCGCTCTGCTGGAGGGACCTGGGCTCATCCGGCAGGGCTACTGGCGGGAACTGGTTGTCTTCCTGGCTCTGACCGCCCTCTCCCTGGCCCTGGGGATCCTGTTGGCTCTGGGAGTCGAGCTGCCGAAGGTCTCCAGCGCGATTACCGCTGTGTTCAAGGCACTGCTCGGTCAGTGACGCCCGGATCGGCCTGGTTCAGTTCCTCCAGCATCGCCCAGACGAATTCCAGGGCAGTCTCCACTGTCTTCGGATCCACATTCTCGTAAGTGTCGGTGACCCAATGCCAGTTGGGCAGCAGTCCCCGCTCGTCAACAGCCAGAAAACCGATGCCCCGGTAGCCCTTGATCAGGATACGGGTACAATCGGTGGTCATCAGGGTATAGACCCCCTGGCGTACATCCAGGTCGGGCCGCTGCTTCTGGACCTTCTGGCAGAGCGCCAGCAGCCGCCTATCCGCCTTGTAGGTAGGAAACATCCCCTCACCGGCCATGAAGTGAACCCGGCCGGCCCCGATATTGTCAAGATTGATGAACAGGGCATCCTTCATCTCCCCGCCATATTGCCTGAGAAACCCCTCCACCCCAGCCGAGCTGGTCTCCTCCGAACTGACCGCCAGGAACCAGAGATCGAGCCCCTCCAGCTCCTCATCGCCGCGGGCGGCCCGTTCGGCCAGAGCCAGCATCACCCCGACGCCGGAAGCGTTGTCGTTGGCACCATGGGTGTACCGGCTCCAGAACTCCCGGTGGACCAGGAAGCCGACGGTAATCAGCAGGTAGCCCGCGGGAACCAGGCTCGCCCAGCGCAGTGGTGCCCAGTCACTAAGACCATAGGCGAAGATCAGCAGACCGGAGAGAACCACGGCGATGACCATCATGATGAAAGATGACCGGAACCCGGGTACCATCTTGGGGCTAAAATTGAGAGCTGCTTTGGAGGAATCTAAGTGGCTCATGATCACCACCCGCTGCCCCGCCTCCGGCCGCGCCCGCCGGCCCACTACATTGTAGCCTTCGGACTTGGGGAGAACGGCAGCCACCAGCTCATAGGTGTTGAGCTCGGCGAAGAAGAGAATTGCGCCGACCAGGGCCAGGATTCCTCCGGCCAGAGGCTGGACCAGAGTGACGGCCAGCGCCAGCCATGGCCATAGATAAAGAATCATGTAGGGCCAGGAGAAGGTGGGGATGGCCCGAATAGGCTGCAGATTCCCCTCCAGTCCCATTCCCCTGAGCTCCTCCGCCACGTATTCAGCCGCCTTGCGCTCGGCCCGGGTGGCCGAGCCACGTGGCCCGATCTCCACCGCCAGCCGATAGATGTGACGCATAATGGGATGCTCGTTTGTCACCATATTGGACACCTCCAGAATAGTCCATTCGGCACCCGCTCTCCTCTTCCCTCCTGTTGCGGAAGGGGTTGGTCTTCGGGGGAAGAAGCTTTGAGCAGACCCTCAAGAAAGGAGCTATTGCCCGTGTCCACTGCTGAGCGCTGGCATGAGGCGCGAGTAGCGGTGCGGTATGCTGAGACCGACCAGATGGGCGTGGTCTACTACGCCAACTACCTGGTCTGGTTCGAGGTGGGACGCACCGAGTTGTTCCGCGCCCTGGGCCTTACCTACCGCCGCCTGGAGGAGCTGGGGCTGCTGGCTCCGGCCATCGAGGCCCATGTGTGGTACCATCACTCAGCCCGCTACGACGACCAACTGGTGGTCAGGACGGCCCTGGTAGAGGCGGGGGTAGTCCGCTACCGTTTCCGCTACGAGGTGGTTCGCTCGGCCGATGGGGCGCTGCTGGCCACCGGCGAGACGGCCCATACCTTCATAGACAGCCGGGGCAAGCCGGTCGCCCTGAGGCGCTCCCATCCTGAGCTGTGGGAGAAGTTACAGGGGCTGGTGGGAGCCAACGAACAGAGCTAGCCGGACGGCGACGGGCGGCGGTGTGGCAGCCGACTACCGGCTTTGGTACCGTTGCCCGTCCCGCTCCAGCACGATGTCGACTTGATGCTGGAGCACCAGGTCGAGTTCGTCTGTTCCTCCCAGCAGGTAGGCATGGTCCAGGTTCCGGTTTTCCTCCAACCAGGCCGCCAGCTCCGGGGATAGTCTCTCATCGTCGATCTCGATGACCGGGGCATGTTTGCCGCGGCAGGCCACAATGGCAGCAGCCACCGCATACTCCCACCGGCCGGCGGGGATGAGGCAGACCGCCCGGGGCTGGACTATGGCCGTACCCCAGCCAAAAAGGGTTTTGGGGCACTGGTACCGCACCATAGCCAGAGTGGTCGACTCCCCGGGACGACGGATAATAAAGGAGAGGTTCTTTTTGGTTAGGTCCTCCAATTCCCGGCGCATCTCCGGTCCCAGACCATCGCTGACTACATGGATGTTGGGGTAGCCGAGCCCCTCTACCGCCACCCGGGTGGCCGGTGGCACCGAATTCTGACCGCAGAAGAGAATGGGCGACCCGGTAGCCGCGGCCAGAGCGGGAGCCCCGGCTGCGTCAGACCAGTTGCCCAGTGACAGAACCAGAGCATCCCGGAAGCGTCGCCCGTCGGGCGGGATTAACGCCGCCCGGCTAAAGGCCAGCTCAGCAGCGGTCTCGGTTGGATCTCGGCCACCGATGGACAGGTAGCCGTAGCCCAGGTATTCGAGGGAACGAAACAAGGAGCGGCTGCCGCCTCCGGCCACCAGAACCGGTGCCGGAACCCCTTCTCCCGAGGGGCGCAACCGACGGATCTCCCGGGCCGTCTCCGGTGGCAGCCCATCCCGGGAGTAGAAGAGCAGGGGCCCAGCGCTGGGCCCCTGGACCAGGCTAGCGGCAGCGAAGGCTATCTCCCCGGCGAAATCCGGCACCAATACGACCGCGGCCGGCCGCACCAGAGGGCTGACATAGACCAGCTGGGAGGTAAGGGCGGCCATCCGGCGGATGTCGCCGGCGCACAGGCGGGTGGTGTTGGTGGTCTGGGGGCAGTAGCCTGATGACGCCCGGCGCAACCGGGATGCCCGTATCGGCATAGCTCTCCCCTTCCTGGATAACCCTCACCTCTATACCTATGCCAGAAATGGAGGCATATATCAGTCCTCGTCCGTTTTCAGCAGCCCCTTAATCTCGTGGCGCAGGGCATCGGAGACGGTGCCGAAAACCACTTGCCAGACGCCGGGGCCCAGCTTGACAATACCGGCCGCCCCCAGCTCCCGGAGGCGCGCTTCATTCACCCGGCTCTCGTCCTCCAGCACCATGCGCAACCTGGTGAGGCAGGAATCCACCGAACCTAGATTGCCGGTACCGCCCAGAGCGGCCACGATCTCCCGGGCCCGCTCGGCCAGGGGAAGGTCGCGCATCCGTTCTTCCGCAGCATCGAGACCAGCTTCCTCGGCGTGCCTTCCCGGGGTAGCCAAGTCTAGCCGACGAATGAGCAACCGGAAGCCGAAGTAGTAGATGGCAGCATAACCGAGGCCGATGGGGATGATCCACAGCCCCCGTTCTGCTTGACCCAAGTTGACCAGGAACTCGAAGGCCCCGGCTGATGAGGCGAAGCCGTGTCTGATTTCCAGCAGATAGTTGAGGACGAAGCTACTGCCAGTGAGTACCGCGTGGAACAGGAAGAGGATGGGGGCAGTAAACAGGAAAGCGAACTCCACTGGCTCGGTGATTCCCGTCAGGAAGCTGGTAGCAGCGGCCGTGATCATCAGCCCCTTAACTGCCTTCCGGCCGCCGGCCCGGGCCTCGTGGTAGAGGGCGAGACAGGCCGCGGGCAGGGCGAAGACCTTGATGGCGAAAGCGCCGCCCATGAAGTAGCCGGCGGTCGGGTCGCCCGCGAAAAAGCGCCCCAGATCGCCGGTGGCTCCCCCGTATTCGCCCAGGAGTAATAGGATGAGGCCATTGAGGAAATGGTGCAGACCGGTGGGGATCAACAAGCGCTCGAGGGCACCATACACACCCACCCCCAGCGCGCCGGCGCCGGCCATCCAGTCGCCGATGGTCTGGAGCCCGGTAGCCAGATAGGGGCCAATCAGCCCCATGGCCAGGCCAACCAAGACAGCCGCAAAGGAGGTGATAATGGGGACAAAACGCTGCCCGCCAAAGAAACTGAAATAATCAGGAAACCGAACCCGGTGAAAGCGCTGGAAGAGAAGGGCAGCGATGACGCCGGCGACAATACCGGCCAAGACGCCGATATTGACCTCGGGATTCATGGTCCGGGCGATGCCGTTGATGATCAGGTAGCCCATGGCAGCCGCCAGGCCGGCTACACCCTCGCGGTTGCAGAACCCCACTGCCAAGCCGATGGCAAAGATGAGCCCCAGGTACTCGAGGAGAACTTGCCCGGCAGCAGCGAAACCCCGGGCTACCACCCACTGGTGCGGTAACACCGTGCCCAGAGCGATAATAAGGGCGGCCGCCGGCAGCACGGCGATGGGCGTCATCGCCGCCCCGCCGAACTTCTGGAAAAATGCTCTAACCTTCATTATCCACTCCCCCTATTTCCTGAATTGGGGCAGGAGATCGGCGTGGGCCTTGAAGTACTCGTCGAGGATCTTCCGGGCTACCGTCAGTGACGGTACCAGTGGATGCAGGGCCAGGGCCCGCAATGCCTTGGCGTAGGAGCCCTCCAGGGCCGCCTCGACGGTGAGGGTCTCGTAGGCCCCAACGACCTGCATCAGGCCGAGCATATCCAGGGGAATGCGCCCGACGGTAAGCGGATGCGCTCCGCTCCGGTCGATTAGGGCCGTTACTTCGACCACCTTGTCATCGGGAATCCCGGTCACCGTCCCCCGGTTGGGGACATTGACAATGGACAGGTCCTGCTTGTCGTTGGCAATGGAAGACACCAGCCCGACCATCATCTCAGCGTGCCAGTCTCCACCCCGCTTCTTCCAGAGGGAGGGCTGGTTCTGGGCGGCCACCTCCTGGTAGTATGGCAGGAGGTCCTGCTCGATCTCCATGACCTCCTGGGCCCGGGTCTTGCCCTTCCTGACCAACTTCCCGACCATCTCATCATTATAGTAATAGTACTGGAGGTAGTAGGAAGGGATAACGTCCAGCTCTTTGAACAGGCGTAGTACCGAGCCGGCCTCTTCCATCGCGTGGGGATCATCCACTGCGAGCCCGGGTGGCAGGTTATCCAGGTCCACCGAATCGATCATCTGCCTCAATTGGGGCAATATGTCCTGCCCTTTCAGCCAGACCCGGCGGATCCAGCCCAGGTGGTTGAGGCCGACATAGTCCAGGCGGATCTCCCGGGTGGGGACCCCCATGATCTTGGCGATGAAGAACTGCATCCCCATGGGAACATCGCAGATGCTGAGCATCTTGACCGGGCTGACCCGATGCACCGCCTCAGCCACGATGCCGGTGGGGTTGGTATAGTTGATGAGCCACGCCTCAGGGGCGATCTCCATAATGTCTCGCGCGACCTCCACCATTACCGGGATGGTGCGGAGCGCCATAGAGAAGCCGCCGGGGCCGGTGGTCTCCTGGCCCAGGACCTGATGCGCCAGGGGGATGCTCTCGTCAAGATGACGGGCCTGGAGCCCGCCCACCCGGATCTGGCAGAGAACGAAATCGGCCCCCTCCAACGCGGCCCGACGGTCACCGGTGGTGACCACCTCTATCTCGGGGACCTGGGTCTTGAGCATCTGGGTAACCAGCGTACCGACCACCGATAGCTTATGTTCATCAATATCCATTAGCACCAGACGCCTGATGGCAAACTCATCCCTGAAGCGCAGCAGGCCCTCGATGAGCCCGGGGGTATAGGCGCTACCGCCTCCGAGGATGGTCACATTGTAGGTTCGCATCTTCATCTTCCTCCCTGCGCCGGCCGTCCAATGCGGGCGGCGATTTTCTGCTTTCTATACAACATTTATTCTCCCCGCTGCCAGTGCTTCCCTGCCCGGTACGACAAATGCTTGCTTCGCCCTACTAACCCCGTCGGGACAGGGACAATGGTTCCTCCGCGCCGCCTCTGGGCCCGCGTAGTATGAATGGGAGGCCACCGTGCCTCCAATGAAAACTTAGCGGAGGAGGCCCTCGCCTTTGCTATACAGCCTCGGCCTCCTGGTAATCTTGGCGTTCGCCGCCGAGTTCATCGATTCCACCCTGGGTATGGGGTACGGCACACTGCTCACCCCCATCCTGTTACTCATGGTCTGCCGCCAAGGTTGGCGGGCGGTGCTCCACCTTCACCTGTCAGAACCGCTTCGCATAGTTCTGCTCTTTGCCCTAAGCAGCCTAACCACCACCATCGCCGTCCTGCTGGCGGTGAACCTGTCGGCCTATTATGTAAGGCTATATATCAGGATCCTGGTGACCGGCCTGGGCCTGGTGTTGCTGGCCACTTCCCACCGACCCCGCCCCTTCTCCTGGGGGCGGCTCATCAGCTGGAGCCAGCTAGCCTCCTGGGGCTCTTCTCACTCTACCGCCTTATTGCAGCCTGAGCAACTGGCCCGGAAGCCAGGCCGGGAGGGAGCATCGTGCAACGAGCCTTTACCCTTTGGCTTACCGGTCTCTCGGGAGCCGGCAAATCCACCATTGCTTCTGTCCTCGAGGAGCGGCTGAAGGAGCGCGGTCTGCCGGTTCAGATTCTGGACGGTGACATCATGCGAGCTGGACTCTCGTCCGATCTGGGCTTCAGTGAGAAGGACCGCCACCGCAATGTGGAACGGGCCGCCTTTGTTGCCCGCCTGCTCAACCAGCACAGGGTGGTGGTCATTGCCTCTTTCATCTCCCCCTACCGGGTGGCCCGTTCCCGCTGCCGGGACCTGATTGGGAGCTTCATCGAAGTCTATGTGAGATGCCCTCTGTCGGTCTGCATCGCCCGGGATGTCAAGGGACTCTACCGTCGGGCCCTGGCCGGAGAGATCACCGACTTCACCGGCATCTCCGCCCCCTACGAGCCTCCGGCCGATCCCGAGATCACCGTCGATACTGATATAGAGCCACCCCCGGCCAGTGCTGCCCGGATCCTGCGCTGGCTGGAGGACCACCAGTGGCTGACCAGGGAGGGTGATGACAATGAATGATCCTCATGGCGGATATCTGGTGGAGTTGGTGGCCGACCAGCCGACCAGGCAAGACTGGCTGGCCGCCCACTCCCAGCGGGGGCATTCCATTCTCGAGATTGACGGCCATCAGTTAACTGACTTAGAGAACCTGGCTTCGGGCGTCTACAGTCCCTTGACCGGCTATATGGACCGCCTTACCCTCGAGTCGGTGCTGGTCCGGGCCCGGCTGGCCAACGGCCTCCCCTGGACCATGCCCATAGTGCTGGACGCCGACGACCGGATCCGTCAGCAGCTGCTCCGGGTCTGGGGCAGCGAGCGGGGGCGCCTAATCCTGGCCTTCCGGGGCCAACCGGTGGCCGGGATGGCCGTACGGGAGATCTATGAGCCCGACCGGGCCACCTTCATCAGCTCGCTGTTCGGGACCGAAGACCCGGGCCACCCGGGGGTGACCCGGGCGCTCCGGCTGGGGCGGTGGTTTCTGGCCGGCGATGTGGTGAAACTGGCCTCGACCACCCGAATAGGATCGCCGGTGGTCTGCCCACCTCCCCGTCAGGTTCGTGCACTCCTGGCCGCCCGGGGCTGGAAGCGGATCGTCGCCTTCCAGACCAGAAATGTGCCGCACCTCGGCCATGAGTATATCCAGAAGACGGCTCTGACCCTTGCTGATGGGCTGCTGATCCAGCCGGTTATCGGGCGCAAGAAACCCGGCGACTTTCGGGATGAGATCATTATCGGTGCCTATCAGCGGTTGCTTGAAGGGTATTACCCGGCCGCCAGGGCCCTGTTGGCCCCCCTCAGCTACGAGATGCGCTATGCTGGCCCCAAGGAAGCCATTCACCACGCCCTTATGCGCAAGAACTTCGGCTGTACACACTTCATCGTGGGGCGCGACCACGCCGGGGTCGGCTGCTACTACGGGCCGTATGAGGCCCAGGAGTACTTCCGAGAATTCCCGGATCTCGGGATTACCCCCCTCCCGTTCGAGGAGGCCTTCTACTGCGCCCGCTGCCAGGCGGTGGCCAATAGCCATATCTGCCCCCACCCAGAGAGCGAGCGCTTCAGCTTCAGCGGCACCCGCCTGCGGCAGGCCCTGGAGACCAACTCGGTCGAGCTCGAGCGGTTCCTAAGGCCGGAGATCGCCGCCTGGCTCCGGACGATGGGCGACCCATTTGTCCAGTCAGAGGAAGGGAGGTGATACTTACGCGACGCTTATTGGTAAGCTGCTGTCACGCGGGTGGCAGCCTCTATACCATTGCCCGGGACGGCACCGTCACCCGGCATCTCTCCGACGAACTGCGGGGTGTCGACATCGGTGATGGCCTGGTCTTCGTGGCCAATTGCCAACTAGGTTTTCAGGCCCTGGATCTGCGGGACTTCAGCACCGTCAGCAGTTTCGACTTTCCCGGCCGAGACCTGCACGGGATCAGTTTCGATCCGAAGAACGGTTGGCTCTATGCCACCTGTTCGGCCAGCAATACAGTGGTCGCCTTCGATGTCCACCGCGGCTGGAAGGTGGTCGCCCGGCAAACCTTCACCGAGGAAAGCAACGGACACTGGATCAACGATATCCTCGTCCTCCCCGACCGTATTCTAGTCTCCATGTGGTCACTGACCAATCGGATCAAGGGCAAGAACTACCACTACGATGGCGGTGTGGTCGAACTCAACAAGAAGGGCCTGAGCTGGGGGAAGGTCCTGATCTCAGGGGCGGAAGTCATCCACGATGTCTACCTGTTCAATAATGAGATCTACCACTGTGAGAGCGTGAAGGGCCATGCCTGCTGCCAGGGGCAGCCGGTGGCCAACATTAACGGCTACGCCCGGGGTCTGGCCGTGGACGATGAATGCATTTACCTGGGGGAAAGCCAGATGCGCGGCACCAACCTGCACCAGACCATGCAGTGGGGTGGACGGCGCTTTGTCTCCAATCGGGGTGGCATCCATATATTCAACAAGAAGACTGCTGGCTATAGCTGGATTGACCTGCCCAGCCCCGAGGTATTCGATATCCTCCTGTTGGACTAGAGATCTCTTTGCATGATAATCCATGGTCCCTGCGCGTCCCTGGTCTCCCCCACTACCGCAAACCCCGCCATCTGGTAGAGCTGCCGCGCGGGAGCGTTGTCCGGACGCACCTCCAGAGTGACCACCGGGCACCCCTTGGCTCGCAGATAGGATAAGCCCGCCGCCAGGAGCTCGCGCCCGTACCCCCGACCGTGCGCCCCAGGGTCAACCGCCAGCGAGAGGATGCGGGCAGGGGTCCCGTGACCGCGGTCGGTACGCCAAAACCATAGCTTATTCCCCAGAAGCTTGCCCAGGGGCAACCGGCGCCAGGGCAAGCCTTCTTCTAACAAACGGCGGATGACCCGGGTCAGATAGCCAGGGGTCAGAGCTATCCGCCAGAGCCGCCCGGTCTGTGACGGGCTGAATATGTAGCCCTGGATGGTTCCTTCGGCATCTGCTTTCACCAGCAGGGCCTCGGGTTCAGCCCGGCGGGCCAGTTCGGGCCAGAGCGCGAGCAGCCCCAACGAAACGCCACCGGGCGCGTAGAAGGAGATGCTGTCCGCAAAGGCAGCCGCAAAGATCTCGGCAATTCGGAATTCGTCACCGGGGCCAGCCAGCCGGATCACTGAGCCCACCTCCTCTGTCCAGGATGAGCAGGATGGCCGGGGTCTGATCCAACCCCCACCAGCCAAGCCTGGTCTGGAAGACGACCAACAGCTCGCAGGTGCCCGGATCCAGCCGAACCTGGCCACGGTAGACCAGCCGCAGCCCCCCGGCGGAAGCCGGCATAACAGTGATGGTAGTGGGCGCGGTCAACTGTCGCAGGGCGGTCACCAGCAATCGGCCGCGGGCCAGAGTCGCCAGCCGACCGCGGCTGTACGCGGTTACGGTAATCTGGTCTCCAGCCCATCTCGCCCAGACCTCAGCAATGTCAACCGACGGTGCCAACCGTCTGATAATGGTGTCACTCCGGGGATCGCGCCAGATCCGCACCCCGTCGACCGCGCCAGAATCCTCTGCGAGGATGACGCCCTTCACCTCGCCGAACAGCTCATTAGCCCGGGCGAAACTATCAAGGTAGGCGGGCATCATGCGGCGCTGGGTGGCAAAAGCGGCAATCGCCTCGCGCTTCTTGGCCACCGCTTCTGACGATAGAGGCAGGACCATCCACTCCAGATCCAGGTCGCGCAGGGTGCCGGGCGGATAGAGGCCCGCTCCGGGACGATAGGCCCGGGGTAACGGCCAGGCGCCACGGTGCACCAGATAGCCGGCCACGACGCGGGGCTTCGAACCCCATCCTGTGGATTGCCGGGCTAAGGCCTGGAGAGTAAAGCCAGCCAGCGCCCAATGGTCGCTATGGGCATCCAATGGATGGGGAAGCAGCAGGACGGTGGGCTGGTAGCCGCTGAGGATCTGCTCCAGACGGCGCAGCAGCTCGCTTCCGGTGTAAGTACTGTTCCCTTCGGGGTCACTGCTGCGACCGGTGAACCGGCTGGTGGCCGGAACTTCCCAGTGGGCCTCCCACAGAGCAGCTAGACCCCGGTCCGGATAGCCCAGGTATTGCAGGGCGAATTCCTCCACCCCCAACCGGGCCAAGGCCGTCCGTGACTCAGCTTCCCGCACTTGGCCGAAGGCGATGAGATCATCGCGGGAGACATTTGTCTTCTTCAGCCAGGCCCGGGCTGCCCAGGAGTAACCGTCTCCACTGGTGACCAGGACTATGCGGACCTCGGCACCGACGGCCTGAGCTGCCATCATCAGGCCGGCTGTCCCCAGAATCTCGTCATCGGGGTGTGGAGCCAGGATGAGCACCCGGTCGTCTGGGTCCAGCTCCGGGAAGGGACGATAATCGCCTGCCGGGGCGGGGGCCAGGTAGGGGTAGACAGTGACCGCCAGCAGCGCAGCGGCCATAGTCGCTGCCACTAGCCTGGTATTGCGCGCTGCCCTCACTCCGCCCCCTCCCCCCCCACTATGTTTATAACTATTACCTCTTAAGTTCATTGTGACACCATCCGACACCTTCCGGCAGCAGTTACTGGAAACTGAAGTCACGGATGACGGGCCACTGTAGTTTAAAGTCCGTAATAGATCAGTGGTCTGATTCGGGTTTACACCGGAAGCGATGATATGTAAAACCGTTCATCCTATCCCGGGGTAGCACGGTCGAGGACTTCGCCCGGGCGGTCCACAAAGACCTGGCCAGGAGGATGAGCCGGGCTAGGATCTGGGGCGATTCGGCCCGTTTTTCCGGTCAGCCGGTCATTCCGAGCTTTGCACCTGGGGAAGGCTGGAGGAGAAAGGTAGTTTCCGGGGGCGGCCTCGGGGCCGATCACCCTGGCGCAAGCCTCGGCGAAGGGCAGTCCGTCCCGGTGTAGTGGACATGGATGATCCGCAGTTTTCGGGGAACCGCGCCGGAGCTGAGGCGGAGAAGCAGAAGGAGGTGCACCTCGTACTCGGTGGCATTCCGGTAGAAGAGCTTGGAGACTATCTGAACGATCTCGACCTGGGTCCCGGGAGCAGGTAGTACAAACAAAAAAGACCAGATAAATGAAGTCACCTGGTCTCCGGTGCCGAAGGTGGGATTTGAACCCACACAGGCTGCTGCCTACGGCGCCCTGAACACCGCGCGTCTGCCAATTCCGCCACTTCGGCTTGCACAACATATCATAGCATAGTCCCATTAACCATGCAAGCTCATTTACCGGCCTTTAACGTACTTTTCGCCACAGATGGACTTCACTGAACAGCGAATAAGGTCCGGCATTCACCTGACGAACACCGTTCCCTATAATGAGGCTAGTCCGGGGGGCGAGCAACGGGATAAATGGTGGATTATCGATTAATAGCTGGTTAATCTCCCAAAGTGCGGTTTTAAGGCTATCTTCATTATCCGCCTTTTTGAACTCGGCCAGTTTCTGGTCGAGCGCTGGGTCTTTATGGCCAAAGTAGTTAGCACCGCCCCTGATATAGCCCGTGTCATCAGCGGTTGGTCCGGCGCCGGACCCGAGCAGCTCGTCCAGGGGGGCAAAACCGCCGAAGTCCAGAAGTCCAATGGCCAACTGATAGTCCTGGCGGATCAGGGTAGCAGCCAGGAATTCAGCATAGTCCACCTCCACTACCTCAACCCTAAAGCCGGCTGAACCCAGCTGGCGGGCAATCGCCCGCGCCAGCTGTACCCGGTCAGCATCGGCCTGCCAGACAACGAGCTTGGCCGCCAGCTCTGCCCCTCCCCGCTCCCAGACCCCATCACCGTTGGCATCAGCAAAGCCGGCATCGGCCAGGATGGTCTGGGGTACAGAGGCGCGCGTCGGCCGGGTGAGGCCAAGCCAGCGGTAGGGCTCCAGAGGGTTGCCCACCGCACTGAACTTGGTCTCTCCCACCGCTCTGACCAGCAGAGTCCGGTCAATGGCCGCCTGGATCGCCCTTCTCACGGCCAGCTGGTTACCGGGCCACTCCCGCTGGTTGATGGCTAACAGGTAGTACCAGGTCGAACCGACCGCGATAGCCCGGGAGGCTTGGCGCGAACAGAAGAGGCCAGCCGGCTGATTCACATCGCCGGACACCAGGACTGCATCCAGTCCCCATCGCCTCAGGCTGCCCGGGTCCGGTACCTCAGCCAGGAAGCGCACCTCAAATCCGGCCAGCGCGGCCCGTCCCAAGTGATACTGGTCGTGAGGCACCAGCTGCAGGCTCTTCCCTTTCTCCCAGGCCACCAGGCGGAAGGGGCCAGAACCCACTGGCTTCTGGCCGAAGGAAGAGGCCCGCCAGTCAGCCGGGTGGATTCCCTGGAGATGCTGGGCGGGAACCACCGGCACTGCCGCGACCCGTCGGGGGAAGAACGGGTCGGCCTCGGGCAACCGGAAGACCACCAGCTGGGCTCCAGGCGACTCCACCGGGATATCCCGCCACTTCCGGCCGAGTGGCCCGGGACAATCGGGGCGGGCCAGGGTCTTATAGGTGAATAGCACATCGTCAACGGTCACCGGCCGTCCGTCGTGCCAGGCAGCTCCCTCCCTTAGCCGAAAGACCCAGCTTAGCCCGGAGTCCTCGGTCCACCACGACTCGGCCAGATCAGAAGCAAGAGTCCCGTCTCCCTGCAGCCGGACCAGGCTGCTGTAGATGAGGGGCGCCAGCCGCCAGCTGGCTTCGGTCTCCAGGGTATGGGGTAGTAGTGTCTCGGGTTCAGCCGACTGCACCAGGACGAAATAGCCGGAAACCGGTCTGGTCAGATAGAACCAGCCGGCGATGGCTAGAATCAGTACCGCGATGATGCCCAACCAGACCGAACCGCTCCTGCGGCGGTGTTGCCTCAAGCGTTGGTAACGTGGTCGCCTCATGGGCTTCCCTCCGGGGGATAGAGTTGGCGATACCGGGCGTGAGCTACGGTTACCCGCCGGATGTAACCGCGGGTCTCGCCGTAGGGGATCTGATGGGCTGTCTCCACCCTGCCGTCCCAAAGCCGGTCGGCCAGCCACTGGTCGACCCGGGCTTCACCGGCGTTGTAGGCAGCAATGGCCGGAGCGTTCTTCCCTTTGTAGCGCTCGAGCAGGTAAGCCAGGTACCAGGTGCCGATGGCGATGTTCGAGGCAGGGTCATCCAGTGCGCCACTCCCCCCAAGGGGACCGCCTTCACCGGCTATCCAATCGGCGGTGGCCGGCATTACCTGCATGAGACCGCGAGCGCCCTTGCGTGAGACCACCCAGCACCGGAAATTGCTCTCTACCTTAATAATCGCCATAATCAGATAAGGATCAACCCCATAGGCCGCTGCCGCCCGCTTTATCTCAGTGCGGTAGTATACCGGGTAGAAGAGCCGCTGCGGCCAGCGGCTGACCCAGACTACCATCGCCAGTAGAGACAAAAAAACGACCCACCACAGGCCCCTGACCCCACCTCGCCCCATTGCCGACCCTCACTATGCACTCCCGCTGGATGCTCATAGTCTATGTGTCAGCTTCGGGCTTCATGCTCAAGGCAGCTATCACCCGGGAGCCGCCGGTTACCTTCAGTTCTTCGACTGCTGATTTCACTGCGTCAATATTCGGTACGGCGGCTTCGGCAATAACCAACGCCCTAAGCTGGGCCTCCGATAGGCTGGTCAATTCCTTACGGCAGCCGGTAGCCAGCGGCAGGGCAACTATCAGAGTTAATATCATCAATAGCCAGGGAGTTCTCTTAACGGTCAATTTACTCTATCTCCCTCCCGTAAAGTAATAACACAATATCAGAGACGCCCGTCCGGCTCCGGTAGTTCCCGCCGGTCAAGCGTCTCTGCCTACTACCTCGCCCCAGACTCCCCTAACCTGTTTTTCGGTCTCCTCCAGGCTTCCGCTGGTGTCAATGACCCGGTCGGCATACTTCAACTTCTCCTCCAGCGGCATCTGCGCCTGGAGCCGGTGCAGCGCCTCCTCGCGGCTCAGGTGGTCCCGGTCGATCAACCGCTGGATCTGGGTCTCACGTCCGACTGCCACTACCCAAACCTCATCCACCATGTGGGTCATATTAGCCTCGATGAGCAGCGGGGCATCCAGCACTAGCAGGGGAGGGCGACGGTGGCGGCGCCGTGCCTCTTCGAGCCGTTCCTGGCACAGCTGGATGGCGCGAGGATGGACGATCTCATTGAGGCGCTTCAGTCTGGCCGGATCGGGAAAAGCCAGCCGGGCCAGGCGCTTTCGGTTGATGCTCCCATCCTTCCGCAGAATCCCCTCACCAAACTCAGCTACCAGCTCTCGCCAGACCTCGGTGCCGGGGCGCTCGATCTCCTTGACCACCCGATCAGCGTCAATAATCTCCGCCCCCAGCTGGCGGAGAATGCGCGAGACTGTCGATTTGCCGCTGGCGATTCCTCCGGTCAGACCGACTACCAACATTCCCGGACACCCCCGTCCCTGTTGAGCTTCTTTCATTCTCTCCAAACAGGGGGCTTTCCTCCCACCGGCAATGAAAATGCCACGCCCCAAGGCGTGGCTCGCTACTGCTAACCCTCGATAATCCGGCCGTTGAGGCCCTTCAGAGCGCTCTCCCTGATTTTGCGCTCAGAGTGAATCTCCAGAATCCATCTGCCGTTATCGGCCGGACGCAGCTCGATCTCGCCAGTGATCCCCAGTCGCTTCCAGATCCCCTCGAGGCCGCCCTTGATCTCGGTCTGGCTGCTGAACTCAACAGTCAATGAGTACAACGGAGACGCCTCCCTAACCATATGTGGTAGTTACATCCGTATTATACCACAAGATAATGAGAAAGTCGAACAATTGTTCCCGGCAGACTCTCACCGCTGACAATCCGGACAATAATGGGCACTGCGCCCACCAATTTTCACCCTCACCAGTGGACGCCCGCAGGCGAGACAGGGCTCACCCTGCCGCCCGTAAGCCTGCAGCCGCTCAGCGAAACGTCCCCGCCTCCCCTGGCCATCTACGTAGGTAGCGAAGGTGGTGCCCCGATGCTCAATAGCCTCGGCAATGACCTCCTCGATTACCCGGTGCAGCCGCTCAATCTCGCGGTCGCCGAGCGATCCGGCCTCCCGCAGGGGCGAGATCCCCGACCGGTAGAGGGCCTCGTCAGCATAGATATTGCCCAGGCCGGCGATGACCGACTGGTCCAAGAGGAGGTTCTTGATCTTGCTCTTGCGCGAGGCGAAGCACTGTTTGAGATAGCTGGCGGTGAACCCGGGACGCAGGGGCTCTGGCCCCAGCCCGTAAAGCCCTTTGAGTACCCGGTAGTCGCCCCGGGCCACCAGGTAGAAGCCGCCGAAGTGGCGGAGATCCACATAGCGCAGCTCGTGGCCGTTATCCAACCCCAGGATGATGTGGGTATGCCTGACCCGCTCAGCCGCGGGATCGCTAATCAGCAGCCGGCCAGCCATCTTCAGGTGGATGACCAGATCGAGCTCGTCGCCCAGCTGGATGATGAGGTACTTGCCCCGGCGGCTCAGTCCAGTAATGGTCTGGCCCGGGAGGGCGGCCTCCAGCTCAGCTGGGTCGGGGTAGCGGGCGAACTTGGGGTTAGCCAATTCAACCCGGGTAATGGTTCGGCCCACCAGTTCATCCAGGAGCGAGCGTCTGACTGTCTCTACTTCCGGCAGTTCGGGCACGGCTTACTTCACTCCTTGATCACTTCATACCAGTTGGGTCCGACCTTAATGTCGACCACCAGCGGGACCTGCAGGGTTGCCGCACCTTCCATCTCCTCCCGCACCACTCGCTTGAGGTCGGCGAGCTCCTCCTGGACCGCCTCGAAGATCAGCTCATCGTGGACCTGGAGCAGCATCCGACTGCGGAAACCCTCTTCGGTCAGGCGCCGGTGCAGGCCGACCATGGCCAGCTTGATGATATCGGCTGCCGAACCCTGGATCGGCGTGTTGATCGCGGTGCGTTCAGCGAAGGAGCGCAGGTTAAAGTTTCGGCTGTTAATATCGGGGAGCTGGCGCCGCCGGCTGAACATGGTGGTTACGTAACCGTCCCGCCGGGCCTGAGCTATTATCCCATCCATATAGGCCTTAACCCCCTGGTAGCGGGTGAAGTAGTTGGCGATGTAGAGCGCGGCCTCGCTCCGGGTTATCCCCAACTGGCGAGCGAGCCCATAATCGCTGATCCCGTAGACAATCCCGAAGTTGACGGCTTTGGCCTTAGCCCGCTGGTCCGAAGTAACCTGATCCATGGGTACGCCGAAGACCTCAGAGGCGGTGCGCTGGTGGATATCCTGCCCCTTCTGGAAGGAATCAACCATATACCGGTCGCCCGACAGGTGGGCCAGGATGCGCAACTCGATCTGGGAGTAGTCGGCGCCGACGATGCAATCATAGCCCCGGCCCGGGCCGAAGACATAGCGCAGCCGCCGCCCCAGCTCCTCCCGGATGGGGATGTTCTGCAAGTTGGGTTCGGTGCTGGAGAGCCGGCCGGTCGCGGTCACCGTCTGCTGGAAGGTAGTATGCACCCGGCCGGTATCGGGGTTGACCAGCGGCCGCAGGCCGTCAATGTAAGTGCTCTTGAGTTTAGTCACCTGCCGGTACTCCAGGAGCCGGGCGGCGATCTCGTAGCCCGGAGCCAGCGCTTCCAGTACCTCGGCATCAGTGGAGTAGCCGCTCTTAGTCCTCTTCTGCACTGGCAGGCCCAGCTTCTCAAAGAGTATCTCGCCCAGCTGTTTGGTGGAGTTGATGTTAAACTCCTGGCCGGCCAGGTGGTAGATTTCGGCGGTCAGTTCCTCAATTCGCTCACCAAGCCGCTCTCCCATCTCCTCCAGGCGCTGCACATTCACGTGGATTCCGTGCCACTCCATATCGGCCAGGACGGCGGCTAGAGGCAGCTCGATCTCCCGGTAGAGCCGCTCCAGCCCTTGGTTCTGCAGGGCGGCCAGCATCGGGCGGCGCAGTCGGGCCAGGGTTACCACCCCGGTGGCCAGCCGCTCTGGATCATCGCCGGCCAGCGGGGGCAGCTCCAGGCCCAGGTGCTCCCTGGCCAGATCCTCCACCCGGTAGGAGCTGCGGGTCGGGTCCAGCAGGTAGGCGGCGAGAGTGGCGTCAAAGGTCACTCCCTCCAGGCCCAGGCCCTGCCGACGGAGGCTCAACCGGTCGGGCTTACTTGACAGACTCGCCTTGTCGACGGCCGGCTCCTCCAGCAGCCCGGCCAGGATGGTGCGCTCCTCCCCCTGCCAGGCAGCATCCGGGATCCGGAAGGCCTGTCCGTCCTCCAGCCCGATGTAGAGCTGGTAACGGGGATCGGTTGCCTGGAACAGGTCTCCACTGTCGGCTTCCACCAGCTGGTAGGCGAAGCCACCTGCCTGACGGCAGGTCGCCTCCAGCTCACGCAGGGCCCGCGGCGCGTCAACCACCGTCAACCGGAACGTGAGCGCCTCTGCCGCCCGAGCCACTGTCTTCTCGTCCCAGACCTTCTCCTCCAGGCCAAAACGCTTGATTAGTCCGCGAAACTCCAGCTCCCGCAAGAGCTCCAGGAGGCGCGGGTGGTCAGGCTCCTCCATCCGGCACTCTTCCAGGTCGATGTCGATGGGGACCGCCCGGTCGATGGTGGCCAATTGCCGGGAGAGGCGGGCCTGGTCGGCGTAGGTGGCCAGGTTCTCGCAGAGCTTAGGGCCGCCGGCCTCATTGGCGTGGGCCAGCACCTCCTCCAGTGATCCGAACTGGTGGAGCAGCTTTAGGGCAGTCTTCTCGCCAACCCCGGGTACGCCTGGAATATTGTCGGAGGTGTCTCCCATCAATCCTTTGAGGTCAACCATCTGGGCCGGCGTCAGGCCATACTTGGCCTTCAGCGCCTCGGCATCGAAGAGCTCAATTTCACTGATCCCCTTAACCGTGATGAGTATTTTCACACGGTCATCGATTAGTTGGAAGGCATCGCGATCCCCGGTGACGATACGCACCTCCAGTCCGGAGGCGGCAGCCCGGGAGGCCATGGTCCCCAGCACATCGTCGGCCTCATAGCCCTCGATCTCGTAGATAGGGATCCGGTAGGCCCGAAGCAGCTCCTTGGCCACCGGCAACTGGGCTGCCAGCTGATCGGGCATGCCGGCCCGGTGGGCCTTGTAATCCTTGAACTGCTCGTGGCGGAAGGTGGCCTTGCTTTTGTCGAAGGCCACTGCCAGATAGTTGGGCTGCTCGTCCCGGATCAGTTTATCCAGCATCTGCAGGAAACCGTAGAGAGCGTTCGTCGGCTGTCCACTGCTGGTGGTCAGGTGGCGGATGGCAAAGAAGGCCCGGTTGATCAAGCTGTTGCCATCGATGAAAATCGCCTTCTTGGTACTCACGGATGATCCCCCCGGCATTTGCTCTCCAGAGTATCTTCCCGTTTCGGTTCACCAATACCTGCCGCATCGGGCACGGCATAGAAATGACAGACGCGGCAGCTGTCTGCCCCGTCTGTCCTGCAGTCATTTGCTTATCTAATCTCCAGCTCCATGCTGACACTGGCCCGTACATCGATCTGGCCTGGCTCAACCGGGACCTCCGCGGCTGATGCCTTTACGCCCTCCATGGCCCGGAAGACTATGGGCGGGTTGTAGCCGCCACTTAGAGTGATCCGCTTGACCCGGACGATGCTCACTCCGGCTGCCTGAGCCATGGCCTCGGCCTTGCGACGGGCGTCGGCTACCGCTTCCTTGAGGGCCTGGTCCTGGATACTCCGGGGATCTTTCAGCCCAAACTCTACCCCGTGGACCACATTGGCCCCGTTGGCAGTGGCCACTCCCAGAAGCTGGCCGAGTTTGTTTAGGTCGGTTACGGTTACCTTTACCATGTTGCTGACCCGGAAACCATCAATGCTGGAGCGCCCGGTCTCCCGTTCATACCGGTAGATGGGGTCCACGGTGAAACGGGTGGTCTGTATGTTGGTCTCAGCCACTCCCTGCTGCTTCAAGGCATCGAAGAGAGCCTGCATCCTCTGGGTATGCTGGCTCACCGCCTGCTCTGAGGTGCTGGCTTCTACCGTTACTCCCACCTGGACTACCGCCTGGTCGGGGACGATGTTCACCACTGCCTCACCATTGACCGAGATAATGGCCAGCGCAGCCTCAGTAGCCTCAGCGTTGTTCCGTCCAACAAAAATCAGGGTACAAAGGAGAGCTGCGGCGCAAACTGCGATGACCACCAGGGTTACCGGTTTTGCCTCCATTCTCTCACACCTCCAATACTAATGTTACTAACCCGCGGGGGAGCGGCGGCGTCGCCAGAAATGCCATCCCACCAGCCAGAGAACCAGCACAATCAGCAGGTAGGGCAGCGCGGCCACCGAAAACTTGACCATCTCCAGTAACAGGCGTCCCAGCCGCTTGACATTGAGCATCAGAATTCGGCCCAGCTCGCCCAAGAAGCCGCCGCCCTTTATCTTGAGAGCGTCATCCACTTCCTCCAGCTCCAGGTGAACAGTGGACATCTCCACCCGGTCGTTCCAGTAAAGCAGCTGGCGGGTAGCTGACTCGATCTCGAACCTGATTCGCCACAGCTCCGACTCGATCCTCAGGAGATCCTCCACCTTATCGGCCTTCCGCATGATCTCCAGGAGGCGCTGCTCCTGGATGCACAGGGTCTCCAGGCGAGCCCTGATGTCGATGTACTGCTGGGTCACATCATGGGCTACCACCGAGCGGCTCACCGCTTCACCGAGCCTGGCCAGGTTATCAAGGGTAGGATCCAGCTTCTCAGCCGGAATTCTCAGCACATAGCTGGCCCCCGAACGCCTGTCGGCCTGGCTACCAATGCTCTCCCGCTCAATACGCCCGCCCGCTTCGGCCACAATGCGCCGGACCCCCTGGACCGCCTCGGCCATGGAAGCCACCCTTACCTGCATGGTGGCGGTCTTGATGATCTTCTCGGACTCGGCCTGTTCAGATTCAGCCGCCCCGCCGCCTTGGCCTTCGGCGCCCGGAGCCAAGCCTGTCTGCGACGATTTGGTCGCAAGCTCACCACTGTCCGGAGTACCGCTCAGGCCCATGACTCTGCCCGGGTCTCCCTCAGTCTTGATCCCTACCGGCTGGTCGCCCCACCAGATATAGGCGGCTCGAGATGGGTTCAGCACCAGGTTGGTCGAGAAGAGCAGGATGAAGCAGGCCGCGGCCGCTACCAGAGTCCGCCAGTTGGGTCGGCCCAGGTTCCGCCTAATGCGCTGGCCCCAGCCCGCCAGAGATGATACCTTCTGTGGCTGCGCTGCGACCAGACGAGCGTGGAGCTGCCGCGAGAACCCTTCGGGAAGCTCGACTTCGTCCAGATCACCAACCAGCGCCATAGCCTGCCGAAGGAGCTCGAGTTCTGCCTGGCAATCGGGGCACTTGGTCAGGTGGGCCTCCAGCGACTGGCGCTCCGCGTCGGTCAACTGGTCATCGAGGTAGGCCGAGAGCAGTTGCCGAATATCGTCACAGCGCATTACCGCGTCCCCCCTTCCGCCGCAGGTTTGTTAATTTCGACGTAACAATTGTTCAGAAGTTCCCGCTCAACCAAGAGCTGTTTCAGCGAGAGGCGGGCCCGGTTAATGCGGGATTTGACGGTACCGATGTTGCAGCCGGTGATCTCGGCAATCTCCTGGTAACTCTTACCCTGCAGCTCACGAAGGATCAGCGCCAGCCGATGATCGTCGCCCAGTTCACCGATGCCCTGCTGGACGATTTCCTGAACCTCGCGGCGCTCCAGGATCTCCTCTGGACCGTCACCCGAATCAGCCACCTGACGCGGCAGCGGTTCGTCCTCCAGCTGCAGGGGCTCATCCAGCGAGATTGTCTGGCGGCGTCGACGCTGCCTGAGTTCATCCAGGCACACATTGGAGACTATACGGTAGAGCCAGGTCGAGAAAGAGGCTTGACCCTTGAAATCCGGCATGGCCCGGAAGGCCTTGAGAAAGGCCTCCTGCGCCAAGTCACTGGCGTCCTCCTGGTTGCCCACCATCCGGTAGGCCAGGTTGAACACCTTCTTCTGGTAGGCGGTGATCAACTCTTCGAACGCGGCAACATCGCCCCGCTGAGCCCGGGCGACCAGCTGCTCTTCTCCTACGTTCAAGCCACTCACCTCACATACTGCACCATCATTTGGACGCCAATAGAGGAAAAAAGTTCCCGCGCTGGCTCCCCCAACGCGGGTTCCGTAGAGTATGCATTGGCTGCCCGGCCGCCCATTCCTGCTGGTCACCACAGTGGGCTAACCGTTTACAGCTTCAGTATAGCGGCGGCCAAAGCCTCCGGTTCGCTGAGGAACGGCAGCGGCAATCCGCCCCGGCGCAAATGCTCCACCAACTGGAGTAGGGGCGGCGGCTGCAATCCGGCTGCCCTCAGTGCTTCGGCATCGCCCAGCAGCTCGTCGGGTCGTCCACAGGCCAGTAACCGGCCACCGTTGAGCAGATAGACGGTATCAGCTGCCGCACTGACCAGTGAGAGCAGATGTGTGGTGAAGATAATGGCTGTACCTCGCTCCGCATTGAGCCGGTTTAGGATGGTGATCAGTTCGCTCTGGGACGACGGGTCAAGACCCTGGAACGGTTCGTCGAGGATGAGGAGACGCGGCTCCATGGCCACGGCCCCGGCCAGTGCTACCTTGCGCTTCTCGCCCCCGCTCAGATAGTGTGGCACCTTGTGGCTCAGCCCGATCAGGCCGAAGAGCTCCAGGGTTGATTCGACCCGGTGGGCCAGTTCGGCTCCCCGGAGTCCCAGATGGCGCGGGGTAAAGGCCACATCGTCCCAGACTGTTGCCCCCAGTATCTGGTCATCGGCCCGCTGCAGTACGACACCAACCTCGGAGCGGAGAGAGTCGAAATCACGGTGAGGATCGCGACCGAGCACCCGCACCTCTCCCTCCAGCGGACGGAGCAGGCCCGTCAAGTGCGCCAGGAGGGTGGTCTTCCCCGACCCGTTGGGTCCGAGAATCGCCACCCGCTGACCGCCGTTGACCACCAGGTCAAGCCCGCAGGCGCGCACTTCAGTCCGATCAGCGTAGACATGGCGCAGACAGTGAACCCGGGCGATTTCCACGCCAGCCCCTCCCTAGAGAATGATTCCGGCCAAGCCGGCCCCGAGTCCTAAAACCAGAGCCGGCCAGTCACGCCGGCTAATCCCCACCCAGACGCCGGGAGCCAGCCGCCCCGGCCGGTACCCGCGTAGCTCCATGGCCTGGTGCAGGCGCTCGGCGGAGTCATAGGTGGCCAGGAAGAAACTGCCCAGAACCCTGGCCAGGCCCGCCACATTGTGGCCGGGGCGCCCGCGTCGCCAACCGGCCCTCAGCCGCAGGGCAGCAAAGAGCCCGGCCAGCGAGGCTGAAAGATAGAAGAAGTAGCGATAGCACAGAACCAGACAGTCGACCACCACTGCCGGCAGGAAGAGTTGCAGCAGCCCGAAGACCTGGGGATAGGGGGTGGTCAGGAGCACCAGGATGATGCCCGCAGCCAGACTAATCCCGCGGAGTATCAGGGCCCAGGCGGCCGGGCTGCTCAACCCGAATCGCAGACTGACAAAGGCCACTGACAGCAGCAACGGGTAGACCAGGAGCGGCAGCACCTGGCGCCACGGTGGCCGGGCCAGGTACCAGCTGGCAGCAACCAGGTAGGCCACGATGGCCTGCGCGTAAAGGTTCCGGGCCGCCAGGGCCCCCACCACCACGCCCAACAAGAAAAGGGCCTTGGCCGTGGCTCCCTGGCCGTGCCAGACCCCTGGCTGGCCAACCTGGCCCTGGGAGATAGCGTCAATCAAGGCGATATCCATCTAGCGTTTCGTCCGGTTCCGGGCTGGCACCAGCTCGGGCCTGGTCCGGAGGAGAAAGGCCAGGATCAGACCGCTCATCACACCTTCCACGGTAGCACCGGCCGCGATTACCGGGAAGATAATGGCCGCCAGGTGGGCGAAGGTCATCCCCAATGACTCGGCCACGGTACCGACCTCCGGAACCTGACCATCCACCGGACCGCTCGCCGACCTGTCCTCCTCATGGACATGGCCTTCATCATGGTGGCTGTGGACGACCAGGGCATCAGGCAGGCGGGCAGCAGCTGCCACACCGATAGTTACCGTTGTGGAGAGCAAGATGGCAATTACCGTCACGGCGGCGACAGCCGGCACCTCTGGCACCCAGCGAGTGATGGCCCGGTAGAGCCCGTAACCGATAAGCATTTCTGAAGCGATGATCAAGGTATTGAGACCCACTACGGTCAGCCCCCCGTGACCGATGAACGCCAGGAAGAGATTGACGATGAACGATACGACCAGGCTGAGCGCTGGCCCGGCCAGGATGCCGGCCAGGACCGACAGGTTCAGATGGTAGGGGCCAAGAGGGATCGACATGGCTAGGAGCATGGCCGCACTCAGGACGGCGACCATTGGGATACGGCGACGAGACCGCTCGCCCTTGAGGTAACCGGCGACCGCGAACAAAAGAATGAGGACAGCCAGGTTAGTGACAGCCACCCAGGAAATCGGCAACACACCATCAGGCAGATGTAGATGGCTCATAACGATTAAAGCTCCTTTACTGGGATTCTCACCATATTCTTCCCGTTAATCAGAGCCTTTATCGTTCAGAAGCAATCACATTGCATCTCATGTTAGGCTGTGTTAAGATAATCGTAGTCGCCGAAGTGGCGGAATTGGCAGACGCGCTCGACTCAAAATCGAGTTGGGTAGCCCCCAGTGCCGGTTCGAGTCCGGCCTTCGGCACAGGCGAAGAAGGGTTGCGGTCTTTTCACCGCAGCCCTTCCTTCCTTTTGGATGACCGTCAAACGGACGCGGTGGCCGATTTACTACCGCTGATATGTGTTATAATGAGTACTGGAAGATACGCAAAGGATCCTGGGAGGTACAGGTATGGTCAAAAAGACTGGGAGCCTGTTCTACGCCAAAGGCTATAACTGCGCCGAATCATGCTGGTTGGCGCTCACCGATGTACTGCCCAGCGATGAGCGGAATCACGGTGTCCAGCTGGCCGGCGGGTTCGGGGGTGGCTGTGCCAGGGGAGAGCTTTGCGGAGCCATTTCCGGAGCGGTGATGGTACTGGGGCAGTACTACGGCCGGATGATGGGCCAGCCCAAGCACGAGAAGCTTAGGCTTCTGGTGGAGCAGCTGATGGACGGAGTGCGCGGCCGGTACGGCAGTGCCAACTGTGTAGAGATAAAGAAGCATGAGACCGTCCGGGCTGGTAACTGCACCCCCGTCATCGATTTCGTGGTCGAACTCACTGAGTTCCTGCTAGACCAGTCGCTGGCTGAGGAACAGGGAGAGTGCGGCTGACCGTAGGCAGAACTGCCCCCGCGGTGCGGGGGCTTTTTCCTGTCCTGAGCTGGCCTATCGGCCCGCAGCTCGCAGCACATTGGCCTGATGCTGCGGTGAGAGGGAACCGCTGACATGGCTTCGGCTGTTATAGAAATATAAGTCGAAGTGGCCATCAAACCCATTGTCATAAATGGTCTGCACCCCATGGGGCATAGCCGACATAGAGGCAGCCAGCAGGCGACCATTGGTCTTCAGCAGAATGGGCCGGGCTGACCAGGTCCAGCCGCCGAAGATCTCCTTCATGATGGCGGTATCACGGGGACTCAGAGGCTCCGAGTCAGCGTGGTTGCTGCCGCCCAAGTGCCTGATGTTGAAGCTTTGCCTGGTGGCCAGATCGATGGCGGTGCCCATCGACCCTACATTGTAGATCCAGCGGGCCGCCGACCAGTCCAGAAGCTCGCCAAAGCCGACTGACTGCGGACCGCGCGGGCCCATGGCCTCTACCGGCTGGGTGCTCCCCACCGGCAGGTACAGGGGCTGCCCCGGCATGAGGATCTCGGACCGCAGAGCGTTAGTCCGACTGATCGCTTCCTGGCTGGTCCGGTAGGCTCGAGCCAGACCCCACAGGGTATCGCCGCTCCTCACCCAATAGAGAGTCACCCCGGGCAGCTGGGGCATAGTGCCCGGCGGCGCTGGCCGGGCCGTCGCCGGGATCAACAGGATCTGCCCCGGGTAGATGAGGGTCCCGTTCAGCCGGTTGGCCGCCTGCAGCGCCTCGACGGTAGTCGAGTAGGTCTGTGCTATCTTCCACAGTGTCTCGCCAGCCTGTACGGTGTGGCGCCGTTCGTAAGGGGGCACCTCCAGCCGCTGGCCCGGGTAGATAGTGGTAGTGCTCAGCCCGTTTCTGGACCGGAGTTCATCAACAGTGGTCTGATGGGCAATGGCAATCCTCCAGAGGGTATCGCCGGAGGCCACTGTATACGAGGCGGCTTGCGCTCCGGCGGTGGCCAGGGTAACCAGGGCGATGGCCAGTGATAGTGCGAGCAGTCGGAGTCGGAGCATCATATCTCTCCCAGCTAGAAGTGTTTTTGCTCCAATTCCGCGCTAGAGAGATCCTTTCCTTTATGTAAATTACGGTAACAGTTGACATATAGCCGACCTATTCATGGGTAGCACAGGGCCGAGGTCCCCCATAGGGGGCCTCGGCCTTCCGCTTCCCGGACTCGCCATTGCCGTAAGGTGGTGTTAAACTACGGGCTGCAGCCGGCAGGTGAAGTGGCGGAGCACCGGCGGTTCGTGCACCAGCTCCAGACCGCCAATGCTCTCCCGGCGCTGGAAGACATTAACCACCGTCTGGGCCACATACTCCATGTGCCGGTCGGTGTAGGTGCGCCGCGGGATGGTCAGCCGGACCATCTCTAGCTCGGGGTGGATGTTCTTTCCGGTCTCGGGATCCCGTCCAGCCAGCAGAGACCCAATTTCCACCCCCCGGACCCCGCCCTCCCGGTAGAGCTCGACTGTAAGGGCCTGGGCCGGGAACTGCTCCGGAGGCAGATGGGGCAGGAAGCGCTTAGCATCCAGGTAGACGGCGTGGCCACCGGTGGGAAGAACGATAGGCACTCCGGCCTCATTCAGCAGCGCTCCCAGGTAGGCCACTTGGCCGATGCGGTACCGGAGGTAGTCCTCCTCCACCACTTCCTGCAGCCCCCGGGCCATGGCCTCCAAATCCCGCCCGGCCAGGCCGCCGTAAGTGGGAAACCCCTCAAAAAGGACCGCCCAGACAATGGCCTGCTGGTACAGCTCCTCGCTGCGCATGGCCAAGAAACCGCCGATATTTACCAGCGCATCCTTCTTGGCGCTCATGGTGCAGCCATCAGCGTAAGAGAGCATCTCGCGGACGATCTCCCGCACCGGCGTCTGGGCATAGCCGGGTTCCCGCTCCTTGATGAAGTAGGCGTTTTCGGCGAAACGGGCGCAGTCAAAAAAGAGTGGGACTCCATGCTTATCGGCAATGCGCCTGACGCCGCGGATGTTCTCCATAGAGACTGGCTGTCCCCCGTTGGAGTTGCAGGTAATGGTGAGCATGATGAAGGGGGCGGTCTCCTTGCCATTCTCGGCCATGAACCGGTCGAGCTTCTCCAGGTCCATATTGCCCTTGAAGTCGGCCACTTCCTCAGCGACCAGACCCTCGGGGCAGACAAAGTTCCTGGCTTTGCCCCGCTTATGTTCCACATGAGCCTTGGTGGTATCAAAGTGCATGTTGTTGGGTACCACCTGCCCCTCCCGGAGCAGAGTGGTGAAAAGCACATTCTCGGCGGCCCGGCCCTGGTGGGTCGGGATCACATACGGGAAGCCCAAGAGCTTCTCGATGGTCTCCTTGAAGTGAAAGAAGTTGCGGCTACCGGCGTAGGCTTCATCGCCCTGCATGATGCCGGCCCATTGGCGGTCAGACATGGCACCGGTGCCGCTATCGGTGAGCAGGTCAATGAAGATGTCCTTGGAGTCCAGGGCGAATAGATTGTACCCGGCGGCGGCGATGAGACGCTCCCGCTCGGCCCGGGAGGTCATCCGGACCGGTTCCACCATTTTGATGCGGAACGGTTCTGCGTTTACTGGCTTGCTCCAATCCATGGGTTATCCCCTCCCATAACTCATCCCGGGTCTCCTATAGCACCCGGGCCATTCCCCGGTAGACCAGGCCCCGGCGGCCGTCAACGGTCACGACCTCTCCGTCCTCGATGAGCCCCACCGCGCCACTGGCCCCGACCACAGCGGGAATCCCCAGGTTGAGGGCGACAATAGCCGCGTGCGAAGTCAGGCCGCCTTCCTCGACGATGATTCCACCCGCCTTGCGCAGGAGCTCCATGTAGTCCTGGTCGGTGGCGGTGGTCACCAGGACATCGCCACTGCGGAACTTCTCGCGGGCCTCCCGGGCGTTCCGGGTTACACAGGCCCGGCCACTGCCGTCCAGCTGGCCAATGCCCTGTCCCCGGAGAAGCACATCGCCCACGGTCTGGACCTTGAGCAGGTTAGTCGTGCCAGCAATCCCCGCCGGCACCCCGGCTGTAATCACCACCAGATCGCCGCTGCTCACCAGGCCAGCCTCAACCGAAGCCTCCACCGCCCGGTCGACGATGGCATCGGTATTGGTGGTGGCCTCCACCAGAACCGGCCGCACGCCCCAGGTGAGAGCTAGCTTGCGCAGAGTGCGCGGGTCCGTGGTCGCCGCCACGATCGGACAGCGCGGCCGGTAACAGGCGACCATCCGGGCCGTATGCCCGGAAGTAGTGGCGGTTACGATGGCCGCGGCGCCCAGGTCGGCGGCAATGGTGCAGGTAGCATGTCCGATGGCATTGGTCACCGACTTACCCGCCGCCTGCTGGCGTCGGGCCAGAAACAGCTGGTGGTTGAGAGCCCGCTCGGTGCGGGCCGCGATACGGGCCATGGTAGCTACCGCCTCCACCGGGTGCTGGCCGGTGGCGGTCTCGGCCGAGAGCATCACTGCATCAGTACCATCGAAGATGGCATTGGCTACATCACTGGCCTCGGCCCGCGTCGGCCGGGGTTTGATGATCATCGATTCCAGCATCTGCGTGGCGGTGATCACCGGTTTTCCGGCACTCAAGCACTTCTCGATAAAGGCCTTCTGGAGAATGGGCACTTCCTCGGCGGGCAGCTCGACACCCAGGTCGCCGCGGGCGACCATCAGGCCGTCGCTGGCCCGGAGGATCTCGTCCAGGTTCTGTACTCCCTGGGTGCTCTCGATCTTGGCAATCAGGTGCTGGTCGCCGTCGAGTGTCTCGATAGTCCGCCTTACAGCCACCATGTCGGCGGCCGTCCGGGCGAAGGAAACGGCCACAAAATCGATGCCCTCGGCCACCGCCATGGCCAGTGCCTCCCGGTCATATTCGGATAGGATGGGGAGCGGCACATCGATCCCCGGCAGGTTGACTTTCTTGCGGTCGCTCAGCGGCCCCCCCTCAATGACCCGGCAGACGATCTCCTCATCGGCGACCGACTGAATCTCGAGGATGATGTTCCCATCATCCAGGAGGATAGTGCTGCCAACCGCCACGAAGTCCTCCAGCCGGTCGTAGCCCACAGTCACCCGGCGCGCATCGCCCTGCACCGTCCGGCTGGTCAGGATGAACTCCTGTCCGGCAACCAGTTCCACCCGGCCACCTTCGAAGGTCCCCAGCCGAATCTCGGGTCCCTTGGTATCCACCAAGATAGCGACATTGAGCCCGAGACGGGCGGCCACCTCGCGCACCTGGATGATGCGGGCCCGGTGTTCTTCAATGCACCCGTGCGACAGATTGAGCCTGACCACATTGGCGCCGGCGGCCAGGAGACTCTCCAGTACCGCCGGGTCATCGCAGGCCGGTCCGATAGTGGCTACAATCTTGGTTCGCCTCATGGCGCACCTCCCCGTACTCCGGCCCGGAGATTATTGAGTAGCTCGGCCGCCTCTTCGGCCTCGCTCTCCGAGACCAGAATCTCCACTTCACTGGCCTCTCCGCCCAGCTGGGTAACGCCCAGGGGTCGAAGAACCGTCAGGATCCCCTCATTCTCCAGGATCCCCTTGATCATCTCGGCGAGGGGCAGGTTCGGTGCCAGGTAGATAACCTTCAGCATGTAATCAGGTGGTCCCCCCTTGGGCCGGGCCAGTTCGCTGATGGCCTGGCGGTGTCCGTACACAATGAGGATATCGTCGCTCTGCAGGCGGTCGTGGGCAACCGGGGCGTGGATGACATCTCCACCTCTTTCTATGTCCAAAACCAGAATTCCTAGCTCGCGAATACCCGCTTCGGTAAGAGTCTTCCCAGTCATGACACACGAAGTACTGAGCACCACCTCAGCCACCCCCCTGGTTGGGACCCAGGCGCAGCACCTCCTCCACCGGCTGCTTGCGCAGACTCCGCTCCAACCGCCTCTCAATCTGGCGGTCCAGGCGCCGCAAGAGCCAGCGGTCGGAGAAGGCCCAATAGATGGCGGCCAGAACCAGCCCCAACCCGAGGATTTGCCCGGAGGGCGGCCGCGATGCAAACAGCTGCAGAAGGGAGCCAATGGCGAAGGCCAGCCCCACATTGCCCAGGATCATCAGGGCCGAGATGATCTTGCGGCGGGTACGGTCGCGGGTGATCAGCTCAGCCTCGCGGGTAGTGAAGCCGGTACCCGTGACGCGGAAAGAGCCTGGAACCGAGCTTTATCGATCTCCAGGCCAGTTAGCTTAAGGGCGATAACGGCTACCTCCACCGCCACGGCCAGGATCAGTACGATAACGCCGAGACCGATCAGGGCCAAGTTCAACCGGTCCTTCCCCCTAGTCTCGTCAAATACCTATGCCGCCGACCGCCCGACTCCCCCTCTTTTCATCCTCCTCGTCATTGGGAATATCGATACGGCCGAGCATTACTGTCTCAAACACCTCCACCAAACCGGGATCAAACTGCGTCCCCGCCCCCGCCCTGAGCTCAGCCAGGGCCTCGGCATTAGTGCGGGCCCGGCGGTATGGGCGGTTGCTGGTCATGGCATCGAAGGCATCAGCCACAGCCAGTATTCTAGCTCCCAGAGGGATCTCCTCTCCGGACAGTCCGTCGGGATAACCGCCGCCATCGTAGCGCTCCTGGTGGGAGCGCACCATCTGGGCCACTTCCTCCATTCGCTCGATCTGGCGGACGATGCGTTCGCTGATCTCCGGGTGCTTGCGCATGATTTCCCACTCCCCGGGATCCAACGGCCCTGGCTTGTTCAGTATGTCTCCGGAGATGCCGATCTTACCCACATCGTGGAGCAGGGCTGCGTACTGAACCTGCTCTATCTCCTTGCCGCTCAGCCCCATCGCCTTAGCCAGCATAACCGCATAATGGGTGACCGAGCGGGAATGGCCGCTGGTGTAGGGATCTTTGGCATCGATGGCGGCCACCAGAGCACTAACCGTTTCGAGGAAAAGGGTGCGGATATTCTGGTACAGGCTGGCCGACTCGATGGCCGCGGCCGCCTGGCTGGCAAAGGGGGCCAGATGGGCGATGGTCGCCTCAGTGATCGGCCGGTTGCTGCGCAGGTTGCCCACCTCAAGGATCCCCACCACCTTCCCCCTGACCACCAGCGGGATCAGGCAGGCCACCAAATGCTCGGGACCGATGGTCCCATCCTCCAGGAGGGCCCGCCGAACCTGGAGGGGCCGGTAAGCAGTGGGGCCGTGGGCCAGATCGGCGTAGACACTGGTGCCAGCGTCCAGAGGCTGCCGGAGGTGGCCGATGCTCCGGGGCGGGACATAACCCTCGCACTCCAGAACCCCTTCGATAGCCTCCTTTTCCCAGTTCACCAGGTAGATAGAGATACGGTCGAAGCCAAATACCATCTGAACACCTGACACAATCAGATGGAAGGTGTGACTCAGGCGCAACGCCCCCTGGAGCGACCGGCTAACCGACTGAAGTGACCTTAGATAGGAGACGGTGGTCGAGAGCTCCTCCAGGTAGCTGGCTCGCTCTACGGTCAATGCACCCTGCCGGATCAGGGTTCTGAGCACCCGGAGATCCAACTCATCCAGGCGCGGCTCCCGCTTCCACAGGAAGCAGACAATTCCGGCCAGTTTCGCACCGATCGGCATGGGAAACACGGCTGCCCGGGAGGTATCGGCCAGCAGCTCGATCACTCTCTGCGGCAGGGGAAGCGCGGTGGTGGAGATAACCTTCACAGTGCCGGCATCCCCCTCCGACCCCACGAACTACCCGGGGTCAAGGTTGACCCAGACGCCCTGCTCAAAGCAGGTGACCAGCTCATCAGAGGCTCC
This sequence comes from Bacillota bacterium, assembly GCA_040758135.1. Taxonomy (GTDB): domain Bacteria; phylum Bacillota; class Sulfobacillia; order JBFLWA01; family JBFLWA01; genus JBFLWA01. The sequence goes on along the minus strand of JBFLWA010000001.1, from coordinate 161,948 downwards.
CACCCACTGGGTCACCCGGTAGAGGCCGGTGGACTCATCGCAGCGCAGGACCAGGATCCGCTGGCAGCCCGCGGCCTTCTGGGCCTCGCTGATGAGAAGATCGATGGTGCGGTCCACTGACATCATGGCCGAGACGGTTCCCACCGAGTTCATCACCGAGGTAAGCTGTTCATTCTGGTGCTGGACCCGTTGGGAGAGGGCCCGGCTCTCCCGGTCTTTGGCGTAGTAGTAGAACAAGTAGCCAAAAACCAAGAAAAAGATCAGAAGGTATAAATAGCTGAGCATCGATGGCGGCGGCCAAGTGGGTAGGAGTAGAACCACCACTACCCCGCACAGTAGGATGTGCATCCCGGGCGGGCTGAGGAGGAGCTCTTTGAGGACAGCTCCTATGTCGTGATGGCGGTTTTTGAGTACCACCAGTACCGCCACCAGCACAGAGGAGATGAAAGTGGTAGCAGCCATGAAGATTAGCCCCAGGACAACCTGCCTCATCTCAAAAGACAACCCCGGCGGCAACCCCGGGGCTACCAGTTCCAGCAGACTCCCGGCTGCGGCCATACTCCAGACGGAAATGCCGATATTCACCAGTATGGGACGGCGCCCGGGATGGACAATAGCCTCCGTTACGCACATCAGGATCCCCACGGGCAGTAAAAAAGGCAGGCCGTAGTTGAGATAGGAGATGGCCAGGAAGCCATCAGAGGCGTGCAGGTCCCCGCCCTCGGTCTGGAGGGTGAGGAAGGTCGAGCCAATGGTCAGGGCAGCCAGAAAAACCGCACCCCAGCTGACATAGAAGGAACCACGGGCAACCTCCCAGAGGGTGATGGCCAGACCCCCAACGAAAAGGAGGGTGATATAGATGGTGGCCAAGTACCGTCGGTTCATATGTATACCTCATGGGTCGTTTGCGGGAGGATCTTCGACAACTTCTGACAGTATTCCTCCCTTCTTAACCCCTCTCGGTTAACCCGGCGCCGGATAGGGCAAACAATAAGGTTGAACTGAAGCCCGAAAGGAGATCGTCCATGGACTGGAATGACCTGTCCACCATGGGCCGCGAGGCCCTGGGGATCGGGTACCGTACCATCGTTCTATACTTCGTCACCCTCCTGGTGGTCCGGATGATGGGCAAACGCTCAGTAGCCAACCTAGCCCCCTTCGATCTGGCCGTGATCATCATCGCCGGCTCCGCGGCCGCCCTGCCCATGGAGGAAGAGCGGATCGGCATGATCCACGGCATCGTCCCCTTACTGCTCCTGGGCGCTCTCCAACTCATCGTCTCCTGGGTTAACCTAAAGTGGCGGACCGCGGAAAAGATCACCCAGGGGATCGGCACCCTACTGGTCAAGAATGGCCAGGTAATCGAGGAAAACCTGCGCCGGGAGCGCATCACCATGACTGACCTCACCATCATACTCCGGGAGAAAGGGGTTGACCACATCGCCGATGTACAGGAGGCCCGCATCGAGCCCACCGGCAACTACAGCGTCATCCTGAAGGCCGAAGCCCGGCCAGTCACCCCCCGGGATCTGGACGAAAGGGGACTCTCCCAGCTCAATGGGATCATCGATCAAAACCTGTCCCGTCTAAGGCAAGAGCTGCTGGAAGCCCTGGCCCGAAACGATCAGGCTACCACAGGCAAGCCACCCTAGCCCTTGCCTTCTGGCGGGGAGACGGATATGCTGTTGCTATCTGCTGACTGACCAGTCAGTCATAAAGCTGAGGAGGTGCCACCTTGGACCAGCCAGAGGGGAAATTCGAACGGATCCTAGAGGCCGCGGCTGAGGTCTTCGCCGAGAAAGGTTTCCACCAGGCGACCATTGACCAGATCGCCCAGACGGCCGGAATTGGCAAGGGTACAGTCTACCTGTATTTCAAGAGCAAAGAGAGACTTCTCCAGGCACTGCTCCTGGAGGGCTTTGGCCGGATAATGAAACACGCTTCCCGGGCCACCGCCGCCATCCTTGACCCGAAGCGGCGACTGCTAAAACTCATGGAGCAGCACCTCCACTTCATGCAGCAGCCCATACCCTTGTTCAAACTGGCAGTGGCGGAAGCATTCCGGGGCGAGCTGCAAAGCCAGGCCCGCAAATACCAGGAACTCTATGCCCGGACCCTGGCCGACGGAGTCGCCGCCGGCCTGTTTCGCCCGCACGACCCGGAGGTGGTCTCGGGTGCCATCATGGGAGCGCTCTCACTGGCCGGGATGCTCCTGGCCAAGGGCCACCTGAACCGACCGTCAGAAGCAGTTCTCGCCGAAATCAGCCAGCTGGTTCTGGCCGGCATCGAAGGGAGCGGAGTCAGCTGATGGATATCGCCAAATTCGCCGTGAACCGGCGGGTTACCGTCTTGATGTTGGTCTTGATGGTAGTACTCATCGGAGCGGTCTCCTATTCACGCCTTCCGGTGGATCTCTTCCCCAAGATCAACTTCCCCGGGGCCGCGGTGGTCACCGACTTCCCCGGGGCCGCGCCGGAGGAGGTGGAGGCCTTGGTCACCCGCCCGTTGGAAGGCGCGCTGGGGACACTGGCCAATGTTGAGCGGGTCCAGAGTGTCTCCTCGGAGGGCCGTTCGGTGATCATCCTCTACTTCAGATGGGACACCGATATGGATTTCGCCGCTTTGGACATGCGGGAAAAGGTGGACATGGTCAAGCGCTACCTTCCCGGAGATATCGGCACGCCCAGTGTCATCAAGTTCGACCCCTCGATGCTGCCCATCATGGAGGTGGGGATGGGGTCTGACCAGATGGAGCTGGGAGCCCTGCGCGATTTGGCTGAAAGTGTGATAGTGCCCCGGCTGGAGCGGATCCCCGGTGTGGCCTCGGTTAGCGTCCGGGGTGGCTCGGTCCAGGAATACCGGGTGGCTGTTGACCAATCCAGACTGGAGAAATACGGGATCCCCCTGAGTCAGGCGACCAGCGCGCTCCGGGCGGCGAGCCTTAACTTGTCCGGTGGGTATATAGTCGATGGCGGCGCCGAGTACCTTGTCCGAGTTCTGGGCAAAATCGAGCGGGCCGAGGATCTGGGCTCAGTGGTAATCGGTGTCCAGACCAAAGTGGAGACCGTACCCGCTCCCGCTGCCAGCCCTGCCCCGGCGCTCCCGCCCGGGTTCACACCCGGCGCTGGCGGGCTCCCCGAGGGCACGTCCAGCCTGCCCACCACCCGGGTTACCACCATCCCGGTCTACCTGACCGATGTGGCCGCTATCTCGCTGGTCTTCCGGGAGCAAACTTCGCTCTCGCGCCTGAACCGCCAGCCCAATGTGTCACTGACCCTGCAGAAACAGTCCGATGCTAATACCGTGGCTGTCGCCAATCTGGTCAAGGCAGAACTGGACCAACTGATCAACGAGTATCCGGCTATATCCCTTCTCCCTACCCTTGACCAGTCGCGCATAATCACTAAATCACTGGATATCGTGGCTACCAGCGCCCTGATGGGTGCCGGTCTGGCCGTTGCCATCCTCCTGGTTTTCCTGCGGGACTTGCGCAGCACCATCATCATCGGGCTCTCGGTCCCGGTGTCGGTCATCGCCACCTTCATCCTGCTTTTCTTCAGTAGGCTGACCATTAACTTGATGACTCTATCCGGTCTGGCCCTGGGCATCGGGATGCTGGTAGACAACTCCATCGTTGTCCTGGAGAACATGTTCCGCCACCTGGAGATGGGAGAAGACCGCAAGAAAGCCGCCCGGCGGGGCGCCGCCGAGGTGGCCATGGCCATCACCGCTTCTACACTGACCACCGTAGCCGTATTCCTGCCGGTAGTCTTCGTCGGCGGGCTCACTGGCACGCTTTTCCGCGAACTGGCCCTGACGGTCAGCTTCTCGCTATTCACCTCGCTGGCGGTAGCCCTGACGGTGGTGCCCATGCTAGGCGCCACCCTGCTGAAGGAGACCGGCCGCCGCAGCGGCGGGATCTTGCCCGAACTCTACGCCCGGGCCCTGGGCTGGGCTGTTCGCCATAAGCTCCTGGTTGTTGGACTAACCGTGGTCCTGTTCATCGGCAGTTTGACCACCCTCCCCCGTATCGGCGGTGAGTTCCTCCCCCGCATCGATTCAGGTGAGCTGGATATCACGGCCGTGCTTCCCAGTGGGGCCAAGCTGGAGGAAACAGCCGGCGTAGCCAGTTATATCGAGGATAAACTCCTCAGCTACGATGAGGTCAGTGTGGTGGCTGCCACCATCGGCACTGGCGGAGGCCGCTTCGGGTTAAGCACCCGGGGTGCCAACGAGGCCTGCTTCCACATCATCCTGGTCCCGGCCGACCAGCGGAAGCTGGGTACGGCCCGACTAGCGCGAGAGTTGCGCGAAGCCTTCGCCGATTACGCCGCCGCCGAGGTGACTGTCACCGAGAGCCAGACCCTGACCGGAGGCGGCGCCGGAGGGATGGGCGGGCCCTCTGTCCAGCTGGAGATCACCGGGCCCGACCTCGTCCAGCTGGGCTTGGTGGCCGACCGCATCGCCGAAGACATGGTTGGCCTGGGCTATTTCAGCGAAATCGAGAATAGTATCGGCCAGCGCCTGCCCGAGGTCCAGGTCAGAGTGGACCTCGAGAAGGCTGGCCAGCTCGGACTGGTGCCAGCGGTCATTGGGAGCGCGGTGCGGACCGCCTTCCGGGGTGAGACAGTGGGCCGGATCATGGAGGACGGGCGGGAATTGGAGATCATAGTCAGCCTCCGTCCCGAGGACCGGGCCAATCTGGCCGACCTGGAGAACCTGATGGTGGCAGCTCCGGGAGGTAAGGTCATCCGTCTGGGTGAGGTCGCTGAGATCATTACCGCTCAGGGGCCAATGGCCATCAACCGTCTGAACAACCAGCGCCTGGTCACTCTCTCAGCCGAACTGACCGGGAAAGATCTGCGCCAGGCCGAGGCTGACCTGAACCGGATCATCGACGGTCTCGACCTGCCCGAAGCCTACCAGGTCAGGTTCGGCGGGGAACTCAAGGAGATGCGGGAGGCCTTCAGCAGCCTGGGTCTGACCCTGCTACTGGCGGTGGCCCTGGTCTACATGGTCATGGCCTCCCAATTCGAGTCGCTGATCCACCCCTTCACCGTCATGTTCACTATGCCCCTGGCCCTCATCGGCGGTCTGCTTTTGTTGTTCTTCACCGGACAGAAGTTCAATGTCCCCTCAGTGATCGGCTTCATCATGCTGGCGGGCATTGTAGTGAATAACGCCATCGTCCTGGTGGACTTCATCAACCAACTGCGGGCCCGGGGTACCCGGACCGGAGAAGCAGTGATCGAGGCCGGGCGGAAGCGGCTACGGCCGATCCTGATGACTGCTCTCACCACTGTCCTGGCTCTAGTGCCCATGGCCTTGCGGCCCGGCGCCGGCTCGGAGCTGGCCCAACCCATGGCGGTGGCGGTCATCGGCGGCCTCACGACCGCTACCTTCCTGACCCTGTTCATCATCCCCATCGTCTACCTGGTCTTCGACCGCCTCTTCCCCCGAGCCACCAATGTAGTAGCCCGGGACGAACCGGCGGAAGGGGACTAACGTCCTTCCCACGACCTGCGGCCCGGGGTCCTCCCCCGGGCCGCTCTGTGGTCAGTGCTGCCAGCTGCCGGGCAGGAAAATGCCTGACCCGGGTCAAAACCAAGTAGTAGAACCACTCTGCAAGGAGGCCACTGAACATGCACATTTCTCTCACGGGCGTCCAGATCTTCCTGGATCACCTCTCCGGCAAACTGCCCCTGGCCGAGGTCTTGGAGCACGAGGCTTACCGGACTATCTTCGCCCATAGCCGCCAATTCGGGGATGGCCTCAGCGAAGCCGATGTCCGCCGCGCCTTGGAGGGAGGCGAATCCCCCTACTACGGTCTGCGCAACCTGATGCCCCATCTCCCAGCCATCAGCCGGCTGATGCAGACCATCCAGGATGAGGGCGACCAGTGGGTGCAACTGGCGGAGACTGAGCTCAAGCGCCTTCTCCCCCGGGAGGATCTGGATGATATCCTCATCTACCCGACCATCGGCTACGATGCCGGGATCGGCCTGGATGGGGTAGTCTGCATGAACCTGAACTTCCCGCCCTACCTGGCCGATGCCAACGAGTTTCTGTATACTCTGATCCACGAAGTCTTCCATGTAGTCTACGCCCGGATCCATGTGGTGCCCAATGTCAACCGACTGAGCACCTCCCGGCACTGGCTGTCCTTTTTCGCCCTGATGCTCCAGAACGAGGGGTACGCGGTCTACGCTCCGCTGCGCCTGCGCGCTGAGCGCGGGCATCTGGGTAACCGCTCGCATCCTATCCTCGCGGATTACGTGGTTCTCTCGGATCCGGCCGAGATGGAGGAACACCTAAGCGCCTTCCGACAGCTGCTGCAGCTCCTAAATTCCGATCCCCTCAATCGCGACGAGTACCTGGAGCGCATCTTCGGCCCGCAGCGCCTGACCTACCGGGTCGGCTGCGAGCTAGTCCGCCGCATTGAGCTAGAGCACGGGTTGGAGGCAGTGCAGGAGGCGGTCTACCTCAGCGGGGCCGAATTCCTCCGGACCTACCGTCACCTCCTATCGTGAGTGGCCCGTTTTTTTGCCCTTGAAGATTGGACGCAGACCGTTATAATAAATACTGCTAGGGGAGCTGCTGTATAGCGGCTGAGAAAGGGCTGTGAAGCACCTGACCCGCTGAACCTGTGGGGTAATGCCCGCGTAGGGAACGGTCAGTTTGTGCTCGGGTACCTTTCGGGGTATCCGATTTTTCATTCCCCCTAAGCTCACTAACAGGGAGGAACGCACAGTGAAGAGACTCAACACCCGGGTCCTGGTCGAGGCGGCGGTGATGATCGCGCTGGCCTCGGTCCTGAGCCTGATTAAGGTTTGGGAGGCCCCCTATGGCGGCTCGGTTACGGCTGCCAGCATGGTTCCCATCATGTTCATCGCCCTGCGCCACGGCACCGGCGTTGGGCTTCTGTCCGGCGCCGTCCATGGCGTGATCCAGCTGATCATGAAGCCTTACATCTACCACCCCTTCCAGGTCTTTCTTGACTATCCGCTGGCCTTCGGCCTGCTGGGCCTGGCCGGTCTCGCCCGGCGGCAGCCGCTGGTGGCGGTGACCACCGCCGTGGCCGGTCGCTTCATGGCCCACTGGCTTTCGGGCGTCATCTTCTTCAGCAGCTACGCCCCAGAGGGGATGAGCGGATCGGTCTACTCGGCCGTCTATAACCTGCAGTACCTGGGCCCTGAACTAATCATCAGCCTGGTCGTGCTCATTCCAGTCCAGCGGGTTCTGAGCCGGGCCCAACATTGACTTGATTACCGGTCGGCGCGCCGTTATCGTCACCGCCAGCCCCGAGGCGCCGTTCGCCCTGGAGCGCTACCGGCGTTTACGGCGCGCCGATGATTACCTGGTGGCCGCGGATGACGGCCTGCGCTACCTGGAGGCGGCCGGGCTTCGGCCCGACCTGCTCATCGGTGATCTCGACTCGCTCCGCCCCGGCCGGTGTGACGGGATAGAGTGTCTGGACTACCCGGCCGAAAAGGACGAGACCGATACCCACCTGGCCCTCGACCACCTGGCGCAGGTTGGTTACCGGGAGATCCTGGTGGTGGCCGCCACCGGCGGACGGTTAGACCATTCGCTGGCCAACCTGATGGTGGCCGCGGGCTATGCCGGGCGCGGAGTCGCGATTACATTCTGCGAGGCCCATGAGGATATCTACCTTCACCGGGACCTGGTCCGGCTGACGGGCCGGGCGGGCGAGACCGTCTCCCTGATTCCCCTCTCCTCGTCGGTGCAGGGAGTGGAGACGCAGGGGCTCAAGTATCCCCTGCACGGTGAGACCCTCCACCGAGAGCTGAGCCGGGGGGTCAGTAATGAGCTGGTCGCTCCCCAAGCGGCTGTGAAGTGGTACCAGGGGACGCTGGCCGTGATCCACCAACCATCGGTCACTGGAAAAACCCCATAGTTGAGGGTCAGCGCCGGGTCACCTGCCCGGTGCTGATCGCTCCTCTCTCACTTACCACCACACTGGCCTCGCCCAACAGGTCCCGCAGCCGCTCCAGCAGCTCGGCATTGAGCTCGGCCCAGTAGTCGGGGTTGGTCCTGAGCACCTTATTCTTCCAGGCTTTAAGGATTACCACCGGCGTGCTGCCGTGGTGGAAACTGACCAGGTCCAGCACCTTCTGCAGGTGCCTCTCCTCTTCCACCTTCAGGTAAAGCTTCTCCCCCTCGGGCTCGCTCCAGCCATTCCCTCCAGCCGAGTAGCCTGCCCCGTTAGCCGTCGGGCCACCCGGCAGGTCATCGGCAGCATCGCCCAGCTCCAGCCGACCATCATCAGGCCCATCGCCACCGCGGGCTCTACCCGCCTGGCCCAGCAGCTCTAGGCGCTCGGCCAGGATCTTGACCTCCTCATCCTGGTGGTTGAGCCGGCCGAACACCAGCACCGGCCCGTCGCTCTCGATGGTATCCAGACAGCGGCTGTAGGTCTTGGGGAAGACCACCACCTCCACCTGGCCCACCACATCCTCCAAAGTCAGGAAAGCCATGGGCTCATTGCTGCGGGTGGTGATGCGCTTGCGGCCGATAATCAGCCCGCCTAACACCACATCGGCGCCGTCCCGCATCTCGGGCAGGCGGGTGGTGGTACAATTGGTGCGGCGCCGCAGCTCCTCCTCGTGTTGGGCCAGGGGGTGGCCCGAGAGGTAGATCCCCAGGGTCTCCTTCTCCATGGCCAGCAGCTGGTCGGGGGGATACTCGGCCAGGTTGGGCAGGCGGTCATCCACATCGTTATTCAGGCCATCAACCGCCAGGTCGAACAGGGAGATCTGCCCCTGCTCCCTCAACCTCTGCTGCTGGGCCACCAGATCCAGGGTCTGATCGAGGATGGCCACCAGCTGGGAGCGGCGGGCGCCCAGTGAGGCAAAGGCGCCGCAGCGGATCAGTCCCTCCAGGGCGCGCCGGTTGAGGTGCCGCAGGTCCACCCTGGTGCAGAAGTCGCGCAGCGACCGGAAGGGGCCGTTCTTCTGCCGCTCGCTAATAATGGCCTCCACCGCCCCCAGCCCTACATTCTTGACGGCGCCGAGGCCGAAGCGGATGGCATTACCCTCCACGGTAAACTTACCCAGGCTGTGGTTAATATCGGGCGGCAGGATGGCGATCCCCTGGCGCCGGCAACCTTCGGTATACTCGGCCACCCGGTCGCTGCTCCCCATGATGCTGGTGAGCAGGGCCGCCATATACTCCACCGGGTAGTGGGCCTTAAGGTAGGCCGTCTGGTAGGCCAGGAGCGCGTAGGGTGCGGTGTGCGATATGTTGAAGGTGTAGCCCGAGTAGTGGCAGAGCTGGTCGAAGATGCGGTTGGCCTCGGCCGGCTCCAGCCCGCTGGTGCGCCGGGCCCCCTCCAGGAAACTCTCCCGCTGGGCCTCCATGATCTCCGGCTTCTTCTTGGAGATGGCCCGCCGCATCAGGTCTGCCTGTCCCAGGGAGAAGCCGGCCAGGGCGCGCCCCACCTGCATCACCTGTTCCTGGTAGACCAAAACCCCATAGGTGTCGCGCAAGTACGGCTCCAGCAGGGGATGCCAGAACTCCACCTTCTCCTGGCCGTTCTTGCGGCGCACATACTGCTCGGCCTGGCCGCTCTGGAGCGGGCCGGGCCGGAAGAGGGCGACCACCGCCGAAATATCGGTGAAGCGGTCGGGCTTAATTCGTTTGAGCAGATCGGTCATACCCGAGGACTCCAACTGAAAGACGCCAAGGGCATCGCCGGAGCTCAGCATCTCGAAGACGGCCGGGTCATCCCGGGGGATCTGTTCAATATCGACCCGCTCCCCCCGGTTGGCCTCAATGAGCTCAATGGCGTCGGCGATGACGGTTAGGGTGCGCAGCCCCAGGAAGTCCATTTTGAGCAGGCCCAGGTCTTTGATGGTGTCCATGGCGAACTGGGTCACCACCGCCCCATCGGAGGTGCGGGCCAACGGGACATGGTGGGCCACCGGCTCGGGCGAGATTACTACCCCAGCCGCATGTACCGAGGCGTGGCGGGGCATCCCCTCAACCCGGCGGGCCAGGTCAATCAGCCTGTGAACCTCGTGATCGCTATCGTAGAGCTCCCTCAAAGGCGGGCTGATCTCCAGGGCGCGCTCTAAGGTGACCCCCAACTCGAAGGGGACAAGCTTGGCGATGCGGTCAACATCGGCGTAGGTCATCCCGAGAGCCCGACCCACATCGCGGATGGCGGCCCGGGCGGCCATAGTGCCGAAGGTGATAATCTGGGCCACATGATCGGAGCCGTACTTCTCCACCACATACTGGATGACCTCATCCCGGCGGCGGAAGCAGAGGTCAATATCGATATCGGGCATGTCGATGCGTTCAGGGTTAAGAAAGCGATCAAAGAGGAGCCCGTAGGCCAGCGGGTCGATGCCGGTGATCCCCAGGCAGTAGGAGACAATGCTCCCCGCCCCCGACCCGCGGCCCGGCCCCACCGGGATCCCCTTCCGGCGGGCGAAGACGATGAAATCCCAGACGATCAGGAAGTAGCTGGCATAGCCCATCCCGCAGATGATACCCAGCTCCATCTCGAGGCGCTCCCGGACCTCGTCGGTGATCTGGCCGTAGCGCCACCGGGCCCCCTCCTCGCAGAGGTACCGCAGGTAGCTCTGGCCGGTATACCCTTCCGGGACCTCAAAGTGGGGCAGATGGTACTGGCCGAACTCTAACTCCAGCTGGCAGAGGTCGGCGATGCGCCGGGTGTTCTCAATAGCGCCCGGGTAGTCGCTGAACAACTCCTCCATCTCAGCCGGTGGCTTAAGGTAAAACTCGTCATTGGGAAAGCGCAGGCGGTCGGGATCGTCCAGGTTCTTAGCGGTCTGGATGCAGAGGAGGACATCGTGAGCCGCGGCATCCTCCCGGTCCAGGTAGTGGGAGTCATTGGTGGCCACCAGCGGGATCCCTAGCTCGCGGCCGAGGGCGGCGAGGGCATCATTTACCCTTACTTCCTCCGCCTGGCGGTGGTACTGCAATTCCAGATAAAAGCTGTCGGGCCCGAACAGGTCCCGGTAGTAGGCAGCCGCCTCCCTGGCTTCGTCCAGACGGTCGGCCAGGATTAGCTGGGGTAGCTCCCCGCCCACGCAGCCCGAGAGAGCGATCAGCCCCTCGTGATACTCCTCCAGCAGCTCCCGGTCGATGCGGGGTCGGTAGTAGAAACCCTCGGTGAAACCCCGGGAGACCAGCTGCATCAGGTTGGTGTAGCCGGTGCGGTTCCGGGCCAAGAGTACCAGGTGATAGGGGGAGTCGTCCAGGTGTGGCCGACGGTCGTGCCGGCTGCCTGAGGCCACGTAGACCTCGCAGCCGATTATCGGCTTGATCCCCGCCTTCCGGCAGGCGCGGTAGAAGTCGACCACACCGTACATGGCCCCGTGATCGGTGATGGCCAGGGCAGGCATCCCCAGTTGGGCAGCGCGATCGGCCAGGGCTCCCAGGCGGGCAGCTCCATCCAGCAGGCTATATTCAGTGTGGACATGCAAGTGAACAAACAAAGCGGTCCCCCCCCCCCCCAATAGCCGGGGCACTCCCGGTTCCTGTCTGATTAGACCCGGCCGCCGTCGTATCCTGCCGCCGGTCAATCAGAATAGCTCCCCCCTGCTCTGGCATATACTACCACGGAGAAGGAGGGAGCACGGTGCCCTGGAAGAAGTGCCCCCACTGTCAACAGCTTTCCTATTCAGCGGCCACCAACTACTCGACCTGGCCCTGTCCGGAGTGTGGTGCCAATCTGGCCATGGAACCCGAGTACGAATCGCCCGCCGATCTCCTGGCGGCCGGTCCGGCCCGGCTGACCCTAATACGGGGGGACAGTGGCCGTCGTCGGCCGCGCCACCAGGTCTAGTAGCTGTGGCGCAAGACCTGGCCAGCCCGGAGGTCGTGGTAAGTATCGCCCTCCACGGTTACCTGGCCGTTAACCACCACATAGCTGATTCCCGCCGGGAAGGCGGCGGGCTTTTCTACAGTCGACCGGTTGGCGATGGTCTCCGGGTCGAAGATCACCAAATCGGCCCGAGCGCCCGCCCGGATCTGGCCGCGATCGATCAACCCCACCCGCTCGGCCGGCATCAGGGTCATCTTGCGGATCGCCTGTTCCAGGGTGAGCACTTTGAGCTCCCGCACGTACCGTTCGAGGATGATGGGGTAGGTGCCGTAGTGGCGGGGATGGATAGCCGCCTTCTCCGACTGCTCCCGGTCGAGGGCATAGGCATCGGTGGAGACCATGGAGTAGGGGTGTTTGAGGATTCCGATCAGATCCTCCTCGCACATGATCCCAGCGGTCTTCACCATCAGATCATTCTCCGCCAGCAGTTCCATCACGGCCTCGAAGAAAGGCTTGCCTTTGCGGGCTGCCGCCTCCATCAGGTCGAGACCCTCGTAATCTTTGGTGTAGCGGCAGAAAACAATGCCGGTATCGCCCATGCGCTTCTCCCACTCCGCCTCACTGATGCCATAGACGACCCGCTGCTTGTGGAACTCGGCCCTGATCCCGGCCAGCCCCTCGGGCGAGGTCAGGATGGCCTTAACCTCTTCCAGGGGCTTCTCTCGGAGCTCCTTGGGGAGCATATTGCCGAGGCTGCTGATCTGGGTGTAGAGGAACGGGTAGACATCAGACAGGATATCCACCGCCCGGGCCTGTCCCTTCTCCATGATCTCCAGGCAGGCCGCAGCTTTCCCCCAATTGCGCTTGGTACAGACCTTCTGGTGGGCCACCTGGACCCGGCAGCCGGAGCGCCGGCCGATCTCCACCACCTCTTCGGTAGCCTCTAGCACCTGATCATCCTGGTTGAAGATGTGGGTAGTGTAGAGACCGTCGTAGCGAGCCACTACCTTGCAGAGCTCGACCACTTCCGTGGTGGAGGCCATTTTGCCGGGCATATACGAGCGGCCGGTGGAGAGACCGAAGGCTCCGTCAATCATGGCCTGTTCCACCAGGTCTTTCATCTTGTCCATCTCTTTCTGGCAGGGGATCCGGTCCTCATCGCCCAGAACATAGGCCCGGACCATGCTCTGCCCCACAAAGGTACCGAGGTTCACCCCGATCCCTTTCTGCTCCACGACCTCGAGCCACTCGCCCAGGGTATTCCATCTCCAGACCACATGCTCACCAGCGTCCTCGCCGCCCAACCCACCTACCAAGCGGGTACCCAGCTTGTCGGCGGAGGCCCTATGCACCGGAGCCATGCTCCAGCCGCAGTTGCCGGCGATCTCGGTGGTAATCCCCTGCCTCAGGGAACTCTCGGCCCGGGGATTGGCCAGAATGGAGATATCCGAATGGGAGTGGATATCGATGAACCCGGGGCAGACCACCTGTCCGGCGGCGTCGATGACCCGATGTCCCACCAGTTCCTCATCGCCTTTGACTACCAGGGCGATGATGCCGCCGGTTATCCCCACACTCCCCTGGTAGCGCTCTCGGCCTGTCCCGTCCACGATTACCGCGTTCTTGATGACCAGATCAAACATGGTCCAGCCTCCTCACACCTGATGTCTACGGCATTTTTCGACGCCCGAAGGTTCTTCCCTGCCTGGGCGTCATGTCCGGTTTTCTGGCACCACACGCTCGCTTCTGGACGGTTAGCTTCGGCGGACTCTATCCCGCTCTGAGCGTGCTCGAGGCTGGCGATATCGAGATTCACGCTAAGTCCGGGAGCAGTAAGACCTACGCCATCACCGATCAGGGGAGGCGCAAGTTCGACTAAGTGCCTCAAACACCCAGAGTACATGAAAACCCACGCCAACATCCTCAGCCGCGGTCAGAGCGTCTGTCTCCAGCTGGGGCTCGATGACCGGGGCTGCTCTGGCCGTCGGCACCATCACCTATCTGCAGCTGCCTTCAGAGTTTCTCAGGGCCCGAGGCAGTTGGGATACTCGTCTTGTCGCCCGTCTGACCGAAGAAGAGAAGGCCGGCCCGTCTTGACCGACGGCCGGCCTTCTGTGATTACCTTTCTGCTTCCTCATCCTCTTGGGCGCTGGTCTGGCGCTGACGCCCCCATCGGCGGCCGAAACCACGACCTCCCTGGTCAGCCCGCTGGGTTTCCGGCGACCCACACTCGGGACAATCGGTCTCACTGCCCGTTTCGCCAGTGCCGTAAGGCGTCTCCCAGCCGTGACCACAGCGGCGGCAGCGGAACTGCCGGTGCACCACCTGGTAGTTGCCGCCCTCAATCCTGATGGCCTTGCCATTGACCAGCGCATCAGCGACCTTGGCTCGAGCGTCTATTAGCACCCGTCGAAAGGTGGTGCGAGCCACCTTCATCAGCTCTGCCGCTTCCGCTTGCTCCAGCCCCTGAATATCCTTAAGTCGCAGGGCCTCTAGCTCCTCGACGCTGAGGATGACCTCATCGAGGTCGCGACGCGGCACCCCGGCTGGCTTGAAGTAGGTATGTTCGGGGAGGAAGCTGACGGCACGGTCTTTGGTCGGGCGAGGCAACCTTACCACCTCCCAGTATTTCTTAGATCAATCATATGGTCTAACTGGGCATATGTCAACAAACCCAGCCGACTTCGTGTCCTAACCGGTGAAGCTTGAAGGAAACCCGCCTCTTCTCCAAGAATTTGGTGGCCAAAGGGCTCTTCTACCAGAAAATGGCAGCGGGCAAAAAGCATCCCCCAGAAGAGAAGTAGCGGTCCTCTGCCGCTAACACGCAAGGAGGGCTACCATGGATAAACTGACCCCCCCACTGCTACTGGTTCACCAACCTGAGCGGCACGGTGAGCGGGGGCTGCGTGCTGACCGCCGAGGGGCTGGTCGTCATCGATTCGCTGCTGCCCCAGGATGGTGAAAGTCTGCGTGACCGCTTCGCCGGTATTGCCAGCGATGTTCGCTATCTGGTCTATAAGGCCCGCCATCCCGAGCTGACCTGGTCTTCCGAGGGCGGCCTCCGTTCTTCCTCACCGCTGGCTTCCAGCGCTGGCTGGCCGCGCTGGACTGGGTCAATGATCTGGATGTCGAAATTGTGGTGCCCGGCCACGGTCAGCCCGGAGGCAAGGAGATTCTCGCGGAACAGCGAGCCGTCCGCGTGGAGATGGTTGACTGGCTCAATGCCCATGATGGTAGCGCCGTTGCAGCTGATCCAGGACCTCGAGGTCATCAGCGGCCAGCGGGTCCGCCGCGTGCGGGTGGTCAGCCAGGCCCACCACTCCCGCCGGGCCTGGCTGACCCTTCGTAAATACTGGCCAGCGGACGATTTAGCGAGCTTGATACCGTAGATGAACCATAGACAAGGACCCTCCGGGCCACCGGAGGGTCCCCGCATCTTTGGAACGCTAGCGGAGAAAGCGGTCGAACCAGCCAAGGATCTGCTGCAGGCGACTGATGCGGTTCTTGGGCTTACCTGATCTGGAGAGTTCGTGGTTCTCGCCCCTGAACCGCACGAACTCGCACTCGACACCCAGTCGCTTCAGGGCTACAAACCACTGCTCAGCCTGTTCCATCGGGCAGCGGTAGTCTTCCTCACTGTGGATGATCAGGACCGGCGTCTTGACCTGAGGCGCATACCGGATCGGAGAACGGCTCATAATGAACTCCTCACTGTCCCAGAGGTCGCGCCCCCCCATTCCGGCCTTGTTGCCAAACCAGCCGATATCGCTGACTCCATACTTGGTATACATGTTGGAGATGCTGCGCAGGGTAACGGCCGCCCTGAAGCGCCGGGTCTGGGTGACGATCCAGTTGGTCATGTACCCGCCATAGCTGCCGCCGGTGACGCCGAGACGGTCGGCGTCAACCCACGGGAGCTTGGCCGCGTAGTCGGTCGCCGCCATCAGGTCTGCGTAGTCCATGCCGCCCCAGTCACCCACCACGCCGCGGGTGAACTCCTCACCATAGCCCAGGCTGCCCCGGGGGTTGACATAGAGCACGCCGTAGCCGGCCGAAGTTAGCAGCTGAAACTCATGGAAGAATCCGTAGCCATAGGTGGCATGAGGTCCGCCATGAATCTGGAGGACCAGCGGGTATTTGCGGCCTGCTTCGAAGTCAGCCGGTTTCATGACCCAACCCTCGATCTTCAGCCCATCAGTGCTGCGGAACTCGATGCGCTCGGCCGGAGTAAGGGTCATCTCCCGCAGGAGCTCGGCATTGACGCTGGTCAGGCGGGTGGCGATGCGATCACCCTCCTCCAGCAACCAGATATCGCCCGGGTTCAGCACCTCCCCGGCAGTATAGGCGAATCGGGCACCCTTGCGGCCGAAGTGGGCATCGAAGGAGGTGATGGAATGCAGCCCTTCGCTGATCCGGCTTACCTTGCCGGAGCGAGTGTCGACGCGGTAGAGGTTACAGGCGCCGCCATCGGTCATGGTGAAGTAGATGCTGCGCCCATCGGGCAACCAGATGGGTCGGGAGTTGCCGCCATCCATCCGGCTATCTGACCCCACCGAACAACCGACACCGCGGTCCAGTTGGGCGGTGAGGTTGGTGGCCTGGCCACCATCGGCAGGGATAATCCACAGGCCGGTGTTGGGATAGCCCTTGTCATACTGGTCATGGCCCAGGTAGAGTAGATACTGGCCATCCGGTGACCAGCTGGGGGAGACGGAAGGCCCTTTACCCTCAGTCAGCTTGACCGGGTCGCCGCCGCTCACCGGCACCTTCCAGATATCCGGAATCACCAGGACCTCACCCTCACCCCTGTAGGAGCTGAAAGCGATCCACCGACCATCAGGCGACCAGGCGGGAGATGAATCATCCCAATCTCCCGAGGTGAGCTGCTTGAGCTCACCGGTGACAGTGTCAATGATATAAATGTGGCGCCGGCGTTCGTCCAGGAAGCCAATGCCGTTGAACTTGTAGCGCAGACGGCGGATGACCCGGACATCGGGGTTGGCGTCTTTCTCCTCTTCCTTCTTATCTTTCATGGTAAAGGCAACGTGCCGACCGTCCGGCGACCAGACCGGCTCGCCCGGCGCTTCGGCCAGCTCGGCCAGGAGGCGGGCCTCACCGAACTCGCCCAGCAGGTAAATCTGGTTCTGGCCGCCCCGGTTCGAGAGGAAGAGCAGCTCCTTCCCATTGGGTGCCCAGCGGGGCGTGGTGTCCCGCACCAGGCCGCCATCACTCTTAGGGCTGTAAGTCAGTTGACGCTGACGGCCGCCGAGGTCAGATACCCAGAGACGGGTCTCATAGCCGTTCTTCTCAACACTGGGAGTGGTGACGGTGAAGACCACCCGCTCACCATCGGGCGAGAGCTGGGGGTCACCGACGAATTTGAACTTAACAATGTCATCGAAAGTTACTTTGCGGTTATCCATATTGCTACTCCTCTTGGTCACAAGTCAAGGAGGCCCGGGGAAACGGGCCTCCTTTATCATCTCTAATGCGCTGTCTTCCCGGTGAAGTTGAACCGGGCCAGCTTCAGCATGGGCACCCGGGAGAGGGCGAACTCGCCCAGCAGCCGGGTCTCCTTCCCCACCAGGTCGACGTGGGAAAACGCCTCCACAATGCTCTGGGTGAAGCGCAGGTTCTTCACCGGGCTGGTGATCCGGCCATCCTCAACCAGGAAAGCACCATCCCGGGTCATGCCAGTGATGATGGTCCGGGCCGGGTGGATCGGCCGGATATAGTGGAACCGGGTGACATAGATCCCCCGCTTGGTCTGGGCAATCATCTCCTGCTCGGTGGCGGTACCGGAGGCGATGAACAGGTTCATCGCGCTGGCCGAAAAGCGTCCGTTGCTGTGCCCGGTCGAGCGCTTACCCGGCTCGCGGTGGGCGGTGAAGGAGTCGTAGACTACGGCGTTGGCTACGCCCTTGTCGATGATGACCACCTTCTGCTTGCCGACCCCCTCGAAGTCGAAGGGCATGGGGGCGCCGGCCGGGTCGAGCCCGTCATCCCAGATGGTCAGCTTCTCGTCCATCACTTTCTGGCTCAGCTTGCCGGCCATGAACGAGCGTCCCTCCTGGAAGGGCAGGGCGCCGAAGCCCATGTAGTTCAGGTAGCCCAGGAGTTCAGCCACTGCGTAGTGGCTGAGGATAACTTCCATCTCCGAGGGATCGAAGTCAATGGGACTCTGGTTGGCCTGGCAGCGGGCAATGGCCTCTTCGCCCACCGCTGTAGCATTAAGGTCCGCCGCGTTGCGGGAGCTGGCCTCGGCGAAGCCGGAACCGGTGGGTGACATGATTACCGCCGTCACCCCGGATGAGGTGATGGGGGCGTAAGCCCTAACCCCCAACGAGTTAGCGATAGCCAGCTCATTGATGGAGGAGGAGACAGCGCCGGCGGCCTCCAGTCCGGCCTGGTCGGCCTGGCGACAGATATCCAGGACCAGGCGAGCACGGTCTTCCGGGGTCAGCCCAGCCGTCTCTTCGTAATAGGTCTTGGCCTCGGCGATGGGAGTCGGCTGGGCCAGGCTGACGAACTGCGGATTGTCCTTCTGCAGCTTCGCCGTGGCCACCGCCTGGGCGGCGGCCCGGGCCAGATCCTCATCCTCCAGGCTGTTAGTAGTGGCAATGCCGACCTTCTTACCCAGTACCGCCTTGATCTGCAGGGTGGCATCACTCTGGGCAATGTTCTGGTGAATCGCGTTATTGGCGTAGCGGGTCAGGTAGTTCTCACGGGTGCGCATAGTGCCCTCAACCTGGTCAGCCTCGGTTAAGCGCAGTACCCGCTCCAGTAGCTCAATGGCTCTCTCCCGTCCTACCATTTGCCGACACCTACCTTTACTTGGCGGAACCGGGCTGGCGCCGTACCGTGGCCGACGCGAATCGGCTGCATCGGCTCACCCTTGCCGCAGTTGGGGATACCCCAGACCTTCCACTCGTCCTTGCCGGCCACCGCGTCACAGCTTCCCCAGAACTCGGGGGTGACACTGGTATAGGTGGGATTCTTCAGCATCCGGGTGATGGAGCCATCCTTGATCTCCCAGGCCACTTCAGTGCTGAACTGGAAATTGTAGCGGCGGTCATCAATACTGTAACTGGTACTCAAGTCCAGGAGCAGACCATCCTTGGTATCCTTGATCATCTCGTCGAGAGTCCAGTCGCCCGGCTCCAGGCAGACGTTGGTCATCCTCACCAGCGGAATCTGGTCCCACCCATTGGCCATCATCGCCCCGTTGCTGGTCTGGCCGATTGCCGGGGCGGTCTCCCGGGAGGTCAGGTAGCCAACGAATTCGCCGCAATCCACGATCTGGGTGCGCTGGGCCGGTACCCCCTCGTCGTCATAGCCCAGACTGCCATTGGCGCCGGGGATGGTCGAGTCGGCGAAGATGCTCACCGCTTCTGAGCCGTAGCGGTAACCGCTGCGGAACTTATCCAGGGTCAGAAAACTCTTGCCCACCAGCCCGGCCTCGGTCCCCAACACCCGGTCGAGCTCGATGGGATGGCCACAGGACTCGTGGAGCTGCAGGGCCAAGTGGGAGCCGCTGATGATCAGGTCGCGGCGTCCACTGGGGCACTGCTCAGCCTTGACCAGTTGGCCGGCTTCCCGGCCAACCCGTTCAGCTTCAGTCAGGAAGTCTAGCTCCTCAATGTGCTCGTAGCCCTTGAGAGCGAAGTCGCCCCCGAACAGGGCCGGGTACGAGCGGAGCTGCACCTCGCCCTCGGCGGCCGCGTAGGCGTAGATAGCGCCGCCGGTTTGGGTCAGCTGTTGCTCAATGTAAGAGCCCTCGGTGCTGGCGAAGATCTTCTTCTCGCCCAGCGCTTGGATCTGTGCCTGGGTCACGCGTATCTCGGGTGAGCCCTTGAGCCGTTTATCCACATCGAGGAGGAAGCCGAGCTTCTCCTCGGTCTTGACGGCAAAGGGGTCGATCTTCGGGTTGGAGTTCCATCGGTCGTCCACCGCTTCTACTGGAGCCAGCCGGACCTCGGTTTTCTTGGTCAGGGCGCTGGCCCGGGCGATCCGCACCGCCAGGTCGGCCACGCGGTCTATCTCCGCCGCCTCCAGCCGGGAGCTGGAGGCGAAGCCCCAGGCGCCATCGGCGATGACTCGGAGGCCGAAGCCGTGGCTGCGGCCAGATGAGACGGTGTCGACATTGCCCTTTTTGACCGACAGGAACTCCTGCCGGTTCTCGATTATACGGATGTCGGCATAGGTAGCCCCGGCCCGCCGGGCGCTCTCCAGCGCCTGTTGCGTCAAGTTGCGCATATTCCCTACCTCCTTCTGGGCTAATGGTCCACTCCGGATTATTCTGGCTGCTCCCCCGCGGTTCCTTCTGGAGAAGAATATTTCAGGTGGCTAAGTAGTGGGCGAAAAGCGAGTTGCTTGCCCCCAGGAGAGAATTCGGCCTTCTCCCGCACTAACTTCAGGCGTTTGGCGATGCGGTGGATGTGGGTATCCACCGGGAAGACGGGCCGGTGAGCGGCGAAGAGCAGCGCGCAGGACACCGTCTTCGGACCGATACCGTCGAACTCGAGCAGGTATCCCATGGCCTCCTCGACTGGCAGGTCAGTCTTCTGGCCAGGTCGCGGAGCTCACTCTCCGTCAGTCTCACTGCACCATGCCTCCCCGCACGGCCTCTCTCTTAAACACCTTCCCCAAAAATCCTGTCTTCTCCCGCAATTGGGTATCCTTCATAAGCAGGTGAGCAAATCCGCTTGTAGAATAGTACGAATCGCTAAAGGTATTGCAGGCAAAGAAAGGAGTGCTGGCTTAGTGTTCAAGAATCTCAACCCCAAATGGGACCTGGACTCCTACTTCCCGGGAGGCAGCGACTCGCCGGAACTGGCCGCCTACCTGGAGACCCTGGAGAAGGATATTCGGGCCCTGTCTGCCCACGTCCAGTCGCTGCCGGGTGATCCGGCCCAGGTCTCTTTCTGGACCAACCTGCTGGACCGAATCCAGGATGTGTCAGTGAGGATGCGCCACGCCGGATCGTTCATCGGCTGCCTGGCCGCCCAAAACGATCAGGACAGGAAGGCGATCATCATCGGTGGCCGCTCGCGTCAGCTCGGCGCGGCTCTGGCCTCCGTCCTGACCAAACTCGACGAGTTCATTCTCAAGGTGCCCGATGCCGACTGGAGCCGGCTAATGGAAGCTCCCGAGCTGTCGCCGATCGCCTTCAACCTCAACGAGCGCCGGCAGCGGGCCAAGGACAAACTCCCCGCCGAGCAGGAGATGCTCATCAACAGCCTGTCGGTCGATGGCTACCACGCCTGGGGCAACGTCTACAACACCGCCGTCTCCAAGGTGCGCATCCCCTTCGAGCGTGACGGCAAGAGCGTCGTTCTCTCGGCCGGACAGGCCTCCAATCTCATGGCTGACCCCGACCGCTCGGTCCGCGCTGACCTCTTCGCGAAGTGGGAAAAGGCCTGGACCGAAGTGGAGGACTTCTGCGCCACAGCCTTAAACCATTTGGCCGGCTACCGTCTTAGCGTCTACCGGGCCCGTGGCTGGGAAGATGTGCTGCGGGAGCCGCTGGAGATGAACCGCATGAGCCGGGAGACGCTGGAAGTCATGTGGGATACCATTGACCGCAACAAGGAACGGGTCGTGGCCTACCTCCAGCGCAAGAAGAAGCTACTTGGTGTGCACAAGCTCAGCTGGCACGACGTCTCGGCGCCGGTCGGCGGCACCGGACGCAAGGTCAGCTACGATGAGGCGGCCAACTTCATCGTTGAGCAGGTCGCTCCCTTCAGCCCCCGCATGGCTGAACTGGTCACCCGGGCCTTCAAAGAGCGTTGGGTCGAAGCCGAAGATCGCCCCCACAAGCGGCCCGGCGCTTTCTGCTCGAGCTCGCCGGTGATGAAACAGTCGCGAGTGTTTATGACCTTCTCCGGCACTGTGAACAATGTGGCCACCCTGGCCCACGAGCTCGGTCACGCCTATCACCAGAGCGTCATGAATGACCTGCCGCCTCTGGCCCAGCAGTATGCTATGAATGTGGCCGAGACCGCTTCCACCTTCTCAGAGATGGTGGTGGCCGACGCGGCCCTCCGTTCGGCTAAGACCACCGAGGAAAAGGTCAGCCTCATGGAGGATAAGCTGGCCCGCAGTGTCGCTCTGCTGATGAACATCCACTGTCGCTTCCTCTTTGAAACCCGGTTCTACGAAGAGCGTAAGAAAGGCATGGTCAGCGCTGACCGGCTCAGTCAGCTGATGCTGGAGGCGCAGAAGGAGGCATTCTGCGATACCCTCGATGAGTACCATCCGCGCTTCTGGGCATCCAAGCTTCACTTCTACAACACCGGGGTGCCCTTCTACAACTTCCCGTACACCTTCGGCTACCTCTTCAGCGCTGGCGTCTACGCCCTGGCCATGGAGGAGGGCGCGGCCTTCGAGGAGAAATATGTGGCTCTGCTCAGGGACACCGGGCGCATGCTGGTGGAGGATCTGGCCAGCAAGCACCTGGGTGTTGACCTGAAGCAGCCCGAGTTCTGGCAGAAGGCCATCGATGTAGCCATCGCCGACCTCGATGAGTTCCTGGAACTGACAAAGTAGAATGCCTTCAGACCAAGGCCCGCGGGATGCCCCGCGGGCCTTTGGCTGCCCGAAAAAGGGGCGGCCTGTGTAACATTGCCCACGGGCCATGAGGAGGGTGAATCTACTGCTCAGCCGCCATTTCCCGGGCAACGGCCCGAGCCGCGGCGATGATCCGATCCAGGTCTTCTTCACTGTGGGCATCGGAGATCGCGCCTCCACCCCACATGGTGTAGACTCCGTGGTTGAGCATGCGCAACCGGAACTCATGGTCACGGCGGCGTACATCGGAGCGGGTCTCAATAGTCTCGATGTCGTAGATGTCAGCGTCCTCGCTCTTGGGGAAGGTGACACTGTAGAGGGAACCCACCCCGAAGCAGCGAACCGAGATGCCGACCTCGCGGAACGCTTCCTCGACCCCGGTCCTGACCCTCTCGCCCTTGGCCTGAAGGCTGGGATAGAGGTCGGCCGCATGTTCTTCCAGGTAGTTGAAGATGGCCTTGCCGGCCCGCATGGCCGGGGGCATGGCTGAGAAGGTGCCGCCACCCATGATGACACCTCTCCCCTTGGGCAGACCCCGGGTCGGGTCAGCCAGGTCCATGATCTCCTTGCGACCGCCGACCATGCCAAGGGCCATTCCGCCACCCAAGACCTTGCCCATGGTGGTCAGGTCAGGGCTGAGGCCGTAGAGACCCTGGCCGCCCTGGGGGCCGAGCCGACCACCGGTGATTACTTCATCGAGAATGAAGACCGCGCCAGCCTTGCGGGTCTCCGCCTGGACCGTCTCAAGATAGTTAGGATGGGGGGGAACGAAATTCTGGCCGACTGCCTCAATGATCACTGCCGCCAGATCTGACCCGCACTGGCGGATGGCTGCGACCGTTCCCTCGGTGTCATTGAACGATATCGTCTTGGTGTACTCCATCACCTCAGGCAAAATCCCGGCGCTCTCCGGAATATCCATCGGGGAGTGGACCGCCTTCACCAACTCGCTTCCCGAGCCGTGCCAGCCGCCGCGCACCTTGAGAATGGCTTTGCGCCCGGTATAGGCGCGGGCCAGGCGAACCGCGTACATGGTGGCCTCAGTGCCGGAGACGCCAAACCGCACGCGCTCAACACTGGGAATCACCCGGCAGAGATCCTCGGCATAGGCGATCTGGTGCTCATGGACGATCCCCCAGTGGGTTCCCTGGGCCGCAGTCTCGGCGATCACCGTTCGCAGCAGCTCCGGGTTGTGGCCGAGGATGTGAGAATAGTGGCCCATCCAAAGGTCAATGTACTCGTTGCCGTCGACATCCCAGATTCGGCTCCCCTCGGCCCGGCTCAGGTAGACCGGGTAGGGCGGGTAGAAGCGGGGATTGTGGCAAACTCCGCCGGGCATGACCCGCGCGGCCCGTTCATAGAGGGCGGCTGAGCCCGGCGTTCTCTGTTTGTAGGTTTCGATGAAACTTACCATAGATCATCGCCTCCGGTAATCTCCTGCCCTCAGGCAGGTATGTAGCTCCTCTGATCAGAGGAGCGGCGAACGCGCCAGGTTCAGTACAACCAGAAAGGCCCGGAAAGCATCAAGCATGCTCTCACCCTGAACGGCGATAGTACGTCCGGACCGGTCGGCACCGGGATAGACCTCGGCCAGGTCGGCCATCTGGGAGGTCAGGAAATCGATCTCCAGGCGGACCGGAGTCCCCACTTTGAGCGGCACCTGCCGGTCAAGGCCAGCCAGCGCACGCCGGGTGCCTTCGCGCAGGAGGCCATCGGTGGTGTTGGGTGGTAAGCAGTTGGCCGTGGTGCGGCTCAGGGCCTCTTTCACCTGGACCACCTCGACCTGCGGAAGCAGATCGAGCGCCTCCACAGCTACCGCCTGATCGCCACTGACCATGATCACCGGAACCCCGAAATGTCCGGCGACAGCGGCGTTGATCCCGGTCTCGCCCACTTCCACCCCGTTCAGCCTCACCGCGTAGACCAGACCGGCATAGTAGGTGTGATCGAGAATTGCCCGCTCAGTCCCCATCCGGGCGTGGTAGCCCAGGAAGATGGCGGCGTCATGGCCCTCGATGCCGTGGACCATGGAGAGCTGCTTGTTGTTGCCCGAGATGAGCCGGGCGGCCGGGTCCAGCTTCTCCAGGACAATGTTGGTCATGGTGTTGTGGGAGTCGTTGACCGTTATCTCCTGAACCCCGTGGGCCCGGGCCGCGGCGATCACCGCGTTCAGGTCGCTCAACTGCAGCTGGCGAGCCCGCTCGTAATGTCTGCCGTCGGGTAGTAGGTAGTCTCGGTCGGTGACCCCGGTGATCCCTTCCATGTCAACGGAAATGTAGAGCCTCATTATTCGGGAATCCTCCTCGGCAGTAACGAATTGGCTGGCCCGCAGAGTTTGGTCATCGAGGGCCGGACCGCGGTCAGGACCCAGCCCCATCCCGCAGCGGAAACCGGAAAAGCGCGCCGGCAGCCCTGGCGCTTCGAACATCATCGGCTTCTCCATCGTGTTGTAGTGCAGGTGAGGCTCACTGGAACTGCCGCTATTGCCGCACTTGCCGAGGAAGTCGGTACTGGGCCTCCCCTTCCACCTCGACCACGACATTGAAGGCCCATGACTGGCAGCCGTGGAGCATGGCGTAGCTGTTCATAGGCCGAGGCAGCCAGTATGGAGAACCAGAACCCGGGGTCTTACGCCGTCTGAGGCTTGGCGTCTACCTTGCGCACGATGCGGAAGCCGAAAGCCAGGCCACAGACTTCGCCCCTGGCGTTGACCAGGAAGCGCATCTGGCTTTCCAGGCCCTTGCGGCGCATGGCGAAAAGGTCTAGGCCGGTGGGACGGGCCTTAAAGTGCACCCCGCCCTCCATCTCCAGGTCGAGGCCGCCCTCCTTGGCGGTAATCTTCACGCTGGCGCCTTCTTCCGAGACATAGAGGCCTTCGTACTTGCTGAGCCGCTCGGTCGGGCAGTGGTATTTCGGGTAGTGGAAGCGACGAGCGTTCGCTTTGACGCCCAGCGGAACATTGACCGCTCCCAGGACCAGGTCGCCCCCTGGCGAGCTCACCAGGTTGGTCAGGGCCACACCGGTGATGTTCTTCTCGCGGATGGCAGTGAAGTAGGCGGAGGCGCCCTTGATGTTGCCGCCGTGCTCCACCAGGGAGACGCCGTGGTAGTTGGGGTGAACCATCAGGCCATAGCCATACCAGTAACCCGGAGTGGGCTCAATGTAGGGGGTCGACATCTGCTCGATGCTCTTGGCCGAGAGGATGCGGTTACCGCCACTGACCCCGCCAGTCCGGTATATCTCTGCATACCTAAGCATGTCTGCAACAGTTGATTTGAGAAAACCGGCGGCAGCCATAGACGGGCATTCCCACCAGCTCGGCGACGCGAAGACGATGTCCTTGCCCTTTTCCCGTTTAGAGGTGTAGAGCATCGCCACATTACCATCGGCCGGGAGGTCTTTGGGCTCCCACGTGCTGCGAGTCATGCCCAGCGGCTTCAGGATGTTCTCCACTACGTAGGTCTCGTACTTGACGCCGCTCACCCGCTCCACAATGGTGCCGAGGAGCGCATAGGCATCATTGGAGTAGCTAAAGTGCAGTCCCGGAGCGCCCAGGAGCCTGAAGTCCTGGCTAGCGATGGCCTCCATTAGCTCCTCGTAGGTGTCGATGGGCGGCAGTGCCTTGATCTTCTCGGCGGCCGGGCCCTGCATGACGCTCTCGTCTTTGAGGAGGCTTCGCACCAACGCCCGGTTCAGCGAGGATAGAGGCGGCAGACCGGCCGTGTGGGTCAGGAAGTGGTGAATGGTCATCGCCTTCTCAGCGCCATCCTTGCCCACCCTGAACTCAGGCAGATACTTCACTACCGGATCCTCGACCGACAGCTTGCCCTGCTCCTGTAGTTGCATGATGGCCACCGCGGTGAACGACTTGGTGACTGACCCGATGCCAAAGACGGTGTTTTCGTCGACAGGCAGCTTCTTCTCCACATCGCGCGAGCCAAACCCGTGAAAATAGACGGGCTTGCCATCGACGGCGACGCCCACGCCAGCCCCGGGCACCTCGTGCCGCTCTACCAGCTTGTTACCGTAGGCCTCGTAGAGACTCCAGTCATACTTGGGCATTTCTCTTCCTCCTCATTTCTCTAGTAAGTCGGCGGGCACATGCCCACGACCATACTCGCCCGCTGCTTGCCGATATTGGTGTAGCGGTAGGGCAGAACCGTATGCAAGATTCTGCAGTGTCAGCTGCTCTCTCGCCCCAACTCCTTGATGGTCTCGCCCAGCACTCTGACCCCTCCTCGCCACTGGATTACTTGCCGAAAGCTTCGTAGCCGGCCAGCACCGCCCGGGCCATAGCCTGGTCACCGGCCGCGTAGGCGCCGGACTCCGAGGGAAGATCCTTGACCATGGTGCAAACGTCCAGCGGGCACTCTCGAAGTAGAAGATACCGCAGTCATTGCGGGTCCCGCCGATGGTGCCTGTCTTGTGGGCGTACCTGACCAGAACCGGGATCAGAGCCGCGAGGCGCTGGTTCAGGGTTTGGCGGCTGAGGATTGGCCAGGTAAACTCCACTCCCTGGATGAACCTCGCCCCGCCCAGGGCGACTCCACATCTCGACCACGCTCTCCGGGCTCTCAGCGTCAGGGTCCAGGCCAGCCAGGGAGAGGATCAGGCCCAGGCAGTCATCGCCCACCCGGATCTCTGAAAGGCCCAGTGAGTGCATGGATTCCTCAACTACCTTGGCTCTGCCGAGCAGGTCGACCAGGTGGTCGGTGGCGTATTATCACTGACGATAGTCATTGGCATGGCCAGGTCCTTGACGGTCAGCGAGGCCCCGGCATCCAGATGGCTCATGACGCCTGAGCCGGGCGACCTCATCTCATCGGTCAGGACCACCCGGTCTTCGAGTCTGATACGGCCGGATTCGACCTGGCGCATCAGCTCAACCAGGACCGGAATCTTGAACACACTGGCCATCGGGTAGAACTCATTGGCCTCAACCAGCACCGTCTCTCCGGTACCCAGGTGCTGAATAGCGACTCCCAGGCGCCCGGAGGCTTGAGCGGCGATGTCACGGATCCGATCTACCAGCTTCATCAAATCCCTCCTACTGTCGTGTCAGGAACTGGCCGGGGCGGGCGCCGGTGTGATGGCCATCCCTTACGACAAACTCACCATTGACCAGCACATGCGGGATCCCGGTGGGGAACTGATGGGGATCGGTGTAACTGGCCTGGTCAGCGACGGTCTCTGGATCGAAGATGGTAATGTCAGCCCAGAAGCCTTCTTTCAGAAGACCCCGGTCCTGCAGGCCCAGCTTGGCGGCGGGGAAACCGGTCATCTTGAACACGGCCTGGGCCAGAGAAATGGCTTTCTCGTCCCGGACATACTGTCCGAGCACCCGGGCGTAAGTCCCGTAGCTGCGTGGATGAGTCTTGCCGTCCATCCACGGGGCGATGCCGGCCGCGTCGGTGCCGATCATCACCGTTTCCTGGGCCATCATGTACCTGACATCATCCTCGGTCATCATGAAGATGACCATGGCTGTTCCGATATCGACTTTGCCGAGCAGGTCGAAGATGGTGTCATAGGGGTCCTGTCCCCGCTCATCGGCGATTTCCTGAACGAACTTACCCTCAAGAGCAGTGTCCTTGCAGCCGACGATGAGCACATCGGCCATGGTCACCGTGCCGAAATCGTTGTCCCAGCCAGGGAGAGTACCCTGCATGTCCTGCTTCATCCTGGCCCGCTCAGTCGGGTCATTGAGTCGCTCGATCAGGGCCTCCTGCCCGCCGGCATGAGCCCACGGCGGCAACACAGCCGCTAAGTTCGTGGCACCGGCCAGGTACGGGTACTGGTCAGCGGTGATCTCGATCCCCTCCCGGCGAGCACTCTCGATGAGATCGATGACCTCCTTGCTGCTGCCCCTGGCCGCCCCGGCACACTTGATGTGCGAGATCTGCACCGGCAGGTGGGCCTCGCGTCCGATCCTGATCGCTTCACGGATCGATGCCATCAGGCCTCTGGACTCGCTGCGCATGTGGGTGTAGTAGGTACCGCCGCAGGCGCTGGCCACCTCGGCCAAAGCGATGATCTCTTCGGTCTCGGAGTAGGAGCCCGGGGTGTAGGTCAGACCGGTGCTGATGCCGAAGGAACCGGCCTCCATGGCCTCCTTGACCAGTGCTCTCATGGCGGCTAGCTCAGCATCGCTGGGCTTGCGCGCCTCGTAACCCATGACCGCCATGCGGACAGTGCCATGCCCAATCATCCCGGCCACATTGACGCTGACGCCAGTCTGCCGGACCTTCTCTACATACTCCTCGTAGCTCTGCCAATCGATCGCCAACTGCTCGTTCTCACCCAGAATGGCCTTGAGCGAACCGATGGAGCGATCGGTCATCGGCGCCGCCGAGAAGCCGCAGTGAGCGATGAGCTCAGTGGTGACGCCCTGCCTGACCTTGCTGTCAGAGGTCGGGTTGGTGAGCAGAGTAAAATCAGAGTGGGAATGCATATCAATGAACCCGGGCGAAACGACCAGTCCGCTAACGTCGAGCTCGGTCTGACACGACCGCTCAGCGGGCTCTCTGCTCCCGGCTGTCTCTTGGCAATCCTGGCGATCTTACCGTCACGAATCCCCAGGTCGGCGTAGACCCAGGGTGAACCGGTGCCATCGAGGACCCGGCCACCGGTTATTACGAGGTCAAATTCCTTGGCCATTGCTGTTCCCTCCCCGTGTTACTTGAGTCTGATCGGAGATGTGCTTGACTACCGAGAGATCGCGGGCGATGAATAGGTAGGTTAGTCCAAACTGTTTCTGCAGGTCATCCAGGAGGTTCAGGACCTGCGACTGAATGGAGACATCCAGGGCGGACACCGGCTTGTCACCGATGATGAGCTTGGGGTTTAGGGCCAGCGCTCGGGCGATACCAATGCGCTGACGCTGTCCGCCGGAGAACTCATGGGGATAGCGGTCACCCTGCTCGGCGGTGAGGCCGACCACATCCAGCAGCTCTTTGACTCGAGCCGCTCGCTTCTGACGGTTGCCGACACCGTGGATGACCAGTGGCCGGGATCGGGCCGGCATCCGATCGGAACGAGGTCTGCAGGTTTTCCACCTGAAGGAGTTGGTTCTCAGCCATACCTGATAGCAACCTTCCTTTCAATTGGCCACGCTCGCCACTATTCTACTCTGACTGGAACACCATGCTTGTTCTACACCCACATCAAAACCCCTTCTTTCTTCGACAACATAATTCTGCTACCAGTTAATCTTTCGGTTCGTCTTCCATTCTGACTAATCAAAAAGCCGCCCCAGCGGGGCGGCTTTGCGGCCTTTGCAGGCTTGTTGTCAGCTAAGGGCCTGTTCCAGGGGAGTGTAAGCCAGGTTGTGGGCCTGGGCCACCGCCTCGTAGACCACCTGTCCATTGACCACATTGACGCCGAGGGCCAGAGCCCGGTCCTCGGCAATCGCTTTGCGCCAGCCCTTGTTGGCCAGCTGCAGGGCGTAGGGCAAGGTCGCGTTGGTCAGGGCGAAGGTCGAGGTGCGCGGCACCGCGCCCGGCATGTTGGCCACCGAGTAATGGACGACGCCGTGCTTGATGTAGGTGGGGTTGCTGTGGGTAGTCACCCGGTCGATGGTCTCGATGGAGCCACCCTGGTCAATGGCGACATCGACGATGACCGCGCCCGGCTTCATCGCCTTGACCATCTCTTCTGTGACCAGCCGCGGGGCCCGGGCGCCGGGCACGAGTACCGCACCAATCAGGAGGTCAGCCTTGGCCACGGCCTCAGCAATGTTGTAGCTGTTGGACATATAGGTGGTCAGGCGGGCGCCGAAGATGTCGTCCAAGTAGCGCAGGCGGGCGGGGTTAATGTCCAGGATGGTAACCCGGGCCCCCATACCGACGGCCATCTTGGCCGCGTTGGTGCCGACCACGCCGCCACCGATGATCACGACGTCAGCCGGCAGAACACCGGGAACGCCGCCCAGAAGGATTCCCCGGCCACCGTGCGGCTTCTCCAGGTACTGGGCGCCGATCTGGGTGGCCATCCGGCCGGCGACTTCGCTCATGGGGGTCAAGAGGGGCAGGGAACGGTCGGGAAGCTCGACAGTCTCGTAGGCGATAGAGACGACCTTCTTCTCCATCAGCGCCCTGGTCAGTTCCGGCTCCGGAGCCAGGTGCAGGTAGGTGAAGAGGATCTGGCCTGCGTGGAAGATATCGTACTCCTCGGGCAGGGGCTCCTTGACCTTCATGATCATCTCGCAGTCATCAGCGATCTTTTTCTTGTCGGCGACGATCTGCGCCCCGGCCTTGATGTAGTCCTCGTCAGAGAAACCGCTGCCGATGCCACCGGCCTTCTCGATAAACACCTGATGACCCGCCTTAGCGAAAGCGGCCACCCCGGCCGGGGTCATGGCAATGCGATTCTCGTTGTTCTTGATCTCTTTCAGAACGCCAACCTTCATGCCCTTTCCCTCCCAGCAAAGTTCTTCCCCCATAATATGCCCTCAGTAAAAGGTTTGGCAAGAGTCTGTTCTGAACTGGCACAAAAAGAGGCCGGTCTGCCCTCAGGCGGACCGGCCCAGGCTTCCTCCTTCAGTAGGTCGGGGGACACATGACTGCAACCAGCGAGGCGCGTGTGCTGCCGACATTGCTGTAACGGTGCGGAAGTACCGGGTGGAAATGGACACAATCGCCCGCTTTCAGAATGTGCTCCTCCTTGCCGACTTCCAGCCGCACCTCGCCCTCCAAGACCAGAGCCCATTCCTCATCGTTCCAGGTCCCATGGCCCAGCCGTTCATCACAGGTGGAAGTCCCCGGCTCCATGTTGGTAAGCAATGCCTGGAGCTTATTGCTGTGGTAGGCGGTGGAGAGCAGCTCGAAGACGACATTGAACCTGGGGTCACTGAAGGCCCGGGGCTGGTCGCGATCGATCTTAATGCAAGCTGCCCCGTTCTCAGCCTGAGCCAGCAGCGCAAACATGGAAGTGCCTAAATTTGCCGCCACCTTGCGCAAACTGGCCAGAGTTGGGTTGGCCTGGTCATTCTCCAGTTGGGAGAGAAAGGCCACACTCAGGCCGGTCAGGTCAGAGAGGTTCTGCAGGGTCAGTTGTTTCTCCCTGCGCAGCTCCTTAATGGTCTCACCCAGCATCAGCCATTCCCCCTGTAATCCATCTGCCGCCTGATCTTCTCCCGTGCCGAACTGCCAGCCAGACGCTGACAGAGATGGAGTCCCAGGTCGAGCGCGGCGGTGACTCCACCAGCCGTGATGACCTCACCCTCATCGACCACCCGTTCGGTCTCCACCACCTGGTCGGAGTGAGAATGAGGCCAGAGTGATCGCGCACCGGACTGCCAAGGGCACAAAGGTCCCACTCCAGGCCGGGGAGGAAGCCATGGTCTTCAGGCGCGAGACCGGGTCATAGACCCCACCAGATCCAACGCAGTGATTTCCTCAAATATGATGAAAGCTACCTTCAAGCTGTCCCTCCACCGCCTTCCCGGCAACTACTACGCGCCCCCCTGTGACTTGGCACGGTAGACGGCCTGGTCAACCCTTCGGAAGAGGGTGTCCAGGTTCTCGTCGCCCTGCGGAACATAAACGCCAACACTGGCGGTGTGCATCTGGAACATCCGAAAGGGTGGTACAGGCAATCTCACCACAGACCCTGAGCTCCCTCAGATAGCGGGAGTTCCCGAGCCCGGTCAGAGGATCGGTAAGCGTCAGCTGCCTGGTGGTTTCATAGAGCCTGTCCTTTTACTCCCACCATTCTACCATAAATCTTCGACTAATGTCACAATTCATGAGCTAAGGGCCTGTCACGAGGTTCTCGAGAGTACGGATCTCCCGGTCTAACTCGGCGGAGGGGGCCAACCGCCAGAGGCGGCGAGCCAAGGCCAGCGCAAGGGTCAGGTCCCGTTCTCTCGGGGGCAAGCCATGGCGATGGAATCGGACCAGGGTGCGCAGGGCGTACAGGTCGTCCGGATTATTCGCCAGCACCGCGCGCTAGGCCTGGTCGGCTCCGCGGTAGTCACCGTCCAGGAGCAATCGGTCAGCGGCAGTCAACTCAACCTGCCAAGAGAAGGGGTTGCTCTCGCCCGAGGCCAAGGCATAGCCGGCGCTATCGCTCGCAGTGACAAAAGCCCGCCCCAGGGGCGGGCCCAGTCTCTATCTGCTTCTGTCTACCCCACCCCGACCAGCCTCCAGAGTCGCTCAAGGAAGCTCGGCTGGCGCTCGGTGGCGCTCTTCTCAGCCTCCCGCTCCTTCTCACTCTCCAGCAGCCGGGCGGCGAGAGCGGCGATCTCTCGGGCGCTGCGAGAGCTCGGGTATTTGATCGACACCGGTACCTGAGCCTTGATGGCCTGGGTCACCGCCGGGTCGTCCATCAGGTAGTAGATGTGCTCCACCCTTACCCCAAGGAACCGCTCGATGGCTGCCATCAGTTTGCGGGTGGCGTCTTCGCCCTCCCGGCGTTCCTCGCAGCGGTTCATCACTAGGCTAATCCCCTCTGGGTGCTGGTCC
Organism: Bacillota bacterium; assembly: GCA_040758135.1. GTDB lineage: Bacteria > Bacillota > Sulfobacillia > JBFLWA01 > JBFLWA01 > JBFLWA01. The sequence continues at coordinate 129,098 of JBFLWA010000001.1, read as the reverse complement.
CGGATGACCTTGATCACCGCGTAGGCATCCAGCATCGCGTGGGGCTCGGGCGTAGTCACTACCAGGATATCGTCGGCGGCTAGCAGGAAGTTGGTAACGTTCTTGCTGATCCCGGCGCCCGTGTCGATGAGGAGGATATCCACGAATTCCTCCAGCTGGCTGAACCCGGAGAGTAACTGGCTGAACTGCAGTTCGCTGAGGTTGGCCAGTTCCTGCAGGCCTGGCCCGCCCGGGATCACCTGAATCCCCTCCGGGCCTTCGATCATGACCTCGGGGAGAATCTTCTCACCGCTGACCACGTGGATCAGGTTGTAGCGCGGGTTCATGCCCAGCAGGACATCGATATTGGCTGTCCCCAGGTCGGCATCGAGCAATGCCACCCGCTTCCCCTGCCGGGCCAGGTTGATGGCCAGGTTGATGGTGAGACTAGTCTTGCCCACCCCGCCCTTGCCGCTGGTCACGGCGATCACCCGAGCACCACGTCGCGGCGGGCGTCTGACCTGGGCCGTCACACTGTGGGGAAAAGTCAGCTTGATGCTGGGCGAGGAGCGCAGCCGGCGGTCAACAATCTGGGCCTGGTACTGCTGGTCCCCGGAGGCCACCGTCACCGCTGTGCCAACGCTGAGCAACACAATCTTGCCCTGGTGGTAGGGGAGTTCGACCACCAGGCCTTCGGGCGTGGTCTCCAATATAGTTGTCTGGTACGGTCCCCGGTAAACGGAGGAGTGGGGAGTTATGTACAAAGTCTGACCAACAAAGAAGTCCATGCCCTCTGCCATCCGCTCGACCTCCTCGGCTGTTTCGGGTTAAGGACTTCTACGCTGGCTCGACCGATCCCTGCATTTCCCGGGGAATAATGCCACGGTTCGACCTTCTACCCGTCGACCCCCAGGGCATTAACGAGATCCTTGAATACCCTTCCCCGCTCCTCGAAGTTGGTGAACCGATCGAAACTGGGACAGGCCGGAGAGAGCAGGACAATCTCGCCGGGCCGGGCCAGGCGCCTGGCGGTGGCAACTACCTCCGGGTAGTCAGAGCATTCGATCACTTCCAGTCGGCCGGAAGGATCGGCCGCGGCCAGAGCCTCTCTCAGCCTGGAGGCCGTCTGTCCGCAGAGGATCACCGCCCGGGCCTTTTCCACCACCGCGGCCGCCAGTTCCGCGAAATCGCTCTTCTTGTCGGATCCGCCGAGGATCAGAACCAGCGGGTCGGGCAGGGTATCCAGAGCGGCCAGCGTGCGGTCAGGGGCCGTGCCAATCGAATCATTGTAGTACTTAACCCCATCCAGCTCCCGAACCAGTTCCAGCCGGTGCTCGACCCCGCGGAAGCTGGCCAGGACCTGCCTGATGGATGAAATGTCTGCTCCCGCCAGGCTGGCCAGAGCAGTGGCCGCCAGGGCGTTCTCCACGTTGTGCTGTCCCGGGATGATCAGCTCCGAAGCGGGAAGCACTCGCTCCTCATGGCCGCGCATCCGCCAGGCCAGCTCCCCGTCCACCAGGCAGGCACCTTCCGGCAAGTCGCTGCAGCGGGAGAAGAAGACGACGCGGTCCCCGGCCTCGACCGCCATCTCGCGGGTGATCTGGTTGTCATAATTGAGGACGACGCGGTCTCCCGCTCCCTGGTGCCGGTAGATGTTCGTCTTGGCCGCAACGTACTCGGCCATATCCGCGTGGTAGTCCAGGTGATTGGGACTGAGGTTGGTCACCAAAGCCAGGTGAGGGCTTCTGCGCAGAGGCATCAGCTGGAAGCTGGAGAGTTCTAGAACCACCTTGTCCCCGGGCCGAATCGCCGGCAGCCCGCCGAACAGCGGATTGCCGATGTTCCCGAGCACATGGGTGACGTGACCGGCTCTCTTCATCATCTCTCCCACCAGAGTGGTCGTGGTCGTCTTGCCGGCGCTCCCGGTGATCGCGATGATTGGAGCCGGGCACAGATCGAAGAAGAGCTCAGTATCACTGTAGAAGTGGGCGCCAGCCCGACGGGCTGCCTCCAGCGGAGGCTGGTGGCGCTTGATCCCGGGGCTGAGGAAGATCACCTCGAATTCCTCGAGCCCATTGAGGTAGGCCGGTCCCAGCCGGAGCGCGATCGGCAGGGCCGCCACCTGTCGGTGGCGCTCGCCCAGTTCCTCGGCGCCCTTACGGTCGCAGGCGGTTACCTCGACCCCCAGGGAGACGAGGTACCGGATAAGTGGTACGGTACTGACACTGATGCCTACCACCGCGACGCTCTTACCGATCAGCCACTGAACGCGGTCATCCAACCATAACCCCTCCTCTGCAAAACGAGCGTTGGCCCGAGGGCGCAACGCTCGTCACTAGCGAGTATCTGGCTTACTTCAGCAGCGCCTCGATCCGGTCTAGCCCCTCGTCGATGCGCTCCATAGAGGTAGCATAGGAGAACCGGATATTCTTCGGCGAGCCAAAACCGGAGCCTGGCACAACGGCTACCTTAGCTTGCTCCAGGATGACTTCGGCCAGGTCATCGCTAGTCTCGATCTTGCGCCCGGCGATCTCGGTACCGAAATAGTATTCCACATTGGGGAAAAGGTAGAAGGCCCCATCCGGCAGTCCGCAGTTGAACCCGGGAATCCGGTTGACCCGCTCGGCCATGTGCTTCCGTCTCTTGTCAAACTCCTTCACCATATCGCGCACCGGCTTCTTCGGGCCGCCAATGGCCGCCACTGCCGCCTTCTGGGCAATGGAAGTCGGGTTGGAGGTGACATGCCCCTGGAGTTTAGCCATTCCCTTAGCCAGGTCCAGCGGAGACGCAGCATAGCCAATGCGCCACCCGGTCATGGCGTAGCTCTTGGAGACACCATTAATGACGATAGTGCGGTTCTTGACCTGCTCACCCAAGGCGGCAAAGCTGACGAATTCTACCCCGCCGTAGACCAGCTCCTCGTAGATCTCATCTGAGACCACATAGAGGTTGTTCTCCAGGACGATTTCGGCAATGGCCTCCAGCTCCTTGCGGTTATAGACGGCGCCGGTCGGGTTGGAGGGCGAGTTGAGGTTAATGACTTTGGTCCGGGGAGTCAGCTTCTCCCTGATCTGGGCCGGGGTCATCTTGAACCCGGTAGTCTCATCGGTGTCAACCACCACTGGCACTCCGCCGGCCAGCTTGATCACCTCAGGGTAGGTGACCCAGTAAGGGGCCTGCAAGATAACTTCATCGCCCTCATCCAGCAGCGCCTGGTAGGCGTTGAACAGCGAATGCTTAGCACCAACCGAGACGACGATCTGATCCGGGGAGTACTCCAGCCCGTTATCATCCACGAACTTCTTGCAGATAACCTTTTTCAGCTCAGCGATGCCGGCGGCCGCGGTATACTTGGTGAAACCGTCGTGGATCGCCTTGATGGCCGCTTCCTTGATGTGGTCCGGGGTATCGAAATCGGGCTCCCCGACGCTGAAGTTGACCACATCGATTCCATCGGCCACCATCTGTTTGCTCTTGGCGTCAATGGCTAGGGTGGGTGATGGACTGATGGCCCGGATACGCTTGGACAAAGACATCTCTGCTAGTCCCTCCCGTTTGGTGTGACATCTCGCCGGGCATTTCTCCCCCGGTCCGGGGGTCTCCTTCCAGTGGTTACCCGGAACGGTGGCCCCGAATCCAATGATATATATTCTGCAGCAGGATAGCAACTACCAGAAAGCCGGTTACGCGGGAGACGATGATGGAGGTCCGTGTAGCCCCGGCTGGACGCCCCAGGAGCGTCTCATACTGGGCGGCGAAGTGAGGGCTGTTCACCACCTGCATAAAGACATCGGCGGCCGGACATGTCAGGAAGCTGCAAGACCAACCAATCATAACCATATTCCGGGAGGCTAGTAGTTGAAACCAACATAGATGATAGCGTACCGCACTACGCTATCCACCATGCTATAGGCCGCGCTGACATCGGGCTGCGGCTGGATCTGGGTGCTGCCGGGCCAGACTGCGGCCACCAGGAAGACCACTACCAGCAGCAAGTAGAAATAGCGATACTGGGAATTGCGGATCACTGCCCTTCATCACTCTCGTTCGGCGCGACCAATGACACCAGGGTTCTGTAGTGCCGGCCGCAATCGGGCGCACTTACTATCGCCTCTTCATACGGCAGATGCCCGGGCCCGGGTCTCAGTGATGGTTAGCGGCCTTCTCAGACCGGGTAGACCTCCAGATCCCGGGCCACCTGCAGCGGGCCCTCGAATTCGTCGGATGCCTCTTTCCTGACCCTCTCCTCGTCGTATTCGGGCCACAGGTGAGTCAAAACCAGCTTCCCGACTCGAGCCTGGCGGGCCAGCGCTCCAGCCTGACGGGCGGTGAGGTGGCCGGCCTGGTTGCCATGTTTCCGGTCCTCCTCCAGCAGGCTGGCCTCGCAAAGGAAAAGGTCACTCTCGCAGGCCAGATTGAGCAGGTCATCACTGGGGCCCGTATCGGCTGAGTAGGCCAGGGAACCACTGGGGCCATCGAAACGCACCGCGTAGCATTCCACCGGATGGTTGGTGAGCCTGAAGCTGAGCTGCCATGGGCCCAGTTCAAGGCGACCGGCGGTAAGCGGCTGGTGCACCACATCATCTTTGTAGCCGATGAGTGGGACTACCTCTCCCGGCCGGGCCGGGGCATAGACCGGCAGGGGTGCCTCCCGGAGCCGGTCCCGGCGCCAGCGGTAGATAATGTACCGCAGGGAGAGAAAGTCTGAGAAGTGGTCAGCGTGCAGATGGGTCAGAATAACGGCATCAAGTTCTTCGGGAGGCATGATCCGCCTCAGATTAGCCAGCGAGCCACTGCCGGCATCCACCAGAACGCGCCATCCCTCCTCCTCCACGAGATAGCCCGGACAGGCACGCCCCGGTATGGGGTAGGGAGCCCGACTCCCCAAGACTGTCAGCTGCATGCAGCACCTCCTCACTCTCTTACTATTCTCAGTATTTCACCAGTCAGGGCCTGGCACGCCTCTTCGCCGGCCGCCACTAAACGGGGCAGCCGGGCGAAATCGGTCAGGCCCAGATGCCCGATCTCCGGGCTGATGACCAGATCAGCGGCGCGGCGCAGCTTGACTTCGTTCAGCTCCCGGCTCATCAGGTCCATGGAGCGCACCAGAATCTCCAGGAGGTTGTCGGTTTTCACCACTTCCTTGCGGCCCAGCAGGTTAACGGCGATGACGGTGTCAAGCCCCATGTGCCGCAGTACTGGCGCAGGGATATGGTCCACCAATCCTCCATCCACCAGTAGCCGTCCGTCCAGACGCTTGGGGGCGAAAATGCCGGGGATGGCCGTGCTGGCCCGAACCGCCTCGGCCAGGGTGTAGCCGACCAGGGGCACCCAACCGGCGTCGGCCGCCCGGTGGGCAAAGGCCTGAGGGCAAAAAACCACCGGGTCGCCGTTCTCCAGGTCGACCGCAGTGATCAGGAGCGGAGTGCGCAGCCCTTCGAACCCGGCCCCTCCGGTCAGCCGCTTCACATAAGCCTCCAGCTTGTCGCCGGCAATAAAGCCCAGCGGTGAATCGGGCGATAGCGCCAGGGGCAAGCCAAGAGTATCCCATCCCACCTTGGCGGCCATTTTCAGGAGTACACTGGCGGTGAAGGTAGTGTCATAGACCTGGGACCTCTGCAGCGAAACCAGGTGCCTTTCCATCTCGGTCAGAGGCATCCCCACCGCGTAAAGGGCACCGATGATGCTGCCGGCACTGGAGCCAGCTACCATCTGGGGATAGAGACGGTACTGACGGAGACCTTTCAGGATGCCGACATGGGCCGCGCCACGCAGCCCTCCGGCCCCCAGAGCCAGTCCCCAGGAGCGGGGCATGGCAACCACCTCCCTGTTACCCAGTGTATGCCACCGGAGAGAAGGGTTCGCCCGGCGCGCGAAAAGACCCGGCCGTCTGCGGCCGGGCCCGTGCTACCCGGGGCCTATGCCTCTCCGCTGCAGCCGAAAAGACGCATCTTGGCCCGGATGACCTCGGTCACCGCCTTGTTGGCCGGACCAATGATCTTCCGGGGATCGATCTCATCGGGCTTCTCGGTAACCACCCTCTGGATCTGCTTGGCCCAGGGGTCTTTGAGCTCGGTAGCAATGTTGATCTTCGAGATGCCGAGACGCACCGCCTCCCGGATCTGTCCATCGGGCACCCCGGAGGCACCGTGGAGCACCAGCGGGACATCGACCTTCTCAGCGATGGCGGCCAACCGCTCAAAATCCAGCTTGGGTTCCCACTTGTACCAACCGTGGGCGGTCCCGATGGCGACCGCCAGGCAGTCGAGCCCGGTCCGCGTGACGAAATCGGCGGCCTCGGCCGGATCGGTGTAGGCGGCAGCCCGGAGGTCGGCCTCAAGATCATCCTCGGCTCCCCCCACACGCCCCAGCTCAGCCTCGACTGCCACATCACTGGCGTGGGCCATCTTCACCACCCGGGCGGTGAGTTCCAGGTTCTCCTGGTAGGGCAGTTTGGAGCCATCAATCATCACCGAAGTGAAGCCCGCCTGGACGCAGGCCTCCGCCTGCTCCATGGTCTCACCGTGATCCAGGTGTAGCGCTACCGGAACGGTCATGGCCCCGGCAATCCTCCGGACCAGGACAGCGGCGTTTTCGGTACCGCAGAACTTCAGAGCACCCGGTGAGAACTCAATAATGATGGGAGCTCTCTCCTCTTCAGCTGCCTTCAGCACCGCCGGGATCATATCCAGCACATGGGCGTTGAACGCCCCGACGGCATACCCGTCCCGCCTGGCCTGGCGCATCAGCTGATCCATTCTCACTAATGGCATTTTCCCACACTCCCTTCGTTCGTCGGTCCCTCCGCGGGAAACAAAGGTCTTTTCGCCATCGAAACCCACTTTCCTTGCCACTGGGAAGGATTTGTCGGGTGGCGCGCGCAAGGGTTTTCGAAGAACCGCTAGGGTTATTGGGGGTCAACGGTCCCGGGGGGGCTGGCCTGCCTCTTTGAGACGTTTGGTCATGAGACCGCCAATGCGGCCGGTCTCTGCGGCCGTAAGCGTTCCCCATCCGCCGCGCTTGGCCTTTTCATAGAGGCCGAGTTCCCTGGCAACCTCCCACTTGAGGCGGTTCATGGGGGTATCGGGCTCCTTCTTGGGTTTCACCGGTTTCTGGCCGCGCTTTGGGCGGCCCTGCTTTTGGTCTTTCGGCAATGACTGCACCTCCACTAGCATAATCTATCCGCTGGCAGTGGGGATAATACGCGGGGACTCCGTTCCCGGGGAGGTATGACCGGTTTGGCCATAAGAATTGTCACCGACAGCGCCTGTAGCTTACCGCCGGAACTCGCCGCTAAGGATCGATACCGTGATCTCGCTCCACATCAGCTCACGCTCCAGTGGCACCTTCAACTCGGCCTGTCTGGCCCGGGAGAAGTCTTTCCTCGGTACTGTGCTGGCTATCAAGCCTATCATCACCCGGCGCGAGGGTGTGGTGGAGATTGCCGACAAAGTCCGTACCTACCGCCGGGCGGTGGGACGTCTGGCCGAACTGGCCGTAGCGGCGGCAGGCAACAAGCGATGTCGCGTGGTCATCCTGCACGCCAACTGTTTGGACCAGGCCAGGGAGTTTGCCGAAGGGCTCCGGCAGAAGATCAACTGCACCCAACTCTGGATTCATGAGATCGGGCCCGGTCTCGCCGTCCATGGCGGCCAGGGGATGCTGGGCGTTGCGACCCTGGTGGAGGGTGGAGGACTAGCCACCTCAAATATGTGAGGCTCCGACCCGTAAAAACACCGGGATCGGAGCCTCTGCTTCTCTCGCTTCCGCTCAGCGGTTTAAGTTCTCCCGCAGGGCGACATTGATCTCAATATCGCCGTACTGGGTATGCAGCGGGATGACCAGCCGCTCCAGATCGATGGTGGAGATGATAACCCCCCGGCCAACGACCACCGACGGTGGAGCGATGCGGCTGGCGTAGCCGGCGTTCTCCAGCTCCATACTGGCAATACCGGTGATAACATTGCCCATCTCCGCGATGGCGCTTTCCGCCAGCTTATCGAAGACGGGAGTTGGTTCGCCGGTCATGGCCGAAACCAGGCTCTTGACGGTGCGCTCAGACATGCCGTACATCACGATCCCCTGTACCTGGCCGACCACACCGATCAGGACGGTGACTTCCTGTGACGTGAACGAAGAGGCCCTCACCGAAAGGCAGCCCTTCTCCACAGTGGCCCTGGCCTCCTTTGCCAGCACCTTATAGGCTGCCGAGACAAAGGGGTTGATAAACTCAGCTCTCATAGTGGCCACACTCATTGGTACTCCCCCTCCCTATTCTCTCACTACATCCACGATCACCGACGAATGGTTGATGGGAGCCGACAGGTTAAGTTCGTAGTACCTGACCAGTTCCTGACCCTTGCGGTCGGTAATGACCCGCACGGTCGGCCGCGACAGGTATCCCCTTTCCACATCCACCACAATTCCGGTCTCGCCGGTGTTGAGTACAACCATGGTCCCCACCGGATAAGGCGCGACGCACTTGCAGAAGTGCTGCACCAGGGTGTGGTCGAACTCATAGCCCGCTCCGCTCATCAGGAATTCCATGGCCTGGTGGGGCAGATACTGTCCCCGGTAGGGGCGTTCGGCCACCATAGCCGCATAGGCATCGCAGATCGCCACTAGCTTGGCGAAGGGGTAGATATCCTTTCCCTGTGTACCCCGGGGGTAGCCGGAGCCATCCTCCCGCTCGTGGTGCTGGACCACGATGACCTTGGCAAAGTTGGAGACGGCCGGGTGACCGGCCAGCGCCCGGAAGCCTGCCTCGGGGTGCCGGCGAATTATGTCCCACTCGGCCGGGGCCAGCGGACCCGCCCTCTCCCGCAGCTCACGGGGAACATTGACCATACCCAGGTCATGCAAGAGGGCACCGATACCGATATCAATGATCCGGTCGGTGTAGCCCGCCTGGCGGGCTACCGCCATGGCCAGAACAGCTACATTGAGCGAGTGGACCGGAAGGTAGCTGGCCTCCGGTTCATCTTCAATCAGGGTCACCGGACGGCCCGGCCTGACCGACAGCTGGCTATCGATCTCGGTCGCCAGCCCGGCAATGGAGCTCAGTGGGATTTGAGCACCACCGGCACCATTTTCCTCCTGCTCCCGAAAGATTTCGCCCAGGGTTTCCAGCCCCCACTCGCGAACTGCCTGGGGTAAGCTGGCCGCCGGCGAAATTCCCTCGAAGCGGGAATCGACCACTGTGATTTGCCTGATCCCCAGCGACCGGATGGTTTTCAGCATCTCCTCATTGAGGACAACGCCGGACGCCAGTATCGTCCGCCCCCCGTAGTTGACCGCTGCGGCCAACTTCTGGCCGGGGCGGGCTGCCTCGAGCGGTACCCGCCTCATAGAGCTACCTCCCGTCCCGGTGTGGCAGGCGTCCCAGTCCGTCGGTAGAACATCGGAGCCATGGGCTCGAACCCGATCTCCCTGGCATTGAACATACTCTCAGTACCGCCGACGAACAGGATACCACCCGGCACCAGCGATTGGTGGAAGTTGCGGTAAAGCTGGTCTTTGGCCTTATCTGTGAAGTAGATGACCACATTCCGGCAGACGATGAGATCCATCTCCATCGGAAACGGGTCTTTGAGCAGGTTATGTACGGCGAAATGTACGTTGCTGCGAAGCGCATCGACCACCCGGAACTGCTCCCCATGGGCCCGGAAGTAACGGGCACGCCGGGCTGGCGACACCTCCCGGATGTCGTCAGCGGTATAGAGCCCCTCGCGGGCAACCTTCAGGATCTCCTCATCGATATCGGTGCCCAGGATGCGGTGAGGGCGCCCGGGAGTGAGCTCATCGAGGAGCATGGCCAGACTGTAGGGCTCAGCCCCGTTAGAGCACCCGGCGCTCCAGATGTTCAGCTGCCTTTTTCGGGCCAGTAGCTGTGGCAAGACATTGCTTTTCAGCTCTTCGAACTTGCCCGGGTTGCGCAAGAACTCCGACACATTGATGGTGATAAAATCGCGGAACTCTTTCAAGCGCTCGGGACTCTCCTCCAGGAGTCGGGCGTAATCATCAAAACCGGCTACCCCTACCCGGTTCATCAGGGTACTGAGGCGGCGCAGCATCTGTCGACTCTTGTAGCAGGTCAGGTCAAGCCCGATCAGGTGGTGCACCCTTGTGGCGAATCGAAGGAACGCCTGGTTTTCCATGACTATATCCTCCATTGGCTGCTTAGACTAGGGCATACTCCCCAAAAGTTCAGCTATGGCCTTTCCTACCAGCCCCAGTGGCAGTATACCGTCAGCCACGCCCATCTCGATGACGGCCCGGGGCATTCCGTAGATTACGCATGAGCTCTCGTGCTCGGCAATGACCCGGCCACCCGCCTGCCGTACGGCGGCTGCTCCCCGTGCCCCATCGAAACCCATTCCCGTGAGAATTACTGCCAGCACCCGCTGGCCAAAGGCTTCCGCCGCTGACTGCAGGGTGACATCGACCGCCGGCCGTACCCCGTGGCGGGGCGGGTCAGTGGTGAGCCTGATGCGGCCATCACCCTCGATCGCCAGGTGATACCCCCCGGGAGCCACCAGTACCAACCCGGAAGCCAGGCGGTCTCCCTCGGCGGCCTCCTTCACCGTGAGGGATGACACCTGGTTCAGCCGTTCAGCTAACGACCGGGTGAATCCCGGTGGCATGTGCTGGACGATAACCACTCCGGCTTCAAGGTTGCCCGGCAGCTGGGGGATGATCTCGTGCAGGGCGCCGGGACCACCGGTGGAGCAGCCGATGCAGACCAGGTGACGGGGCGGCTGGCCGGGCACGGGTGCCACCCGGGGTACCTCGATCTTAAATTGCTCCGACCAGGCCCGTTGTCGTGGACGGGCCCGGGCCGCCATCCGGATCTTCCCCACCAAATCCTCGCGGATCCGGTTCATGTCCAGGGAGATAGAGCCGGAGGGCTTGGCCACAAAGTCAACAGCTCCCAGTGATAAAGCCCTGAGGGTTGTGTCAGCCCCCTCCTTGGTCAGGCTGCTGACCATGACTACCGGCCGGGGATTGGTGGCCATCATCCTCTGCAGAAAGGTTAGGCCATCCATGCGCGGCATCTCGACATCCAGAGTGATAACATCGGGCTTGAGCTCAGCCGCCCTTTCCAGGGCATCCTGGCCATCGCGGGCCGTGCCCACCACCTCAATCTCCGGATCGCTAGCCAGGAGGTCGGAGATGACCTTGCGCATGAAGGCTGAGTCATCCACCACCAAAACGCGAATGACCATGGCCCGGTCAATCTCAGGAGCCGACCTTGGCAATGGTGGCCAGGATCTTGTCAGGCTCAAAGGGCTTGACGATGAAATCCTTGGCTCCGGCCTTAATGGCTTCAATCACCATGCTCTGCTGCCCGAGGGCACTGCACATGATGATCTTGGCCTTGCCATCCCGTTGGACGATCTCGCGCACGGCAGTGATCCCATCCATCACCGGCATGGTAATATCCATGAGGACCAAATCTGGCTTACTCTTGATGTAGACATCGATCGCGTCTGCCCCATTCTGGGCCTCGAAGACCTCATAGCCGTTTTCGGTAAGTAGCTTGGAGACGCGCATTCGCATAAAATCCGCGTCATCAACAACCAGTACCTTCGGCACCCTTGTTCCTCCCCTTCCGGTCTAAGACTCTACAGAACCCTTTGCCCCCGGCCGACGGTGGAAACGGTCAGCTCTCCGGTGGCCGGGTCCAGTTGTACTGTGCGCCCGTAATTCCCCCCCAGATCGGTGGCAGCGACCCTGACCCGGCAGGCCGCTAGTCTGGTCAGGCTGGCCTCAGCATTGCGGGCCCCGATATCCAGCCAGTTATAGGCCCTGCCCAGCTGAAGGAGTTGGGCACCGCCGGCCAGTTTAGCCTCGAGCGCAAACCTCATGGCCCCCTGCGCCAGCAACTGCTCGATCAGGGCAGTAACGGCGGTGTCAGCATATTTCCCGGGTTGCCCTACCGGCTGGCCCGGCTGGCTGGCGGCCAGCATTACATGGGCCATGCCGCCCAGTTGCCGGCCGCGATCATAGATGGCCACCGCCACGCACGATCCCAACCCGTAGGCTACCAGCAGGTCACCACTGCCAGCTACCTTGAGTTCTCCCAGACCAACCATATGAACCGCCATCAGTTTCTCCTAGCCAGTTCCCGGGCGATCCGGTCCCAGCTGGCCCGGTCCGGTAGCACCAGGAGATATCCCTGTACTTGGTGGGTGCCAGCTGGGGCTATGCAGGTCTCGATGACCAGCACCTGGTCACTGTCGGCGGCCAAGTCGGCCGCGATGGTGCCCAGGATGGCCCCGGCCATATCCATAGTCAGCAAGGGCGGGCTGGGCATGACTGCCATTCCGGTGGCATCGGACAGGCAGTTCAGCACCGAACTGCCCACCACATTGCCTACTTCCTCCAGGGCCGAGCGGGCCAGGCTGTCGTATGGGTAATCAGCCGCGGCGCCCAGCATGGCCTCCAGAAGATACCCAGCACCGATTTGGTCGAAGAAAAAAACCACATGGCCCTTGATTTCGCCACCGATAGCCAAGTAGATGGCGACCACCGGTACCTCCGGCCCGCCGCACAGAAACGGCACCTCCGTGTAGAGACGCACCCCGATTTCGGGATCACCCAGGACGATGGGACGCCCCACCATGGCCGTGAGAACCTGGCCCGCCCCGGTCAGGGCCTGGGTGAAAACGCTGCATAGCCTCGGATGAAGCTCATCACTGACTATCACCTTCACCCCCTGCTGTTACGCTGGACCACGCCTTTGAGGAGAGACATCACATCAATGATAAGCGCCAGTCGCCCGTCGCCCAGGATAGCGGCTCCTGAGATCGCGTCAACCTCGCCAATGTACCTGCCCAAGTTATTGATGACCACTTCCTGCTCGCCGATGAGCGAATCAACGACGAGAGCTACCAGCCGACCGCTAAAGTTAACGATGACTGCGAAGTGGTCGCTATCACCGTCTCGCGCCTCCTGGAAGAGGCGTCCCAGACGGAGCAAGGGGATGACCTCACCCCGCACCACCACTACCTCCCGGCCCCGCACCGATGAGACCGCGAGATCCCGCATACGGCTGGTCTCCTTGACTGTGCTCAGGGGGATGGCAAATACTCCCCGGCCCACCTGCACCAGGAGGGCCTTGATGATAGCCAGGGTCAGGGGCAGGCGGATCAGGATAGTGGTGCCCCGCCCCACCTCGCTCTGGATATCAATAAGGCCACTGATGCGCTCGATGTTGGTACGGACCACATCCATCCCTACCCCGCGCCCCGAGACATCGCTTACGGTCTCGGCAGTGGAGAAACCAGGCATGAATATGAGCTCCACGGCCTCCCGGTCGGTCAGCCGCCCGGCCGCTTCTTCGGCAAGCAGCCCCTTGCTAACCGCCGACTGCCGGATGGCCGCCGGGTCGATCCCCCGGCCATCATCGGAGACCTGGATGATGATATGGTTTTCCTCGTGGGTGGCACTAAGGTGTATCTCCCCCCGTCGGGGCTTTCCGGCTCGCTCACGCTGGTCGGGGCTTTCGATGCCATGGTCTACGGCATTTCTTAGGAGGTGCATCAGCGGATCGCTGATCTCCTCGATCATGGAACGGTCGAGTTCGGTCTCCTGGCCGGCCATGGTGAACTCAATCTCCTTCCCAGCCCGCGCGGCCAGGTCCCGGACCATCCGGGGAAACCGCTTGAAGAGGTCGTCCACCGGCAGCATCCGGGCCTTCATGATCTGCTCCTGCAGCTCATTGGTGATCCGGCCAATGTGGGCCGAGGTACTGTTCAGCGCCTGCCTCTGCTCCTCGCCGGCGGCCTCTGTCCAGTGGGAGATAAGCTGGGCCAGTCGCGTCCGGTCGATGACCAACTCACTGACCAGGTTCATCAGGGTATCCAATAGCCCGACGTCCACCCGGATTGTCTGTCGGCTGGCTTTCTTGGCCTTTTTCGCGCTGGCCGGTCCGCTGGCCCCAACCGGGGCCGGCTTAGCCGGCGCGTTCTCCGGGACAGGGACCGGTGCCAGTGGTACCAACAGAGCTTCCCGGCTAATGGCGGCCACCTGGACACCAACTACATCGTTTATTACCCGAACTGCCTCCGCCAGCTGCTCCCGGGATTGGTCGCTGACCAGCTGTACCCGCAGGCTGGTCCCCACCCGCTCGGCCTCAATCTCCCGGAGGGTGGGACGGGATTCGATGATCTGGCCCAACTGCTCCAGGGCAACAATAACCTGAAAAGCCCGGACCGCTGGCATAGGCGACTCCTGGGCTAGTTCGACCTCAATCTCCCAAGCGGCACCGGTAATAGCAGCTGTTGCCGCGGTTGGCGCAGTCGCGGTCGCGGTAGCGGCGGTTTGCTGTGCCGCCTCCGCCTCGGCCTGCAGACTCTTTAACTTGAGGATAACCAGGCGGGTATCGATGGCCCGGTCCTCGCCGGCAACAATCTCCTCTTTAAGCTCTTTCAGATAGTCAAGGGCCTCGAGCAGGCCGTCCACTACCGCCGGGGTGAGCTCGATCTCCTCCCGGCGCAGCCCATCCAGGACATTCTCCATGATATGGGTGAGTTCGGCCATGGTCCGGTGACCCAGAGTAGCCGATGAACCCTTGAGGGTGTGGGCCGCCCGGAAGATCTCGCCCAGCAGCTCCTGGCTGGCCTCCTGCTTCTCCAGGCGCAGGAGGCTCTCCTCAATAGTCTGAAGCTGCTCCTCGGCCTCGGCCAGGAAGACAGCGATATCTTCAGGCGTAGCGTTAAGCCCGAGGCTCATGATACCACCTCCCGGCCCCTGCTCCGGTCAGGGCGCTCCAAGACCCTGGCCCGGTCCAGCACGATAACCAGTGCCCCGTCGCGTTCGAGGACACCCGCCACACACCGGGTAGCTGCGTCGCTGATCACCGGTGACGGCAGCTGGAGTTCGGCCAGGTCGTAGGGGATCACCCCTTCCACTTCATCGACAATGACCCCCACCGATTCAGCCCCATCCTCGGCCTCCAGGTCAATAATGCGGGTCTCGACCCCGTACGGAATCTCCTCGACCCCGAAACGCAGGCGGAGGTCGATAACAGGCACCACTACTCCCCTCAGGTTGATCAAACCCTTGATGAAGGGGGGCAGGCCCGGAACCCGGGTAATAGGTTCCATGGCCATGATCTCCCTGATCCCCAAGACGTCCAGTCCATACCGTTCAGAGGCGAGCCGGAAGACAATGAGCTTGCCCTCAGCCCTGGCGACCGCTGGCTTCACCGGTGACACCCCCGTCATAGCTTAAAGCCGCTAACCAGCTGCTGCAGACGGCCGGCCAGCTGAAAGAGAGCCTGGGCGGCCTGGGCGAAGTGTTGGACCGAGGCGGTTACCTCCTCACTGGAGGCACTAACCTCTTCGGCCGAAGCGGCTGCCTCCTCAGTGATGGCGGCGATATTGTCGGCCGAACCGGCCACCTGGATGCTATAGGCCGCCATCTGCTGGGTGGCGGCTGAGTTCTCCTCAGCGATGGTAGCCACATCATCAATAGCCCGCACCAGCACCCGGGTATTAGCTACGATTTGCTGGGTGGCGGCTGAGATCTCCTGGATCTGGTCGGTAGTGCCATTGACCAGCTGCTTAATCTCATCCAGCGCCTTCCCGGCGTGAGCCGCCAGGCGGCTGCCGCCCTCTACCTCATGGGTACCGGTATCCATCCCCTTCACCGCCCGGTCGATGCCCGCCTGGATGGTGGCGACCAACTTGGCAATCTCCTTGGTGGAAACCGCTGAGCGCTCGGCCAACTGGCGCACGGCATCGGCCACCACGGCGAAGCCTCTACCGTGCTCTCCGGCCCTGGCTGCCTCGATGGCCGCATTAAGGGCCAGCAGGTTGGTCTGCTCGGCAATCTCGCTGATTACTTGGATGATCTGGCCGATCTGCTCAGAATAAGTTCCCAGACTACGGATCTCTTTGGCCGCTTCCAGTACGGCGTGACGGATCCGGTCCATTCCCTCCACTGTATCATGGACCGCCACTGCCCCGCGCTCGGCCGACTCCCGGGTCTGGGTGGCCGATTGGGCCACCTCTTCAGCGTTGCTAGCTACCCGTTCAACAGCGTTAACCATCTGGGCCGTCTCGCGGGAGGCCTTATCTACCGCCTCAGCCTGCTGAGCCGCCCCATTGGCGATGCCGTCGATGGCCTGGCGCAGTTGGGAGAGAGCCCGAACCAACTCATTGGCTTGCTGGGTCTGGGAAATCGTGCCGGCTGCCACTTGCTGAATGGTGGCTGAGATCTGGTGGGTAGCCTCGGTAGCCTCACTAGCTCCGGTAGACAGCTCGCGGCTGCCCAGGCTCAGCTCCTCTGCGGCCTCAGCCATTTGCCCAACCACACCCCGCATACTGGCCACCATGGAACGAAAAGCATTACTCAGTCTCCCGATCTCATCCTGGCGCCGGCTGGGTTCCAGGTCGCTGGAGAGGTCGCCTTCGGCCACCCTCTGCGCCTCGGTAGCCAGGCGAACCAGGGGACGGGCCAGATTGTTGGAGAGCAGGAGCGCAGCGACGGCTATAGCCACGAAAACCAGGCCGGCAGCAGCGAAGGTGTAGGTTCGAATTGCACGAGCGGTGGCCATGGTTGCCTCCACATCCGCTTCGGCCAGGATCACCCAGCCGCTGTCGCCAATGGGCCGGAAGGCACCGAACACCGGGCGCCCGAAGTAGTTGGTGTACTTCTCCTCCCCCTTGAGACCACTGGCCGCATACTGGTAGCCATCGGTCTCATTGCGCAGTTCAAAAGCGGCTCCGCTCTGCGCCCGGCCGCTGGCCACCAGCTCCTGGTCGCGCAGGGTAGAGCTAATGAACAGGCCATCGGCCGCCAAGAGCAAGCATTCGATACTCTCTCCGGCAATAGTGGTGCTGACCTGGGCCACAATTCCGGTCAGGGTGACCAGAGAACGGATGGTCCCAAGGTAAACTCCCTCTTTATCGAACAGGGAGCGCTCCACTACTGTTCGTCCGCCATCGTTGCCGGCGAAGGGATTCCCCCACTTGGGCCGACTAGTGGTGCCCGGCACGGGTGCCGCGCTGAACCCCTCGGGGAACGAGCCTGCTGCGCAGATCAGCTCGCCCGCCTCACTCCACAGCTCGAGAGCCAGGATATCCGAGCTAGTGGCTACTACTGCGTTTAGTTCAGCCTGGGCCAGCTCGCTCAGGCTCAGGACCTCTTCACTGTGAGCCAGGAAATCGAGCGACCCCTCCACCCTCTGCCGCCAGGCAGCAACCAGTGAGGCCCTTTCTTCGGCCAGCAAGCGCAAAGTGGTGAACGCGCCGTGCTCGACACTGCGGCTCACCGACCCGGCCTCCAGCCAGGCCCCGGTGGCAATAGGCAGCACTGCCACCAGCAAGAACCAGATCAGGAGTTTGGCTCTAATCTGTTTGAACATATGTATCTCCCCCTATCACACCTGGGCTAGCTCTGCGCAGACTTCCCCCAGAGCCCTCTTTTCGCTGAGGTCGAGGACGCGCTCCAGATCTAGCAGGATAATGAGACGCTGGTCGAGCTTGGCAACCCCCGCCATAAAAGCGGTATCCATGTTGGCGATGACCGGCGAGGGTTCTTCCACCATCTCCCGGTTGATGGTTAACACCTCAGTCACCGCGTCAACCACCATTCCCACGGTGAACCGCTCCATTTCGGCGATGATAATGCGGGTGTCTTTATCCGGGACCTTCCGGGGCAGGTCCAGCCGCGCCCGGAGGTCGATAATGGGGATGACGGAGCCGCGCAGGTTGATGATGCCCTCAACGAAGGGAGGGGTCTTGGGCACCGGGGTAATCTCCTGCATGACGCCGATCTCCCGGACCGAAGTGATCTCAACACCGAACGACTCTCCGGCCAGACGGAGGACGACGATCTTGAACTCCAGCAGTTTCCCTTGTTCCATAGCTCTCCTCTCCCTGCGGCAGGGCCCCTGAACCCTTTTTTACTTGGCGCTATCGATGAAGCGCGACTGATAAGACCCGGCCAACGTGCGCTGGTAGGCGGCCTTCCGATCCCGGGCTTCCCTTAGCTGCTTCAGCTCATCGGCAATGCCGCCCATCTTCATCTCCACCAGCCGCTCGGTCTCCTTATCCAGGGAGATGGTTTTCTCCAGCACCGCCGCGGCTTCACTCATCAGGTGCTTCATCAATTCGCTGCCGATCTCGCCGACCAGGTGGCCGCGGGCCGGACCCAGCTCTTCTTCAGTGTCCCTAATGCCATCGATTAGCGCCTGCTTGTGGTCGATGAGAGCCAGAAACTTCTCTATTTGACCTTCCTCGATGGCCCGCTTCAGATCGTAGCTGAGGGCCAGTAGTTCGCGGTAGCGGAGGAGCTCTTCCGACATCCTCTGAGCCAAATCATCCATGAGGGGAGCCTCCCTTAAGCGTTAATGCTGACGGCCGGGCGGGTGGCGGGCGCTGTCTCGACGGGTGTGGCGCTGATCTGCACCCAGGCCTCGCGCAAGCTGGACAGATGGCCCACTACTTCGTTCACCATTTGGCTGTCCCGCTTCAGGTTAGCTTGGAGTAGCCGGTAGTTCAGGTACTCGTACAGGCGGTACAGGTTATCAGCGATCTCTCCAGCCTCGAAATTCAGGGTACTCATGAGTTCCGTAATGATATCAGTACACCGGACAAACCCCTCGTTAGCCTGCCTGGTGTCGCCTTTCTCGATGGCGGTAGCCGCCTGCCGGGCGTAGCGGATGGCCCCATCGTACAGGAGAACCAGCAGCCGCTCGGGGCTGGCCGTCTGGATCTGGGTCTGGCGGTATGAGTTATAAGCGTTCGGGTACATAGCGGATCCCTCCTTACTCACTGAAACCGGTCAGCGAGGTCAGTTGCTGCGACAGCCAATTGCTCTGGCTCTGGAACTGACCCATGGCCTTCTCCAGGCGAGTGAACTCGTCTTGCAGCCTGGCCTCGCGCTGTTCCAAGCGGCGCTCCATCTCGGCAATCCGGTCTTCTATACCCTTGATCTGACGTTCGTGGCTTTTGCTCTTCTCCGAGATAATCCCACTGACGCTATTGGTGTAGCCCTCAACATAATCGACCAGCTTCTGCCCGATCCCGGACTCACCAGTGAATGCCGACTTGACGCCATCAAGGTCCTTGGTTAGCTGCTCCCTGAGCTTGGCTTCGTCTAGGGTCAGGCGACCGTAGTCGGCAGTTCCGAAGGCCCCGGTAGTCAAGCCCACATCGGCCAAAGTTCCCAGCTCCCCGCTGAAACCGGTGACAAAGTCGGTTATCTTCTGTCGTAACTCGGTGACTATGCGCTTGGCGCTACTGTCGGCTGCCAACGGCCCGGTGATCCTGGTTTTCGGGTCGTAGCCAGATTTTTCACTAATAAAGGCAATAACGGAGTTAAACTGGCTGACCATGTCCTTAACCGCATTGACGGCGACATCCAAATCCTGTTCAACTGCGACCGTAACCGACAGGGTCCCGGAGTTCGGCGCCTTGAGGAGGTTGAGGGTGACACCACCGATGACATCAGAGATCACATTGCCCTCACGCTCGATGGTTAAACCATTGACTGTGAAAACAGAGTTAGTCGCAGCCTGGATTTCGTCTTTGATGGCCCCGCCGATGAGGATACCAAGGTCGTTCCAGACTGTGCCGCCGTTCTCATCGAAGACTATGGCCTGGCTGCTCCCCGTCTTCTCGGCCGTGATAACCAGCCGGTGCTGGCCGGGGGCAGTCTCTACGATAGCGGCCTTGACCCCGATGCCGGCGGTAGCGTTGATCTTGTCCTTGATGGCACTGAGAGAGTCGGTAGCCTCGATAGCCACCTCCTGGCCGTTAACCAGGGGGTTGCCGGACAGCCCCAGGGACTCGGTGGCCGAGGCGAGAACATTGCCAGCCACTGTATGCTTAGTGGCCAGGCCGCTTACCTCAATGGTATAGGTGCCGGTCTCGGCCTCACTGGTGGCACTGGCCTGAAGGATCGCCGAATCGCTGACCGCGGCCTTCCGGGCGTCAAAGGTACTCGGGTCGGAGAGCTTCTGGGCCTTGGTCTGAAGGGTGCTGAGGCGGGTGTTGATATCCTTCCAGGCACTATTGACTTCCTCGAGGCGCGTCTGGCGCTGCTGGGCCAGGTAGAGAGGGCGTCGTTCCAGGGCCATGAGCTGTTCAACAATACTCTTGGTGTCGAGCCCTGAAATCAGCCCGGCAATGTTCAGCCTGCTCATTCCGGGTCACCTCCCTAGATGATCTCGTCCAGAATCAGGCCCAGCAGTTGCTGCATCCGGGCGTAGGCATTCAGAAGCCGCTCCGGCGGGATCTCCCGGATCACCTGGCCGGTGGACTGGTCGATTACCTTGACCATGATCTGCTGGGTAGCCTCGTGGATCGAAAACCGGAGTTCTCTGTTGGCGATCTCGCTGGTCTTATTGAGCTTCTCGACCGCCCGCTCTACCGCTCGGCGCTGGGTGTCTTCACTCCGCTCCGGGTCGACCAGCTTTAACTCGGAGGCGGTGCTGGTCGGCTGCATGGGCAGTGGCGGTAGGGGCGGCCTGGTGACCGAATGGGTCGTGGGCTCAATCTTCATCGGACTTCACCTACCCACTCTAGTAAGTCAGAGAAGGGCGGTGGAGGCCCACCGCCCCTTCTCTAATCGGCATCTACCGGAGGAGCTGCAGGATAGCCTGGGGCCGCTGGTTGGCCTGGGCCATCATGGCCGTACCGGCCTGGAGGAGGATCTGGCTTCGAGTAAAGCTCATCATCTCCTGCGCCATGTCGACATCCCGGATACGGGACTCGGCGGCAGCCAGATTCTCGGACGCTACACTCAGGTTAGCGATGGTGTGCTCCAGGCGGTTCTGAATGGCACCGAGCTTGGAACGTTCATCAGAGACTTTCTGCATGGCAGTATCAACGAAGGTGACGGCCGCCGAGGCCTTGAACTGTCCATCGATCTTCACATTGGTGCCACCGCTCTTCAGACCCAGCGCCGAGGCACTCATATTGCCAATGCCTACACTGATGTTCTGTCCGAAGTTGGCACCGATCTGGAAGCTAAGAGCCCTGTCAGCAGCCGTCCCCGGATCGTAGGCAGTGGTACGCACAATGAACTCATCGTTGATCTGGAGCTTGGTGTTATCCAGGTTGACTACAACGCCATTACCCAGAGCGAGGTTGGTAGTGCCAGCAAGGGTGTTATTGATATTATCAACACCTGCAACTGCCGCACCTAGAGCACTGGTAACCTGAATCTTAACGGTACCGGCATTAGTACCTTCGAGGATCTTCAGCTGGAATGCGTCAGTAGAAGTTACGGCAGCTGGATCGGCAATAGTAAATCCGGTAACTGCTCCATCCAGATCCTTGACAATGGTCGCTGAGCCGTTGGTGGCAACGCGAGCCTCGGAGATCGAGCCATCCAGTAGCTTCTTGGTGTTGAACTCAGTTGTTGCCGAAATCCGGTCAAGTTCGGCGATGAGCTGGTCAAACTCCTTCTGGAGCTGAGACCGGTCGGCATCGGTGTTGGTGTCGCTGGCCGCCTGAGCCGCCAATTCGCGCATTCTCTGCAGGATGCGGTGGCTTTCGTTCAGCGCGCCCTCAGCGGTCTGGATCAGGGAGATAGAATCTTGAGCATTACGAACCGCCTGGTTTAGGCCCCTGACCTGACCCCGCATCTTCTCGGAAATGGCCAAGCCGGCGGCGTCGTCAGCGGCCCGGTTAATACGGAACCCGGAAGACAGCCTCTCCAGCGACTTCGACATGGCCGAATCGGTGGCTGCCATGTTCCGCCACGCATTCAGCGCAGCAATGTTCGAGTTAATCCTCATTTTTCTTCATCCTCCTTGATGATTTCTGGGCATCCGTGCCCTGCTGGTGCCCTCCCTTCCGGCGTCCGGCCGGTACCGCCGTCCAGGCGGGCTTTCCACCCTTATAATCGGAGAACGGGGCGGGGACTTTAGTCCCTCGCCCCGTTCCTTGGGGGTGTTACTGCTTCTTCCTTACCTCCTCCAGTATCCGACGGGCCTCGGTTGGCGTCCGGGCGGCCCGGCGGTTCTCCTCCCGGATCTCTTCATAGACCTCACGCCGGTGAACCGGGACCTCGGGGGGAGCTATTATCCCCAGCCGAACCGTATCTCCCCTGATATCCAAAATCTGCACTTCTATGTTATCCCCGATGACGATACTCTGCTTGCTCTTGCGACTGAGAACCAGCACAGGTAGGTCCCCTTCCGGCTACCCGGCCAATAGTGGATGCCGGATCGAGTAGGGCGATTCAGGCATGATCAACTGCCGCCCCTGCCAGCGCCGACGGTCGATAACCACCGGGGCCTGCAGGTTGACGGTGATCTTCTCCGGCTGGTCGGCCAAGGTAACCACTGCCCCCACCAACCACTCGGCCTCCTGTCCATTCAGCTCGGCCACCGAGTAGCCATCTACCACCAATCTGGGGTCGACCAAGATGAAGGCCACCTCCTCCTGGTCCCTGGAGCGGAGGATCCGGAAGGGTGCCAGCTCCGGCGGGGCCTCCAACCGGAACTCGCGGTGGTCCTCGAAGCCGGGGAGGCCGTGAGGAAATGTTACATCTATGTTGTGCAGAGGCTCAGTCTGCTGTTCCCTCGCTTCCACCGCCATGCCTTTCACCTCTCTACCTCAAGAACTCAAGCAATGTTGGTTGGATGATCCGGGCGGTGCTCATCAGAGAAGACCGGTAGGCTGCCTCCAGCGTGGCCAGCTCGGTCACGGCGGCCGGGATATCAGTATCCTGCCTCCGGGAGAGCAGGTCTTCCACCTTCAGCCAGGTGTCGGTGAGCCGATCGATGGTCTTTTCCAGCCGATTCATCCGGGAACCGATGATGGCCTGGTGTGAGAGGATGGTATCTTCAATCTCGGCCACCTCGGCCAGCCGGGCGTTGCCCACTAGCTGGTGGTTGCCGGCTCGCAGGTCGCTGGCCAGATCGTCCAGCACCTGAAAGATACTCTTCCCGGCTTTAGTGGCTCCGGTGCCGAAGATCCCGTCACCGGGAAGGCCAATACCCACGGTGATCCCTGCCGCCACCTCAGTCTCCACTGTATTCAGATCGCCCTGATAGGTAGAACTCGCATCAAAAGGTGGCCGATCGATCAGCAGGCCGGAGAAAACATACTTATCCCGGTACTTGGTGCTGGCCACCTGGACCATCTCCTCGCGGAGCTGCTCAACCTCGAGAGCCAGCGCCTCCCGGGACCCGGCCGGAAGGCTGCTGCTAGCGCCGGCGACCGCTAATTCCCGCACCCGCTGCATCCCCTGGGTGGCCTGTTCTAGCGCATTCCCGGCAATCCCCAGCCACTCAATGCCCATCTCCGCGTTACCCTTGTACTGGGTGATATCAGCCTTAATCGCCCGATATTCCAGCACCTTGACGGTGGCCACCGGGTCATCGGAAGGGGCGTGGATCCGCCGGCCGCTGGCGATCTGGTTCTGCAGGTTGACCAAGCGGTCCTGGGACAACCGGAGCTGGTACAATAAGTTGTTAACCAGCATGTTCTGGGTTACCCGCACTGCTCATTCCCCCTAACGGCCGACCAGGCCCATGCGGTTAATGACGGTATCGATCATCTCATCTACTGCCGAGACGATCCGGGCAGCCGCGCTGTAACCGTGCTGGTACTGGATGAGCTTGGTCATTTCCTCATCCAGCGATACCCCAGTAGCGGCCATCCGCTGATTCTCCACCTGCTTCAGCAAAAACTCCTGGTTGCCGGCGAGCCGTCCGGCCGACTGGCTCTCGATGCCCAGCTGGCTGATGACCGAGCGCAAGCGACTGTCGAAGCGGCCGCTCTGGTTCCGCAGGCGGGCAATCTCCGTGGCCACCCGGCCATCGCCGGCCTTGCCTGGTTCCAGGGCAGCGGCGATCCGGCGGGGATTATCCCTGACATCAGCCACCACCTGCAGGCTCTCGGGACCTCCCCTCATCTCGAAGAAATCGCCCCCCTGGATTCCGTCCTGGTCGTACCCGGTACGGTGTGGGGCGTTGACTCCGTCTACCAGATCCTCGGCCAGCCTCACCAGACTATCGAGATAGCTCTGGACCGAGTTATCTCTGGCCTCCAGCAGGGCCCCCAGCTCGCCCTGACGCAGCAGAACAGCCCCGCCGCTATGGTTCCAGACCGGTTGGGCCAGGGGCATATCAACAATGTCGATCCGGTTAACTATATCGCCGGCCACGAAGATGGTGCCATTGACCACAATCTGGGCCTGGTTATACCGGTCGTAGCGTATGTTTAGGTCCATCATCCGGCTGAGTTCCTCGACCAGCTGGTTGCGGGAGTCAATCAGGTCATTGGCGTTATCGCCGGTTGCCTCGATCTTGACAACCAGGGAATTAAGCTGGGCAATGCGCTGGCCCAGCCCGTTAGCCTGGTTGATCTTATGCCGAATGGATTCATCGATGGTCAGCTTCAGCTCTCCCAGCTGGCCATAGACCTGGCGAATCGCGGCGGCCAGCGCTTCGGCCCTCTCTACCAGGGTCCAGCGCACCGCCGGGGTGCCGGGATCCGCCGCCACCTCCTCCCAGGCCGTCCAGAACTCGGTCAGGGCGGTAGAGATACCGGTCTCCCCCGGCTCATTGAAGAACAACTCTACCTCCTGCAAGACTTCGCGGTGGGTCTGCCAGTAGCCCAGTGCCTTCAGGCTGTTACGCGCCTGGGCGTTCAGAAACTCATCGCGCACTGCCCGGACATCGGTAACCGTTACCCCGGTCCCGATCATCCCGGCCTCGGTCCCTTTCTGCATGGTGGGGATGGCATACGGGTCGGTGGCCTGGAAGTTGACCTCCTGCCGCGAGTAGGCCTTGTTATTGGCATTGGCGATATTGTGACCGGTTACCTCGAGGGCCTTCTGGTAGGCCAGCAGCGAACGGCGCCCGATCTCCAGCCCGGTAAAACTGGTTCTCATAACCGCACCCCCTATGCCTTCTGGTCGAGCAGTGCCGGTTGGGACTGTCTCTGCCTGTTCTTACCCTCTGGCGAATAAGCCGCGGCCGGTTGGGGCCCGGCGATAGCCTGCATCGAAAGGTTTATGTAGCTTAAGAACTGGGTGGCTAGCTCGGTGTTGAGGCGGTTGGTCTCGGCCAGCTCAGTCAGGATGGTGACCAGTCCGGTCTGCAGGCCGGTGAGGCGTTCCTCTTCGTCGGAACCGCCCAATACCTTAAGCTGCGAGAAGTTCAACTCCGCGACATTTAAGCCCAGCTCCTCGCTGAGCTCCATCTGGCGGCGGAACCGGGCATCTTCCAGGCGGCCGGCCTGCCAGAGGATGGCCTGTTCCTGGTGGACTATTTCATCGATCCCCTTAACATCAGCATTCACCAGCAGTTCGCGCTTGGCGGTGGCCAGCTCCAGGAGCCGGCTGTAGAGCTCCCTCTGCTGCTGGAGGAGGTCGATGATCTCGGACAGCTTACTGCTCATCCTCTCACCTTCCCTGGGGGAATGACAGTCACCGGAGATGGACTAGCCACTCCCCTTTGGCTCAGCGGGCCTTATCGGCCAGGAGACGGCCCAGGAGCTTCTCGGCTACATCAGCGCTGCTGACCTGGTACCGTCCGTCGGAAATGGCTTGCATGATCTCTTCGACTTTCTCCTGCCGCACCTCGGGCAACCGGGAGACCAGCTCGCGGAAATGCTGGATCTCACGGGCACGCTCGGATAGGGTTACCTTATCCACCGGAGCCTGGCCTGCCGCCCCGGCGGTCTTGGCCGGTGAGCTGTTCTCCCTGGTCCCCTGCTGGGCGTAGATCCTGAGGAGACGGTCAATCTGGTTGCCGGATATCTTCATCTTAATTCACCTCATTTAGGCTGAACGAGGTTGCCCCTAAGCTGTTTATCGGCGGAAACCCCACACCGCTTTAGCCCCGGACGCTACCAGTTCCTGCCTGCCCATAGACTTACTTCTCGCCTTTCTTCCAGAGCCCACTGTAGTGCATCCGTTCCCTGCCATCACCCCGGCGCGGCACTATGGCACTTTCAATCTGCCGGGACATCCCGCTGGCACACTTGGGGCACCACCGGCCGCTGGTCACTGGCTCTCCGCACTTCTCGCAGAGGAGCCCAAACACTGCTCCATCGGCGACCATCAGGCGACCCTCCCGCAAGAAACGAAGGATCTTGCTCTCTCTCACCCCGGTGGCCTCACTGGTTCTGGCCAGCGAGGAGCTGGGGTAGTCCCGTAGGTAGTCGCTGACCTTTTTAAACTCCTCTTCCTCGGCGGCCACGCAGTCGGGGCAGAGGGGGCGCCCGGTATGGGCGTAAACCTTGCCGCAGGCCGGACAGTTTCTCAGCTCCATCAGCCATCACCCCTGTTAACGGCGCAGTGAGTTGGCCAGCGCCATCATTTCGTCAGCAGTACGCACCGCCCGGGAGGCCAGTTCGTATGCCCGCTGGGCGGTGATGAGTTCCACCATCTCCTGAGCCAGGTCGACATTGGAGCGCTCCAGGGCTCCCTGGCGCAGGCGGGCGCCGGCTTCGTAGGCGTCAGCCGATCCAGCGCCGGGCTCCAGCCGGTACAAGTTGCGGCCCATCGGGCGCAGGGCGCTGGTATCCTCTGGGGCCACCAGGCCAATCTGACCCACCTCCTGGTGGCGGCTATCGCCTTCGTGGGCGACAAACGCAGTGACTCTCCCCTGGCTGTCGATGGCGATTTCGTGGCTCCCGGCTGGGATCACCAGTGGGTTACCGGCTGAGTCCAAGACCGGGTAGCCGTCGGCGGTCACTAGCTGGCCCGCACCATCCACCCGCAGGCTTCCATCTCTGGTCAGCGCGTCACCGCCGTCGGGCAGGCGGACCCGAAGGAAACCGGGCCCCTCGATGGCCAGATCAGTGGGCTGGTCGGAGGGTTCCAACGTCCCCTGAGAGTAAAGCCGGTCGGTACCGAGGATCTGCACCCCATGGCCCCGGTCATAGCCCGCGGTCACGCGGCGCCCCCTGAGCGTTACCCGTTCTTCGGGCCTCATCCGGGAGTAGAGGGCGTCGGAGAAGCGGACCGCATCCCGCTTGAAGGCAACCGTGTTAACATTGGCCAGGTTATTGGCGATGGTATCCACTTTGAACTGTTGGGCCGATAGCCCACTGGCCCCGGTCCACAGTGACTGGATCATGAAATGACCTCCTTGGAGGGTCGATGACGACCCATCTATAGTCCGTCGGTCCGGCACCTCTGTCGGTCGGTGCCGGGGAGGCCCCTGCAGAGCAGTCCGGCCTCGTCGGCCCATTAGATGCGACCGATCTCGTTGACCGCCTTACCCAGGGTCTCATCCATGGCCTGGATCACCTTCTGGTTGGCCTCGTAGGCCCGGAAGGCCGTCAGCATCTCGGTCATCTCCTGGTTGGGATCAACATTGGAGCTTTCGAGGTAGCCGATGGCTACACCGGCAGCCACTTGCTGCGGCAGTGCCGCTCCCTCCCGCAGGCGGTAGCGCCCCTGACCGGTGGCTACCAGGTCAGCGGGGTCGGGCTGCACCACCAGAAGCTGCCCGGCACTGACTTTACCATCCACGGCCTGCACCGGCCGCCCGTCGGCCCCAACTACCAGGTCACCATTGGCTGCCACCAGGTAGCCAGCCTCGTCCAGGCGGAAGTCGCCCCGCCGGGAGTAGCTGTCACCGGACTCGCCGCGGGTGACGAAATAGCCCTCGCCCTCAATGAGGAAATGTGTGGCCTCACCGGTAGACTCGGGCCGCCCGGCCCGGAGATCAAGGGCCAACTCCTGTACCATGGCCCCGGTCCCCAGGCGCCCTACATAGCTGCTGGAAGCCAGACCGGTCTCCTCATTCCCCCCCAGGCGGTGAATCAGCAGCTGAGCGAAGGGGCGGGTTACCGCCACCTGCCGCCGGTAACCAGGAGTAGTGGCATTGACCAGATTCTGCGAGATGGCCTCGAAACGCTCCTGCCCGGCCCGCAGTCCGGCTGCAGCGCTGTAAAGTCCTCTGATCATTTATATCACCTCCTTTGTCCCTCTCTAAGCCTGTTGCGCTGGACGCAGGTCCAGGATAAGCTGGATCTCACCCCGGGCCAACCCGGTCCGGCGGGCGATCTCACTGGCGTCATAGCCCTGGTCGGCCAGCTGGTGTACTTCACGGTAGCGAAGGGATGACTCCCCCTTTTTCGCGCGGCCGCGGCTCTGGCGCGCCCGGCCCGCCCCTCCGCTCTTTCTGGGAGTGGGCTCTGGGTCAGTTTTTGCCTGATCTGATTCGGTCTCCCACCCAACCCCGGCCAGCACCGGCGGCTGAACCGGGGCCAGGCTGAGAGCAGCCTGAGCCTCGGGGCGGCCGAGTTCTTCCAGACGGGCCAGCCTCTCCTCGATCCCTCGTTCCCGGCGTACCAGGTCGCCAATGACCCGGTTGACCGAGTTGGTTAACTGGGCAATAGCCGCCGCCATCTCATCTTCGGCGCGCCGGCGCCGCTGTTCTTCCCGGCGCAGACGCCACAGGGTATAGCCGACCATAAGGCAGACAGTGAACACTAACAGGTAGTTCATGGGCACTCCCCCAGTGTAATATCGATGTAGCGGCCCTTCTCCGGCTCGGCGACTTGCTTTCCTGGCTCATCCCCGGCTTCCTTTTCCCGGGGGCGCCGCCGCTTCCCGCCCTGATGGCGCTGCTCCTCCCGTCCCTGCTCTACCTTTTCGCTGCGCGGCGGCAGCTTCACCTGCTGGCGTTGGTGTTCCACCCGGTTCTGGAGCTGGGCGGCAAACTGCTGCCGGGCGACCTCTCCCTCCTGCTGCTTCGCCTGTTGCACCTTGGCCACTTCCGCCAGGCGGGGAATGGAGGTCACCAGATCCAGCGACTTGATGGGCATCTCAATCACCTACCTTCCCTGGAGCGTAAGGCCCCAGCTTTACCTGACCATCCTCACCCAGGCTCAGACTGACCCGGGAGAGCTCGTCCCGCACCGTGTAGTGCGCGCTGCCGATAGTGATGCGGGTACCGGGATGAATGGTCTGGCTGGCCGAGACCGAGCCGCGGCGCCTGGCGTTGATCTCGGCCTCAATCTGGTTCCATCGCTCACTGACTTGCGTAAGCTGGCCTTTGAGCTGAAACTGGCTGCGGATCAGCTTCAGGAGCAACTCCCGGCGGTCGGGCGACAGCTGCCCCGAGGCTTCCAGGTCTCTGAGCAGAGTGATGGCCTTCCCGGCCTTGTCCAGGCTCTCCTCTATCTCCCGCTTCTGCGCAGCCACAGCCATCTGCTCCTCCCGCAGACGGGGATCGACCCCTACCTCAATCTCGGTGATGGTCCCCAGACTGGCCCCAATAACCTTGGCCACTACTTCATCCCGGGCCTTGATGGTGCCCCCGACGATGAGTCCCTTCCGGCCCTCTACCCGAACCGATTCACCGGCCGAAACCTGGCTGTGCATGATGGCATCGGCTACCTCCACCCGGCTCCCGGCCTCCACCGTCCCGTTCTCAATGAAACGGGCACTGATCCGGCCGCCGGCCTTCAGATGGCCCTTATTCCTCCCTTGGACGCCGAGGTTCACCGAGATGCTCCCCCCGGCCTCCAGGGTGGCGCTATCCACATAGCCCGAAACTGAGATGTCACCCGTCGCCTTGACTTTGAAACCACTGGCTACCCCACCCCGGACGACGACTGACCCAACGAATTCGATATTGCCGGTGGAGAAATCTACATCGCCCCTCACCTCATAGACGGGGAAGACGCTGATTCGCCCACCCTGGCCCACCACTACATGGCCATCGATGGTCGCCCGGAGCTCCAAGCCTCCCTCGGCGAGCTCCACATTCTTGCCGGCGCCCAATGGTTTGTCACGGCCGGCTTTGGGCGAGAGCTCGGTACCGGTAACCGTGAAACCGGCCTGGCCGGGGGTGGCCGGCTCTTTACTGGCCAGCCGGTCACCGGCGCGGACATTGTTTATAAGGTTTAGGTCGTAGAAATCTACCCGCCCATCGGCCAGCTCGCGGGGCCGCCCATCGCTCCGCCCGGCAAAGTGCAGGGTGATCCGGGCGTCTTGACCGGCAACCGCTGCCTGGCCCCGGGCCACCGTCAGCCACTGACCGGCCCGCTCGGGCTCGAGAGCCTGGTTAACCCGGTCCTGGTCGATTCCCCGCTTGACCCCGGCCTCCTCCAGTGCCCGGAGAACCGCCGGCCGGTCGGCGGGGCGCCCTTGGCCGAGGGGCGGCAACACCTTGACCTCAGCTGTCATCTGATCCTGACTGGTCCGGGCCATGACCCGGCCGTCCACCGCTCCGGGGCATTGTGCGGCGATCCGCACCGGGCGGCCGTTGGCCAGGAGCACCGTCTCCTCCACCAGCTTGGCATCGTATTCCTCGATACCGTAGAGAGCTAGTTCCTTGCGGATCTCTTCGGCCCGGACGGGGCGGCCACCGCGCTCGGAAAAGACGACCAGTTCGATTCCGTCGGCCGTCTCCTGCAGGAGAAAGTAGCCATCGGACTGCTCGATCTGTTCTCCGGCTAAAATCTGCTCATCCCTGTCCACCGGTGCACTCCCCTTCTGTTCCCCTTTTCCCTGTTATCGGAAGAAGGTAGCCACCCGGTTAGGCCAGATCCTCCCTAATCGCAGCCAACCGGCCGCGCAGGCGCAACATAGCCCGGCTATGCAACTGTGAAACCCGAGACTGGGAGACCCTCATAATCATGGCAATCTCTTTGGCCGTCAGCCCCTCGTAATAATAGAGGGTGACCAGTAGCCGTTCCCGCTCGGGGAGCGCATCGATGGCTGCCACCAGAGCCGCCTTGGTCTCCTCGAACTCCAAGCGGGCCGAGGGCGGAAGCTGTTCCGGGTCATCGATGCCATCCACCTGCCTGACGGGGGTCCCTCCCTCTCCCTCGTACCAGAGGTCATCCAACGAGGCCAGGTTGGCGACGGCCGCGTCCTGGAGCAGGCGGTGCAGCTCTTCCTCGGTGATGCCCAGGTGGCCGGCGACCTCGTGGTCCTCGGCCGCCCGCCCCAGCCGGGACTCCAGCACCTGATAGGCCTCTTCCAGCTGGCGCACCCGCTTCCGCACCGTATGGGGGACCCAGTCCATGGACCGCAGCCCGTCCAGCATAGCCCCGCGGATCCGGGAGATGGCATAGGTTTCGAATTTGACCCCCAGCTCAGGACGGAACTTCTCCATGGCATCCATCAGCCCGAGCACCCCGTAGCCGATCAGGTCATCCATCTCCACGCTGGGCGGGAGCCGCAGAGCCAGCCGGCCGGCCACATACTTCACCAGCCGCCCGTAGGCGATAACCAGCCGCTCCCGGGCCGCCGGATCACTGCCCGTCTTGAGCTGCTGCCAAAGCAGATCGCTCTCTTCAGCCGCCATGGCTACCATGGCTTATTCCCTCCTACCCAAACTAGCAAAAAGATAACAAAGACAATGACCAGCACCGCCATGGCCAGGCCGGCCACGGGCAGGGTCCTCCGCTCCTCAGCCTGGCGAGGCGGTTCCTGGCCCACCTCGATCCGAACCTCGCCTTCGACGATGGTCTGGCCGAACACCCCGGGAGCCAGGCGCAGCTCCACCCGGTAGCGCCCACTCCCCAGCTGCTCGACAGCCTGTAC
Source organism: Bacillota bacterium (assembly GCA_040758135.1). GTDB lineage: Bacteria > Bacillota > Sulfobacillia > JBFLWA01 > JBFLWA01 > JBFLWA01. The sequence goes on along the minus strand of JBFLWA010000001.1, from coordinate 97,631 downwards.
GGGAGCGGTTATCGGCACCAAATGAGCCCCCTCCCGGCCACCCAGTAGGGAGGCCAGGTAACTGCCGAGCTGGCTGTTGTCAACGACCTTCACTCTCAGGTAGTTTCCGGGAACCAACTCGGCGGCGCGCCGGCCGTGCAGAGGGTCAATCACTGGCTCGCAGGCCAGGTATAGACTGAAGCTTTCATTCTCCTGCTCCTCCTTACCCCGCTCGCGGGCGGCCGTCCGCTCCTCAATCAGCGGCCCTGCCTGGACTCTGGTGATGAGTTCGGTCCCAATCTCCAGGGTAAGAGTCTCGTCCGCCCCCTCTTCGATGACCCGGCGCACTGCCTGGGTCAGCTCGGCCACCTGCTCCTGCCGGGCCAGACGCCCCCATTCGTCCAGGCGCCAGGGCTCGAGGTTTCCGGTCAGGTAATACTCCAGCTCCTCGCTGACCTTCCGGTTGCACTCCCGGCTATCACGCATCCGGTCTACCGACTCGCAAAAGACCCGCCAGGCAGTAGCCGGGGTCAGCCCCCCCTCCAGCGCCCCGCCGTGGACCAGCGCCGTCCGGAGGTAGTGCAGCCGGCCATTACGGGTATCGCCCACCACCAGCACCAGCCCCTTCCATCGGCCGGGGCCATGGCCCTCCAGGCGCGCCTTCAGGACAAGAATATCCCGGGCCAGGAGATCAACAAGTTTGATGGCCTCGTGGATATCTCCCCCCGCCCCTTCCAGGGCCAGCAGCGCCTCTTCCTCGCTGCAACCACTCGCATCCATGAGCACCCGGGCCTTGGGGTCGGCCGGACTGGCATTCCCTTTTCCCTTTTTCTCAATGTGTTCCTGGTCGACCGCCACTTAGAGTAACCCCTTCCGTCGTAACCGTCTCTGTTCCCTGAAGATATAGTGGATGATGGCATCGGTCACCCGATGCTGCCCGGCCGAGAACTCCACCCCGTAGAGATCCCACTCCCGGCCGCCGATCCGCTCGTGGCCGATGGGACGGACCACCCGGCCAGTCGCCACCAACCGCTCGCCCTCCAGCATTATCTCCATCTCCAGCCTGTCATCGATCTCCAGGGTGCCAAAGGTAATCATCCGAAGCCCACCGCCACTGATGTCACGGGTCTTGGCCTGGTAATTGTAGATATCCGACCGCCGCGGACCGTCCAGCACCCGAAAGCGCATGGGCAGGTTCACCCGGTGGCGGACAAAGTGCCGGCGCTGCTCGGTCCGCACCGACTGGGGCAGTTCCAACCGCAGCAGAGGCAGGTCTCCGGCCACCAGCTCCCGCACCCGGCTGCGAAAGGAGAACATGGCATCCGCGTCCTGGAAGAAGACCTTGACCGGAGTACCCGCTGGGACCGGTACCGAAGCGCGGTGCCGGATGGGCATGGCTACCTCCAGGTGGTCTCTGCCGACTGTCACCACATAGCTGCTGTAGTCCGTTGTCTGATCTCCGTTTTTGACCCGGATGGTGATGGGCTGCATCGGGCCGGGCAGTTTCTCGACCATGGTCATCCCCTTAAACGCTCCTGGGGCCTAAGCCCCTGGCTAGTTGCTGGAAAAAGGCTTTCACTCCGCTGGCCGGGGCGGCCACCTCATCGCCCAGAAAGACGGCCCGGGCCAGGGCCTGCACCGAGCGGGAAGCCGGGCTCTCCGGATAAGCCAGGACAAAAGGCTCCTGCTCCTTGACGGCCCGGGGCACGTTGGGATCCTCCAACACCTGCCCCAGATAGGTGATATCCACCTGCAGGAAGCGGGAAGCAGCGGCCAGTAGCCGCCGGGCGGCATGAAGCCCTTCCGCCTCGTTCTGGGCTTTATTGACCACCAGACCCAGTGGCAAGCGGCTGCCCTGGTTGGCCAATACCTTAACCAGAGCATAGGCATCGGCGATAGAGGTCGGTTCGGGGTTAGCTACCAGGATGACCTCGTGGGAAGCTCCGATGAAGTCGAGCACGGTGTGAGAGATTCCGGCACCGGTGTCCAGCAGAATCAAATCCACGGTGCGCTCCAGCTCCTCCAGGCCATCCAAGAACCGGTCTAGCTGAAGGCGGCTTAAGGAGACCACTTCCCGGAAACCAGAACCGGCGGCGATGAGCCTGAGGCCGCACGGCCCGTCGTAAATGACCTGCTGGATGCTCCTGGCGCCACCGACCACATGCCCCAGGTTGTACCTGGGGGTCAGGCCCAACAACAGATCGGCGTTGGCTAGTCCGATATCGGTATCCAAGAGGAGCACCCTCTTCCCCAGTTGCTGCAGGGCGACAGCCAGGTTCACCGCCAGGTTGGTCTTGCCCACTCCGCCCTTGCCGCTGGTGATGGAGACCACCCGGGCCAGCCGGGACGGGGGTTGGGCTGACTGCTGGCGGATCTCCTCCTTGATGATCCGGGCCATACTGCGCAGACGCTCGGCCTGATCTCTCATGGAACCGCCTCCAACATGGTCTCAAGATACCACTCCAGGGACGCCTCCCGAATATCGTCTGGCACACTCTGGCCGACGGTGAAATAGGAGAGAGGTTTCTTGGCCCGGTAAGCGGTATTGAGGATGCACCCCAGCTGGGCCGTTTCGTCAAGTTTGGTGAAGAGCAATTTGTCGTAGCCCACCTCGGAATAGGCCTGAAGGATCTGGTCGAGGATAGGCTGCCCGGTGTTGGCCGCCAGCACCAGGTGGGTCTCGGACGGCTTGGCCGCCTCGAGGAAGGCTCGTAGCTCCGACATCTGCCCGGAGTTACGGTGGCTTCGCCCGGCGGTATCGATAAAGACAAACTCCTTGTCCCGGTGGGCATCCAGGGCTTTCTTCAGCTCCCTCGGGGTAGAAGCCACCTCCACCGCGATCCCCATTATGTCCCCGTAGGTCTTCAGCTGCTCAACAGCGGCGATGCGGTATGTATCGACGGTGACAAGTGCCACATTGCGCCTCTGGAAGAGAGCAGTCCTGGCGCTGAGCTTGGCAATGGTGGTAGTCTTGCCGACACCGGTAGGGCCGATCATGGCGATAACCCGGCGCACCCCGGTGGCCGCCGCCAAGGGTTCGGGGCGTGGTACCAGGCGGTGCATGGCCGCCCCCAACACTTGAGTGGCAGGCCCGGCCACCAGCGGCTGACGGACCATCAGCTCATCCCCGATTATCTCCCGCAACTCTTCCTCGATTCCGTTGGCGGCCAGGATCTCCAGTAGCGACCGGACGGCGGTTGGGTAGCGCTGGTGGCCGTTGTCGCCATCCAACTGGTCCACCACCCGGCCGATCATCCGCTTCAGCTCGGCCAGTTCCTTCCCGATCGCGGTGTCGCGGGCGGTGGCCACCTCCCCGGCCGGGAGCACCGGGGCGAGAGGCCGGGCGGGCGAAAGCTGTCCGCGTGAATCCAGCGCTGACCCAGTTTCGACGGCCGCCGTTACCTCAAACATGGTCTGGGTGAAGAGACCAAGGAAACCCCCGGTCCGATAGCGCCGGGAATGGAGAATTACCGCCTCCCGACCCAGCTCTCGCCGGATCTCGTCGAGGCATTCCTTCATAGAGCTCGCCCGGAACTGCTTCACTCGCATCAGATGGTCACCATCCCTACCGACTCAACCTGGAGGTCGGGGTCCAGTTCATTATAGGCTAGGACGGCCAGGCGGGGCATGGCCCGCTCGGTCAGGCGCCGGAAGTAGAGGCGGACAGCGGCCGAGCAGACCACTACCGGACTGGCTCCGGTGGCCGTCAGCTTCTGTACCTCCCGGGCCAGGTTATTCAGGAGCCTCCCGGTGATCTGAGGATCGAGGGCCAGGTAGGTTCCACTCTCGGTGCGCTGTACCGCGTCGGCAATCGCCTGCTCGGCCTCGGGGGATAGGGTCAGCACCCGGGCCTCGTCACCGGTGAGCCCGGCCTGGCGGCAGATGCTCCGTCCCAGGGCGCTGCGGACATATTCGCCCAGTAGGTCCAGATCCTTGACAGACGGGGCGGAATCGGCCAGGGCCTCGAGGATGCTCACCATATCCCGCAGTGAGACCCCCTCTCGCAGCAGACCCTGCAGGATCTTCTGAACATCGCCTAGGCTCATCATCCCGGGTACCAGTTCCTCAACCACCGCCGGGTTGCTCTCCCTGACATGGTCCAAGAGCGACCGGACATCCTGCCGGCTGAGGATCTGGTGGGCATAGCGCTTGATAAGTTCGGTCAGGTGGGTAGCCATAACTGAGGTGGCGTCCACCACGGTATAGCCGGCCCACTCGGCCCGCTCCCGGTGCTCCCCGGTGATCCACAGGGCCGGCAGGCCAAAGGCAGGCTCGGTGGTCTCAATACCGGGGACGGTCTCAGCTACCTCGCCGGGACTCATGGCCAAGAACTGGTCGGGGTAGACGGTGCCGCGACCGATCTCCACTCCCCGCAATTTGAAAAGATACTGGTTCGGTTCCAACTGCAGGTTGTCGCGGATCCGCATGGTCGGCACAATGATCCCAACATCGAGGGCTATCTGGCGTCTGATCATCAGCAAACGATCGAGCAGGTCGCCCCCTGACCTTTGGTCAGCCAGAGGGAGCAGGGCGTAGCCCAGCTCCATCTCCATGGGGTCAACACCCAGCAAAGACTTGACATCCTCGGGTTTCTGCGGAGTCTCGGGTATTTCCTCTGCCTCCGGGTCCGCGGCGGCCGCCGGTCCGGCCCGGCCGGCGCTGTAAGCCAGGGTGCCGAAAAGACCGGCCATGACGAAGAAGGGGAGTTTGGGGAGACCAGGTACCAGCCCGAAGAGGGCCAAAGCCGCCGTAGCAATATAGAGCACCCGCGGCTGGCGGAGGATTTGGCCAATCAGGTCGCTCCCCAGGTTGGATTCGGAGGCAGCCCGGGTGACGATGATGCCGGTGGCCGTGGAGATGAGCAGGGCCGGGATCTGGGAGACCAGCCCGTCGCCCACCGTCAGGAGCGAATACTGCTGCAGGGCCTGGTCCCAGGAGAGGCCGCGCATGGCCACCCCGATGACGAACCCGCCGAGCAGATTGATGACGGTGATGATCACCCCGGCGATGGCATCACCCTTGACGAACTTGCTGGCGCCATCCATAGCCCCGTAGAAGTCGGCCTGCCGCTGGATATCGCGGCGGCGGGTCCGCGCTTCGCTCTCGGTAATCAGTCCGGCATTGAGGTCAGCATCGATGGCCATCTGCTTGCCTGGCATGGCATCCAAGGTGAAGCGGGCCGCCACTTCGGCCACCCGGCCGGCACCGTTGGTAATCACCACAAACTGGATGATGACCAGGATGAGGAAGACGATGAAGCCAACTACCGGACTGCCCCCCACCACGAAATCGCCGAACCGGCGAATGACCTCACCCGCGCTCCCGTAGAGCAAGATCAGCCTGGTGGAAGACACATTGAGCGCCAGACGGAACAAGGTGGTCAGAAGGAGCAGTGAGGGGAAGATGGAAAACTGCAGCGGCTCGGTGGTGTACATGGTCACCAGCAGCACCGTAAGGGCTATGGTCAGGTTCAGCGTCAACAGCAAGTCTAGCAGGAACTCGGGCAGGGGGATAACCATCATTACCACCATCAGCAGAATAGCGGCGGCAATGAGGATATCAGCATACCGGCCACTGGTTTTCATCTAAGTCCCCTCCCTTCAGGCTCGGTGTTTCAGCCGGTAGACGAAGGCCAAGACCTCCGCCACCGCCTGGTAATACTCAATGGGAATGCTCTGGCCTACCTCAGCCGAGCGGTAGAGGCCCTGGGCCAGCGCCATGTTCTCCACCAGCGGGACATGGTGCTCCTGGGCTACCTCCTTGATGCGCTGGGCCAGGTAATCCTGGCCCTTGGCCACTACCTCCGGGGCCTCCATCTGATCCATGATGTAGCGGAGGGCCACCGCGTAGTGGGTCGGGTTGGTGATGACCACATCGGCAGTGGGGACAGCGGCCATCATGCGGCGACGGGCCATCTCCCGCTGGCGCCGGCGTATCTGTCCCCTGATTTGGGGGTCGCCCTCCGTCTCCTTGGTCTCTTCCTTCAGCTGCTGCTTGGTCATGCGCAGGGAGACCTCATGCTCATAGCGCTGGTAGGCATAGTCAAAGGCTGACATCACCAGGATCGCCAGGCCGGTCTTGATGGCCAGCTGCCAGACCTGGAGCCCCACCCAGGCGGCTACCTGCCCTACCTCCATCCCCGGCAGGTTCGGCAAGCCGACCACCGCCCCCCGCAGAGTAGAGTAGGCTACCCAGGTAACCACCGTCACCTTGAGCAGCGCCTTGACCAGCTCCACCAGGGCCCGCTTGGAGAAAATCCGCTTAAACCCCTCCAGCGGGTTAATGCGGCCTAAGTTGGGCTTCAGCGGCTCTAAGGTAAAGAGCGACCCTACCTGCAGATAGCTCACGGCCAACCCCGCCAGGAAAGTGGCTACGAGCACCGGCCAGACGGCGGACGCCGCGTACCAGGTGGCCCGCAGCATCAACCGGTGGAAGCCGGTGACCGTCGGGTCGGCCCCCGAGGTGCCCAGGATGATCTCCCGGGTCATTGCGGTCACCTGCTGGTAGAGGTGGCCGCCGCCCAAACGGAGAGCCAGGAACCCGGCCAGCAGGAGCACGGCTGAGTTGAGCTCGGCGCTCCTGACCACCTGCCCGCGCTCCCGGGCCTTCTGGCGGCGCCGGGGGGTCGCCGGCTCAGTCCGCTCTTCGGCCAGGAGCTGCAGGTTGAGGCCGGCCCAGTGGTACTCGGTCATGGCACCAGTAGCTCCAGCAGTCCACTGAGTTCGGCGTAGAGCCGGCTGAACAGGTGGCCCACCATGATCACGTAGAGGGGCATCGCCACCACCAGAGCGGCGGCCCCTACCGCCAGCTTCAGCGGCAGGCCGATGACGAAGACATTGAGCTGAGGTACGGCCCGGGCCAAAAGCCCCAGACAGACATTGGTCAGAAAAAGCGTCCCCAGTACCGGGGCAGCGAGCTTGATGGCATTGACAAACATAGCGGCTACCATCGCCACCATGGCCCCCGGCAAATTGCCCAAGAGGGCGGCCCCCACCGGCAGGCTCCTGGCGCTATCGACCAGGGCCGCCAGGAGAAAGTGGTGGCCATTGGTGGCCAGGAAAATCATAATGGCCAGTATGTACTGGAAGTTGCCGATGAGCGGCAGCTGAATCCCGAATTGCGGGTCGATTACATTGACCATACCGAACCCCATTTCCATGTCCAACATCTGCCCGGCCACCTGCACGGCCGAGAAAACCAGGTGGGCAGCCCAGCCAATGACCAGGCCCACTGCGATCTCCTTCAGCCCAATAAGCAGATAAGGCAGTAACGAAGCGGGCAACCCGCCCGGGGGTTCACTGGCCGCCGGCAGGACCAGCAGGGCGACAGCCAGGGCTAGAGCCACCTTGGCCTGGGGCGCCAGGTAACGGCTGCCGATGACCGGTGCCCCCACGAAAACGCCGGCAATCCGCAGGAAGACCAGAAAGAACAGATCGTACCTGGCCGCGACCAGCGACAGCAAGTCCACAGCCTACCTCACCAGCCCCGGGAGGGCGCTGAAAACCGCATTGGCGAAATCCAGCAACTTGGTGAGCATCCAGGGGCCGAAAATGATAATTGCCCCCAGTACCGCGACGATCTTGGGGATGAAGGCCAGAGTCTGTTCATTGATCTGGGTGGTAGCCTGGAAAAGGCTGACCAGAAGGCCCACGGCCATCCCCAGTCCGAGAACAGGAGCGGCCACCAGCAGCACAGTGAGGAGAGCCTCGCGGCCCAGGTTAATGACAAACTCCGGCGTCACCGGCGTACCCCCTTACCCTACTGGAAGCTGAGAATCAGCGACTTGGCCACCAGGTGCCAGCCGTCGACCAGGACGAACAGGACAACTTTGAAAGGAAGACTGATCATCATCGGCGGCAGCATCAACATCCCCATAGACATCAGAGTGCTGGCCACGATCATGTCGATGACGATAAAGGGTAGAAAGATCATAAACCCCATGTAGAAGGCGGTCCGCAACTCACTGATGACAAAAGCCGGTATTAGCACATAGGTCGGTATATCCTCCGGCCCGCTGGGCGGCTCGACCCCGGCAAAGTTGACAAAGAGCGCCAGATCCTTCTCCCGGGTGAAGCCCAGCATGAACTGGCGAAAGGGTGTCTCGGCCCGACGCAGCGCTTCCTCCTGCCCGATCTCGCCGGCCAGGAAAGGCTGCAGGGCCTCCTGGTTGGCCTGGCCGAAGACCGGGGCCATGATCAGGATAGTCAAGAATATGGCCAGCCCGATGAGAACCTGGTTGGGCGGCATCTGCTGGGTGGCCAGGGAATTTCGGACAAAAGAGAGGACAATGACGATCCGGGTGAACGAAGTCATCAGGATAAGGATCGCCGGTGCCAGAGTCAGGATGGTCAGCAGGAAGATGATCTGCAGCCCGCTGGCCACCTCCTGGGGTGAATCAGCTGCGCCGGTCCGGATATTGATCTCCGGGAAAGGCCAGGGAGCAGCGACGGCCGGTAACGCAACCAACGCTAGGGCGATCAGGGCTGATAGGGTAGCCAGGGCGAACCGTCTATTCCACTGCATCGCTGTCCACCATCTTTTCCAGTCGGTCGATCTCTTTCTTCAGCTGGTCGGAAAAGCGCGGCCCCTCGGGACCCTGGCGTCGGACCAGCTTCTCCCAGCGCTCCCTGAGCCAGGTAGTCGGCGAAATTGGCCTCGCCGGGGGGACTTCCTCCGCCGGTGGTACCTCCCCCGGGTCCAGTTCGGCCAAGAGGCCGATGCTCTTCTCACTCACCCCGAGCAAGAGGTAGCGCCCACCGGCCCGCACCAGGCAGATGGCGCGCCCACTCCCCAGCGGAGTCTGGTCCAGGAGGCGGAGGTAGCGTCCGGTTCCGGCTCCGGCCAGACGTCGCCCGAGAAGGCGGGTGGTCAAATAAGCCAGGGCCACCACCAGCCCGAAGAGGAAGATGAATTGAACCAGCTGCCAGATGGCCTGGCCCACCCTGGAGCCACTGCCTACCGGCTCCCCTTCGGGAGAGGCCAGAACGGTACCGGAGGCAGCCATGACTAGGATAACCAGGAGACCGGCCGTGAGACGACTAACCGGGCTTCGGGGCATGGGGCGCTCCTCCTTTACCGCAGACTGTTGACCCGCTCGACGGGGCTCTGGATATCGGTAATGCGAACCCCGAAGTTCTCATCGATGACCACGACCTCGCCCCGGGCGATCACCTTGCCGCTGACCAGGACGTCAACGGCTTCGCCAGCCAGGCGGTTCAACTCAACTACCGACCCGGGAGCCAGAGCCAGGATGTCTTTGATCTTCATCTGCGTCCGCCCCAGCTCGACGGTGAGATAGAGGGAGATATCCAGGATCAGGTCTAGATTGCCCCGCTCGGCCCGGGCACCCGGTTCGCCCGACAGGTCGTCGAAGCGAGCTGGTTGCACCATTACCCGGGGCTCAGCCGGGCGGCTGGGCGCCGGTGAGGGGGTTCGGCTGGCGGTAGCCCCCCGGCCGCTTCCCCGGCTTAGACGGATGGCTGTCTTGGCCATATCCTCGGTGATGGCCAGGTTTAACTGCATATCGATATTTGACCCCACCCGCCAGCGGTAGGCCAGGTCGATGAGAGTATCATCGGGGAGCACACCAGCACCCAGGTTCTCCTGGGGCAGATCAGGACGGGCCAAGGCGTCCAGGCTCACCGCCTGTTTGCTGCCGAACAGTTCGCTGAGGTTCTTGCTCACTACCCCGCAGAGCTGCCCAATTATCTCTTCCAGAACCGGCTGCTCGGCTTCGCCCAGTATCTCAGGGGGTTCCGGGCCCCCCAGTACCAGTCCGGCAGCAGCCGCGGCATCGGCCTCTTCCATCAACAGGTAGGCAGTTCCCGAGAGGGGGCCGGCCAGCGACAGAGCAGCCGCCAGGGGCCGGGGTCCGACGCGGTCGGCCAGCAGGCGCTGGGTGGTGCCGGTGACCTGTGGCCCGATGAAGTCGGTCGCCTGACCGAGCAGGGGCGAGAGCACTTCTCCCGCTCCCCGGAAGAGCTGCTGGCCCAGGTGGCCTAGATTCTGCTCGTTCTCCGGGGAAAGCACCGGCGCCGTGGCCCGGGCGGGCTGGTCGTTCAAGCTCTTGAGCAAGGCTTCAATCTCGTCCTGGGACAGAGAATCCCTACCCATGGTTTTCTCCTCCTCCCTTGTTAGGGGCAGTGATCCGGACCGCCAAGCGGTTCTTGACCTGGCCAGGGCGCCCCAAGAAGCTGGGGGCCTCGCCCACGCTGACCGTTAGTTCATCGTTGGCCCGGCTATTGAGGCGGATCACATCTCCAATCTTCAGATCCAGAAGCTCGGCTACGGTGATTCCGGCTTCGCCGAGAACCAGCGAAACGGGAAGCATCGTCTCCTCCACCCGAGCCCGTAAAGCGGCTCTGCCCGCCGGGCCCTGTTCGCGCTGGGCAGCGGCAAACCAGTTATGGGCAGTCAGCCGGGGTAGGACCGGTTCAATGGCAATAAAGGGGATGCAGAAGTTAATGGTGCCGGTATGGTCGCCAATTTTGGCCCGGAAGACTATCGCCACAACTATCTCATTGGCCGGTACTACCTGTGTAAAGAGGGGGTTGGTCTCAATAGTCTCCAGGCGGGGTCTGAGTTCGATAATATTCTTCCACGCCTCCCGCAGGTTGGCAAAAAAGCCCATCAGCACCCGTTGGACCACAGTCTGCTCAATCTCACTGAGGGCCCGGTATTTCTCCACCGTCTGCCCGGCACCGCCGAAGAGGCGGTCGATCATGGGAAAAGCGATACTCGGTCCGATCTCCAGGATTCCACTGCCGGCCAGCGGTTCCAGATTGACCACACCGATGATGCCGGGTGAGGCCAGTGACCGGGTGAACTCACCGTAGGTTAGCTCATCCACCGAAGAAACCGTTAGCTGGACCATGGTGCGGAAAAGGGTCGAAAAATAGGTGGTCAATAGCCGGGCTAAGTTGTCGTGGAGCATCTGCAAAGTACGGATCTGGTCTTTTGAGAACTTGCTGGGTCGGCGGAAATCATAGACGCGAATCTGCCGGATCCGCTCATCAGCGGACGGCCCCTGGATATGGGCCTCGCCCGACTGCAGGGCACCAATGAGTGCATCGATCTCCGCCTGGGTCAGTATCTCAGACACCGGTCTTCCCCCCTCTCGTGCCCTCCCCGCCGCTACTGAATGGCGAAGAAGGTGAGATAGACTTTCAACGCCTTCCCTTGTACGAGATGGGCGTTGATGCGCTGCAGGAGCCCCAGCTTAAGCAGATTAACCCCCTGTTCTCCTGAGACGTCCGCGGTTGACTTACCATTGAGGAAGGCCAGAATATCCGAGCGCAGCTCGGCCTCGCGGGCGCGGATTTCTCCGGCCACCTTATCGCTGGGGACAACGATCCTGAACTTTAGCTGGATAAAACGGAGATCCGACAGATTAGTCAGGAACTCCCATTCCTCCATGATGATCTCGGTTGACTGTGAGGCCGCGGCCGGCTCCGGGTTGTTAATCCGTGCGACCACCCGGGGAACGACCACGAAGACCGCGCCCACCGTTACCACCAGGAGCAGCAGGGCGATGCCGAGACCTATTAAGACTTTTTTAAGCAGCTCTTTGCTCATCTCTCGCCACCCCTTATCTGGGTTCTCTCTCACTGAACGATTGCGGGAAGATGACAATATCCACCCGGCGATTCCGGCTGCGGCCCTCGGCCGTGGTATTATCGGCCACCGGCCGGTGCTCGCCGTACCCGGCAAAGGAAAGCCGTTTCACCGGTAGGCCCCGCCGCTCGGTCAGATAGCGCAGGACATTGCTGGCCCGGGCCCCAGACAGCTCCCAGTTGGAGGGGAACTGCGGGGTGTTTATGGGCAAGTTGTCGGTATGCCCCTCAATCCGGATATGGTTGGGGATGGCGAGAAGCGTCTCAGCTAGCCGGTCCAGCACTGCCAGGGCACTGGCCTTCAGCGCCGCCTTCCCCGAGTCAAAGAGCACGCTATCCTGCAGCCGCACCACCAACCCGCGCTCCTCCATCTGCAGGATCACCTGACCGCTGAGCCCCGCCTCCCGGAGCCTCTGTTCGAGGACCTCCTTCACCTGGTTTAGCTGGAGCCGGTCGAGTCTGACCACATCACTGATGGCATCATTGTCGCCCGGCAACGGGTCCCGGCTGATGGTCCGTCCGCCCTGGACGATACCGAAGGCCCCCTGCAGCGACATGGCGGCCAGGTCGAACTTGGCCTCGTCAATATGAGAGAAGGAGAAGAGGAGCACGAAAAAGATGAGGATCTGGGTGATCAGGTCGCCATAGGTAACCATCCAGGCCGGCGTACTGCCTGCGGCCGAGAAGCCGTTTTCCCGCCGGCGCCGCTTAATCATCATCAACAACTCCCGGCTGGCTCTTACCGCGCCGCAGGATCCGACGGAGCTTGGGAGCCAGAAACGCCTTGAGCTTCTCCTCAACAATCCGCGGGTTGTCGCCGGCCTGGATCGAGAGGATCCCCTCGATCATGACCTCTTTGAGAAGGATTTCCTCAGCGCTTTTCACCCGGAGCTTGCCGGCGATGGGGATAAAGACCAGGTTGGCCAGGGTCGCCCCGTAGAAGGTGGTAACCAGGGCAATAGCCATCCCGTCACCAATGGTCTCCGGGGTGTCCAGGTTCTTCAGCATCTGGATGAGACCCATAACTGTGCCGATCATGCCGAAGGCGGGCGCCAGTGCCCCCATGGTCTCGAATATTCCCTGGCCAGCCTTGTGCCGATCCTCTAGGAAGGCCAGCTCAGTCTCAAGAATACTGCGGACCAGCTCGGGGTCGGTACCATCCACCACCAGCTGGATCCCTTTCTGCAGGAAGGGCTCGTCCAAGCCCTCGGCATCATTTTCCAGGGCCAGTAACCCCTCACGCCGGGCCTTTTCGGCGAAACTGACCAGGGTGGCGATGGCCTCCTGCGGATCCATGCTCTTCTTGGTGAAAGCGATCCTGAGGACTTTCAGGACTCCGTTCAGCTGGGCCAGCGGGTAGTTGACCAGGGTGGCAGCTAGCGTCCCGCCTATGGTAATGGCCGCCGACGGGAGATCTAAGAATGCCCGTAGGTCACCGCCGCGCCCCATGCCGTAGAGGAGCAGCCCAACACCGGAGACGATGCCCAGAATTGTCGCCAGATCCATAACCACACCACCTTAGATCAGTCCATCGTCACCGCCATCCGGGCGGATGACCCGGGGCAGTCCGGTACCCGAGCGCTGTCGGAAGGCCACGATCCGGTCAATGACTTCATCAGCGCTCTCCCGGATCACCAGCTTCTTACCGTTAAGCAGAGTGATGACCGTGTCCGGGGTTTCTTCGATGAACTCTATGAGGTCAGAGTTGACCGTTATCTCACTGCCGTTGAAGCGGGTAACCTTAATCAAAGCGGCTCACCTCCTAAAGGAGTCACCTGGGGGACGGGGCCCGTCCCCCAGGTTTATTGCCGTTAGCGCTTGAGGTTCACCAGCTCCTGAAGCATCTCGTCAGAGGTAGTGATGATCCGCGAATTGGCCTGGAACCCGCGCTGGGTGATGATCATATCAGTGAACTGGAGCGACAGGTCAACATTGGACATCTCCAGGGAGCCGGGGGCAATGATACCCCGTCCACCGGTACCGGCCTGGCCGATTTGCCGCAGCCCCGAGTTATTGGACTCGACATAGACATTGTCGCCCTGCCGGAGCAGACCGCCGGGGTTGGAGAAGCTGCAGACAGCGATCTGGCCCAGTTTCTGGTTGAGCCCATTGGAGAAGACCCCGGTGATGGTGCCGCTGGCATCGATGGTGAAGGTCTCCAGCGAACCCATGGGGTAGCCGTCCCGCTCAACGGCCGAGGCGGTAGAAGGCTCGGCTCCCTGGGTCATCCGGCCCAGATCCAGGCCAAAGCTAATATCTGTGGTACCCTCGGCCGTGAGGTCCACCACTATCGGGCCACCGGTCATCGAGGCGTAGCTCCCATCGGGGTTAAAAGTCACTATACCGCTGCCGGTCACCCCGGTGCCGCTGGCCGACCAGTCCCACTGGTTGGGCGTGCCGGTGCGGGTAAAGGTAACGGTAACCGCGTGGGTGGCGCCCTTTTCGTCATAGACACCCACCGAGGTCACCCAACTGCTGCCGGCCGCCGTCCGGGAATCCAGGTTCTGGCTGTAAACCACCTGCGTGGTGGCCTTGCCGGCGATGGGCTGCCCCACCGGGATGCGCAATTCGCTGAGGTTGCTCTCATCGGTGACTGGCAGTACGCCATTGGTGTTGGCCATCCAGCCCATGACCTTCATACCATTGCCCGGGTTCGTCAGCCAGCCGTTGGCGTCTAGGTCGAAGTTGCCGGCCCGCCCGTAGACCAGGCCGGCCCCGCTGTTGAGCACGAAGAAACCGTTGCCCTGGATAGCCATGTCGGTCATTTTCCCGGTGAGCTGCAGGTTGCCCTGGGTTTGTAGGGTATCAATGCTCCCGACATTCATGCCCAACCCAACTTGCTGCGGGTTGGTGCCACCCCGGTTCCCCAGGGCCGATGAGGCGCCCCGGATGGTCTGGTTGAAAACCTCCTGGAACGAGACCCGGCCGGCTTTGAACCCCATGGTGTTGACATTAGCGATGTTGTTGCCGATAACATCCATCCTGATCTGGTGATTGCGCAAGCCAGAGACTCCGGCGAAAAGGGAACGCATCATAATCAGTTGACCTCCTTTGGCTTCTCGGTATGGCCGCTTCCGTCGTTCGGCGGCCAACGGACTTCCTCAATGAGGTCCAGTCCGTTCAGACGATAACCGCGCTATCGATCTGGGTAAAGACATTCTCCTTGATCCGCTCGCCGCTGACGGCGGTGATGACGGTCCGGTTGGTGATGCTGACAATGAAGGCCTTATCGTCCACCAAGATTAGCGACTCCCGGGCGCCCTTGCCCGCCGCCCGGTTCACCCCGGCCTGCAGTCGGGCCAACTCGTTATCACTTAACGGTCTGGTATTCTGCAGGCGGTGTACGGCGTGGGCGGAGAAGGTCAGCTCCTTCCCTTTCTCCAGCTCCTGGCGGAGGATTTGACCAAAGCCGCCGTCCGGGGGAGTTGGCGCTGGCGGGCGGCCAACTACCGGCTGTCCCGGGCGCCCGATCTGAATGGGACGGTGGCCATTGATCCGGTTATCCATGTCGCTGTGCCTCCCTTACATCACCCGGCGCAGGGCTTCCAGGCTATAGATCCGGCCTTCCACTGCCAGACGGGGCTCGCCATCCTCGCCGATCTGGATCTCATCGACCCGACCAGTCAGGTTCTGGCCTGAGTCAGGGTGGCAAACCGTGACCTCCCGTCCGATGAGGGCAGCCGCCTGGCCGATGCGTTGCAGGCGGAGGGAGTTCTGGGTCTGCTCCACACTGGTCAACTGGGCCATTTGGGCAATGAAGTCCCGGTCTTGCAGGGGGTTCATAGGATCCTGGTGGCGCAGCTGGGCAACGAGGATCTTCAGAAAATCGTCCTTGCCCAGGCGCCCGTGGTTGTTGGTGTAGACCGGCTGGTTGTGCGCTGGCACATAGTCCACCGGTCGCAGCCAGTTGTCCAAGGTATTTCCTCCCATCCTAGACAGTGCAGTCGAGAGCCCGTCCCAGAGAGCTCCAGCCGCTGGTAGGCCAGACTGTGGGCCGGGTCGCGGTGACTCCTGGCCGCATCGCGGCCATCACCTGGCGGCGCTGGCGGCCGGGGGTGTGGCCACCCTGCTCGAAGTTCTGGCGTGGCTGATCGCCACCCACTGAGACGGTAAGCGCGCGTACCTCCACTCCGGCCCCCTCCAATTGGGCTCTGAGCCCGGCCAGCCCGCTTTCGACGGTGGCTCTGACAGCCTGGTTGGTGACGGTGAACTCAGCCTTGAGGCCACGGCCATCCATCTCTACCCGGAGGGTCAGCCGTCCCAGATGCTCCGGATGGAGCCTGATCTCCATTTCCGAGCGTCCCTGCTCCACCATTTGCCGGGCACCCTGGGCGATTTGCCGGAACAGATCAGCCTCCCGGGGAAGCTCGAAGCGGTGCCGGGGCTGGGGAGCGATAGCGCCGCCAATCAGGCTATCGGCCGGTTGCGGCTGGGCCGCAGTCAGCGCCAGTTGGCTGAGCATCGGTTCCCGGAGCACTTCGCCATCATTGCCCTCGCGGTGCCACCCGGTCCGTCCGCCGGTATCCATCGTCTCACTGGCTGTGGCGGCCGGTTCGCTGAAGCCACTGACCGGGGGAATGGCCACGGCTGGCGATCGACTGGCCTCGGGCCCTACCTCGAGCTGGTCCGGGGCCGGCCAGGCCTGCCCCTGGCCAGCCGGGAGAACTGCCTCCGCCATCGGCCGACTCTCCGGCAGCTGTAAAGCGGTGCGGGCCAACGCCTCAGCCAGCTCCCGCACCACGGGTTCGGCCTTGGGAATAGGATGCGCTGGCAGGTGGGTCGACCCGGTGCCATTGGCTGCGGAACCTGTCCACTGCGGCAACGACCCAACGGCCAGCTGAACTTCGGTCCTCTCCGGCGACCCGGCGAAAGCCCGTACGGCGACAGAGGCTGCTTGGGCCTCAACCGGCCCTCCCTGGCCCGGTCGGGTCCTCTCCGGGGCGCCCGCCACAGGCAGCGAGACAACCTCCTCGCCGGACAAGTCGCTCGGTGCCAGCACTGCCAGCTCTGGCGTCCCGAGGGGTCCTTCGCCCGTCAGTACCGGCAACGGCCCTGGCGGGATGATCAGCATCTGACACGGCCAAGCTGCCAGCTCTGGCGGGAGCTGATGACCTTCATCTCCAGCATCCCGAGGAGAACCTTCTGTCGGCACAACCGGCACGGTGCTGTCGCTCTCCTGTAGCAGGCCCGAGAGAAGTGACCCGAACTCCGGACCAGCCTCACCCGACGGTCGGTCCCCAGCCGGAGCCGGGTTGGTGGCCGGCAACATGGTATTTAGTTGAACTTGCATGAATCTCACCTCCCTTCATCTGGTTTTATGGTCAGGGCTCTAGGAGCCCTGGTTCCCCATTAGTGACAGGATCCTGGCTGAGCGGAATTCCTCGAAATTCACCAGGATCTTAGCAGCCAGATCATCTTTCATCAGGTTTAGCACACTGGCCACATAGGCATCGGAGAACTCGGAGAGGATCCGGGCGGCCTCGGCCGCTTTCATCTGGGAGTAGATCCGGGCCTGGCGGGTCAGGCTGTCCAGCTCGCCCACGAGTTTGGTCTGCAGGGCCTCGTTCTCCGCCAGTAGCTGCTCTACCCGAGCCTCATCGGAAGCTAATTGCTGCTCCCGGGCAGCTACCTGCGCCTCCCGGGCGGCCAGGTCGGTTTCCCACTGGGCCAAACGGATCCGCTCCTGTTCCAACTGGAGGCGCTGGGCCACCAGGGGGTCAGCCGGCTCCTCGATGGGTGTAACAAAGCGGCCGACAACCGGCAGGCGGGCGGCCAGGTCGCGCACGGCGGGGATGAAGAGATAGCCCAGAAAAGAACCGACCGCGGTCAGAATGACTAGGAAGACCAGAACCAGACCCAGCACCGAGCGGCGGCGCGGCTCCTCCCCGTCCGTTCCGCCGGTCACCCTCCGCTCTGCCGCCATGGTCTCACCCCCAAGTGCTAACCCATCCTCCGGCTGGCCATCTCGTCCAATTCCTTCTGCTCGGCTCTCCTGACCTCAGCCAGGTGGTGCTCCAACTGGCGTTCCCGCAGCCCATCCAGGCTCTTGCGGCGTTGCATCAGCTCGACTGCCCGGAGCCGGGCCTCTTCCACCTGCTCTTCGGCCTGGACTACCAGAGCCTCGACTTGTTCCCGAAAGCCCTGCAACCGCTCGAGGAAGCGCTCGTAGCCGAGGATCTCCTCGATGGAGAGTTTCCCTTGGCGGCGCCGGGCCAGGAGCCGCCCGATCTGTTCGACCCGTTCCCGGGCTACGGCCAGTTCTTGTCGCCGCAACTCCAGGGTGCGCTGGGCCCGGGCTAGTTCCTGTTGGGCCAGGTCGGCCCGGAGGCCGGCCACCTCCAGTACCCGCTGGAGGGTGAAGCGGAAGTGCGGCACCTTTCATCACCCCGCCATCAACTGCCGGAGCCGGTCGATACTCTCGGCGGCCGGAGTGGTCTCATCGATCGCCTGGCGCAAGAAACTATTGATGGGTTCCACAAACCGCAGGGCCCGATCAATATTGGGGTTGCTCCCCTTTACATAGGCGCCGATATTCACCAGGTCCTCGGCCTCCCGGTAGGTGGCCAGGAGCGACCGTAGCTGGGCGGCTGCCTGGTAGTGATCTTTGTGTACCAGGTCTGGCATGACCCGGCTGACACTGCCCAGGATATCGATGGCCGGATAGTGGTTCTGGGCCGCCAGCCGGCGGGAGAGGACAATATGGCCATCCAGGATCCCCCGCACCGAGTCGGTAATTGGCTCATTGATGTCATCACCATCCACCAGCACGGTGTAGAAACCGGTGATGCTGCCCCGGGGCGAGGTACCCGACCGCTCCAACAGCCGGGGCAGGATGGCGAAGACCGACGGGGTATAGCCCCGGGTGGCCGGCGGTTCACCTACGGCCAGCCCTACCTCCCGCTGGGCCATGGCGAAACGGGTCACCGAATCCATCATTAAGGTCACATCCAGCCCCTGGTCCCGGAAGTACTCGGCTATGGCTGTGGCCACAAAAGCAGCCTTGATGCGAACCAGGGCCGGTTGATCGGAGGTGGCGGCCACCACCACCGACCGGGCCAGACCTTCATCGCCCAGATCCTTCTCGAGGAATTCTCGAACCTCGCGGCCCCGCTCGCCGATGAGGGCAATGACACTGACCGCGGCGGCCGCATTGCGGGCGATCATCCCCAGGAGGGTACTCTTGCCCACCCCACTGCCGGAGAAAATCCCCATGCGCTGTCCCCGCCCGCAGGTGAGGATCGCATCGATGGCCCTTACCCCGATGGGCAGAATCTCCTTGATCCTGGTCCGGGAGAGGGGGCTGGGCGGAGCGGCGTGCACTGGATAGGCCGCCACCGTTTCAATGGGGCCGGCCCCGTCCATGGGACGCCCCAATCCGTCGAGGACCCGTCCCAGCAACCCCGGGCCGACTTCCACCGTTAGCTGGCGGCCGGTAGCTACCACCTCTGACCCGGGCCCGATATCGGCCATATCGCCCAGCGGCATCAGCAAGACCCTGGAGTCCCGGAAACCTACTACTTCGCCGAGGAGGGGCTCCGCAGGCCCCTTGGGGTAGATGCGGCACAATTCACCGATGTTCACCCCAGGACCCCGGGATTCGATGGTCAGACCCACCAGCTGGGTCACCCGCCCCCGGTAACTCAGAGGATCGGTCTCCCGCACCACCCGCACCAGTCTGTTTAGATCCAGGGCCATTCAGCTATCACCCGCCAGGAACTCGATGATGGCGTCCTTGACCTTATTGATCTGGCTCTCAATCCGGGCATCAATACTGCCGTGACCGGTTTCCACCAGGGCCCCGCCGGATTCGACGGCCGGGTCTTCCACCAGGCTCAACTGGCGGATCTCCTTATTCGCCGCCCTGATCTCGGTCTCGTTCTCTTGCAGTACCACCACATCGCGCGGGTTGGCCCGCACGGTCACAGTCTCCTCGCTCTTCACCCGGCGCAGGGCATCGGCCACCAGCTGCACCACCAGCTCAGGGCTAGTCTCCACCTCCCGGCGGATTATCCGGGCAGCTACGGCCATGGCCAGTTGGGCGATCTCCCGCTCGGCCTCGACAATGACCCGGGTGCGTTCTCGGGCGATCTCCTCCCGCAGTGCCTCAGCGGCCTTGATCAGCGCCTCCGCCTCCTGGCGCCCCTGCTCGCGTCCGGTGGCCAGCCCCGCCTCGTACCCCTCGGCCCGTCCGGCCTCCGCGGCCTGGCGGGCGATCTCCTCTGACCCGGCCACTGCCTGGTCGATGAGTTCTTCGGCTTGCTGGCGAGCGGCAGAGACGATCCGTTCCGCCTCATCCCTGGCCCGTCGCAGCAACTCTACGGCCTGCTGCTGAAGTCTTTCGGCCATGGCCGGGTCGCAGGGCACCGGGGCCGCGGCTTCTGTCCGCGGGTAACCGGCCGTCGGCCCGGTTACCGCCCGGGGCTGCCCGTAAGACAAGCCGGTTGCTTTAATAACGCTAGACAACTATCTCGTCACCTCCGCCCCGTGAGATGATGACCTCGCCTTCCTCTTCCAGGCGCCGGATGATATTGACGATCTTCTGCTGGGCCTCTTCGATATCACGCAGCCGCACCGGGCCAAGGAACTCCATGTTCTCTCTGAGGTTCTCCTGGGCCCGCTTGGAAATGTTGCGGAATACCTTTTGTTTGACCTCTTCGCTGGCCACCTTGAGGGCCATGGGCAGGTCCCGGGACATATCCACTTCGTGAAGGGCCCGCTGCAGGGAGCGGTCGTCCAGGTAGACCAAGTCCTCGAAGACGAACATGCGCTTGCGGATCTCTTCGGCCAGCTCAGGATCCTGGATATCCAGAGCCTCCAGGATGGTCTTCTCAGTGGCCCGGTCGACACTGTTGAGAATCTGGACCACCGTCTCTACGCCGCCGGCGGAAGCGTAGTCCTGCGGCATCAGGCTGGAGAGCTTGCGCTCCAAGACTTTCTCTACCTCCCGGATAATCTCGGGCGAGGTGCGGTCCATAGTCGCGATACGGCGGGCCACATCCGACTGCCGCTCCGGGGGGAGGGCGGACAGAACCACCGAAGCCTGCTCGGGGTTGAGGTAAGCCATAATCAGCGCTACCGTCTGGGGGTGCTCGTTGACCATATAGTTGGCCAGCTGGGTCGGGTCGGCCCGGCGGACGAAGTCGAAGGGGCGCACTTGCAGAGAGGCAGTGAGCCGATGGAGGATATCCACCGCCTTCTGGGTCCCCAGTGCCTTCTCCAGCACCTCTCTGGCGTAATCGATGCCGCCCTGGGCGATGTATTCCTGGGCCATGGCCATCTCGTGGAACTCCTGGCAGACCCGGTCCTTGACCTCGGGGTCCACCCGCTGCAGGTTGGCGATCTCGAGGGAGAGCTGCTCGATATCGTCTTCCGGCAGATGCTTCAGGACATTGGCTGAAAGGTCGGAACCCAGGGCGATGAGGAGCATCGCTGCCTTTTGCCTCCCCGAAGGGCCGCTCATATGGCGCTGTCTCATGGCTCTCCTCCCTCCTCAGCGGCGGTAGCCGGTCCCTTGAAAGGGTGCAATCAGTCTTCCTGCAGCCAGCTCTTAAGAAGACTAGCGACATCCTCCGGGCGCTGCCTGGCCAGTTTGCGGATCTGGTCCCGCAGCCGGTGGCGGTCCCGGTCCTCGGGAGAGATGATCTCCTCCAGGGAGGCCGCCTGCTCGGCCAGGGCCATGGCCGGGACGGGCCGCGGGGCCGGGCGGCGCAGGGCGGCCAGGACCCAGATGATGACGACCAGCCCCACCAGAGACAGGGCCGGCAAGAGGATGAGCTGGCGTGTGCGCTCGGCCCGGGCCTGCTTCTCCATGTCAGCCCGAATCGCCTCGGCCGCGGTGGTATCGAACTTGATCCCACTGACCGAGATCTGGTCATTGCGGGTGGGGTCAGCGCCGATGGCCGAGGACACGGTGGTCGCGATGGCCCTGCTCTCAGCCTCGGACAGCTCCCGGTTGATCACTACCGCCACCGACAGGCGCCTGACGGTACCCGGGGCTACCACCAACCGCTCCCGGATCTCGTTGATCTCGTATTCGATGGTGCTCTCCCGCTTCTCGCTTTCGGAGCTACCGGTGCCGGACGGCTCCTGGTAGCCGGGGGTGTTGCTCTCCGCTCCGGGGACACCGCCCACCGCGGTCTGAGTCCCCTTGAAGTACTCCTCCAGTTCATAGACGCGTCGGGCTACTCCGGTCCCGTCGGACAGGGGCTCAAAAAGCTGTTTCTCAACCACCCGTTGATCGAAGTTGAGCTCGGCCGCAACCCGAACGCTGACATTGCCCGGTCCGAATACCTGGGACAGCAGAGTCTGCACGCTTTGCTCCAATTCCTTCTGGAAGCGGCGCTGGAGGTCGAGACGGTTGGCCGTCTGCTGGTCAGTGCCGCCAGAGTCGGTGGCTATATCGGCTGACAGGATATTACCATTGACATCGATTACGGTGACCGCCTCTGGCGCCAGCCCTTCGACGCTATAGCTGAGCAGGTGGATAATCCCTTTGACCTGGGCGGGAGAGAGTGAAGCGGTGGGCTTAAGTTTGAGCCAGACAGCCGCGGTCGCCGGCTTCTGGTTCTTGACATAGAGGGAGGGTTCGGGCAGCACGATATGTACACGAGCCTGTTCTACCGCATCAAAAGCGGTAATGGTCCTGGTGAGTTCGCCCTCGAGAGCCCGCAGGTAGTTGATGCGCTGCTGGTACTCGGAGGCCCCCAGGTTGGTCTTGTCGAAAATCTCGAACCCAACAACGCCCAGACTCGGTAGACCCTTTTCGGCCAACATGGAGCGGGTCTGGTAGACCCGGCTCTTCTCGACCATGATAGCCTGGCCGTCTTTGGATACCTCGTACTTAACCCCCGCTTCCGCCAGAGTGGCTGCGATAGCCGTCATGTCTTTGGAGCTGAGCTGGCTGAAGACTGGCACCATCTCCGGCCGGGCCGAGAAAAAGACGGTGAAAAGAAGGGTGAAGACAGTCACGAGGATCAGTCCCACAGAGACGACGGTCCGCTGTCGGCCGCTAAGGTTTCCCCAGAAGTTGCTAATCTGCTTGAAGAGATTGCTCACTGCACTCACTGCTTGCCCTGCCTTCCTCCCGGCCGGGTCTGGTTAAGAGCCGATGAACTATAGCTGCATCCGCATGATCTCCTGGTAGGCCTCGATGATCCGGTTTCGGATCTGGACGGTAAGCTCTAGCGCCAGGGTAGCCTTCTCAGTGGCAATAGTCACCCGGTGGATGTCGCTGATCTGCCCGGTGGCCAGCTGGCGGTTGAGTTCATCGGCCTGCAGCTGCAGCCGGTTAACCTCGGCGAGAGCGCCCATAAAGGTGGCCCGGAAGCTGCCTTGAGGAGGGTTATTCACGGCAGCGTCCCGTCCCGGCAGGGTGAAGGCCGGGCGAGTGGAGATAGTAACCCGATCCAGCATCGGCGGTCAGCCTCCTAGCGCCCAATCTCCAGGGCCTTGAGGAACATGGCCTTGGCAGCATTTAGGGCGGTCACATTGGCCTCATAGGACCTGGTAGCAGAGATAAGGTCGACCATCTCGGTGGCCGCATCCACGTTGGGGAGCCGCACATAGCCATCAGGGCCGGCATCCGGGTGGCCCGGGTCGTACTTGAGCTTGAAGGGCGATGGGTCGGGACGGATGGCGGTTACCTTAACCCCGCCCAGACTGGCCGTCCCCCGGGCCTCGGCCAGCAGGTCGGCGAAGGCCCGGTTGCTCAGAGGGGCAAAGACGGGTACCATTCTCCGGTATGGCTCGCCACTGGCGGTGCGGGTGGTGTCAACATTGGCCAAGTTATTGGCAATGATGTCCATTCGCAGGCGCTGAGCAGTCAGGGCCGACCCACTGATCCCCAGGGTAGCGAAGAGGCGCATGGGCTATCTCCTCCCTCCGGTGATGGCCAGCCGAAGCTGGCTGAACTTCTCGCTGATCTGCCGGGCCAGAGCCTGGTAGAGTAGCTGATTCTCGGCGAGGGCTACCATCTCAACCTCGATGTCAACATTGCTGCGGTCATTGCGGCCGATAGCTGGGCTCCGGGGGACGATACGGGGCTTCAGTGCCTCCACGGCCTGCTGTCGCCCAACCCGGCCTGGCTGGGCCAGGGCCGCTTGGAGCTGGTCGGCAAAGGAGACGGTGAGTGCCCGGTAGCCCAGGGTATCGGCATTGGCGATGTTGTTGGAGATGGCCACCTGCCGGAGTGAAGACGCATCCAGGCTCTTCTCCAGCACCGTACGGGTCAGATCATTGAACAACCGCATCTCTATACCCCCTCCCTGTCAAGAAAAAAGACCTGCCTCCAGGCGCGGGAGATAAGGCCTATACTATCTCCGGCAGCCTGGCAGTCATTACTGTCATCTGACAGCTGTAGATCCAAGGCTTTGCGTCACCGCCTTTCGACGGTTTTGCCTTTTGTGCGGAAGACACTGTATGTAATTAGGCTGCATGTAGTTCAAGCGGTTACTTGCCTTTACTAAACGCGTAATTTGACAACAGGCTCTATTCTCCTGCTGTCTTCGACAGATTTTCTTAAATTTTCCCTACAGCGGAATCAGCAATGTAAGTGAGGGTTATATTGGCAAGGTCTCACCGGGGAAAATGAAGTGGTTTGGGTAAGGACAGGCCGCCGTTGGGGTCGGTGGGTCCCCCTTCGGCGGCTTCGATTAGCACGGTCCTGGGGCTGCTCAGCAGGGTTTCATGGAGCCTTCGGAGCTACAGTTGGGGCAGCGGGTGGGTTTGGCGCAGTCTTTGCAGACATAACCACAAGAGCTGCATTTAAAGTCGGCCACTTGATCGTTCACCTCCCTGGGGTCTCGCCATAGTTTTCCCCAATGCCGGCGAAAAAGAAAACCGAGGCATTACACCCCGGTTGTGGACATCGGCTATGTGCATAGTTAATTGTTAGTTACTCTCGCCGGTCTCTGCCTTGGGCCCGAATTCGCTCCAGATTTCGATGGCCTCGCCCATGATCCTCTGCACATCGGCCACCATGGTGGCCAGCCGCAAACTGGCGTTCTGGAAATCGCGAGCCCGGGAATTGGCCATTAATACAGCGAACAACGACTCCAGCTGCTGTACGGCGGCCTCATCCAGGTGCTGGCCGGCCCATTGGCGCTTCTGTAATTCGAACGACCTCTGCTGGAAGTCCCGGACCATCTGGCGGCTGGCCGGATCCTTCTCCAACTCCTCCAGAGCCCGGCGGTAATTGCGGTACTCTTCCGATTCCTTCATGGCCGTAGCCAGCTGGTGGGCTAGATCGTAGACATTGGGCATGGCAGTCGCCTCCTTTGCCCCTAATTCTATGACAGGGAGTTGAGCTGGTGCAAGCATAAGAGAACCCTCCCGTCCCCGGGAGGGCTGGTCAAGGCGCCTGTATCAGCCGGATCCCATTTGGTCTGCCTCCCGGGCCATCTCGCCCAGCAGGCGGGAGAGCTGCAACCGCTGCCGGCGCAGGCGGTCCGCCAGATCGACCGGAGGACCGGTGTTGGCCGGGGGATGCCCCCGGACCGCCCGCCCGGTGGCGGGTGCCGGGGCGAGGCTGGCCGTTCCTCCAGCCCGGGTCGGCGGGAGCTCGGGCAACGGCCCACCGGTAACCAGGTGATCGGTCATCAGCTCGATCCCGCGGCGCGGCAGCACAGCCCGGCTCTGTCCCGCAGGGCTTCCGCCCGGGAGTTGGGGTGCCTCGGGAGAATTGACGCGGAACGGCTCCGCCGCCTTGCCGGGGGCGTTACGGGGCTGGGTATTGCTTTGTAGCAGCCCACCCACTCGGTCGATACGCATAGATTTCTTCTCCTGTCCCAGCCAGAGATGATGCCGTTTACTTAGTATATCGAAAACACCAAACTTGGTGTTTAGGGGTAGTCTCTGATAATGCTCACAAGGTTGGCCTGAAAACACAGAAGCGGGTACCTCCCCGCCGGAGGCACCCGGTTCAGTTACTGCGAGAGCATGACTTCAACCAGGTCTTAGCCCTTTTCTGAAGGGTTGCATCAGTTAGCAGACAACCTTCGTTCTGATGCCATCTTTGCCTGAAGATCCAGGTCAGAATCCGGGCCCGAAGAGCCTAAAATGGTGAGGCCAGCTGGGGTTATAGGGGTGGATGATCACCGGATTGACCATGCGGCACTCCTCTCCCCTCGTTAACCTGGATGCGCTCCTTCTCTAATTTTGAACGGCCCAGCTGATCCCCAGCTCGCCCAGGCGGGCAGGGGTGGGCCGCCCCTCGGCATCCCAGCCCATCATGGCGTAGTAGTCGGCGATGGCCCGCTCCATCTGGTCGGCGGGGACGGCTACTCCGGCCAGTGGTCCGCTGGCAAAGGGCTTGGTGAATCTCCTGGTAAGGTAATCGTCTTCCCTGGTGAAACCGGCCCTCAGGTTGAACAGGCGGGTCAGGGTGTTGGCCCGCTCACCCACCTTCATCAGCTCGAAGGCTGTGGTATTCCAGCCGGTGACCGCCCGCATGATCCCCTCCATCTGCAGGTAATCCCAGGGTACGAAATAGCAGTAGACAGCGCTGTTGGCAAAGTGCCGCCAGTTCGAGACGTAGTAGACCATGCGCACCTTAGCGGCGGAGAGATCGTCCACCGGCAGCGGCTCCTGAACGCCCAGGGCCTTGAAGGCCTCGATAGACGGACCCTCTTTGGCGAAGATAGTGTCGTGCAGGTTGTGGCAGTGGTCAGCCCCAGTGGGCGAGACGGCGTAGCCAACGCCCAGGCCGTGCTTGAGCCGGGGCTCGTGCATGGGTACCTCCTGGCCTTTGATGTGAATCGCCAGCTCTGGCGCCTCGCCGCCCAGCTTGTCAGCGGCCCGCCTGACCCCTTCAGCCAGCAGGGCGCCAATCCCCTCGCGCCGGGCGATCTTCTCAATAAGCTCCAGCATGGCCGTGGCGTTGCCGAAGCGCAGTTCCAGCCCGTCGGTATCCTGCTCGGTCAGGATCCCCCTCTCGAAGCACTCCATGGCGAAGGCAATACAGACCCCGGTAGAAATGGTGTCTAGACCCAGAGCGCCGCAGCGCTCGTTCCCTTTGGCCACCGCTGGCAGGTCGTCGATACCGCAGAGGGAGCCCAGGGAGGCGATGGTCTCGTACTCGGGCCCGCCGTACTTGGGGTCTACCCGGTAGGGCTGGTCGACCTTGACCACCCGCTTGCAGTAGATGGGACAGGCGTAGCAGTTTTCCCGGTCAACCAGGATAGTCCCGGTCATGGTGGGGCCGGAGATCCTCTCAGCCCCCTCGAAGGAGCCCTCCTGGAAGTTGCGGGTAGGTAGCCCGCCGCTGGCCGAAAGGCTCATCACCCCGCCAGCCGTGCCGTTGGCCTTGAGGCCACCGGAGAGGGTCTCCACATTCTCCGCCAGGTAGCGGGCGTATTCGGTCAGTTTCTCCTTATCGGCCACGGGAACCGGCTGGCTCCCCCGGACGGCGATGGCTCGCAGCTTCTTGGAGCCCATCACCGCGCCCATACCGGTGCGGCCGGCCCAGTGGGTGATGTCGTGGGCGACCGCGGCGTAGCGGACCAGCTGCTCGCCGGCGGGGCCGCACTGGGCGATGCGAATCCGGTCATCGCCCAGCTCCGCCTGGATAGCCTCCTGAACGGCCAGGGTATCCTGGCCCCACAGGTGGCTGGCCGGGCGGATGGAGATCTCGTCGTCATTGATAAAGAGGTAGACCGGCCGCTCAGCCTGCCCCTCGATGATCACCGCGTCGTAGCCGGCTCGCTTGAGCTCAGCACCCCAAAAGCCACCGGCCTCGCCATCGCCATAGCCGCCGGTGAGCGGTGATTTCGCCCCCACACTATTACGGCCGGAGCCGGCGATGGGCGCCCCGGTGAGGGGACCGGTGGCGAAGATCAGCTTGTTCTCCGGGCCCAGGGGGTCGCAATCGGCGGGGACCTCCTTCAAGAGGTAGTAGGCGATGAGGGCGCGCCCCCCGAGGTAGGCGCGGTAGAACTTGTCGTCGGGCGTCTCGGTGGTGATGCTCCTGTTGGTCAGGTTGACCCGCAGGATCTTCCCGCAATAACCGAAAGACATGGGCATTCCTCCTTGCAGTTGTTCGGGGCCGGCCCTGTCACCTGGGGCCGGGGGCCAGCACCACGGCGGGGTGGCCGGCAAAGATGTAGGAGTGGGGCCGGACCATCATGGCGATGCCGTTAAAGGGCGCCACCACCGGGCGGCCGTCGACGGTGCCCACGGTCTGCCCCTGGCTGACCACCTCGCCCGGCTGGACCGCCGGGGCGTAGAAGCCGTCCTCGGTGCTGCGGACCGGGGTTAGCTTGCCGTAGAACTTGGGCTCGGCCGGAACCGGCTCGCCCTCCATCAGACCGAGGCGCATGAACAGCCCCTGCATGGCCAAGATGGCCATCTCGGCGGCCGGCAGATCAACGATTCCGCCCTGGCCGCCACCGGTCAGCTCGATGATGACCGCCGGGATCCCCCTGTGGCAGGCCTCCACGAAGAGCTGGCCGCGGGTGCCGCCCGATTCGATGACCACGGGTACCGCGAGGAGCTCGGCCAGCTTACGGGCGTACTCGAACTCCTCGTAGAGGGCCAGGGTGTAGCTCTGGCTGAATGAGCCGCAGCAGTGCAGGTCGACGATGTAATCCATCTCCTTGGCCAGGTTCCAGATGAAATCGGCCGTCCTCTGGGAGACAGTGCCCCGGGAATCGCCGGGAAAGATGCGGTTGAGATCCAACTCGTCAAAGGGCGAGGCGCGCTGGAGCCGCTGGAAAGCGGTGGGGTTGGCGCAGGTCAGGATCTTGATCTCACCCTGTACCGGCTTGTCCTTGAGGAACTCGACCAGCTGGTTGGCCACATAAATGCCGGTGGCCTCGCCGCCATGCAACCCAGCGGTGACCAGCATCCTCGGCTGGCCCTGGCCAAAGGTGTAGACCTCCAGTTGGTGGCTGACGAAAGCATCAAAGCTCTCTTTCTTCACAGTTCAAACCTCCTCGCTGGCAAGCGGGTCGCCGGATAATCGGCAGCGGGGGACGCCGCCCCCGCTGTCCTTGAAAGCCATTCTCCGCTCAGCAGCAGTTGCAGCAGCAACCCTCTTTGCGCTCATAGGCCAGTTTGCCGCTGATAAAGACCTTTTCGCACTTGGTGAGAGTCTGCATGGGATGGCCATCGAAGATGACCACATCAGCGTCTTTGCCGGCTTCCAGGCTGCCGACCCGGTCGGCGATGCCCAGGATCTCGGCGGCATTGATGGTGATAGCCTTCCAGGCCTCCTCCTCGTCCATACCTTCCCGCACAGCCAGTCCGGCGTGGAGCGGCAGCCAGCGGGTGCCGGAGGAATCGTCCACCTGGATGGCGACCTTCACACCGTTCTTGGCCAGGATGCCCGGGTTGGCCAGGTTGACATCCTCCAGCTCCATCTTGGCCCTGGGGACCAGCAGCGGGCCGACGGTGGCCCTTACGCCCTTGGCGCCCAGGATATCGGCAATCTTGTAGCCCTCGGTGCAGTGCTCGATGACATAATCCAGGTTGAACTCCTCGGCGATGCGGATGGCGGTGAGGATATCATCGGCCCGGTGGCAGTGGATGCGGGCCTTCATCTCCCGCTTGACCACCTTGGCCAGGGCCTCGAGCTTGAGGTCGCGCTCAGGGAGCTTGGGCGCCTCCCCTTCCTTGGCTTCGGCCTGGGCCCGTTCGATCTTCTGGATGTATTCCTGGGCCTTGATGAGCGCCTCACGCAGCACGGCGGCATTGCCCATGCGGGTGGCCGGCCGCTGCTTCTTCATCTCGCCGTAGACCCGCTTAGGGTTCTCGCCCAGTGCCATCTTCATCCCCTCAGTGCCGGGGATGACCATCTCATCAACGGTGCGCCCGACCAGCTTGACCACTACGCCGGTGCCGCCGATGATGTTGGCGCTGCCGGGACCGGTGTAGACACAGGTGACACCGCCGCTGATAATATCGGCGAAGGCCGGATCCTGCGGGTTCAGGGAATCGATCCCCCGGAGCTGCGGTGTGACCGGATCCGTCATTTCATTTCCATCGTGATTGGCCCAGACCGATGGTTCGCCGAAGAGGCCAACATGGCTGTGGGCATCGATAAAGCCCGGGGTAACCCACTTTCCGGCGGCATCGATGACCTCGGCGCCCTCTGGAATCGATACATCGCGGCCAACGGCCACAATCTTATCGCCATCCATGAGGACGGTGCTGTTCTCGATGATGCCGCCGGTAATGGTGACTACCTTCCCGCCCTTGATTGCTAGCATTTCGTTTCCCCCTCATTAGTGTATTGCAGATAGAAGAACAAACCCGAAGCCGGTAGGCCTCGGGTGCAATGTTTCTACATTCGAATTGATGTTCCTCCTGCGCTCTTACTGGCCGCCGCCGAAATATGCTTCCAGCGCCCGGTAGAGAGCCTCGGCCGCCTTCAGCTGGTTCTCGACCGCACGGAGCATCCGCTCTTCGGCGGCGTTGCTGAGGAAGGCCAGTTCCACCAGGGCGGCCGGAGTGTTGGCATTCTTGATCACCCAGAACTGCTGGCTCTTGACCCCGCGGTCGGCGGTGCCCAGGCTAGCGGTGACTTCCCGCTGGACCAGGGCGGCCAGGGTGAGGGATTCGGCCCCATTGCCGGAATCGGGGAAGTAGTAGGTCTCGGTACCGCCCTCCCGGCTGTAGGGGTGGCTATTGCAGTGAATGGAGAGGAAAATATCGGGCTTTAAGGTGGTGGTCAGCTCAGCCCGCCGCTGCAGGTCGAGAACGGCCCCCTGCTTGGGGTATTCCTGCTCCAGATATTCGGCATCGGTGATCAGGCGGTAATCGCCGGAGCGGGTCAGGTGGACGGTGGCCCCGGCCGCCTCCAGGCGACCCTTGAGCAGCAGGGCGACGGCCAGGTTAATGGTCTTCTCGTAAGTGCCGGCGCTCCGGCCGATGGCCCCTGAGTCCATGCCGCCGTGGCCGGGATCGAGAAGAATCACCTTACCAGCCAAGCCGGGTTCAAGGAGTTCCAGGGTGAGGGTACGCTCGCCCTGGCGCAGCACGGTCCGGGCCGGACGGCGCTCGAACATGATCCGGGTGCCGGAACCATCCACTGCTACCCGGGCGGGGTTCTCGGTGCCCAGGCCAGCCAGGCGGGAGGAGGACGAGAGATCAAGGGCCAGCCCGTGGCTGAAGTCCAGCTTGCCCCAGAGTTCGCCGGTCCCCTGGAAGACGACTACCTCGCGGTCGGCCCGCTTCTCCCAGGCGGCAGCAGTCACCAGGTTCCGGAAAGAGATAGAGGTCCGCCCGGCGGCG
Organism: Bacillota bacterium; assembly: GCA_040758135.1. Lineage (GTDB taxonomy): Bacteria > Bacillota > Sulfobacillia > JBFLWA01 > JBFLWA01 > JBFLWA01. The sequence goes on along the minus strand of JBFLWA010000001.1, from coordinate 66,813 downwards.
CTTTCCACACTGTAATTGGGTAGGTTGGTGAAGTTGACCACCACCTGGCGCCCGCTGACGGCGATATCCCGGACAGGGCCAGTGTTCACCGGCAGGCTGGCAGCGGTGGCCTCCTGGGGCAGAGTGACAATGAGGGTCTGGCCGGTGGCGGCCACGGTGGCTGTGCCATTGATCCCCTCGATGACTAGCCCGGCATTGGCGCCGGTAGCCTGGAGGGCGATGGTCAACCCGGTACCGTTGGTGACTCCCTTGACCAGGGGGCCATAGATCCAATAGGTCTTTCCCTGCCAGACAATGTTGTACCAGCCATCCCGCTGGCCAACAATGATGACCCGGTCGTCCCGCCTGACCTGTGCCTGGACGGGGTATGTGAGCCCGGGGCCGGAACGGAGGTTGACCACGGAACCGTCAACCATCCCCGAGGATGGGTATTCGATGCGAAAGGCGCCATTGCCGATGGAGTAAAGCACCTCGCCGGTCGGGCGGTTGACGTCGGCCAGCTTGAGGAGGGATCCCTCCACCCAGCCGAGGTCGTTGGTCTTGTAGACCACCTGGACCCAGCCATCCTTAACATCGACCACCGGTAGCCTGGTGGACTGCCTGACCAGGCCCTTCGCCTCATAGCGGGTGTTAGTGCCGGTCCGGACATAGGCGGCGGAGACAGCCACGGTTGCCACCTTCTCACTGCTAACCGGGAGCGGGATCACCGCCGGCGGCTGGTTGGCGGCAACGGTGCTGACCAGGACATAGTCGCCCGAGACCCAGGCGAAGTGGCCGTTTCTCAGGATGATCTTGAACCAACCGTTCTTCTCCTCGGCAATATCATACTGCTCGCCGGCCTTGACGGTGGAGAGTATGGCATGCTCGGTCCCGGGGCCCAGGCGGGCATTGAGGACCGCGGTGTTGACAGTGAGGCGACGGGCGACCGGGCCAGTGGTAACGGTACTGAGCAGACTGGACGGCAGCCACCCCCGGATGGTCCCTACCTGGACGGCAACCCAGTCACCCTGCTGCCCCACCACGGTAAACTGGCCCCCCGGAAGCAGAACCCCGTTGGCCGGCGCTTCGTCGGCCGGGGCAGAACGCAAGACTATCTGCTGGTCGCTGACAGAGATGGTGTCGGCCAGAACTGGAACCGCCAGGACGCAGGCGAGAGCGAGGATGCTAACCACAGCCGTGGCGAGCGGACGATGACGCAACACAGGGCTGGCCTCCCTTCACCAATTTACCCAAGGATTTCGCCAAGAAACGACACTTTCCTTCGAGCTATCCGTGATATCGACCAGAACGGAGGCTGTTAATAGAGGACCCGAAGGAAAAAGACAAACCTACGGTGCCAGAAGGAACCCCTGCCGATGGCGAGAAAGCTTTGGGTGGAAGACTGATGGTCGAGGAGATGAAGCCATGACCCAACGCCTGTACTATAACGACTCTTACCTGGTCAGCTTTCACGCCCGGGTAGTAGCGGTGGACCCGGCCGACGAACCCGGTCTCTACCGGGTCATCCTGGACCGCACCGCCTTCTACCCCGAGTCTGGCGGCCAGCCGGCCGATGGTGGGACCATCGCCGGGCACCCGGTAACCGGTGTCACTGAACAGGACGATCAGGTGGTCCACCTGGTCCGGCTGGAGGCGACCATTGCCCAGAGTCTGGTCGGCCAGGAGGTGGAGGGCGCCATTGACTGGCCCCGCCGCCTCGACCATTTACAGCAGCACGCCGGGCAACATCTGCTATCGGCCGCCTTTGAACAGCTCTACGATGCCGATACCATCGGGTTCCACCTGGGCGATGAGGAGGTTACCATCGATCTGACGCTGGACGAGCTGACCGTTGAGGCAGCAAAGGCAGCGGAGCGCCGGGTCAACCAGGTCGTCCTCGAGAACCGGCCGATCCGGGTGCGCTGGGCCGACCCGGAGGAAGCGGCCGGATTGCCGCTGCGCAAGCGCCCCGAACGGGCCGGGACCCTGCGCCTAATCGAGGTGGAAGGGTTCGACCTGAATGCCTGCGGCGGTACCCACCCCCGCCGCACCGGCGAGGTGGGGCTGGTGAAGATTATCGGCTGGGAGCGCATGCGCCGCCAGGTACGGGTGCGCTTTTTCTGCGGCTGGCGGGCCCTGAGCGACTACTCCCTGAAGAACGAGATAGTGGCCGGGCTGGTGGCGACCCTGGCGGTCCCCGCCGTCCAACTGCGGGACGAAGCGGCCCGGTTGCAGGAAAGCCTGGCCGCAGCCGACAGGGAGTTGCGCCAGCTGCGGCAGGAGCTGCTGGCGGCGGAAGCCGCCGCCCTGTTGGCCGGGGCCTCGTCCAACCCGGCCGGGCTGCGCGTATTGGTCCGGCGCTGGGAGGGGCGGGAGGCCGGTGAGCTGAGACTCCTGGCCCAGATGACCCTCAAGGAAGCGACCAGTACCATAGTGGTCTTCGGCAGCGTCCAGGCGGAAAAGGCCCATCTGGTGCTGGGCCGCTCCAACGATCTGGAGCTGGATGTGCGTCCGGCCCTCAACGCGGCTCTCGCCCTGGTGGAAGGCCGGGGCGGTGGCCCGCCGGCCCTGGCCCAGGGAGGCGGTCCCGCTACCGGCCGGCTGAATGAGGCACTGGAGGCAGCCCGCCGCCTGTTGCCCGGCGAGGGCCAGGAATAAACCGCGGAGGTGGATTCATGATCAAGCAGTTGGTGGAGACCCTGCAAAAAGAGGTCTCGGCGACCAGAGCTTTCAGGCATGTCTCAGAGGTGGTCCGACACCACCGGATCCAGGCCAGCCCGGGTTTCCGGGAGGCGGCCGAATACTGCCGCGCCGCCCTGGAGGCGGCCGGAGTGGCAGCCGAGGTGGCCTTCTACCCGGCCGACCTCAAGCGGGCCAACTGGTCGGACCGCAGCTTCCTGGAATGGGAGGGGATCTCCGGCGAGCTCTGGGTGAAAGGGCCCGAGGAATACCGGGTCTCAAGCTACGCCGAGGAGAAGCATTCCCTGGTCCAGCGCAGCCACAGTACGCCCCCTGGTGGGGTCGAAGCCGAGCTGGTGGTGGTGGAGAAGGCCGATGAAGACGCCTCCTACCAGGGGCTGGCTGTGCGCGGCAAAGTGGTGATGGTCGACCGGAGTATCCGGGACGTTAAGCATCTGGCGGTGGACGTATACGGAGCGGTGGGGATCATCTCCGACTTCCTGGCCGAGATCCCGCCGGTGCGCAACCGGCTGGACCTGCCCGATGCCGTCCAGTATACCTCGTTCTGGTGGTCCGGGCGGTCTGATGATGTGCCCTGCTGGGGCTTTGTTCTATCGCCGCGTCAGGGCGAGCGCTTGCGCAAGCTCTGGGCCAAGCAGCAGCAAGACCGCGGGGAAGGACGGGACCCAGTGCCCCTCAAAGTGCGGGCCGTGGTGGAGAGCCGGTTCTACGAGGGGACCATCGAGAACGCCATCGGCTTCATCCCCGGGGAGACCGCCGAGGAGGTAATAGTGGTGGCCCACCTCTGCCACCCGCAGGCCTCGGCCAATGACAATGCCTCCGGCGTCGGGGTGGCCCTGGAGGTAGCCCGCGCCCTCAACCAGTTGATTAGCGAAGGCAAGCTCGCCCGGCCGCGGCGGGGAATCCGCTTCCTGCTGCCGCCGGAGATGACCGGCACCTATGCCTACCTGGCCGAGAATGAGGCAACCATCCCTAACCTCGTGGCCGGCGTCAACCTGGATATGGTCGGCGAGGACCAGGCCAAGTGCCGCAGTGTCTTCCAGGTGGAATACCCTCCCCTGGCCCAACCGTCGTTCACCGGGGATCTGGCCGCCCGGATCCTGCAGGAGATCGCCAATGAAGCCAGGAATTTGGCCGGGACTTCGGGGCTACCCCTGTTCCGTCATGCACTGACCAGCTTCTCCGGGGGTAGCGACCACTACATCCTCTCCGACCCGACGGTGGGCGTTCCCTGTCCCATGCTGATCCAGTGGCCCGACCGCTACTACCATACCAGCCAGGACACCCTGGATAAGGTAGACCCGGAAATGCTGAAGCGGGTTGGTGTGCTCACCGCCGCTTACGCCTACTTCATTGCCAATGCCGGCTACCGGGAAGCCGCCTGGCTAGCCCACGAGATGTTCGCCCGCTTCGCCGGGGAGCTGAACCGGCTGGTCCAGGAGGAGCTGGAGCGGGCCGGCGGAGCCAAGGCCGAGGGGCGATGGAAGGTGCTCTCCCTGGCCGAGGCGCGGCTCGGCTTCCGGATGGAGCGGAAGCAAGCCGATTTGGCCTCCCTGGCCCGGCTGGCCGGGGCCTCCGACCGGAGCCGGCTGGAAGAAGCCATCGCCCCGCTCCGGCAACAGATGGAGGAACTGACCGCCGCGGCCCGGGGACGGCTGCGCGCGGCCGCCAGAGCCCTGGGGTATGATACCGAAGGTCAAGAGAGCACGCTGGATCAGTGGGAGGAGAAGGCGGCCAGCCGGGTGGTGGAGCGAGCCTTCCGCGGCCCCTGGAGTACCCGGGATCTGTTCGACCGTCTCCCCCACCGCCGTGAGGAGTGGGGCAAATTCCAGAAGGAGCACAGCCAGTTCCGGGGGATGACGGTGGCCATGTACTGGATGGACGGCCAGCGCAGCCTGCTGGAGGTGGCCGACCTGACCGAGCTGGAAACCGGCAGCCGGGATGTGGAGTACCTGGTCCGCTATACCGAGCTGCTGGAAGAGGCGGGATATGTGAGGATCAGGCAGTAGGACAGGCAGAAAACAGTGGGGCCTGGCGGATTCACGCCAGGCCCCGCTTTTGTCAACGCTGCACCATCCGCTGTACCGTCCCGTCCACCATTTCGGCGGTGAGGTCGGTGGCGGCAGCTACTTCCCGGTCGTGAGAGATGACAATCACCGTCTTGTTGGCCTCCCGGGTCAAGCGCCGGAGCAGGGACACGATCTGGTGTCCGGTAGAGGAGTCCAGGTTGCCGGTGGGCTCATCGGCCAAAACGACCTTGGGGTCATTGGCCAGGGCCCGGGCGATGGCCACCCGCTGCTGTTCGCCGCCGGAGAGCTGAGCCGGGCGATGCCGGAAGCGGCTCTCCGGTAGCTCAGCCATGGCTAGGCACTGCCGGGCCCGCTCCCGCCGCTGCCGTGCCGGATGACGGGCGAACTCCAGGGCCAGCTCCACATTCTCCAGGGCTGACAGGTTGGGCAGCAGGTTGTAGGACTGGAAGATAAACCCCAGCGACCTCCGGCGGTGGTCCACCAAGGCCGGTTCGGCCAGACGGTGGATAGGCTCGCCGTGGAGATAGACTTCGCCGCTGCTGGGGCGGTCGAGCCCACCGATGATATTAAGCATAGTGGTCTTGCCGCTGCCGCTGGGGCCAACGATGGAGGCGAAGACCCCGGCCGGGATAGCCAGGTCCACCTCATTGAGGGCGCACACCACATTCCCGTGGAGAGAGAAGAACTTGCTCACTTTCCAGAGCTCTACGGCCTCAGTCATTTCGCAACACCTCCGCGGGCTTGAGTCTCAGAGCATACAGGGCAGGCAACAGCCCGCCCAGCAGGCCCAGGCCGACGGCGGAACCAAGGATGCGCAAGACCAGATTCAGCGAGAGACTAGCCGAAATGGTTCCCAGCTGGGCCCGGAGGATGCCCCCCTGTACGGCCCAACCGGCCCTGCCGCCGCTCATACCGCTACCGGGGGCGGTGGTGACCGACTGGGAGACGAACCGCTCAGCCAGGCCTTGCCCGAAGGTGGTAAAAAGCAAGATCCCGACCAGGGCGCCGACTACCGAGAGAGCCAGTGCTTCCCAGGCAAACCCAGAGAGCAGGTCGAAGTTGCCCGAACCGATGGCCTTGAGGACTCCGATCTCCCGCTGGCGCTCGCGGATGACCAGGATCATAGTGAAGAAAATCACCAGGCCCGAGGTGGCTAGGGCGGCCCAGACCCCGGTCTTGGTGGCGCGACGCACCATATCCATGGAGTCACCGACCCGGCTCAGCATACCGCCCTGGGAGACCACATCGGCCGCGTCACCCACCTGGGCCTTGAGGGCCTCTACCACTGTATCCACATGGGAGAGAGACTCGGCGGTAACATAGACCATGGAGATCTGGCCCTCCAGGCCGAAGACCTGCTGGGCAGTGGCCAGGGGCAGGAAGACAGCGTTATCGCCCAACTGGTAACCGGCTTCAGACAGGCCAATGGCCTCAAACACCCAGCCGCCCGCCTCAAACAGATCGCCGACCACCACTCCGTTCTCCTCGGCATAGGTCTTGCCAACGATGGCCACGAGGCGACCGGCATCGGTCTCCTCAAAGCCCCGGCCCGAGATCAGCTGGGCGGTGCCGCCGCCGAAGAGGCGCAGGGGCCGCCCGGCCTCGACGCCCACTACGAAGACACGATTACGCATGATCCCCTCCAGAGAGCGCTCCCCGAAACCAGGGCTGGTCCCGACGACATACTGGTGCATCAGGACCGGCTCGACGGCGGTGACATGGGCAAGGCTGTCCATTCCCTCAATCAGGCTGATATCCAGGGGCTCCCCGCGACCAAACCCCATATAACTGCCGGCCGGGCGCACCTCGATGATGGTCCCGACCGACTCGGCAATACTGGCCAGCTGGCTCTCAATGCTGGAATCGATGGACATCATAGTAACGGCCAGGCACATGGCCAACCCCACCAGGAGAGCCACAGTCAATGTACGGACCTTGCTGCGCCACACATTGCGGATGCCGCGGCGCGCGTTGTGCATAGAGTCACCTCCAAGAGTTGGTTGAAGGTATGATAACACAACATCTTTAAGAACTTGTCAAGGAATTGTGGGGAATTGGGACAAGAAGGTCCCCACCGCCACCGGGCCGCCCGACTGCCGGTTCGGAGAGGGTTTCGCCGCACGCTGCCGAACGTCTCCTGAAGACAATCCGTAGCAGGACAAGTGTGAGCGATGACCAAAGGCACTATCTTCGATATCATGCGCTACTCCATCCACGACGGCCCTGGCATCCGAACTGCCGTTTTCCTCAAGGGGCGCCCCCTCAGCTGCCGCTGGTGCCACAATATCTTCGACCGCGCCACCTGCACCGCGTGCGGCCAGTGCGCCGCTGTCTGCTACTCCGACGCCCGCCAGCTGGTAGGGCGCACGGTGGCGGTAGCCGAGGTAATGCGGGAGATCGCAACAGATGTCGTCTTCTATGAGGAATCCGGCGGCGGTGTCACCTTTTCTGAAGCTGCTGGACGAAGAACGGCACCGGCAATGGACCGGTGTCTCTAACCGGGGGATTCTCTCCAACCTGGAGTGGCTGGCCGAGCATGGTCGCCGGGTGATCGTCCGGATGCCACTGGTTCCGAGCGTCAACAATGATGAAGCCAACCTCACGGCCACCGGCCGTTACCTGGCCTCGCTGGGCGAGGTGAAGGAGGTCCACTTGATCCCCTACCACCGGGCCAGGATGGATAAGTACCGGCGACTGCATAGAGTTTACCAGTTGACCGACACCCCGGAACCCAGCAGGCAGGCGGCGGAACGCTGCGCTGAGCGGCTGCGCGAATTCGGGCTGACGGTGAAGACAGGAGGCCGAGGGCATGAACCCACGAGTAGCTCGACTGAGACAGGAGAGCCCGGAGGCGCCGGCCCAGCTCTCCACCGAGCAGGCGGAGCTGATGACCGAGCTCGATGGCCTGGCCGGTGAGCTGTCGCCGCCCATGCGCCGGGCCCTGGCCTTTAAGTACCTGCTGGAGAACAAGACCATCTGCATTAACCCAGGGGAGCTCATCGTCGGCGAGCGGGGACCGGCCCCCAAGGCTACCCCCACCTACCCCGAACTGTGCTGCCACAGCCAGGAGGACTTGGAGCTGCTGGATTCCAGAGAGAAGATACCCTACGCGGTCAGCGCCGAGGCCAAGCGAATCTACGCGGAGAAGATTATCCCGCACTGGCGCGGCCGGTCAATGCGGGATCTGATCTTCGCCCAGATGACCCCGGAGTGGCAGGCCGCCTACGCGGCGGGTATCTTCACCGAGTTCATGGAACAGCGAGCCCCGGGGCATACCGTAGCCGATGATAAACTCTACCGCCGGGGATTCCTGGATTTCCAGCGTAATATATTGAACAGCCTTGCCGGAGGAATACCGGGATCTCATCGTGCGGGTAGCCGGCTACAGCGACTACTTCTGCGACCTGAGTCAGGCCCTGCAGGAGGAGATCATTGCCCGGACCGAGCGTCGGAGGATGTAATTAGGGAAACCAATGGCGGCCGGCCAAGACCCAGACCAGGTAAGAGAAACCGGCTAGCAGGATGCCCACACCGAATATGCCCCAGGCCCAGGCCCGCAGCCGGGGCGAGGAGGCTTCGCTGACCTTCTCATAGACCATCACCCCGGTGTTAAACAGGAAGCCGATGACGGCCAGGGCGAAACCGCCGATCACCCCGCAGAGGGCAGTCTGGAGCCCGAACAGGTAGTGCCGGTTCCAATCGTAAGCGACAATCAGGCCCAGCAAGACTAGGGCGGTCAGCAAGATAGGGAGAAAGCGGCGCATGTGCTCACCTCACTACGGCACTAATTCGGGTTGGCCGCCCGCCAGACCTGCCGGGCGGGCAATTGATTTGCCCGGAGCATAGACAAACGGCCCCGCCACCACGGCCAGGGCCGTTGCCCAAGTAAGCCGACCGGCGCCCGGCCAGGTCAGCTGAGCAGTTCACCGACCACCCTGGCCACCAGAGTGCGGGCCAGGATCACCGGAATACCCAGACTCTCCTGCACCAGCTTCTTCATGGATCCGGTGTACCCCATGCAGTCCATGACCATGACCTCAGCTCTCCACTCCCGGAGGGCACCGGCCGCGCTGGACAGCTCGTCACCGAAGCCGGTGTAAGGGTTGGCAGCCACCACCCGAAGCCGCGCCGGCAGGTGAGACCACTTGTTGGCCGCCTGCTCCACCTGCAGAGGCGATGGTGTCATCAACCCCACCTTCTTCCCCTCTACCAACGCGGAGACTGTCCGGTGCAGGACCAGATCGGGCTTGACCAGGGGAGCCCGGGTCTCGACCGCCGGAAAATCGCCGGTGCAGAGGAGGATAAGGCAGTCGGTTCCGAGAGCATCAAGCTCCCGTAAGGCAGCGTGGACCCGGGGCTGCACAAAGCGTTTGGCTATGGTCACCGATGAACCGTCAGCCAGCCGGGTAACCAGAGTGTAGTCCCCGGCTGCCGGCGCGAAACTCTCGATCTCGGCCCGGGTGAGGCCATCGAGAGCCCCCCTCTCCAATACCTCTACCTGACTGCCCCAGGTCCCAACCATCTCCGGGACGATATCAACCCGTGGCGACTGGCCGATGGTTACTGTTCCGACCTTCATCTACGCCCACCCCTTCCATAAACGACACCCGAAATGCCTGTGGCACGAGGGTCCTATAGCGGAACACTCTGAGAGGGATGCCTGATCACCTGCCTGCCCTGCGTTTCTGACACTGAGTACATTAGCGAGATAGCCTCCACTTCCGTAATCAGACGGCCCTGCAGCGGCATCAGCCCGACGGCCATCCCCCTACTGCGCTCAATCCTGGCCCGGCCGGCAGCGGCCATAGCCTCTCTTATGTCAACCGGAGCATATTTCTCCAACCCGGCGGCGATGGTCACATTGACCCCCTGGGCCAGCAGGCCCGAGAGCACCCTACCCGGGGGCCCGCCCAGTTCAGCGCCAGCCATCATCGCCCGGCCAGCTCCTCTGAGACTGCAGACACAGTGGTTCCGCCCTTGAGAAGGATACGTCCGGCCGCATAGGCCTGTGTGACCTCGGGCAGCCGGCAGATGGCCCGGGCAATGAGCCGCTTACCCTCGGGGACGGTGATGGTTACCTGAATGGATGGCATCGGGAGCCGCTCACCCGGCCCGGGCCCTGCAGGTGATGCATGTTGCCGTAAAGAGAGACAATGCGCTGGAACTCCTCGTCATCATGCAGCCTGGCTGTACCATTGCCGAACTCCTTAGCCACCTCAATGACAAAACGCGCCGCCAGTTCGATGTCGATAGCATGGGAGGCACCGGTGGCACACCCGGGTACCGGCACCTCCGCGGTCAACGCCACCCCCACGACGGGAGCGGTGGTGACGCACGAGGGCTGTAGGATGCTATTGAGATGGTAGAGCCCGTTTCCGTACGGAGTGATGTCCTGCATGGTCAGGGGAAAGACCACCGGAACCCGGCCCGTGACAATCTCCATGATATCCAGGAGGCGCTCGCTCACCCGAAGGATATAGCCTTCCTTGACCGTGGGCGAAATAGCGAACCCCCGGTGGTTGATTACCCGGTTACCCCGGGTGGTATCGATGGACAGTATCCCGTCCATTTCCGGGGAGACCTCGTGCTGGTTCATGGTATGGATATTGACCGGGGAGTCCATAAAGGGAACGGGATGATGGGGGCGCGTGGGCGCGTCCGGGCAGATGTGGGTGGCAATGATAACATCACCGGACAGTACGTCCCCCCAGGCGGCCATCTGGCCCAGCCTGAAGGCGGCCGCGATGGCGGCCACCGCCCCATCGCCATCCGATACCAAACCCAGCCTCTCCGGCCTGGCCCCGATCCCGCCCAGCCGGCCGATGATACCTAGGGTCGGGGCCGAACCGCCCCGGGACTTACCGGAATGACCCGGGAACCGGAAGGAGATAAAGTCGGTCTTGCCCCGTTCTGATGCTACCTCCACCACCTCGACGCTGCCCAGAAACTCCCGCTGAGCCAGGGCCTGCTTCACCATCTCGCCACTGGCCCGGGGGTGATCCAACAGTTCGATTACTTCCAAAACCTGTTTTAGAGCCATGGTGCCACCTCCGCTGCTTTAGAACACATACTCAATTATCTTTTGCCCCACCGCTTCCTCGGCGGATGCAAACAAGAAAGGGTCCCGCATGCCCGCACCGAGGATGAGGTTCTGGCGGTGCGTCCACACTGTGTGCACCTTCTTCCCGGCCCTCAGTTCGGCACTGGTCACGGGAAGCCCTGTCTCAGCATCAAAGGTCATGATGAGATAGGGGAAGGTGCCCAGACGCCGGCCGTCGTGTTCTAGGGTCATGTACTCGTTCCAGAAGGTTAACTTGTGGCCGGTCTCGAGCTCGACTAGCCCCGAGTCAAAGCCCCCTTCGAGCTTCAGGGACAGGTGGGTGATTCTGGCCGCAGTCACTTCCTCGCCGCCGATCTCCCGGGTCACGGCGGCCACCATCTGGTCAGGCTGCCCTCCGTGCCTGAGGAGCGCCCGCCCCACCCGAATGGCCTGCGAGATAGCGCCCGGAGCGCCGTTCTCCCGGGCATATCTCATAGTCACCGGGTTACGCGCCACGGCCACCAGCCCGCCAGCCTAGATGGATGCCTGTCTGACAGTGGCCGAAGCTCCCGCCAGCGAACCGGCGGCGGTGATCTCTAGGTACCGCCCCTGATTGGGGTCACCGCCCACCGCGGCCTGCAGTGAGAGATAGCCCGGAGACCGGTGTAGGCCCATGGAGCCCATGAGACCAGTAGGGTGCGCCCGCCCATTGCACGGTGCATCAACCACCGGCAGGCCCAGGGTCGCGGCCTGGATCCAGCCGTTGACCGTGGCCGAACCGCCGTTCTCGTTGGTGATCAGCCCCCCGATGCGGACGCCCAGGGCATCTCGCAAGAGCTCAACTGCCCGCATCAACTACTGACGGCACAGAGGGCCATCAGCCCTGAGGCCAGGACCGGATCGACCACCGGGATGTTCAGCTCGGCCTTCAGGTAAGGGGCGACCCCCGTTGTACTCATACCGGTGCAGGCCAGGGCCAGGGAGCGAGCCCCCTGTTCCACCAGGGACCGGGCCGCCTCCAGAATGCGCTCTTTGGCAGTGGGGTCGAGGAGGTCCAGGGTGGTAACAACCCCCCGTGGCTTCCCGACTGCCGCCAGATGCCCGCCGAGAATATTTTGCATAGGACGGGGAGCATCGGCGGTAATCCCCAGAATCCCTACCGGCGTGCTCTGCTTTGTGTAGCATTCTGTGAAAATCATCAGGCCCTGGGCGCGCCAGTAGGCGTTGCTTCGATCTTCACCCAGAGCGGACGGTAACCCTTGTGAGAGAGCCATTGCCGAGCCGGGAGTAAGTGAGTTCTCCAGCAGACAGCGGGCGCAGCACCGAGGGGTACTGCGCCCGCTTAGTCCAGATGAATGTCAGGCTTCGCTCAGGGGAGTAAAGAGACTCATCCCCAGTAACTAACCATCATCTACTAGATCGGCTCCCAGAAAACCTCCGCTTCATCGCCGTCCTTCACCGGTGTGGAAAAATCAGCGGTCCGCCCGTTCAGGCGGGTCACCAGTCGGTGCCGACCTGAAGGAGGCTTGGCCTCAAACTCTATGGCAGCCAGCAGGTCAGCGAAGATGAGAGAGGTGGCACCCTCCCGCACCCACACCTCATCTCCGTTTTTGACCAGTGTATCGGCAGCAACCGGCCTGCCGTTCACCTCCAGCGACCATGGCTTGGCTGGTAGATCAGCCCACTCGCCATTGACCCTGACCCTGGTGGCGGCCGGGCGGTGGCCATCGAGGAGGCTCGCCTGGGGCAGTCCCTGCTCCCCCTGAATCACCTCTAGTCGATCCCCCTCCCGAAGTCGGTGGTCGGCCGGCACCGGCTCTCCATTGACCCTGAAGACATAACGCTCCAGCCGTGCCTCCCTGGGAACGCCGTTGAGTTGGTAGCGCAGCACCTCTGGCTGGCCATCACCCAGTCCCAAGAGGCGCAGGGCATCAACTGGCCGTTCCAGGTGCTCGCAGATAATCTTAGCCCCATCCTCCAGCGGCTCGTCCGGCAGTACTGCCCGGCCATTCATGATGGCCTGTCCTCCCACAACCCGCTCCATGCCCTGGAAAACCAGAGTTTTGGCGGAACCGGCCGGAGCTACCTGACCTACCGTACCCTGACCAGGGTCCCCGTCCTGTCCCGGCTCGATCTCGATCCGGTCCCGGTCACGAATGGGCGTGGTCAGGTGGGCCTCCTCGCCGTTGACTCGAATGACGCCGGGTCTTCCCAGCGTGCCGGGAATGAACACCGGTTTTCCATTGACCTCAACCGAAAGCGCCGGACCCGGCCGTCCGTGAATATCCGAGACCCTGACCCCTGCCGCCACCAGGGCTTCACCCACGTTTCCTTCGCCCAGGCGGAGCAGGCGGACCAGCCGCCCGTTGACATACACATTGGTAAAGCCCATCATCTCCCGTCCACGGGCCATCAGGGCGATGCCCACCGGCGTGATGGCCAGGGGGCCCTCCAGCGGCCCCAGCGACCCAGTGAAACCATATAGGGCGTTTGGACCCTGTACCGCGACCCGACCCTCCGGTAGCCCCAATTGAGCGGCGAGCATTGGACGGAGTCCGGGCGTCTGACTGCCTCCGCCGACCAGCATCACCGCCTGAGGTGGTCCGGCATTAAGCTCTTTGATGGTAGCAGCGATCCCCGAAGCCAGCTCTTCCACGGCCGGGGCGATGCGCTCAACCACCAACTCGGTGGGCACCTGTTGCGTGCCTCCCAGTACATCACGGATAGTCACCGGTCCCCCGTCGAGCTCCCGCTTGGCGCGTTCGGCCTCCGGGAAGTCCAGCAGGAACTCCGCGGCCAGACGCTCAGTTACCTCGTCGCCGGCGATTGGAACCATTCCATAAGCCAGGACAGTGCCGTTCCTAGTAATCGCAATATCAGAGGTGCCAGCTCCCACATCGACCAGAGCCAGGTTGAGCCGGCGCATGGTCGGCGGAATGACAGCATTTAGAGCTGCAATGGGCTCAAGAGTCAGCCCCGCTGTCTCCAGGCCTGCCCGCTCTAGTACCGCCACCATGGAATCCAGGACCACCCTGGGGAGGAAAGTCGCGACAACCTGTGCTCCCATACTCCGGCCCCGCTGCCCAACCAGATTGCCAATGGGTGAGCCATTTAGGGTATAGCCGACCGTGCTGTAGCCAACGCAATGAAACTCATCACCCCCGCGGCCAAGCTCAGCATCGAGTTGGCGGGCCGCTACCTGGACCGCTTCCAGCTCTATCAAAGGTACCTGACCATCAGAGATCTCGGCCAGAGGTGAAATGCGCCGCTCGGCGCTGGCGGTTACGGTACGCAAAGAGCGACCGGCGGCGGCCACAAACACCTCGGGGAGTTTGTGGCCGACCATCGTCTCAAGCTGGTCAGTGACGCGCCTGACGACCTCGGCGACCTGAGGGACATCGTGAACCTGACCGTCAAACATGGATCGGCCCGCGTGCTCCTCCAGGGCGACCGCGATGATCCTCACCCGCTGGCCCTCTGGTTCTACTACCAGGCCAGCCACTTTGCGTGTCCCTATGTCCAGGGCGAAGATTCGGTGCATCCCGTCAGCGCCTCCCCTATTGCTGTGTCTTCACTAAATTCGACAGGATGCTACAGTATCCTGCCCTGACCGGCCTCCGCTAACATGCGATAGGGATAGGCTTGAAGGGGGGCGCACGCCATGCTCAAGCGAGGAAGTGGTTCATGGGGGCACCTACTTGTTAGGAAGCTTGACTCAGGTCGTAGCCGACCATGAAGAGCGCGACTCGAGGGCACGCAGGCCCCGGGCGAAGCCCACCTGCCAGAAGGGCGAATCGTGCTGCTGGATGGCGGCGCCGAGGAGCCAGTTGGCGCGCATGTTATGGAGGAGGTAGGTTCGGCTGTAGGCACTGAGCTTCGGAAACAGGTATGGCTCCTGGGTGGGGTCACGCTGGCTGTCTCCCTTGGCCTGCCGCCAGGCGAAGCGCAGGGCTTCGGTGACCGCCGGGAGGCGCTTCTCGACGCAGTACTGCCGGATGAGCAGGCAGAGAGTGGCGGCCACCCGGCTGTCATAGATAATGAACCCCGGGATGAAGGCCGAGTAGACCTTGGAAAATCCGGAGTTGACCACTAGGTCGCCGATGTCGGTAGCGGTATCGAAGGTGTCAACGACCAGGAGATCGCGGGCCCGCCGCAGGTAAGGGATGAGCTGGTTACCGGTGAGCCTGATTCTGCGGCGGTTGCCGTTGAGGACGCCCCCCCACTGGAGGATGGCGAGGCAGGATGTAGTGACCCACTGAATGTCAACAGGTCAGGTGACCTTTTGGTTTAGGTTCTCGCCGAGCTGGCGACGCTTGGTCAGAGTCAGACAGGCAATGCCACTGTGCTCCCGCTTGGGGTTGAAGCGAATGTAGTCTTTGATGCCCTGCTTGGCCTCTGCTTCCGTCGGGTAATCGGTCCAGTATAGCCTGGTGGAAGGCCTCCAGCCATTCCCCGGCCCACGCCCTCAGACTCTCGTGATGGCCAACAATCTCCCGGGTATATGCATCAATGATCGCTATATGGTGAAGCCTGCCGGCATCCTCCACGGCTACCTTTGTCATGTCAATCTGCCATAGCTGATTAGGAGCAGTAGACCGGCCGGGCCGGGCATTCTTGATTCGCTTTCCCCGCTTGATTCGCTTCTGGGTCCACCCAAGCTCCTTCAGGATTCTAACCATACGTTTGTGGTTGATGACGAGCCCCAGCTTACGCTTCAGCACCGCCACCCAGCGCCGATAGCCCAAGTGCCTCCGTCGGGGTTCCTCGGCCAGCAGCTGACGTAGTGCAGCCTTTACCTTATCGTCAGCCCGGTGATGCTTGGGTTCACGCGAAACCCGCTTGAGTCTTTTCTTGCGAATTTTAAGGTGACAGTATTACCGTCCGACAACAAAAGAACCGAAAAACGGGACTTGACCCGAGCAAAAGAGCATGATATATTTGGGACAAGGATTATGTGAATTTTTTCACAAACAGGAGGTTGAGAGGGCCATGTGGGAAGCGAAAATTAACCCCTCTAAGGTGTTCGAACTCCGTTGCAAGAACACCACGTATTTCGGAATAGGAGCCATAAACAAAATTGGCGACATCCTGGATGTGCTCAAGAACAAGGGCATTTCAAAGGTTCTCCTGGTCACCGGTAAAAACTCGTATAAGACCAGCGGTGCATGGGATGTGGTAAAACCAGCCCTTGAAAAAGCCCGTTTCGAGTATGCAATTTACGACAAGGTTGGCTCTAACCCCACAGTTGACATGATCGATGAAGCCGCAGCACTGGGCCGCCAAATGGGTTCCTTGGCAGTGATAGGCATAGGTGGCGGGAGCCCAATAGATACCGCCAAAGGAGTGGCAATCCTACTAGAGTACAAAGACAGAACCGGAAGGGATCTCTACGAGCAGAAATTCATCCCCGAAAAGGCAGTTCCCATCATAGCCATTAACCTCACCCACGGTACCGGCACAGAGGTCAACAGGTTCGCGGTAGCTACAATCCCAGAAAAGAACTACAAGCCAGCCATTGCTTACGACTGCATTTATCCCCTTTTCGCCATCGATGACCCCCAGCTCCTGACAAAGCTGGATGTGACCCAGACGGTGGCCGTCACGGTGGATGCCTTGAACCACATTACCGAGTCTGCCACAACCCTTGCCGCATCTCCTTACAGCATTTTAACCGCAAAAGAAACGGTAAGGCTCATCGCCCGCTATCTGCCGGCTGCAATTAATGAGCCTGATAACTTGATAGCCCGCTACTATCTGCATTATGCTTCGGCTCTGGCCGGCATCTCCTTTGACAACGGCCTTCTACACCTCACCCACGCTCTGGAGCATCCTTTAAGCGCCGTAAAGCCCGAACTGCCTCACGGCCTGGGACTGGGCGCCCTGCTGCCTGCCATAATCAAGATCACCTACCCCGCAGCAGCCGAAATACTGGCCGATATTTATAACCCGATAGTGCCTGAACTGAAAGGTCTGCCCGGCGAGGCAGAGTACGCGGCTGGGAAGGTAGAAGAATGGCTTTTTGCCGTGGGGTGTACGAAAAAGCTGGCGGACTTCGGGTTTACCGAAATGGATATCCCGATGCTGGTCGAGCTGGCCAGGACGACCCCGTCCCTAGGGTTGCTGCTTTCACTTTCACCTGTAAAGGCTACCGAAGAAGCAATAAGGCGGATATACGAAGAATCTCTCCAGCCCATGAGCAAATAGCTTAAATCAAGGAGGGGGCGATTAAACCCCGTCCAAGGCTCGGTCGCTGCCTTCAAGGCGGCCTGGGACGACGCTTGCCGGCGCCAGTTCGCCTGAATCCCATACGTCAGGACCCCCGGGATCACAATCACCCCGGGGGTCCTGCTATTTCACCACATATCCCGCTCGTCCCGGTTATGGTTGGCCCAAGCAATGCGAGGATCAACCCGCTGTACCAGCGAGAAGCTCACCGGTTGCCCATGCCTCTGCCAGAACCGGGTAGCCTCGGGGTTGGCCGTCTCACAGGGCCCGTCCGCCTGCTACCGCGTGGCCCCACTCCGGCACATAGACACCGCGGCCACCCAGTAGGGAATCGACTCGCACGCCCAAGAAGAAGCCGACTAACCGTCTATCTTCCATAGCCACCGCGCCAGGCGCTCGCCGCGACAGTCTGCTCGGCTTCTCGTGGATGCTCTCTGCATCTTCAAAGCCATTGGGCAGGCTCGGTACCGCCTGGCGCTGGGCCCGGTAGCCGGCCACGAACAGCTCAGCCACCTGGTCCAGGTGTTCTTCGGTCAGGGGCACGATCGTCAGCGTCATCCAATTCCTCCAGTCTTCGTGTGCTGCTGCCATTATCCCGGAGAGAAAGGCAGCAGTCCAGCTACAATATGGTTCCTAGTCAACCAGGGCTGCACCCTCGACCCGGGGGTCGGTGCCCGCCATTCGCACCCCGGTCTTGGGGGCGACCACGATCACCTGCGCCCGGCCGCCGCCAGCCCAGGCGCCGGCGGTCTTCACCACATGCCCCCGCCCCTCCAGGGCAGCAATGGTCTCGGCCGGCAGGCGCTCTTCCACCCTGAGCTGCACCGGGGTGTCGATGGTCGCCGGGTCGGTCCCCGGCAGGCTGGTCCAGCGCGGCGCCTCCACCGCTTCCTGCGCGGTCATGCCGCCATCGATGACATGGGCCAGCACCTGCAGATTCCACTGGGGTTGCCCATCGCCGCCGGGCGTATTGCCCACCATAAACAACCGGCCTTCCCTGGTCACCAGGTAGGTATTGAGGGTGTGTATGGTCTTCTTGCGCGGCCCCACCCGGTATGGGTGCCCCTCCACCAGGCTGAAGCCCCGGCCAGTGCGGTCGTTGAGGACGATCCCGGTCCCCGGCACCGTCACCCCGCTGCCGAAAGAGAGCGACAGGCTCTGGATGAAGGAGACAGCATTGCCCTCTCTATCCGCCACCACGAACGAGGTAGTCTCGCCCTCGAACAGGCCGGGTTCGCAGGCCCGCACCTCTTCAGCGGCTCTCGGGCCGATGGCCGCCCGCCGCCGCCCGGCAAAGAGCTTGCCGGTCATTTTCTCAAGCGGGAAGAAGTCCACGGACCGCTTGTCTCCGGCGTAGCCCAGCCGGTCGGCGAAGGCCAGTTTCTTGGCTTCCACCATTCAGGCCACACCCGGTAGCCCCGGTAGTCGGTGTGAATGGGGTCATAGATATCGGTCCGCTGGTCGGCGAACTCGCTACCATCAAAGTAGCCGGGGACGGCACCATTTAGGGCCTCGACGGCCCGCTCAGCGATATCGCCCCGGTAGCAGGGGGCGGCCCCCTCCTTAGCCAGCCGCTGCAGGGTGCGGGCCAAATCCTTCTGACTAGTAGGTCGCCAGGCTTGGGCGCTTCTCCGCCCTTTAAGAAGATGCCGGCCGTCTCCGGGAAGCGCCGCAGTTTGCCAGCGGCCTGGTGGATCTGGTTAGCGGTCCACCGCGGCAGGGGGAACCCCTGCTCTGCATAGCGCCTGGCCGGCTCGATCAGCCGCTCCCACTCCATGGCGCAGAAGCTCCGGTGGATGTCCTCATAGGCCTGCATCGCGCCGGGGACCGCCACGGAGAGCGGGCCGTCCAGCGGCATCCGCTCATAGCTCCTCTCGACAAACAGCTCCGGATGAGCGCCGGCGCCCGAGAGGCCGCTGGCACCAATCCCCGTCACCTTGCCGGTCTTGGCCTCGTAGATCAAGGCAAAGACATCGCCGCCTAGCCCGGTCATCATCGGCAGCGTCACATTGAGCACCATCGAAGTGGCCAACGCCGTATCCACCGCGTTGCCATAGACCTGTGGCCTCCGCACAGAAACTTCGCCTCCCGTGGGGTTTGTGTCTAGCTGGTTTTTCTGTTATGATTGGTTTCGGTGATGGACATGCCTTTCTTCGAAATCGTCGTCCCCGTCTTCGCCATCCTGGCCGTCGGGTACATCGCCAACCGCATTCTCGACTTCGACATCCGGACCCTCTCCCGAATGGTCCTCTATATTCTCGTCCCCGCCGCCGTCGTCAAATCCCTCTCCCAGACCGAACTAGCCCTGGGCGAGATGGGCGAGATTGCCTTGGTGGTCCTCCTCCTCATCTTCACCATGATCGCCCTCTCCAGCCTGATCTCCCGGGCACTGGGCTTCTCCCGCCAGATGGAGAGCGCCATGGTCCTGACCACAGCCTTCATGAACGCCGGCAACTACGGCCTCCCGGTCAACCTCTTCGCCTTCGGGCAAGATGGCTACGACCGGGCCATCATCTTCATGGTCGTCCTCAGCGCCGCCAATGCCAGCCTGGCCGTCTATTACGCAGCCCGGGGTCGGCTGGGCGTGAAAGACGCGGTGCGGGCCGTCTTCCAGATGCCCGGCGTCTACGCTGCCGCCCTCGGCCTGGCCATGAAGTATTTCGGCTGGTCAATGCCCCTGCCGCTGGCAAAACCGGTTTCGCTGCTCTCGCAGTCGGCCGTCCCCATTTTCCTGCTGGTCCTCGGTATGCAGTTGGCCAAGGTGCGAGTCCAGCGAGCCGTCGGCACGGTCACCCTCATCTCGTTCCTCCGCCTCATCGTCTCACCGCTCATCGCCTACCTGCTCACTCTGGCCACCGGGCTGGGCGGTCTCAGCCAGAAAGTAGTTATCCTCGAAGCAGCCATGCCCACCGCGGTCACCGTCACCCTCCTGGCCCTGGAATACGAAGCTGAGCCAGACCTGGTCTCCACCTGCACCATGGCGACCACCCTGCTCAGCATGTTCAGCCTCTCTCTGGTTCTCGGCGCGCTAGCCCTGCTCTAGGGCTCAGTGGTAGAGCGGTTCCCCCTTGGCGACCCCTTTGGCCTGCAGGATCTCCTCGATAGCCCCCCGGTGGCTGCTCGGCACCACCAGCTCATAGGGGAACGGCGCCTGCCGCGGTCCCATATCCAAGAGCAGCACCAGCCGGTCCCCCTCCCACCAATAGCGGATAGAGTGGCGCCAGGGGCGGATGTAGGCGCCCAGGTCGTGGTAGCGCCCCTGCCGGACATTAAAAATCATCCAGTTGATGGCCGCCACCCCCTCTTCCAACAGGAAGTAGTGGGGTGGTTTGGCTTTGGCCTGAAAGTACATGATGAACCCGGCCGGCAGGATCACCAACCCGGCAATGAACACAATGAGGGCCAACGAAGCAAAGGGATTGGCCCGGAAGGCCGGATCGACCATGAGCATCCAGGTTGCCAGCAAGAAAGAGTAAAACAGCCACCACCAGATCATCGTTCGCAGGTATTCCCGGGACTTACTGGCCAGGTATTTATGCCAGAGGGAGACCGGCGCAAACCATTGGTGGAGTATGGCACGATCGCGCAGGAAATGCTGCTGCCGGTTTTGCCGCAACTGCCGGGTCAAAGCCCAGACTCCAGCCACCGCCAGCCCCGCTGCCAGGCCGGTCAGGAGCAGTTCCGGATCGCCTAGAAAAGACAGATTCATCATTGCACCTCCCGTTGGGCCAGCCAGCGCTGGCCGTGGCCCACCCGGCGGCTGATAGCCGGGTGGTCGTAGAGAATCAGGAAAATGAGGGCCAGCGCTGCCGGATCGCCCATCCCACCCGGGTACGGGTTCACCCTCTGCATCCAGCCCAGGACCAGGTGGCTTAGGCTAAAGCCAGCCCGATCCCCTTCCACAGATGCTGGTAGCGGTGGTGGGCTAGCTCGTGGGCGAGCACCACCTCCACCTCGTCGGGCTCGAACCCGCTGACCAGCGTATCGCCAAGAACGATGCCCCTGGTGGCGCCCAGGCCAGTGAAATAAGCGTTCACGCCGGTAGTCCGGCGGCTCATATCCATGACGAAACCGCCCCGGACATTGGTCCCGGCCTTCTCAGCCAGTCGCTCGAGGCGGGTGGCCAGGTCGTCATCGTCCAGGGGTGTGAACTTGTTGAAGATGGGCATCAGCAGCACCGGAGCCAAGGTGACCAAAACCACCGAGAAAATGATGCCGAGCAGAGAGGCCCAGATCATCCAGCTGGTCGGCAGTTGACCAGGAGCAGGTGGATGGTACCACCGGCCAGCAGGGCCATACCCAGGCCGAGGATGAGGTGCTTGACCCGGTCGCCCCACCAGGCGGCCGGGGTCTGGATGGAGAGGCCGAAGGCCCGGGCCGGGCGGTAGCCCATGGTGAAGCCGACGAGTGAATCGATGATGAGGTAGGCCAGGGCGGCGATGGCGATATAGAGCAGAGCGCTGCCCCGGCCGCGGTAGCCGGTGAAGGCGGCCAGGCGCCGGTCGAGCCCGGACGCGACGAACAAACCGCCCAGAAGCAGCGACTGTAAGGTACGGACGATAGTCAGACGGCGGCGGTAGGGCTCGTAGGCGCGAGCCCGCTCCCGACGCTGCGAGTCGTAATCGGCCATGCTCGGACTTCCCCCACCCCGAAAGCTCCGTAAGACAAAGAAGCCCCGCATGGGGGATTCTTGAGAGAGGGGAGATTTCCTGCTTAAGGGAGGAAAACGGGATGTGCGGGGTCAGCTCTGGCCCTGGCCGGGGCGTCGGGGCCAGATGGAACCAAGGATGCCGCTAATGGTCTCGAACAGCATCCAGAGGGAGACAATCAGCAGCGGACGAGAGATGTCGAACCGTCCCATCTGTTGCAGGGCAAGGCTGACTAGCAGGTAAAGCGCAAAGAGGCCGACCGAGACACCCGGCTTGCGTCCGAGACGAGCCTTGACTATGAGCCAGGGGCCATAGGCCACCGTAACGACCAGTATAGCAGTAGTCATCTGCTTCCTCCCGAGAGTCGGTCGTAGTCGACCCACAGAGTCTCTTTGACCCTGCTGTAGTCCCTAATCGGCTCAACTTCTTCAACTGTCCCGTCATCATAGAAAAACAGGACGGTCAGAACCTGATAGCCATACTCTAGGATCTTGATCCAGTAACCGGTGTCCTGATAAAAGTATAGGATCTGGTTGCCGACAATGTACAATGGGCAGGCGACCACTAGCGTAGATACCAGCTCCTGAGTAGTTGCATCGCTCCCGCCGAGAGAAATATCTACCGTGTATGACTCACCGGTAACCATGGATTCCACCTGGAACACCGGCGCGTCATCAGCCAGAACAGCCCGTGAGACTAGTACATCAGTAACCGACCTTTCCTCGTCCGCACACGCCACCAGGGTAACAGTACTCTCCACTCGTTCTTCTTTAGTATCCTTTCTGCTGAACACTATATTGAGGAATGATGAACCACCAGACTCAAAGACTCTGGTACGCTCATGACCGATCCTGTAGCCCATCCATAGCCGTCTGGTCCATCGGGAGTAGCACTGGCTACAGACCCGGCACACGTGTCGAAAGGACAATCGAGAGAATCAGTGAACAGATTATCGATCTACGAAGAATCTCACTGGTCACCTCCATGAGATACTAGCCATAGGTTCTCGGTAATAGTAGTAAGTTCCTCCTCATATTGCACTACGCTAGGTTCACTCACCAACTGCGGATCCCCTCCATGCCTGGTGGCAGGAGTGCAGATCCACACCCGATAAATAACCCCCGCCGTCGCCGGCGGGGGTCGTTATTTGCCTTGTGCTACCTAAATCACCTCATGCCTGTGCAGCACTTCCTTGAGGGCGTCCAGCGTCTCATCCAGGTCCTCTTGGGTGTGAGTGGCCATCAAGCTCAGGCGCAGTCGCGACTTGCGCCGGGCCACGGCCGGGTAGAAGACCGGGTTTAGGAAGATCCCCTTCTCATGCAGCTCGTAGGCCATCTGCTTTACCCTGTAATCATCACCGATAATAATCGGGATGATGGCGGTTTCAGCATCGCCCAGATCCAGCCCCATATCCCTCAGCGAGCCTAGCATGTAGCGAATGTTATACCACAGGCGCTCCCGCAGCTCCGGCTCGGTCTCGATGACATTAATGGCCTCGATCAGACCGGCCGTGACCGCCGGATCCAGTGCGGTGGAGAACATGTACGAACGGGCGTAGAAGCGGAGGTAGTTAACTACCTCTTTAGTCGAAGCGACGAAGCCGCCGACCCCGCCCAGACCCTTGCTCAGGGTTCCGGCGACGATATCGATCTCGCCCTCCATCTGCCAGTGCTCGGGGGTGCCTCGACCGTTCTCGCCAATAACACCGCTGGCGTGGGCCTCATCGATCATCAGCCGGGCGCCGTACTGGCGGCAGAGGTGGTTGATCTCCGGCAGGTTGGCGATATCACCGTCCATGGAGAAGACGCCGTCGACGATGACCAGCTTACCGTTGTACTTCTGGTCAGCCTCCCGTAGGGCTCGCTCCAGGCTCTTCATATCATTATGGCGGAACCACTTGGCTTCGCCGCCCGACAGGGCGCAGCCATCGACGATACTGGCGTGGTTGATGCGGTCATTAATAGCTACATCGCCCTGGCGCACCAGGCCTGAGACGCAACCAACGTTGGAGGAGTAGCCGGAGGAGAAGATGATCGCGTCCTCGCACCCCTTGAACTCAGCCAGCTTCTGCTCGAGCTCCCGGTGGATGTCGAGGGTCCCGGCCAGCAGCGGGACGCTGCCAGCGCCGGCGCCGTACTTCTCGGCCGCGGCAGCAGCCGCTGCCTTCACCCGCGGGTGCGAGGTGAGACCGAGGTAGTTGTTGGAGCCCATCATGATCATCTCACGCACTTCGCCAGTATACAGGTCCTTGACCAGGGAGCGGTGTTCACTGGGACCGATGAGGGTACGCCGGTACTGGAAGTGGCGCTGACGCTTGGTTTCTTCGGTGAATTCCCAGAAGGTTTTAGTCTTCGCGAAGAGATCTCTCTCCGGCAGTTCATAGAAATCGGCGAGGCTTAGCTCCTTAGCGCTCAAGCGAAAATCCCCCTTGTGAACAGGTGTGCACAGTTTTGTGTACAATTCCATTCTACCAGATGGGGGACAAGACTGGCAAGAGGAGGTGTTAGTTCTCGGAGTAAACAGGAGTTACGCCCTAGAAAAGTGCGCGACAGTTATAAACATACGGCTTCGGCTGGGGGCACTCATACGTTGCCGCAGGGTGCAGAAGGTGAGGCCAAGGCGCGGACATGGGTATGAATATGCATTCGCGTGATCCCGGAGCAAATCAGCAGCCAACCACCACGTCTATCATGAGAAGATCAGCCATGATTCTCTCGAAGGCCCAGCCCCGGGCAGCTTGTCGCACCGGACGCACTAGGCCGCTTCCTCGCCTTCATCAGCCACTTCCTGATGCCAACCATGGTATCGGCAGGCCATGGACCACTGCGAACCAATCATCCAGCTCGGTAAAGTGTCCGGCTCGGGTCCCCATGGGACCAGTTTCAGTTCCGGAATGAACAGCCAGAAAATTGTTACCACCGACCCGAGCTCTAACCCCGGCCGCACAGTCCTCCCTACACGCTGTCCCGTCACCTTCGAGCCAGTCAAACCGGTCATCCACTGCAATCACCGTCTATCTTCCTTTTTCGTCTAACAAGTACACATAAGCCAGAATCCGCGCCACTACCTCGTAGAGCTGCGGTGGAATGCGCTCCCCCGGCATCATCTGGGCCAGCACTTCGGCCACCCAGGCCTCGCTGACCACTTCCACCCCGGCCTCATGGGCCCGTCGAACTATCTCGTCAGCGATGTGTCCCCGTCCGGCAGCCACCACCTCCGGAACCCCTACCTCCGGACGGTAGACCAGAGCGGCGGCTGCCCGGCACTTTGTCGGCTGATATCTCTTCATCTGCGGCCCCCCGTATTGTTGATGATGCTGGCCAGTCTGCATTTCTGTCTCGCCCCGCCTGGGAACCCGCAACTGGCTCACCATCAGTTGCCGCTCGCTACCGCTATGGAACTATACCAGTGCAGAGTGCTCATTCATGCCTGCCCAGCCGGAAGCCGCCTCTACACCAACACATCAACAGGCCCCGGCTTCTGCAGAAGGAGACCGCGCAGGGGCCAGTCGACCTCCGCCAACAGTCTCTCCAGCTCCTCATGCTCCGCCTTGATCCCTGGAGGCAGGTTGAGGCTTACCCAGTACCCCTCTTCTCCCCAGACCAGCCGCGCCCGGTACAGCCCACGCTGACCCTTCAGATCGATGGTGATTTCCAGGTGCTCGCGCTTCTCATCCCCAGACTGCCGCCTCTCAGGCTGGTCCTGCCTGGGTCGAACCTCCGGCTCCCGCTTTGTCAGATCCACCGTGAGGCTCACCTGCCAGTCGGGCTGGGGCAGCTTGGGCGAGGACATCTCTCTCCCGAGCACTTTCAGGATGATCGCGCCTTCTTCGGCCGCCTCGGCCACCTCCAGCCAGATCCGTTCGCCCACCGGCAGTGGCCGCTCAGTACGGGCGCGCAGCTGCTGTCCTCCCAGTTCCAGCCGGGCCATCGGCCCCTCCGCCTCCAGTACCAGAGCAAGGAGCCGCTGTCCGGGCGACAACTCCCATGGCAGCCGCGTCGGCAGGCCAATCGGCTTTAGCGCCAGACTCACCTGGGTTCCGGCCAGGCCATTCCCCACCCGGACTCCGACCAGACTACTCGTGCCTTGGATGGCACCGGGTCTGACCATACCGATCTCACCACCGAACGGCCTCATGAGTTCGCCCCTCTGCTCAGAACTGGGAAGATTACATAATGTGCCTCCACCTGAAGCCACCGAACGGAAACTTACTGGTTTCACCAGAATCGGCAACAGAACTGCCGCATCCTGCCCGGGCCACAACCATAGCCTGGACGCTACTGAGACTCTCGCCCCAGCCATTACACAGTCTTTATGCATCTCCGCCACATAAACATACTTTTAAGGGCCTGCCGCCCCTTTTAACCCCTGTTTAACCTGCGTTCCGCCGACCCGCCGACGCCCACCACTACCACCCCAACCCACATCACCCCACCGGCGCCACAGCGTCTACCTCCGCAAAGCCCAACCAAATTGTCGCGCGCTTTTCTAAGGCACTACCCTACACGTTGAACCGGTAACTAACCACGTCACCGTCCTGTACCACATAATCCTTCCCCTCCAGCCGCCACAGCCCGGCCGCCTTCACTGCCGCCTCACTGCCCAGCCGGGCCAAATCCTCGTACGACATAACCTCCGCCCGGATAAACCCCTTCTCAATATCAGTGTGAATCTTCCCGGCCGCCCGCTTAGCCACTGTCCCCGCCTCAATGGTCCAGGCCCGCACCTCGTCCGGCCCCACGGTGAAGAACGAAATCAGCCCCAGCCGGGCGTAGATAGCCCGGGCCACCTTATTCACACCTGGTTCGTCGATCCCATAGGCCACCATCATCTCCTGCCGCTCCTCAGGCGACAGTTCCCCCAGCTCCTGCTCCACCCGGCCGCTGAACTCCACCAGCGGCAGGCCGTGGTCAGCGCAGTAGGCCGCCAGTGCCGCCTTGCCCGGGTAGTCGCCAGCCGCCAGGGCCTCCTCGCCCAGGTTAGCGGCAATGACCATCGGCCGGTCGCTGAGGAAAGTATAGCTGCGGATCGCCTCTCTCTCTTCATCGGATAGCTCCGCCGCCGAGATAAGCCGCCCGGCCTCAAGCGTCCCGGCCAGCTTCTCCAGGGCGCTGATCTCCTTCTCCCGCCCCTTGGTCTTCTTCCCTTCCTTCAGCTGGGTCAGCTTCTTCTCGATCACGGCCATGTCGTTGAAGATCAGCTCCAACCCCACCTGCTCCATATCCCGCACCGGGTCAACACTACCCAGTACATGAGGAGCTGCCGGATCATCGAACACCTGGACCACCTGGATAAGGGCATCCACCTCCCGCACCGAGGCCAGGAAGGCGTTGGCGCCCTCAGCCCCGGGCACCAGCCCCGGCAGGTCGTGGACCTCCATCTGGGCGTAGATGGTCTTCCTGGGGTTGTACATCTCGCTGAGCCGGTCGATGCGGGCATCGGGCACCCGGCACATGCCAATGGTGGCCTGGCGCCCGCCGTGCCCCGTCTGGCCGGCCCCGGTCAGCAGATGAAAGAGAGTGGACTTCCCCACTCCCTGTAGTCCCACAATACCTATACGCATGCTTGGCTCCTCCCCTATCTCAACTGCCGGCGGTCAGTCTTCGCCGACGATCTTGATCTCTGTCTCCAGATCTACCCCGTACCGCTCCCGGATGACCCGGCGAATCTCTTCGATGAGGGCCAGGACATCGGCGGCCGTGGCGCCCCCGATGTTGACGATGAACCCGGCGTGCTTGGGCGAAACCTGGGCCCCGCCGATGGTCAGTCCCTTAAGCCCGGCCTCCTCGATCATCGGCCCCACATAGCGGCCGGGCGGGCGGCGAAAGACACTGCCGGCGCTGGGATGCTCCAGCGGCTGCTTCTCAGCGCGCTGGCGATTGAGTTCAGCCATCTTTTCTTTGATGGCCTGCGGGTCGCCCGGGGTCAGCCGGAAGCTGGCCTCAGTCACCGCCCAGCCGCTCTCCTGCAGGATGCTAGTGCGGTAGCCGTAGCCCATCTCTTCCCGGCTGAAGCAGCGCTCCTGGCCGTCGGCGGAGACAGCGCGCACCCGGCTGACCACATCCTTCATCTCCCCACCGTAGGCGCCGGCGTTCATCACCACCGCGCCCCCCACCGAGCCGGGAATGCCGCCGGCGAACTCCAGACCGGCCAGGCCCAGCTGCTGGGCGCGGTTGGCCAGCTCCACCAGGAGCAGCCCGGCGCCGCAGCTGACCCGGCCTTCAGCGGCCGGGTCAACCGTCAGGTGGTTCAGCCGCGAAGTGCGGATGACCAGCCCCCGCAGGCCCCCGTCCCGTACCAGCAGGTTGGAGCCATTGCCGATGACCAGCACCGGCACCCCTTCCTCCCGGGCCGCGGTCAGGATCAAGGTTAGCTCACCCGCGGTCTCGGGCAAGGCCAGCAGTTCGGCCGGCCCGCCAATCCTGAAGCTGGTATGCCGGCTCATCGGTTCACCGGCCAGCAGCCGGTCTGACGGCAATAGTGCGGCGAGACGCTCCGCCAGCCTCACTACCTTGCTCTTGCGCTCACCCATTACTTGTTCTCCTTTGCCAGCTCTCCCTGAAGTTCACGCCCGGCGCTGACCGCCCGGACAATCTGTCGCGAGTCAAAGACCAGGCGCGGCCGGGTGCCCGTGACAACCTCATCGGGGAAGGCCGCCCGGGCCGTGGGCAGATAGGCGATGACCTGCCCCAGCCGGGTCCGGTTCTCCCCGGTCAGCACCCCGGTCTGTTTCAGCTCAGCCCGCAACCCGTCCAGAGCCCGGACCACCGAGACCGAGAGGATAGAGTTCAGCTCCAACCACTGCTGGTGATGGGACCGGTCCAGATTGGCTACCACCCGGATCAGCCGTCCGGCGGCCTGCAGGTCCCCGACGGCGACCAGCAGATTCTCAGGGTCGGCATCGGCCACGGCTCTGGACAGGATTAGCTCTGCCTCATTAAGATAAGACTTGATGCTCCCCACTGCCTCTCCGAGGGCGTTGCCCAGGTTGGCCCGGAGCTGTCGGTTCTGCCTCCAGGCGCCAATGGTCAGAATGGCGCTGATGAGGATCAGGGCGCCCAGGATAACGATGGTTGTCCGGTAGGTTCTGCTGTCCATGGGTCTCCCCCCCAGTTCTTATGTGTCCCCCTTATTATACAGGAACTGGCCTCATCCTGGCGAACCGGTCGCGCCATTAGCCAGTTAGTAGCAGGTAGCGGCTTTGGCATGAGCACCACCTAGCTGCGCTGGTCTGAAGGAGCCTTTGTTCGTCTGGCGAAGTGTTTTCGTTTAATAAGAGCATTGGACCCAGCATCAGACCGAGCGTGCTGACTCAACTACGAAAAGAGGTCTTACCATTGGCTGTCAGCCAAAGCGCCATTGCCCGCCCGGCCCCAGCGCCCGAACCCGATCATCGCACCCTTCGCCTCAACATCTTCAACATGGTCTGGCCGGTCACCATCGAGAGCGTCCTGCACATGGCTGTGGGGTTCGTGAATACCGCCATGGTCGGGCGGCTGGGGGCCACCGCTATCGTCGCCGTCGGCCTCTCGGGCCGGGTCAGCATGATCGTCTGGTCCATCTTCTCGGCGATTGGTACCGGCGCCACCGTCCTGGTAGCCCGGTATTACGGGGCCAACGATATTTCGTTGGCCCGCAAGACCGCCCGCCAGTCGCTGTTGGCTGCACTGGTGGCCATTGTCCTCATCACCGGCCTGGCCTGGCTGGGCGCCCCACAGGTGCTGCGCATCTTCCGGGCTCCCGAGGAAACGCTCAACCTGGGCGTGACCTACCTGCGCCTGCTGGTCTGGGCCTTCCCCATGATATCCCTGGTCACCGTCACCGGTGCCATCTTACGAGGCTGCGGCAATACCCGCACCCCGATGATCATCGCCCTGACCATTAACATTATCAACATGGTCGGCAACTGGCTACTGATCTTCGGCCGTCTCGGCTTCCCGGCCCTGGGGGTGCGGGGGTCGGCTATCGCCACCATCACCGCCCACGTGGTGGGCGCTGCCTTTGCCCTATTTTTCTTGTTCAGCCCGCTCTCGCGCCTGGCGGTGCCACTGGTGCGCAAGTTCGATCTTGACTGGCCCTTCGTCCGCCGCATCATCGGGATCGGCCTGCCTACCGCCATGGAGTCCCTTTTCTGGCAGGCAGCTACCGTTATCCTGCTGGGCCTGGTCAATAGCTTCGGAACCAACGCCTCGGCCGCCCACCAACTGGGGCTTCAGGCCGAAGGGCTCTCATATATGCCGGCGGCCGGCTTCTCCATCGCGGCCATGGCCCTGGTAGGGCAGAGCCTGGGCGCCAGAAACGCCCGTCTGGCCGAGCACTATGTCCGGGAGATTACCCGCTGGGCAGTGATCCTCACCGTCATCACTGCCTCGATCCTTTTCTTCTTCCCGAATCTGGTCATGGGGATCCTGACCACCGATCGGGAGGTCATTGAGCTGGGGGCCAAGTACCTGATGCTGATGGCTCTGGCCCAGCTGCCGCAGCAGGTGGCCGGAGTGCTCAACGGTACCCTTCGGGGCGCCGGCGACACCCGGACCCCGATGCTTATCGCTGGCGGCGGCATCTGGGTCATCCGCCTCCCACTGGCCTTTTTCTTCGCCCGGTGGGTGGGGATGGGCATCACCGGTGTCTGGCTGGCCATGACCCTCGACCTCTTCATCCGCTTTGGCATTGTGCTCTGGCGCTACCGCCTGGGCCACTGGAAGAATATCCAACTAGATTAGAGAAGCGGAGGTATAACCATGTCGAGACCGATTGCCATTGTGACCGACAGTACCGCTGACCTGCCCGGTGCATGGCTTGAGGAGATGGGAGTGACCGCCATACCCCTCTCGATTATCTGGGATGGCGAGACCCACCTCGACCAGGGCCCGGCCTTCCGGGAGGAGTACTTCCGCCAGCTCACCGGCGGCAAGGTCCTCCCCAGTACCTCGCAGCCCTCGCCGGGACAGTTCGCCGGTGTCTACCGCCGGCTGGTTGACGAAGGCTACGACATTCTCTCCATCCACGCTGAATGTGAAGCCGGCCATAGTTGTTGAGAATGGCCTTGTGCTCCCCCTGACCAAGGGGCGCAACTTCCGCAAGCTCCTGGAGGATTGGGTGGAGTGCGCGGCCCAGCGTCTCGCCGGTGGCCACCCACGCCGGGCCGGGAGCGGCCGGGCTGGCCATCTGCGAGCTGTGAGGCTTTCAGGCCCTTCACAGCCATAGCCAGCTTGAAGGGGTAAAATGCGAAACCAGGCAGGCCCATTGTGGGCTGCCTGGCTCTGTTCTGTGCTGAGATTGGCTCTACGCCAAGGTTGGCCTATTTCCGGCCGATGGCCTCATCGAAGGCGGTCATCAGGGTCTTGGTGACCGGCCCGATCTTGCCATTACCCACCGGTTTGCCATCCAGCTGGATGATGGGCATCACCTCGGTGGTGGTACCGGTCATGAAGATCTCATCGGCGGTGCGTAGGACCTCTTCCGGGTACTTCTCCTCTTTCACCTTGAGGCCTCGCTCCTGGGCCAGTTTCATGACGAAGTCCCGGCTGATCCCCCGCAGGATGTAGTTGTCGGCCGGATGGGTGATGATAACCCCACCGGTGATAACAAAGCAGTTGCTACTGCTGCCCTCGGTAACGGTGCCATCGGGCCGGATGAAGATGGCCTCAAAGGCCCCGGCCTCCTTGGCCGCCTGCTTGGCCAGGCAATTGGGGATAAGGTTCAGCGTCTTCCAGTTGCAGTGTAGCCAGCGGTCGTCAGTGGTAGTGATTGCACTGGTCCCCTTAGCCCGCAGCTCAACCAGGTTCCCCTTATAGGGGCGGGAGAAAATGAGGATGCTGGGTTTGGCGTTGAGAGGAAACGCGTGGGTCCGGGGTGCTACACCGCGCGTGATCTGCAGGTAGATGGTGCCATCGGTGACCTCATTGCGACGCATAGTCTCGAGGCAGGCTTCCTCGATCTTCTCGAGGCTCATGGGGAGCTCCAGCCGAATCCCCTTGGCGCTGAAGGCTAGTCGCTCCATGTGCTCCTTCATCAGGAAGGGGCCGGTCTTGGGATAGACCCGTACTACCTCGTAGATACCATCACCGAAGATATATCCACGGTCTTCCACCGGGATACGGGCCTGGTCCGACTGAACATACTCACCGTTTAGGAAGAAGATCTCTGGCACTTTTTCGCCCTCCTCTTCAGCCCTCTGCCTTCGGGCCTGTTCACCAATAGCATACACTTGGATCAGGGTGCCGTCAACTTAGCGCAAAAGCAGTGGCTGAAGCTGTTGGAAAAGGGCCGTTAGCCCTGGCCACACTGGTACAGAGCCTTATACGCATGTTATACTTAACGTGTAGCATGGTTATTCCCCAAAACCTTACAGGAGGACTGCCAGAGTGGAAGCGACGCGAGATCAGATCGCCAAAGAACTGGAGCGCCTGACCTCCACGGTTCTGCCCCTGCGCAAGAAGATCCGGATGAGCATCGCCGAATCTGATGTAGAGAACCTGGGTTGCACGCCCGCTCAGTTCCAGGTGTTGTGGCACCTGTCGCACCACCGTCCTTGGCGCATGAGCGACTTGGCCCAACATCTGGCGGTTTCCCAGGCCAGTCTGACCATCATGGTTGACCGCCTGATCGCCGACAATCTGGTCGAGCGGACCCGCAGCCAGACTGACCGGCGGGTGGTACTGGTCAGCCTGACCGACAAGGGGATGGGCGTGGTCAGCAACTACCGCCAACTGGTCCTGAAACGCAGCTCGGCTCTGGTCGACCGCTTCTCCGAGGCGGAGCAGGATGAGTTGCTGAAGGCTTTGACCACCACCATTGGCTATCTGGAGAAGATGAAAGAGAGCTAGGGCAGTTTGGGGTGAGTAACCGGAGTCATCCGTACCTCCCGGGCCAGCGGCCGAGAGGCAGCTGGCCCGGTTTCTTCCCGTTTCCCCGGGCGCCCATAGCGGCTGCCAACGGCCCCACCTGCGCCAGAGACTGCGGTCTGCCTATATAAAGAGGAGGTTAATCATCATGATTACATGGAGCGGCAAAGGCTTGAGGATAGGCAATCTAACAGCAAGAGTACCAATAATCCAGGGAGGAATGGGTGTCGGGATTTCCCTGAGCGGACTTGCCTCAGCAGTAGCCAATGCCGGTGGCATTGGCGTGATTTCTGCTGCCGCCATCGGGGCGTTTGAGCCTGACTTCGCGACCAACTATATAGAGGCCAACATCAGGGCCCTTCGGAAGGAGATTCGGAGGGCGCGGGAGCTGACCAAGGGGATCATCGGCGTGAACATCATGGTTGCCCTGTCCAACTTCGCTGACATGGTGAAGACCTCCCTGGAAGAAGGAGTAGACATAATCTTCGCCGGAGCAGGTCTCCCGCTTAACCTCCCAGCCTTCCTCAGCAAGATAGACCGCACTAAGTTGGTCCCCATTGTCTCATCGGCCAGAGCAGCCACCCTCATCGCCAAGCGGTGGCTTGAAAGGTATTGCTACGCCCCTGACGCAGTGGTTGTAGAAGGGCCATTGGCCGGTGGCCACCTTGGCTTCAGTGTGGAACAGCTCGACGACCCCGCCCATCAGCTGGAGAAGCTGGTTCCCGAGGTGACCGATGAGCTTAGACCATTTGAGACTCGGGCGGAGAAGCCTATTCCGGTAATTGCCGGCGGCGGCATCTTTACGGGGGCGGATATTCATCGCTTCCTACAGCTCGGGGCGGCGGGAGTCCAGATGGCCACCCGCTTTGTGACTACCGAGGAATGCGATGCATCCATGGGGTTTAAGCAGTCTTATATTGACTGCAAGCAGGAGGATATCGGGATTATCGCCAGTCCGGTGGGCATGCCTGGCCGGGCCATCACCAACCAGTATGTAAATGACATCAAGGCTGGAGCTAAGAAACCTTACAAGTGCCCGTATCACTGTATTGTCACCTGTAAGCAGCAGTCCAGCCCATACTGCATTGCACTGGCGCTGGTTAACGCCCAGAAGGGCAATATGCGGCACGGTTTTGCCTTCGCCGGCGCCAACGCTCACCGGTGCGAGGAGATCGTGACTGTGGAGAGGCTGATGGAGTCACTGGCCGAGGAGTACGCCGAGGCCTCCAAACTGTCTCACTGACTGCCAGCCATATGATTCCCCAAGCCGTAACACAGATCCGCTTCTCGCCCACTGGCACCATCCCGCCGAATAGCCTCGGAGGTCGGCGCCGGGCTGGGCGGGAGCGGCATCCAGACCAAACGGGTCTGCCCTTCTGGCGCTATAGGCGATTCGCTGGAGACTGAGGACGGGGCATGCGTTCGCTGCTGTGCCTGCGTCCGAAACTGCGCGCTCGGGGCGCGCACCATCGCCTACCGCAATAGCTGGGTCACTCGCTCCTTCCTGCGCGCCAAGGGGAGTAGGAGGCGTGAGCCCATCTTCCACTTGTGATGAAGAGACAACCCGGGCGACAGCGCCCGGGTTCAAAACTTCAATAACTTCTTCAGTCAAAAGGCCTTCCCCATCTCTGACAGACTTGCAGAACCGAGCACTCCTCGTGCTGCTTACGACACCAACTCCATGATCACATCCCACACAACCTTCAGCCCAAACTCCAGGCTCCCCAGGGAGAGCCGCTCGTTGACCCCGTGTACTGTGCGGGCATCCACATCAGGCAGCATAGGGGCGAAACCATAGACCGTCATCCCTCTGGGCCGCAGGAAGCGGGCGTCCGTGGCTCCGGTAACCAGGAAAGGAACCACCCGGGTCCCGGCAGCATGGATCCCCAATGCCTTTTGGATGGCGGCAGCCAACTCAGTATCGGGGTCGGACTCGGTGGCCGTCCCGGCCCGGTTGATCTCTATATCCACCAGGTCGCCCACCACCTCCCGCACCTCTCTCTCCAGGTCGTCGGCAGTCTGACCCGGCAGGATGCGGCCATCCACCTGGCAATGGGCCTCACCCGGGATGACATTTGTCTTCTCCCCGGCCCGCAGGATCGTGGGGGTAGCGGTATTGCGTAGCATGGCGTTGAAGCTGTGGAGCTGGTGCCCCTCCAACGGGCTCAGGCTCAAAACCTGTTCGGTGCGGGCCGGGTCGAGGATTGCCCGCAGCAGCTGGGCCCGGTCAGCCGGCTGGGCTTCGGCCAGGCCGTTGACGAAAGCCCGTACCGTATCGGTAATATGGATGGGCAACTTGGCTGCTCCCAGCTTGGTAATGGCCTGGGCCAGCTTGACCACAGAGTTGTCCGGGATCGGCACCGAGGCATGCCCGGCGGTACCCCGGGCGGTCATCTGGAACCAGGCAGTGTTTTTCTCACCCGTCTGGTAGGTATAGTAGGTGACATCACCCAGCTTCATGGCGCCTCCGCCGCCCTCGTTCAGGCAGTACTCGGCATCGACCAGCTCGGGCCGGTTCTCCACCAGCCATTTGACTCCCCAGATGCCGCCAGCCTCCTCGTCGGCGGTGGCGGCGAAGATAATATCGCGCTTAGGAACGACCCCCTTCTGCTTCATATGGAGCATGGTGACCAGCCAGAGAACGGCCACATTCTTGCAGTCCAGGGCACCCCGGCCCCAGATCTCGCCGTCGATGATCTCGCCGCAGAAAGGCGGGTGGGCCCAGTCCTTGGCCTCCGCGGTCACTACATCGAGGTGGGAGAGAAGCAGCAGCGGTCGCTTCTCGCCGCTCCCCTTCATCCGGGCCACGATGCTGCCCCGCCCCGGGGCTGGTTCCACAATCTCGCTCTCTTGCCCGAAGGCCTCGAAGATATCCTTGATGAACTTAGCGGCCGCGATCTCGTTCCCCGGCGGGTTGGTTGTATCAATCTTGATCAGCTCGCTCAGGTACGTGGCCGCCTGGCGGACTGTAGCACAGTCGATGCTCTGGGTCATGCCGACACCTCCGTATGGGTTCATTGCCTGAAACTTCTACCGCCCGCCCATTTTTCCTGCCCAGATTGGCGCCAGTGGCTTCCCCTTCCAACCCATCTCCTTCAGGCAGGTATCCATGGCCAGGAAGGTCCGAAAGATCCGGGACGGCTCGGCATTATAGCCCATGTGGCCCAGGCGCCAGACCCGACCGGCCAGCGGGCCGTAGCTGCCGGCAATCATCACCCGCTTCTCCTCCCAGAGCCGGTGGCGGAAGGCGCGGTCGTCGATCCCCCGGGGGATCTCCACCGCGGTGACACTGTTGGCCTCGGCACCCGGAACCGGGTAGACCTCCAACCCGGCCTCACGCAGCGTCGCCCGCACCGCCTCGCCCAGCACCCGTTGGCGGTCGATGGCTATCTCCAGCCCTTCCTCGAAGAGCAGCTCCAGCGCGGCCTCCAGCCCGTGGAGGCTGCTAACCGGCGGGGTGTAGGGAAACTCGCCCTTCTCCAGGTAGGTGCGGCGCCAGAGGCTCAGGTTCAGGTAGTAGCCGGGGATCGGCGCCCGGCGCCCGGCCATGGCCTGCCAGGCGGCTGTTGAGATGCAGAGCAGGGTGAGTCCGGGCGGGGCCGACAGGCACTTCTGCGATCCGCCCAGGCAGATATCGATCCCCCACTGATCGCACTTCACGGGATGGGCGCCCAACGAAGAGACGGCATCGACAATGGTCAGGAGACCAGCCTCCTTGAGAACGGGCAGCAGCTCCCCGATGGGATTGAGCAGTCCCGACGGGGTCTCGCAGTGAACCAGAACACACACCTTGAGCTCCGGCTCCTGGTCCAGCACCTTCTTGAGATCGTCAGCCGCGAAGGGATGGCGGTAGTCCTTAACCAGCTTGACCGGGATCCCCTGGTACATCTCCACGAAATCGGCGAAACCGTGGCCGAAAACCCCGTTAGCCAGGACCAAGACCTTGTCTCCCGGCTCCACCAGGGCGGCCACCGCCGCCTCCAGCCCCATAATCGCCTCGCCATCCAGGATCAGGCAGTCGGCCTTGGTCTCCATCAGCTCCTGAACTCGCCCGGTGAGTCGGCGGTAAAACCCCGGAAACTCGGGATCCAGTTCCGGGACAGTCATGGGCCGGGCCGCCGCCTGGCGCACCCGTTCGTCCACTCCGGTGGGGCCCGGAGTCATCAAAAGCGGCTCACGCAATGATCTCGTCTCCCTTCCTTAGCACGCAACAGCCTCCCTGCATAGAGTGAAGCAGGAGGCGATGGCCTATGCGGTTTAGAAGCTGGCGCCGGTCCCGGCGTGGCCACCGGATAGACCGGTATTGTTCATTCTGTGCCGAGCAAAACCACTTGGATTCGGTCCCGGTCATTGTCAGTCTCAATGGCGATGACCGTTCGGGGGTGGAGCGCGATATCGAGAAGACGGGCGGACGGATCCGCTTCCACCTGCCGCTCATAGACGCTCTGGCCTGCGAGATGCCGCCCCTGTACCTGAGCAACCTGTCGCAATCCCGGGGGATCAGCTATATCAGCTATGACGGCACGGTCCGGGCGGTAATGGACGTGGCCTCACGGTCAGTGGGGATCACCACCGCCAACGACCTGGGACTGACCGGTCGCGGGGTCACCGTGGCGGTCATCGACACCGGGGTGGACCTCCATCCCGACCTGGTCCGGCCGACCAACCGGATCATTGGCTTCCACGACTTTACCGGTACCGGCCACAAAAAGAGCTATGATGATAACGGACACGGCACCCAT
Source organism: Bacillota bacterium (assembly GCA_040758135.1). Classification (GTDB taxonomy): domain Bacteria; phylum Bacillota; class Sulfobacillia; order JBFLWA01; family JBFLWA01; genus JBFLWA01. The sequence goes on along the minus strand of JBFLWA010000001.1, from coordinate 29,601 downwards.
GTGGCCGGAATTGTGGCCGGCAACGGCCGACGGTCGGGTGGCCGTTACCGGGGAATGGCCCCGGAAGCGACCATTCTGTCCATCAAGGTGCTGGACAGCACCGGCGGGGGGCGCTTCTCCCAGGTGATCCAGGGCCTGCAGACGGCCATTGAGACCCAACGGGAATACGGGACTAGGGTTGTCTGCCTCTCCCTGGGCGGTACGGCTATCATGCCGCCGGAGGAGGATCCGGTCTGCCGGGCGGTACAGCGGGCGGTAGCCAGCGGCCTGGTGGTCTGTATCGCCGCCGGAAACGATGGCCCCAGCCCGGGCAGTGTCAGCACCCCGGGGACCAGCCCCGAGGCAATCACCGTTGGCGCCTCTAACGACCACGGTACCACTGACCCCAGAGACCAGACCATCGCCCCCTTTTCCGGGCGCGGCCCGGCTCTGGGCGGTGGCGACAAACCCAACCTGGTGGCTCCCGGTGTCCGCATCACATCTTGCCAGGCCCGTTCTCTGGCGCCGGACGAGGACGACAGTCCCGGTGACCCCTATTATGTGACCATGTCGGGGACCTCTATGGCCACACCGGTTGTCGCCGGTGCGGTGGCCCTGCTACTGGAGAAGGAGCCCCGTCTGACCCCAAGCCAGGTCAGGCAGAAGCTCCTCCGCAGCGCCATGTCGATGAAGGCCAGCCCCTATGAACAGGGGGCAGGGCTCCTCAATCTGCGTGCCCTGTTTAAGTCCTAGTCCAGCTCTTCCAGAAGCCAGTCGATCTCGGCAACCGTGTTATAGAAGTGGGGAGAGACGCGCACCGCCCCCTGGCGGACGGCGACAATGATCCCCTCATCCCGCAGCCGGTCGACCAGTCGGTCGGCTGCTTCGCGCGGGTGGTAGAAACCGACGATCCCCGACCGGGCTTCCGGGGCCAGGGGCGATAGTATCTGGTAGCCCCGGGACTGAAGCCCCTCGATGAGATGGTCGGTCAGACCCCGAATGGTCTCCCAGATGGGCTCGGCCCCCAGGAGCGCGAAATACTCCAGTGCGGCCGCGAAACCGACCAGGCCCATCAGGTTGCCGGTACCGCCTTCGAACCGGCCGGCCTCCGGGATGTAGCCCTGCTCCAGGTTGGCGAAGTCGAAACGCTCGGGGACGCTGAGCCAGCTAGCAGTGACCGGATGCAGGCGCTCGACGAGCTCCCGCCGCACATAGAGGGCGCCGACCCCGTTGGGGCCCAGCATCCACTTCTGGGCGCCGAAGGCCAGGAAGTCGATGTTCATGGCCCGCACATCCACCGGTATTGCCCCCACTCCCTGGATACCGTCGACGAAGAAGAGGACTCCTTTCTCCCGGCAGCGGGCCCCAATGCGGGCCACCTCGTGGCGCTGGCCGGTGAAGAACTCAACCAGGCTTATGGCCACCACCCGGGTGCGGTCATCGATGGCGCCAAGGATATCCTCGGTCCTCAGCAGGCCATCGCGGGCCGGGACCATGTGGTACTCTATGCCGTGGCGGCGCAGGTTGAGCCAGGGGTAGATATTCGCGGGGAACTGGCCGGCGGTGCCGACGATCTTGTCACCGGGACGCCAGTCCAGGCCATTGGCCACGATCATCGCGGCGTGAGAGACATTATCCACCCAGGCCAATTCATCCGGGCTAGCACCGATGAAACTGGCCAAGGTCGACCGGGCTGTCTCCACCTTGAGCCACCAGCGGTCTTCCAGCAGAGTGCCGGCTTCGCTGGCATCACGCAGGTACTCTTCCACCGCCCGCACCACCCGAAGGGGTTCGGGCGCGTTGGCGGCGTGGTTCAGGTAGCAGTAGTGGCGGGTGACGGGGAACTCGGGGCGAAATGATTGACAGTCCATGGGATCCTGCATGTACCTCCTTACGATTTTCCTCCGGGGCAGAGTTCGGCAGGTGGTACCGAAAATCCTGTAAGCAAATCACATATGCGCCATATGCGCCTATATCCTATACTCCGGTGGCGGCCTTCCCCGCGCAAGGGACCACGCCCAGTGGGGTATTCTAGTGGCAGTCATTATTGGGAGGCAGCGATATGCCGCAGAATCGCAAACCGAACGTGACCGTCCTCGGAGCTGGCCACGGTGGCCAGGCCATGGCCGCCCATCTGGCGTTAAAGGGATATCCGGTGGTTTTGTGGAACCGTACACCCCAGAGTCTGGAGGCTATCCGCCTGCGGGGCGGGATAAGGGTAACCGGTCGCTTCCGGGGCTTCGCCCGGCTGACCGGGGTAACCACTGATATTGCCCAGGCCCTTAACTGGGCGGAGATGGTGATGGTGGTGGTTCCGGCCATCGCCCACCGGGCTATTGCGGACGCCTGCTCACTCCATTTGCGCAGTCACCATGTAGTCCTACTTAACCCCGGCCGGACCGGCGGCGCACTGGAGTTCGCCGAGATCCTCCGGCATCATGGTACCGGAGTCCGCCCCCTGCTGGGCGAGGCCCAGACCTTCCTTTACGCTGCCCGCAGCACCGGCCCGGCTACAGTGACCATCCACGGCATCAAGGATACCGTACCGGTGGCTGCCCTGCCGGCGGTGGAGAATATCCGCCTTCTGGAGGCAGTGCGCCAGCTCTACCCGCAATTCGTTCCGGCCGCCAGTGTCCTCAAAACCGGGCTAGATAATATCGGGGCCGTCTTCCACCCCGTCATTAGTCTGCTCAACGCCGGCTGGATTGAGCGCACCCAGGGAGACTTCCGCTTCTACCATGACGGGGTGACCCCGGCCGTAGCCGAGGCCGTGGTGGCGCTGGACCAAGAGCGACTGAGCCTGGCCCGGGTTCTGGGGGTCAAAGCGGTATCGGCCCGGGATTGGCTCTCCCTGGCTTATGGGGCGGAAGGAAGCAACTTCTACCAGGCAGTCCAGAACAACCAGCGGTACCGGGCCATCAGGGCCCCGGGCACCCTCGATCACCGTTACCTCCACGAGGATGTCCCTACCGGCCTGGTCCCCTTCTCCTCTTTGGGCCAGGCCCTGGGGGTAGACTGCCCGACCATCGATAACTTTATCCACCTGTCCTCGCTGCTGACCGGGGAGGACTTCCGCTCCGTCGGCCGCACTCTGCCCCGGCTGGGGCTGGCCGGTAAGGGTGTGGAAGAGATCAAGCACTATGTTACTCTGGGGAGGTAGATCCATATGGCCAGACGCATCGTGGGCGCCGCTATCGGCGATTGCGTCCATGTGGCTGGTATTCTCAAGTTCATGAAACTGGCCACTGAAGAAGGTTATCACACCACTTTTCTCGGCCCCGCGGTACCGGTAGCCAAATTGGTAGACGCGGCGCTGGAGACCGAGGCCGATATAATCGCCGTCGGCTACCGCCTCACCCCCGAGGTGGCCTGGGAACTCCTGGCCGAGCTGAGGCAGCTGGCCCAAGAGCGCGGGCTGGCCGACCGCCGCTGGGTCTTTGGCGGCACCCCGCCCGTGGCGGCCGTTGCCCAGGAGGCCGGCTTCTTCGACCGGGTCTTCCGGGGCGGTGAGCCGCTGGCCGAGACCCGCGCCTATCTACAGGGAGCAGAGCATGTCAGCGGGACCCGCCGTCTCGCCGATACGTTGTTGGTGCGGATCGGCGAGGCCGCCCCCTACCCGCTGCTGCGCCACCACTACGGGCGGCCGACCCTCGAGGAAACAATGACCGGTGTGAGGGAACTGGCCGAAGCCCGGGTGCTCGATATCATCAGCCTGGGGCCCGACCAGAACTTCCAGGAGCACTTCTTCCACCCCGAGGATATGGATCCCCAGGCTTCCGGGGCCGGGGGCGTTCCCCTGCGCTCCCGGGACGACCTGCTGGCTATCTACCAGGCCACCCGCACCGGCAACTACCCCCTGGTCCGCTGTTATGCCGGCACCCGGGAGCTGGTAAAAATGGCCCAGCTGCTGCAGCAGACCATCCACAACGCTTGGGCGGCGATCCCGCTGATGTGGTACAACCAACTGGACGGGCGCAGCCGACGCCCACTGGATGAAGCCATCGCCGAGAACCAGGCGGCCATGGCCTGGCACGCCTGGCGGGGGATCCCGGTCGAGGTCAATGAAGCCCACCACTGGAGCCTGCGGGATGCGCCGGACAGCATGGCTGTGGCCATGGCCTACCTGGCCGCTTACAATGCCCGGGCCCAGGGAGTCAAGGACTATGTGGCCCAGTTTATGTTCAACACCCCGCCCGATACCGGGATGTGGCAGGACCTGGCGAAGATGCTGGCTAAGCTGGAGCTCATCGAGAGGCTGGCCGGACCGGAGTTCCGCATCATCCGTGAGGTTCGGGCCGGGCTCTCCAGTTTCCCGGTGGATCCGGACCGGGGCCGCGGCCAACTGGCTTCGGCTACCCTCCTGGGCATGGCGCTCCGACCCCAGATCGTCCATGTGGTGGCCTACTGCGAGGCCGACCACGCGGCCACCACCCGGGAGATCATCGAGAGCTGCCGTCTGGTGAGGCAGGTCATTGATAACGCGCTGGCCGGCCTGCCCGATCTGGCTGCCGACCCCCGGGTGCAGCAGCGTAAGGACGAGCTAATCAGCGAGGCCGAGCTGTTGATTGGGGCCATTGCCGAGATGGGTGACGACAAGTCCGGCGACCCGCTGGTCTCCCCGGCGGTGCTGGCGGCGGCGGTGCGCACCGGCCTGTTGGATACCCCCCACCTGAAGGGCAACCCCGAGGGGCGCGGCGATATCCTGACCACCATCCACCATGGCGCCTGCTATGCTGTGGACCCAACCAGCGGGCGCCCGATGGGGGAGGCCCGGCGCCTGGAGCTATGGCGACAGCAGTTCAGGGGGTATGAGTAACTCGACTCTGACACCTCGAGTCGCGGAAATGCCCTAGAATCAGGGCCTTCAAGGGATAAGGGGATAGCGTGCCACTACACCTCTCGTTGTGGTACGCGGTTTCAGGCAACGGGCTGTACTTGAGCTGGTGGCCGGAGCCCGACCACGCGGAAGGCTTCGCATGCGTCGCCGGTCAACTCGGTGCGAACGATGTAGTTGGCCCCTTCCAATGTCAGCCGCACGGCTTTGACCCTGGATAGGTCGCGACCGATGCGTAGTCAATGGAAGCCTTGGCCCCGTCGATCTTCGGACCTTACCCTCGACCCGTTTGGGCTTCGACGATCTGCAGATAGGTTCGTTGGGAGCCATCCTTTTTGGCGAAAGACTGGGATCAGACCCCCCTCAAAAACGGGGGGGTGCTGTCAAAGTCGAGAGAGAGTAAGGTATTCTTGGGTAGTTAACGGAAAAAGGAAGGACGAAAAGCCGTGCTCCAAAGTGTTGAGTCGGACACAAAACACATAAGAGAGCTGACTTCTCGTCCCTGTTTAGTCTTTTCGTGATGGCCAGGAATACCAACCATATAGTTTTACGGGGGCGGATTAATCCGCCCCCGCAGACAGGATGCTTTATTTCCAGCTGATGTTAAGCCAGTAGTTGCCGGAACCCCTGTAGGAATATACTTTTACCTTGTAAGTACCCGTCACGGAAGGCATGTACAGGATCTGTTCCTGGCGGGTTGTACCGGTTGAGCTTACTACCAGGGTTCCACTGGGGTCATAGAGGTAGATGTCAAAATCTATTGTAGTGCTGTGATTGGGTATTATGAATGTGATTCCTACGGGTTTGCCGGTATCGGTGATATCAAACTGCCACCAATCGGTATCCGTCCTGCCGGATAGGTACCCTTCACCGAATCCGAAAACAAGACCGTCGGAGAAGCTGCCGGAATACCCGCCTGCCTGTTTTATGCAATTATAGCAAAGGCTGATTCCGTAGCCGAAGTCGATATCTTTTCCAGAAGGTCCGAAGTCCTTAACGTTTGTGCTGGAGTACAACATGTCCTTTACTTGAGAATCTGTCAAGGAGTAGTTAGCATCCAGCATCAGGGCGATGACCCCGGCCATGAAAGGTGTTGCCATGGACGTGCCGCTGTACGTAACGTAGCCGTTGATTGAGCCTGCTTTAGCAGCAGTAATGTTTCTGCCCGGAGTTGTGATGTCGGGTTTGATTCGCCCATCAGCAGTAGGTCCTCTGCTGGAGAACTCGGCAAGCACCCATCCTTTTTCACCGGGATCGTAGAGAGCACCGACAGTAATAGCATTAGCAGCTGCGGCCGGTGAGCCGATGGTGTACTTTGCAGGACCTGAGTTCCCTGCAGCTACTGCCATGATTATTCCGTTGCTGACGGCATTGTTTACTGCCTGAGACAGGCTGTCTGTGCCGTCTGAAGAACCGGAAGAACCCAGACTCATATTACCTATGCGGATGCCGTAGGTGTTCTTGTTCTGAATCATCCAGTCGATACCGGAAATAATGCCGCTGGTTGTCCCGCTTCCGCTAGAATTCAGAACCTTTATGCCTACAAGAGCTGCTCCGGGAGCAACCCCGCGGTAGGCCGAATTTCCTTCACCGGTACCTGCTGCGATGCTGGCCACATGGGTACCATGTCCCTGGTCATCGTAGGGTGAGGTCTTCCCGTTGATTACATCATACCAGCCTATGACTTTTCCGCCGTCGAGGTCTACGTGACTCGCATCAATACCGGTGTCCAGAACGGCTATGACAACGTCATTTTTTGAATAGGAAGTCAGATTGCCGTCCCGGTCTCCTTCTACTCCAAAATCATTTCTTGCAGCCAGGACTCCGGTCCACTGGCACGCCCTATCCAGAAAAGCATGCACCTGGCGGTCCAGTTCTATACGCTTCACGTTAGGATTCTTTGACAGGGCCTCGATTTGAGCGAGAGTCAGGGATGCGGAAAAACCCTTTAGAGCATGTTCCCAACGGGCTTTAGTTGCGATGGGACCAATCTTGGCCGCAAGGGCCCCCAGGATTTCGCTGGACGGATTTTTCTCTAGGACCACTATTACCGGTATCTTCTCATCCTGAGAAGCCTTGGTAAGCTTCTCGTCCAGGTCATCGGAGACCTTGTTACCGTCCCTGTCACCTAAAAAAGGCAGTTTGGCTTCTGCAGCCGGCAAATCCTTTTCCAGTACCTGCTCCTGGGCAGATACTCTCGGGCCATCCAAAGGGGTTAGTTTGCCAGGAGCCTCAGCACCCAAACCGGGAGCAGCCTGGCTCACAAGAAATACAGCCACCAGTAGTATGCCTAGTATTTTGTTTTTCACGATGTTACACGCCCTCCTCTTTAGAGTTGTTTTTTGATCCAGTAATGCCGCATCGGATGTAAATGCGGCACTACTGAACCAGGAATGTAAAACGGCCGTTTGATACAGAATAAAGCAAATATTATGCCAACATTTTTCCCTGGAAAATTCACAGAAAAACGAAGAATGGGTTTTATTTTATCCCATTCTTCGCTGCCCTTTATCCCATTTGGAGGCGGACAGCAGTTCCATCCCCTTTTTTGTAATGGTGCTGCCCTTAATTCCCTTCCTTATCATGATAAGACCTCTCTGTTCCATTACCTTCATTAGACTCCTTATCTTTGCTTCGCTAAGCTCCCTCCCTTCCTGTCTTGCAATATCGTATAACAATCTCCGCCCGGCATTATTCTTCTCTTTAATTTTTTGCAGCATCCACATTATATTATCATCCTGAAACTTGGCTAGAAGGGAATCATATGAATTTCTAAAGCCTCTGGTTATACAAGGCGGTAAATCCTTTATACCGATTGGATGGCTGCCATTTATATTCACCAGATATTCTACTACATTTACAAGTTCTCTTACATTGCCTACCCATTCATATGATATTAGATATTCAAGGGTATCTGTAGAAAAAAACTCATTCGCACTGGTAATTTTATTATTAGTGAACTTTCTTAGATACGTTTCAAGTAATAATATAATGTCCTCTTTTCTTTCCCTTAATGGAGGAAGGTATAAGGGAAGAACATTTATTCTGAAGAACAAGTCGTGCCTGAAGTTCCCTTTTTCCACCTCCAGTTTAAGGTCTTTATTTGTAGCTGTAATAACCCTTACATCAACTGGAATCATCTTTATACCGCCTACACGTCTTATCTGTTTTTCCTGCAGAACCCTTAAGAGACTTGCTTGGAACTCCAGGGGGGCATCCCCTATCTCATCAAGAAAGATTGTTCCGCCATGGGCTTCTCCAAAAAGTCCCGGTTTGCCTCCCTTTTTGGCGCCCGTAAATGCGCCGTCTTCGTATCCGAAAAGCTCACTTTCAAGAAGATTGGCAGACAGGGCAGCAAAGTTTACAGGTACAAACGGCCCATTTTTTCTTCTGGAAGCATTATGTATGGATTGGGCAAAAAGCTCCTTGCCCGTACCGCTTTCCCCCTGTATTAAAATTGTAGAATCACTTAAGGCTAATTTTTTGGCAAGCTCAATGGTCTTTTTCATGGAATCGCTTTTGCTTACTATATCGTCAAATGTGTATTGCATTACACTTCCCCTTCCCCAATTTTTGCTTTCCTTCTCAGGCAGGATGGATGCAAACACTCTTTGCTACCGATATTCATATCTTCTTCGAAGAATCTTTCAAATGAATCTTTTTGTATCTATACTTTTAAACATGGTATATAAATATCACCCCCTCTTCTTATCCCACAATGAGGGGGCAAACATCTTCATTTCCCATACCTAACACAGAAGGGAGCTGACTGCTCGTCCCTGTTTAGTCTTCGTGATGGCCAGGCAATATCCTTCCGGGAGCTCGAAACCAATTGACCTCTATGAACAACTGGCCGATTTGCCTGGTCAGTTCCTCCTTCTCGGCTTCATACTGCTTTCTCATCTTTTCCAGTTCGCTTGCGCCGCGGGTGAAGAGGGAAGGTAGGTTCTCTATGGCCTCGGACTTCCACCGGTGTAGCTGGGTGGGATGGACTTCATATTGGGCAGCGATCTCGGCTACTGTCTTCTCCCAACGGAGCATTTATTATAAGCAATCACCAGTGGTTTCACCTTTAAGCAAGCGCATCCCCCGATGAAAGATGCGGAAACAGCTGCTTCGGGTGGTCTCTCAAAGCTCATGCGTGAGATCAGTCTAGCACTGACCATTCACCACAAACTGTCAACACCACTCGGAAGCCAGTTATTTACCCAAAACTTCTTGACAGTCACCTTCAGGGGCCGGTAGATTGACGGCCCAGCTTGCGCCAGTTAGAATGGTCTCGGAGGTATTGCCATGTACAGACTCAACCGGGACCTGCGCTTCATGTATTGGTCGCTCTTCTCGTTCAGCCTGGGGATGGGACTCTACATCTTCGTCCTCCCCAACTACATCATCAGACTGGGGCCACCCCGCTTCAGCTGGGTGGCCTCTTCTCATTCGGGATGGTGATATCCACCCTGTCGGTCCTCCCCGGAGGTTATCTGGCTGACCGCGTCGACCGGCGCTGGCTGCTGGTGGTAGGGTGGGCCATGTGCATCCCGGTCCCGCTTTCCTTCGCCTTTGCTACGTCCTGGACCGGGTTGATCCCGGGCTGGACGCTGTTCTACCTCTCGCTCTACTGCAACCCGGCCATGCAATCATATGTGGCCAACGCCGCCCCCAAGGAGTACCTGGCCACCGCCTACTCCCGGGTCTTCTCCGCCTTCCCGCTGGGATCAGTGATCTCGCCCACCGTGGGCAGCTGGATCGCCTCAACCCTGGGGATGAAAGCGGTCTTTGTTGTCGCGGCCGTCTTCTACCTGGTCTCCACCATCTTCATGGCGCTCATCAGCCCCCAGCGCCCCTCCCGGGAAGAGCTGCAAAACCCGGCCACCGGCACCAAGCTGCCCGCCTGGCGAGCCTATCAGCCCCTCATCGTCCTCTGCCTGGGGTTCGCGGGGATCATCCTCATCCTCAACCTGGCCATGAATTTCGCCTCTCCCTACTTAGAGGAGGTGCTGCTGGTACCCCTAGAGCGGGTGGGTCTGTTTGGCTCCGTCGCGGCCCTGGGCGGCGCCTGCCTCTCCCCTCTGCTGGGCCGGCTGGCCGACCGGGCCGGAGCCCGCCTGGGGATGGTCCTTGGCCTCATCGGGCAGACCCTGGCCTTCGGCTTATTGTTGTTAGCGCCCAACCTCTACTGGGCCGGCCTGGCCTTTTTCCTGCGCGGCAGCCAGGAGGGGGTGCGGTCGCTCATGGTTTCCCAGGTGGCCCACCATGCCAGTGCCACCCATCTGGGTAAGAGCTATGGCATCTACAACCTGGTCACCGGGCTCACCGCCTCGGCTGCCCCGGCCCTGGGGGGCTGGCTCTACGACCGCCGTCCCCAGCTGCCTTTCCTGGCCACCGTCGCCGGTTCATTGCTGGTGGTGGCCGTTCTGGTCTCCCTGGAGGCTGGTGTCAGGCGCCGGCATGTAACCGGGAAAACTGTCTAGAAGCGCAGGGTTTTGGCTCCCAATGTCAAATTGTAGTCAGGTTTAGGTTTGGGTGAAGGGAGTCGGCAATGCAAGCTATACTGGGTATCGACCGCGTCAAAAGGGACCACCTGCCGGGCCGCATCGGGCTGGTCAGCCACGCCCCGGCCGTGGATCAGCATCTGCATACTACCCTGGAGCACCTGGAGGGGTTGGGAGTACAGGTGAGCGCGCTCTTCGCGCCGGAGCACGGCCTATCGGGCGCAGTCTCGGCCGGCCAGGCCTTCTTCTCCGATTTAGAGTCCCGGTCCATTCCCATCTACAGTCTCTACGGCGAGACTTACCGACCGACCGAAGAGATGCTGGCCGGCCTCGACCGGCTGGTCATCGACCTGCAGGATATTGGCTCCCGCTACTACACTTACGTCTCCACCATGTACCACTGTCTGGAGGCGGCCGCCGCGTCTGGCCTGCCGGCGATCGTTCTCGACCGGCCCAACCCGCTGGGCGGGATAGCGGTAGAAGGGGGCGGCATCGAGCCGGGCCTCCGTTCTTTCGTTGGGATCCAGCCCATCCCGTCCCGCCATGGCCTGACCATGGGCGAGCTGGCCCACCTCTTCCGCGACTGGGCCGGCCTGGACCTGGATCTGACGGTGATAACCATGGACGGCTGGCAGCGAAGCTACTTCTGGCCCGATACGGGGCTACCCTGGGTACCTCCCACCCCAAATAGCAACTCTTTCGAGATGGCCCTCTGCTACCCCGGAACCTGCCTCTTTGAGGGTACCAATCTATCGGAGGGGCGGGGGACGGCTCTCCCGTTCCGCTGGATCGGCGCCCCCTGGCTGGACCCTGAAGCAGTTCTGGACCAGGTGAGCCGGGTTGACCTGCCGGGGACCGCCCTGCGGCCCATCGAGTTTACCCCTTCCGGCAACAAGCATGGCTTTCACGATTGTCAGGGCCTAGAGGTGCACCCCGTCGATCCCCGGGTTTTTCGCCCCCTCCGCCTGGGGCTGACTCTGTTGGCCGCCATTTGTCGCCAGCATCCGCTGGATTTTGCCTGGCGGGATACCGGCGGGGAGTTTTTCTTCGACCGCCTGAGCGGCGGGCGCTGGGTGCGGGAGACCATTGATGACTGGGCTGGCAGTCCAGAACCCCTGGAACACCTGGTTGAGCAGGTCGAAGCCCGGTGGGAAACCGAGCGCGCCGGATTCATGGCCTGCCGGGAGAAGTACTTCCTCTACCGCTAAACGAGAGGAGCGTGGAGCATGGTCTTAGAACCCCGAGTCCTGGGCTTTTGCCCCAAGCGGCTGGAGCGGGTCACCACCCTGCTGCAGTCAGGTGTCGACCAGGGCGTCTTCCCCGGGGCCGTGGCCTTAGTTTGCCGCCGGGCAGGTATCGCCTACTACCGGGCCGTGGGTCTGGCTGCCCGACAGCCCCAGCCCCGGCCGGCCAGGACCGATACCATCTACGACCTGGCCTCATTGACCAAGGTGGTGGCCACCACTCCAGCCATCCTGACCCTGGTGGAACGGGGAGCCCTGCGCCTCGACGACCCGGTCTCCGTCTACCTCCCGGAGTTTGAGGGCGATGGCCGGGAAGGGGTCACTGTCCGCCATCTCCTGGCCCACTCCTCGGGTCTGCCGGCCTGGATCGACCTGACCCGCGCCGCGGCCAGCCCCGACCAGCGCCTGGCCGCCGTACTGGCCCAGCCGCTGGAGAACCCGCCCGGCACCAAAGTGGTCTACAGCGATCTGGGCTTCATCCTCCTCGGGTTGCTAGTCAGCCGGCTCAGCGGTGATCCGCTGGATCGCTTCTGCCAGGAGAATATCTTCCGACCCCTGGGCATGACGGAGACCGGTTACCTGCCCGGGCCCGAACTCAAGCTCCGCATTGCCGCCACCGAATACCGGCCTGAGCGGGGAATCTACCAGTGGGCGGAAGTGCACGATGAGAATACACTGGCTCTGGGGGGAGTGGCCGGCCAGGCCGGTCTCTTCGCCCCCGCCGCCGACCTGGCCCGCTACGCCCGGTGCCTCTTGAACGGTGGCCAGCTGGACGGGTTCCGCCTGCTGGCCCCGGCCACGCTGGCGGCTATGCGCCGCAACCAGACTCCCGGCCTTAACTGGCCCCGCGGCTTGGGCTGGGATCTGATCAGCCCAACCTTCTCCTCGGGCGGGGATTTGCTCTCGCCGGAGGCGTACGGGCATACCGGGTTCACCGGGACCTCCCTCTGGATCGACCCCCAACTGGATCTGGGGATCATCCTCCTGACCAACCGGGTGCACCTGGGGCGGGAGAACACCGGAATTATCAGTTTCCGTCCCCGGCTGGCCAATGCGGTGGCCGCCGCTCTGGAGCGCTAGGAGGTGCCCGACCTTGACCGCGAGAGAGAGAGTCGCCCAACTGTTCATGCTGGGCTTTCCGGGGCCCGAGGCTGACCTGTCGCTGCTGGACCTCATCCACCAACAGGGCCTTGGCGGGGTCATCTTCTTCGCCCGCAATGCCACCTCCCCCGGCCAGCTCCGGGCTTTGAGTGAACACCTCCAGGACGCCAACCGCCTGGGGCCGGAGCTGCCACTGCTCATCGCCATCGACCAGGAGGGTGGACTAGTAGCCCGGCTCAACGAAGATAACGGATTCATCACCCCACCTGGGGCCATGCTGCTGGGCGCGGCCAACAACCCGGTTCTTACCCACCGCAGCGGAGCCTATACTGCTGCCCAACTGCGGCAAGCCGGGGTCAATGTCAACCTGGCCCCGGTGCTGGATGTCAACAACAACCCGCAGAACCCAGTCATTGGTGTCCGCTCCTTCGGCCAAGTCCCCGAATTCGTGGCCCAACACGGAGTAGCCTACCTGAGAGGGCTCCAGGGCGGCGGAGTAGTAGCTGTCGGCAAGCACTTCCCCGGCCATGGGGATACCAGTGTTGATTCACACCTGGCCCTCCCCCGCATCAATCATCCCCTCTCCCGCCTGGAGTCAGTGGAACTGCTGCCCTTCCGGCGGGCCATCGGGGCCGGGCTGATGGGGGTGATGACCGCCCATGTCACCTTCCCGGCGCTGGCCGCCGACGGTCGCCCGGCTACCCTCTCGCCGGCGGTCCTCACCGGGCTGCTGCGGGAGAGAATGGGGTTTGATGGGCTCATTCTCACCGATTGCATGGAGATGAAGGCGATCAGCGATAACTACGGCCCCGGCGAAGCGGCGGTGATGGCCATCGAGGCCGGCGCCGACCTGGTGCTGATCTCCCATACCTGGGAGCGGCAGCTGGCGGCCATCGAGGCAGTGGTGCAGGCGGTGGAGGAGGGTCGCCTCAGCGAGGCCCGCATCGAGGCCTCCCTGGCCCGGGTGTACCGCGCCAAGCGTTGGGTCGCCCGGGCTTGTGAGATCCCGCCCGGGTATAGTGAGCTTCCGCTGGAGGCCGCCCGGCGGGGCATTACCGTTATCCGCCGGGGGCAACCCGGTCTTCCACTGCAGCCAGGACGCCTTCTGACCGTAGAGTTCCGGGGCCGGCACCTGACCGGAGTGGAGGAAGACCCCATCAAGCCGGGCGACCTCGCCGCCCACCTACGGGAACTGCTCCCCGGGAGCACCATCACCAGTCTGCTGGCACCGCTGGTTCCCGCCCCGCGGTCGCGAGAGACCATCGAGCTGGCGGCGGCCTCCGCTGACCTGGTGGTCTGGCTGACCCGGGAGGCGGTACGCTACCCCGAGCAGGCGCAGCTGGTGAAGGGACTGGCCCGAGCCAAGCCGGGTCTGGGCGTTGCCCTCCGCACCCCCTACGATGCCCGGGTCATCCCGGAGCTGGCCACCTACCTGGCGGCCTATGATGGGCGCCCGACTACCATGCGAGCCCTGGCCGAGGTGCTGGCGGGCGCGGTGCGGCCCACCGGGACACTGCCGGTGACCCTATAAACCAATACCGAAAGCATTGCCAGGAACGACAAAAACCGGGCGGGGAGTCCCCCGCCCGTTCACTGTCTCCGGTCAGCCATTCTGCCCCCTATCTAACGCCCGCTCCATCCACCCGGCCGCTAGCCGCTCCACCTCCCCCTGGATCTCCTCATTATGCAGGACTAGGTTAATGTGGTCTCGAGTGGTCACCGCGTAGGAACCCACCCACTCCATCCCCTGGTGCTTGGCGTAGAGTTGCAGCAGCTCCTCGGTTTGCTCAGCCCCGGCCCGTCCCTGGGTCATCAGGGCGGCCAGCTTCTGGCCGGCCAACCCCTTGCCGTACCACTGAGAATTGGTCCGGTCCAGGAAATGCTTGAGCATGCCACTCACCGAGAACCAGTAGACCGGCGTGCCCAGGATGGTCAGGTCAGCCTCTTTGATTTCAGCAATGAGCCGGTCGACATCGTCCCGGATGGTACAGCGGTAGCTGCCGGAGCAGCGCGCGCAGGCGACACAGGGCCGGATCTCCAGATCGTAGAGGCGGTAATGGATTGAGCTGATCTCCTCATCGGGCGAGAGGCGCGCCACCGCCTCGCCCTCCAGAGCCTCCAGAGCCAGCCTGGTCAGGGTCTCCAGGTTCCCGTTGCGCACCGGGCTACCGGTGATGGCCAGCAATCTCACGCCTCTTTCGCCTCCTCTACAGGGCTAAACGAGCAGAAAGGCCGCGATCAGCCCCAGGTTAGTCAGGGTATGGAGGACCAGGGTCACCCCCTGGACCGGCTCCAGCCTCTCGGGGGTGCGGTAGAGCGCTCTGGCGCCGCGCCCGGCCAGGACAGTCAGCCCCACCAGGGGCAGGGCCGATACTGCCAGGCAGGGGGAGCGCCAGGCCAGCAGAGCCGTGGTACCCGCGGCCGCCAGGCCAGTCAGCCAGAGGTAGGGGGCGATAGACTCTCCCTGCGACCTAACCACTAGGTTCGCCTTGCCAGCCGCCGCGTCCTCCCACCGGTCAGGAAACTGGTTGATGTAGAGGACAGCTGTAATCAGACAGGCTACCGGCGCCGATACCGCCAGGGGCAGCCAATCCAGGCAGCCGGCCTGCACATAGTAGGCGCCCAGCACCAACAGGGGGCCGAAGGCGGCGCCCACCGTCACTTCGCCCAACCCCCGGTAGCAGAGGGCGGCCGGCGGCGCGGTATACCAGTAGCCCAGGGCCAACCCGATGAGGCCCAGGATCAAAACCCAGGGCCCGACCAGGGCGGTCACGTAGAACCCCAGTAACAGGGCCACAAGGAAACAGGTCCGGTAGACCCGGCGCAGCCCTTCGGGGCTAACCTGTCCATCGTTAACCACCTGGCTGCCCCCGGAGAAACGGCGGACGGGCCGCGGCCGGTCCGCCCCGGAGCGCCAGTCGTAGTATTCATTGGCCGCGTTGCCGCCGGCGTGCAGGAGCCCCACTCCCAGCAGGGACCAGAGTAGGAGCAGCGGGTGCAGGGAGTGGCCTTCTCCCACCGCAACCGCTGCACCCAAGAAGGTCGGCAATAGTGAGGCAACCAGAAATGGGGCGCGGATACAGCGGGCCAGAACCGACCATCGGCTCGGCGCTCTGGTCGGCTGGTTAATGGATATTGCCGAACTGGTATTCTGAAGCGTGGGGTGCATGGCATTCCTCCCGGTTCACTTTGTGCTAGCTTACCCCAAATTAACGAGGCTTTTCCTAAGTGAACGCGGGAAGACTAGCCTTAAGACTATCTGGGGTGGGATGGATCTGGAGAACCGGCTAGTGACCCAAAAACAGCTGTTCCGCGTGCTGAACTACTTCATCTTCCTTGAGCGGCGTCAGGTCGAAATCTACCTCAGCCAATCGGCGCGCTGCCTCAACCGTCACCTGGCCGAGGCGTTTCATCATTTCGCCGTAGTCGAGCAGGGCCATGTGGACAATCTGACCACTGCCCTTGAAGCACGGGGCGGGCGGGTGGGACCTGTCGCCTACCTCACCGAAGGGCTGGGCACTCTGGCCGGACGCGCCTTCCGGGCCAGCGGAGCCAGGACGATGCTGCGGCTGAATGTGGCCATCGAAACCAAGGCGGCCACCGACTACCGGCGACTGATCGCCCGGGTCGATGACCCTCAACTGCGCAATACGTTGATCAGCAACTGCCTGGAGGAGGAAATGCACGCGGCCTGGATGGATGCCTTCCGCCGTGGCCAGACCTACGGGCCAGAGTAAGGCAGAGAAGCCGCCCGTCGCTCCCGCGTTATTCCCACCTCTCGATATTTGCCCTTTCCCCAGGCAATACTAAATCAGGCCAACACTTGCAACTTGCCGGACCATGCGATGCAGAAGGGATCGATCCTGAGTGCCGGAGCGGAAGCGGAAGAAGCCAATCCCCCTCGACCAGATCGGTCAGGAGCCCCCAGAGGAAAAGGGGGATGAAAAGGAGCAGGGCGGGCAGGAGGATCTCCCCCCCCGGCCAGGATGGGCCGCGCGCCAAGCTGACCGGCGATGAGAAGGTCAGCGGCGACCTGGAGAAGGATGTGGCCGGCCTCAAGGATGTGCTGGGGGCCAGTGATGATATCATCTTCCGCGAGTTCCGGCTGTGCGGCAACGGCCAGCTGGTAGCCACCCTGGTCTATGTAGATGGCATGGTAGATAAGGATCTGGTGCAGCGGGATGTCATCCGCCCCCTGATGCACCTTTGCTCGAGCCTCAGCGGGAAGAGCCTCATCTCCGCCGAGGAGCTCTCGCGGATTGTCCAGGAAGAGCTCGTCAATATCCAGGAGATCAAAGAGAGCGATACCTACCAGGCGGCCATCGACGGCCTGCTCAATGGCGATCCGGCCCTCTTTGTAGACGGCATGACCGTTGCCCTCAACGCGGGCCTGAGAAACTGGGAGCACCGGACGATCAGTGAGCCCTCTACTGAGCAGGTGATCCGGGGACCCCGTGAGGGGTTCAACGAGCTCCTGAAGACCAACATCACCCTGATCCGCCGGAAGCTGAAGGATCCTAACCTCTCCGTCAAACTGCTGAAACTGGGCGAGCGCAGCCAGACCGATATTGCCGTGCTCTACCACGCGGAGATAACCAATGAAAGCCTGGTGAAGGAGGTATTCCGGCGCCTCAATAAGATTGAGATCTCGGCCATCCTGGATTCGGGCTACATTGAGCAATACCTTCAGGACAACCCGTGGTCGCCCTTTCCTCAGGTTCAATATACCGAGCGCCCTGACCGGGTTGCCTCCGCCCTGCTGGAGGGGAGGGTAGCCATCCTCGCCGACGGTAGCCCCTTTGCTCTGTTGGCTCCGGCCACTCTGCCCACTTTCCTCCCGGCCCCCGATGATTATTACGATTCCTGGATCGTCGTCACAGCTATCCGGCTGTTCCGGACCATCAGCATCTTCAACTCGTCCCTTCTGCCATCTATCTATGTCTCACTGCTCAACTTTCACCACGAGATGATCCCGGTCAGGCTGTCACTGGCCATGGCCACGGCGCGTTCAGGCGTGCCCTTTCCGGCGGTGGTCGAGGCCTTGATCATGGAGGTCACCTTCGAGCTGCTGCGTGAGGCCGGGGTACGCCTACCCACTGCTATTGGCCAGACTATCGGAATCGTCGGGGGCATTATTATAGGCCAGGCAGCTGTATCAGCCAGGATCGTAAGCCCTCTGACAGTCATCATTGTCGCGCTGACCGCCATTGGGTCATTCTCCATCCCGGCCGTCAATATGGCTACCTCCCTGCGCCTGCTGCGTTTCCCGCTGCTCCTCCTGGCCGCCACCTTCGGTTTCTACGGAGTGCTGGCCGGCCTGATCTTGATCTATCTGCACCTGGTGACCCTCAAGTCTTTCGGGGTGCCTTACATGTCGCCGGTGTCGCCTTTCTCCCTGGCCACACTCAATGATACCATTGTCCGGGCTCCCCTCTGGCGCATGCGTTGGCGCCCCCGTTTCTTCGCCCCCAGAGATCCCGACCGTCTCGCTCCCCGCCCCGCGCCGGGCCGGAAGGGAGGCCGCAACCAGTGAACGAAGCCCCCGGACGGATCTCCTCGTACCAGGCTGTTCTCCTCCTGATAGCTATCGGCAGCGCCACCATCTTCCAGGGGCTGACCAGCTTCCTCATTGACACCGGCGGTCAGGCCGGCTGGCTCGGGGCTATTGCCGCCGCGCTTATCGCCACACCGCTGGTTGCGTCATATGTCATCCTGGCCAGGCTGTTCCCGGATGAAACCATTTACCAGTACTCGCCGCGCATTCTGGGGAAGGTAGGCGGGACTCTGGCCGGCCTGTCCATGGTCGGCTACTTCCTCTACATCGTTATCGTTGTCTTCCGTGTCACCGGCGATTTCCTGATCTCCGCCGTCCTTTGGGAGACACCCATCAGTGCCCTGATCCTCATCTTGGTAGTCCTGACCCTGGTGGCTGTTTACCTGGGGATCGAATCCCTCGCTCGCTACACCGAGGTCGCTATGCCGGTATTTCTGGTTTCCATAGTAGTCATTGTCTTCCTGGCCGTCCCCCAGATGAACCTTGGACAGCTACTGCCCATCTACGGAAGCGGCCTCAGAGGGATCCTCAAGGGGGGGCTGATGGCGGCATCGGTCATCATGGAAACTCTGGTCATCCTGGTTCTTTACCCCAGCCTCCGGGACAAGCCCCGGCTGGGGTGGTGGCCTCTGATGGCCGCCGCGGTCTCGGCCGCCGTCTTCGGGCTCATCGCCTTTGCCGAGGTCGCCTTCTTCGGGGCCCAGGTATCCCAAGCTCTTTCTTTTCCCATCTACTCCCTCATCAGCAATATCTCTCTCTCCTCATTTTTCGAACGCTTTGACGCCCTTAGTGTGGTCATTTGGGTTGCCGCCGTCTTCACCAAGGTCTCACTGGCTTTCTATGCAGCTCTGCTGGGGATCCGGCAGATATTCGGGATCAGGCGGGCCTGGTGGCTCCCACTCCTGCTGGCCACGCTGACCTATGTGGCAGCCCTTCTCCCGGAGAGTCTGGCCCAAGCCAGGGAGCTGCAGGCACTATTCGGGCGCTTTGCACTTTTCTACGCGGCTGGCCTGCCTCTGCTGCTGCTAGTGGTGGCCCGTCTCCGGAGACTGCGGGGGGGAACGCCGATGACCGCCCGAGCCGTAGCAGCCATATTGGTAGCTTGCCTGGCTATCTCAGCCAGCGGTTGCTGGAGCCGAATTGAGATAGAGAACCTCGCCTTCATCCTAATGGTGGGAGTTGATTTGGAGGGTCAGGACTACCTGCTCACGATACAGCTGGCCATAACCAAAGGTATGCCCGCCGGTGAAACCGGCGGTGACATACCGGCCTGGATAGTGCAGGGGCGCGGCCGGACTCTAACCGAAGCCCTGGACCATCTGCAGTCCTTTGTCGGGAAGCGCCTCTTTTGGTCATCCGTGCAGGTGCTGTTGATCGGAGAAGGCTTCGCCCGGAGTGATATCGCCCCCCTCTTTGAGCTCTTTTTGAGGGCCAAGGATTTCCGGATAACGCCCTTTATGGCTCTGGCCGCTGGCAGGGCGGCTAACCTTGTGTACCTAGCACCTAAGATCACAACGACCTCTACCGATTACCTAACCCAGCTCCTTATGACCGCTCCACTGGGCTCAAAAGCCCCAACAATCCGCCTTCTCGAAGCTTTGCGGCGGGTTCACAACTACCCGGCCCAGAACATCTATCTGCCGTATTTGAAGCCCCACCGGGGCAAGACGGCTGATACCAGCGCCCAAGGCGGTGAAGGCACCCAAGAGCTGCTGGACGCACTGGATATCGGGGGGATTGGCATCTTCAGGGAGGGGCGCTTGGCCGGTGTTCTGGAGGGGGATCTCGCCCGCGGGTTCATGAAGCTCACCGGAAGGTCGGAAGGGGGGATAGTAAAGATCCAGCTATCGGGAGGGTACGTCGTCTACCAGACAACCTACTGCCGGAGTCTGGTGCGGGTGAGGGAGCGCGATGGCCGGATTAGGGCCACTATCAGCGTCATTGACGAGGGTATTCTGCGCGAGACCGTACTCAATGAGAGCCGGGAGATAACCCAAGAGTTCTACGATGAGCTGAAAAAGAAGATAAGCGAGAGCATTCGCCAGGACTGCCTCGCGACGCTCCACACGCTCCAGAAGGGACTGAAGGTTGATGCCCTCGATGTCGGCGAGATGGTCCGGCGGCACCAGCCCGTCTTCTACCGCAGCCATAATTGGAACGAGGTATTCCCCGAAGCCGAGATCGAGGTAGAGGTGCAAACCTACATCCGCCGGGCCGGGCTGGTCGAGCGTACTGGCAAGAAAATGGGCCGCTAGCGGCGGCCGACCACCGTGTTGACCTCCTCGCGCATGACTCGGGCCGCTTCCCGCGCTGCCTCGCGCACTTCATCCCAGGCCGCGCTCTCCACTGAATGCTGTCTCTCATAGGCGTAGATAATGCCCCGGGATGAGTTGATGACCGCTCCGAACCCATCGCCATCGAAAGCTCCTGCCAGATTCGCCGCAGTCCCGCCCTGTGCCCCATAGCCGGGGACCAGGAACACCGACCGGCTCAGGATCTGCCTGAACCGCGCCAGATCCTCCGGGTAGGTAGCACCGACCACCGCGCCCACCGGGCCATACGCCTCGCCGGACGGGTTCAGCGCATTCAGCAATTCCGCCATTCGCTGCGACACGGTCTGGCCACCCGCGGTGGCGATATCCTGCAGTTCGCCGGATGAAGGGTTGGAGGTCTTGACCAGGGCGAAGATCCCCTTGCCGTGCTTCTCGCAGCGCTGGATGAAGGGCTTCAGCCCGTCACTGCCGAGGTACGCGTTGACGGTTAGTGCATCGGCCTCCATGGGCGATCCGGGCACCAAAAAGCTCCGGGCGTAGGCCTCGGCGGTGGAGCCGATGTCATTGCGCTTGGCATCGGCGATGACCAGAAGGCCCATCTGGCGGGCCAGGTCGGCCGTCTGCTGATAGGCCCAGATTCCCCAATGCCCGAAGACCTCGTAGTAGGCCAGTTGGGGCTTGACCGCCACCGCGTAATCGGCGACACCTTCCATGATGGTCTGGTTGAAGTCGACAATGGCCGCAGCCGCTTCCTCCGGGTCATCCACACTGCCCCCGCCGAGTTCGAGGGGGATACGCTCGATCACCGGGTCCAGTCCCACCACTACCCGGGAATCCTTCTCCTCTACTGCGGCTCTGAGCCGCTCCACAAAGCTTCTGGGCATCTTATCCCTCCCGCGGGGAGATATTGCTAGGAGATTCGCTGTCTCAGCGAAAAGCCCTGCCACTCTAGGATGCCCCGATAAGCCCAACTTGGGCGAAAGGCCCCCGACCCGGCGACGGGGGCCTCTTCTTATGCGCGCCCATACTTCTATTCCCTTATATTCTCAAACCCTAACCTCTTCTAACTGCTGAGGGTCTGTGCTAAAATGTCCCTGGGGAGGCGAATCCTTTGTCTATCTTCCGAACCTATGCGGAGCGGTGGCGGCTGTTTAACAGCAATGTCCGTCGCTTCTTGATCTTTGACGTATCATACCAGATTGCGGTGGCGGTCTATGCCCTCTACTTCCCCCGCTACCTGCTGGCTCTGGGGCACCGGGAAGATACCCTAGGGTCGCTCCTGGCCGCCGGCACCCTGTGTACTGCCATCTTCGCCACCTTGGCCGGGCTGGTCTCCGACCGCATTGGGCGCAAGCGGAGCCTGATCATTGGGATCAGCATCTCTAAGGCGGCCTATTTCGCCCGCGGCTTCCTGGTCTTCATCCCCGCGCTTTATGCCTCGTTCATCATCGATGGTCTCTTCGTGGCCCTGTACTCGGCCGCCAGCAACCCTTTTATCTTCGAGAACACCACTGATGAAGAGCGAATCCACGCCTTCAGCCTGCAGGGCATGTTCCTGCGGGTGGCTGGCATCGCCGGTAACATCCTGGCCGGATTCCTGCCCCGGGTCATCCTGCTCTTTGCCCCCCAGCTGGATAAGGTGGGGGTTTACCGTGCCGCCTTCAGCTTCGCGCTGGTGGTGGCCCTCTACGGCATCTACAACTTGTTCCAGATCGGCGAGACCAGCCCCGCCCGGGCCAACGGGAGCTCCGAGCATAAGCGGCGCTACCACCGGAGCCCGCTCCGCCTCAGCCTGCGCGGCCTGTTCAACCTGCCCCGTCGGGATATGGTCTTCCTGGGCAAGTATGTCCTTTCCGACAGTTTCCTGGCCCTGGGAGCGGGCCATTTCATGCCCTTCATGCAGACCTACTTCATCGCCCGCTACAATGCCTCGCCCGAAGAGGCCGGTGTCATCACCTCGCTGGCCCAGGCGGCGGTGATTATTGGCATCGCCATCGCCCCGGTTTTGGGCGAGCGCTTCGGCATCACCCGGTCAGTGCTGCTCACCCGGCTCATCGCCCTGCCGCTCCTCATCTTTCTGGCTTTTGCGCCAAACCTGTTAGTTGTGGCCCTCATCTACTCGCTGCGCAATGCCACCCAGCAGATGTCGGGACCGCTGACCAACCACTTCATGCTGGATAACCTGGACCGAAACGCCAGGGCCACGGCCAACGGCGTCTTGCAGACCTTCAACGCCGGTGTCCGGGCCCTGGCCATGTACTCGGCGGGGATGGTGATCACCCGCTACGGCTACCCCTGGATCTTCATCATCGCTTTTACCACTTACTCCGTCTCGGCTGCCCTGTTCTGGGCCTTCTTCGTGAGGCGTGATGCTGCCTCCAGCCGGGAGCCGGCCGTGATGGCCTGATCGTACTGCTTAGCCGTGTTGTGGCACCCTCCGGCGCCGCTTCACGACGACCTGGCTCACGCCAGGGTGTGATCTAGCCCACACCAGAAGAGGACTTCTCCAGGAAGTCTGCGACCAAAGCGGTGCTAGCGGAGCGGAAGGCTCCCCAGGCCTGCATGGTGCCACCAATGGATCTCAGCCGGTCAACATATTGCCATAGCTCCCCGGCGTCAGCCGGATGGAAATCGGCGATTTCATCGTGCGTGCGCTGGGCAAAATCTCCCCCAGAACTGGTTAAGAGGAAGGCGAAAGACGGGAAAACCAGCTCGCGCCCGGCGAATATATGATGGAAATCGATGAGGCCGATGAAAGCAGCCACCCGGGCGACTAGCCCCAGTTCCTCTGTGGCCTCCCGCCGGGCGGCTTCCTCGGGCCGCTCGCCGTGGTCGATCCCGCCTGACGGGACGCGGTAGACTCCGGTCGGGTAGTCCCGAACCCGGGTGACGATGACCTGTCGACCTGAACCACCGGCTGACGGTGAGAGTACGGCATAGACCGCTTCGCCCCAGCATTCAGCGAGGCGTCGCTCCATGTAATCGTAAGTGCCGGCCGCAGTATGCTCTAGGCGGATGGTGCGGCGGGGCAGGTGCCCGGGCCAGGCGGCAGCCAGGCGCGACCAGTGGTGCTCGGGCCGGTCGGTGTTCATGGAATACTCCCCCTTCAGTCTAGCTTATTCTACCATAGAGTCGGCCCGGGGCGGCAAGCCACCGGCTGGCCTGGGACCATACTGGACACGAAAGGATGGGTGCGCTAATGACAGTTGCCGAGATGAAACAACGGGTACTGGAGGCCATCGACCGGCAGGCTGAGCGGATCGTGGAGATCGGGCACGACATCTTCACCCACCCCGAGCTCGGGTACAAGGAAACCCGCAGCGCCCAGCGGGTGGCCGAAGTGCTGCGGGAGATGGGGCTCGAGCCGGAGACCGGGCTGGCCATCACCGGGGTCAGGGCCGACATCGTCCCCGAGAACCCACAGGTGAGCCTAGCCATCCTGGGCGAATTGGATGCAGTAGTCTGTCCCGAGCACCCCCACGCCGACCCGGAGACGGGAGCCAGCCACTCTTGCGGCCACAATGGACAGATAGCGGCAATGCTGGGCGCCGGGATGGGGCTATTGGAGTCGGGAGTCTGGGAGCAGCTGGGCGGCCAGGTAGTCCTGTTCGCGGTGCCGGCCGAGGAGTTCGTGGAGCTCGAGTACCGCCAGAAGCTGCGGGATGAAGGCAAGATCCGGTTTTTCGGCGGCAAGCAAGAGCTCATCGCCCGGGGTCACTTCGATGACATAGACCTGGCCATGCAGATCCACCTGGCGGCCCTACCCCAGCAGTATACCTGCATGCTCGGGGGGACCAGCAATGGTTTCATCGGTAAGCTGATCCGCTATATCGGTAAGGAAGCCCACGCCGGCGGCGCCCCCCACCTGGGGGTCAACGCCCTGAACGCGGCGATGCTGGGGATCCAGGCCATCCACGCCCAGCGCGAGACCTTCCGGGATGAAGATACCGTCCGCGTCCATCCCATCATCACCCGGGGCGGCGACCTAGTCAACATCATCCCGGCCGATGTGCGCCTAGAGACCTATGTGCGGGGCAAGACTATGGAGGCCATTCTCGATGCCAGCCAGAAGGTAAACCGGGCCTTGCGGGCCGGGGCCATGGCAGTGGGGGCTGAGGTGGAGATCACGGAGCTGCCGGGCTATCTGCCGCGCCTCAATGATCCGGCCATGAACGAGCTCTTCCGGGAGAACCTGTCTGCACTGGTCCCGGCCGAGTCGATCCTGCCGCCCAGCCACACCACGGGCTCCAGCGATATGGGAGATATTAACCACCTGCTCCCCTCCATCCATCCCTACGTGGGCGGGGCGGTCGGCAAGGGGCACTCGAAGGAGTTCGAGGTAACCGATCCCCAGCTGGCCTATGTTACCTCAGCCAAAGCGCTGGCCCTGACCGCCATCGACCTGCTGGCCGACGAGGCCCGCCGGGCGCTGGAGATCAAGCGAGCCTTTAAGCCCATCTACACCAAGGAGAGCTATCTTGCCATGTGGGAGAAACTCTTCCAGGGGTGAGCCCCGACCGGTAATCCGAAACGGCCGGGAACCTCCCGGCCGTTTGGTCTGCCTATTCGCCCGAAGCCGCTGCTTCGGGTTTGGACTGGCTGCCGCCACTATCTTCGCCCGAGCTCTTGCGGCTGTCGGTGATGTAGAACCCGCTGCCCTTGAAGACAATCCCCACATTCTTGCTGATCAGTTTGGTGACCGGCGCCAAGCAGGTGGGGCAGGTCTCAAGATTGGGGTCCGAGAATCGCTGGTGCCGCTCGAAGACTCCGCACTTGGGGCACCGGTATTCATAGGTCGGCATGGTTGAGACCTCCTCTCCTATGGTTCTCTCACCTTTCTTTTATAGGATAGAGAAGCGCAAAAGTCAAGCCTGAGGCGATTTGCGCCCGGTCAGAGCCGCTCTGCATAACGGTGAAGCCACTGGCCCTCCTCAAAGATGTGGATCAGGCAGGCCGATAGCTGGTCAGACCAGAGTCGCGGGCCGTCGAGCACCAGCCGCTGGTAGGAGTCGGCCAGTTCCTCGGCTAGCTCCCGGTGGTGCTGGGCCAGGTAGGCGAGGCGCACCTGCCCCCTCAGTACCGGTAAGTCACGCCCTCTCCCCCGGGAGGGTACTCCCACTGGATATTACCCTTGGGGCAAACATAAAAGCACGCACCGCACTCAATGCACTTCTCGTACTCAATGGTCATGGTCTCCTCGGCCATCGCGAAGACCTCCGTCGGGCAGACCAATGCACAGGGGTGGCCGGGGCACTCGCGGCAAGCTCCCTTTCGCTTCAGGTACATGTGAGGCTTCTCGGGCGCCACCACCAACACCGCATACTCCTCCAGCTGTCTGGTCTCGCTCATCTAGAACACCTTCCAGTCTTGCATCCCGGCATACAGGTCGCTAATGCTGGTCCAGGGCAACTGCTCCTGCCAGAAGATGGCCTTAAGCTTGGCCAGTTTCTCCTGGTGGGTGGTCATGTCCACTTTGAAAAACTCGTAGGCTAGTTTGTTGAGGAGGTCGCTGACCAGGTAGTCCGGAGCCGGGTTTTTGCGGTAATACTCCAGTCTCTGTCGCTGCTGCTTGATATCCTTCATGAAGAAGGTATTGCTGAGCCGGTGTTCGTAAATGGCCAGTGTCTTGGCCGAGTAGTCTTCTTTGGCCCGGGCCAGGGCCGCCACATCCCCGGCCGCCTGGCCGGAGAGCATGGCCAGGTCGGTGCCGCGCTGCCCGCTGATGGTCACCGCGGCATCCCCCGCCACCAGCACCCCGTCAGCGTAGAGCTTGGGCATGAAGCGGTAACCCCCTTTGGGGATCATGTGCGCCTTGTACTCCAGGACTTGGGCGCCGGCCAGCAGTTTCTTGACCAGTGGATGTTGCTTAAAGCGGGCCAGCATGGTCCGGGGCCCGATGCGCTTATCGGCCATTTGGTCTAGGTAGCCACCGACGGTAATCGATACACTGTCCTTATTGGTCCAGATCCCCGCCTTGCCCACCACGCCACCCATGGGCGACCCGACGAAGCCGTAGGCTGCGCCCATCCGCGGCGGCAGGTTGAACCGGTCTTCGATTTTCTCACTATCCAGGGCTAGCACTTCCTGGACATAGTGGGCCAGCGCGTAAGCCGGGATCGGCTGGCGCAGCCCGGCCTGCTCAGTCAGGGGAGCCAGCATCCCCTCGGCCAGGATCACCACCTTGGCTCCCAACTGCTCGCCTTCGGCCGTCTTGACCCCCACCACCGCCCGGTGGAGGCCCCTCCGCTGGTACACCAGTTCAGTCACCAGTGCAGAGGTGAATAGCTGTGCCCCGGCCTCCACCGCCTTCCCGGCCAGCCAGCGGTCGAACTTGGAGCGGAGCACGGTAAAGCGGTTATAGGGCGCCTGCCCAAACTCCAGCCCGCAGAAACCAGCCATAACGGCTGAGTCTTCCTCGAGGAACCAGACGGTGGCATTGACCAGCGGCCGCTCCAACGGGGCTTCCTCCCAGAAAGCGGGGATGATCTCCCGGGTGGGTTCACTGTAGATAGCGCCACCGAACATATTCTTAGCCCCCGGGAACTGACCCCGCTCTAAAAGAGCCACGTTGACCCCGTCCTTGGCCGCGGTAAGGGCTGCCGCGGCTCCGGCCGGACCGGCTCCCACCACAATACAGTCAAAGTGCGCGTCCATTCCATCACCTGCCGCTCCCTAGCTTACCCCGGTTTGCACCGTCGAATTCTGCCGCAGGGAAGGTAACATAAGACTGCGACGCCGCCGGAATCAACTCCTTGGCACGCGGCGCGTCGGCTATTCCCCGGGAAATAGGCAGCTCGTTATGTCTCGCGGGTGCCTCTGCCCGCCTGTGCCGAACGGTGCCGAGCGGCCGCGCTGGGCGGCTAACCCCGTCGTCTGGCGGAATATGGGTCACGGAATAGGGCAGACCAAGGATGTAGCCTACGCGGCCGAGAACTTCATCCTGGCCTCTGAGGAGCAGGGGCTGGCACCGTCTTCCTGGGCGCCGCCCCCCATTTCTCGGCCGAGCTCTCCGAGATCTTTAACCTCCCCGACCGCGTCTTCCCGGTGGTGGGTATGGTCATGGGCTACCCCGCCGAGCGGCCGGCGCCACGTCCCCGCATCCCCACCCGGTATGTCCTGTTCCAGGACGAGTATCACGACCTGACCGAGGCTGATGCGGAGGACGCCCTCTCGGTGATGGATGCCGGCCTCATCCGGGAGGGTTATAGCCACCTCAATGCCAAGATCCCCAAGCCCGAGGGCGGCGAAGACGAGCTGGGCTACGATACCTACGGCTGGGGCGAGCACATCTCCCGCAAATATGCCGGGCAGCGGCGGGCGAGCGACCTCACCGCGGCCGGCGGCTAAGGGCATTAGGATCTAGGAGGGAACCTGCTATGTATGTAGCCCTGATCAACTGCACCCAGTTCGAGCGGGCTCTGGAAACCATCGACACGGTGGTGATCCCCATTCCGGGTGGTGGAGATCATCGAGCGGCTCTGGCGGGACGATCTATATGTGAGTGACTAGTATATGAAGCAGGAGGCGGGTTGCCCCGCCTCCTGCCTACTCTCCTTCCGCCCCAATCTGGGCTAAAATCTGGGCCTCCGCGTTCTTCCGGCTCCGCATCAGCCAGACGGCGGCCGGCGGGCCGGCCAGCAGGGTGATGATGCCCAGCACAGCATAGAGGGTGCCCAGGCTGGTCACCTGGCTGAGCTGCCCGGAGGCGAGAAACCCGATGGACATCAGCAGACTGAACAGGGAGCTCTGCAGGGAGATCACGGTCGCCCGCACCGATGAGGCCACCGCCGCATTGAGTTGGTCCGAAAGAATGGGAACAACCAGGTCGGGAATGTACATAAGAACTACAAAGACCACAGCCACGGCCAGTCCCGCCAGGCTCAGCCCCACTCCCATCAGCCCTAGGAGGATAGGCGCTCCCACCAAGACTGCCGTCGCGCCCCACCGTCGAACCAATCCCGGCGCCAGCCGGGTCGCCGCCGCGCTGACCAGACAGCCAATAGCTAAGGTGGTACCGATGATCCCCGGCGAGCCCCCCAGCTCGTTGAGGAACGGCTGCGCATAGAGGCTCATCAGAGAACTCACCGTGAAGAATGCTACATGGAACAGGATCGGTCTCCGGGCCAGATCGTTCCTGAAGCAGGCCACTCCGGCCTTGGCCAGCTGCCAGACGCTGGGAGTCTCGTCGCCCGGCGACTTCCGCGGCGGTTCGCGCAGGAGGAGTGCCCCAACGCCACCCAGGATGGTCATACCCACCTTGACCAGATAGGGCAGAGTGAAACCGATGTTAGCCAGCCAGCCGCCAGCGAACAGCCCCAGGGCCATGCCCATGAGACCGAGACTACTGGCATTGGCCTGGATGGCCATGTAGCGCTCCTGGGCCTTCAGTTCGAGGCAGGTATCGTAGAGGAACGCCTGGTCGGCCCCGGAGATGAAGGTCCAGGAGAGGCCGCTCAGGGTCATGGCCAAGCCCAGCATCCAGGGGCCCTGGCCGACAATGATCAGGATGGCCGAAAGGCAGGAGACGGCGCTCCCGATGAACAGGCTGAGCCGTCGCCCGTAGCGGTCGGCCACGATGCCGGTGGGCACCTCGCCCAACACATGGGCCATGTGGTAGCACAACTCAAACAGGCCAATCTGGGTAAGACTTATGCCCTTGTTGAGAAGGAAGAGGATCCAGACCGCCTCGGTCACTTCGATGGAGCGCAGCAG
Source organism: Bacillota bacterium (assembly GCA_040758135.1). GTDB lineage: Bacteria > Bacillota > Sulfobacillia > JBFLWA01 > JBFLWA01 > JBFLWA01. The sequence goes on along the minus strand of JBFLWA010000001.1, from coordinate 412 downwards.
ACTGTAGAAGTAGAATAGAGGAATGTTTCGCTTCATGGCTGATACCTCCAGGTAAAGACTAAAGGCGCCGCGGAAACCGCGGCGCCATGGTATTCTGCCTATTCACCATGAGGCTCAGCCCGAGGTCTCTGCCGTCAAAAAGGGTAGACTAATCCCGCTCAGGCTGAACAGTTCAGGGTTGAAGAACACATAGTTACCCATTAGCACGGCTTTGACCTCCCTTCGTTGTAAACTGCTCTGATTATACCAACTGGCCCATGGCCGGTCAACGATCAACTTTTCTTTGTGTTGTCGGCCTGTGATATTGTCACCCTGTAAACGGACTGAGAAAATGTCCTCATGAAAGGAGACATTTTCTTGAGTTCTAGAGAGTCAAAAAGAGTCTTTGTCATGGAACGTGTCCTTGGCGCTG